>NZ_NOZE01000016.1:0-41637 GCF_002259025.1 Rhodococcus sp. 05-2255-1e | reverse complement strand
GTCCTGCGACGTCGGTGCATCCGAGGGCACCACCGGAAACTCCACGTTCCAGATCACCAACAACGGCAGCAAGGTCACCGAGTTCTACGTCTACGGCGATATCGCCCGACGCGGCCTCGGTCGAGGACTTCTCGGTGCATCCGGCCAGGGCCATCGGTAGAACCGCGACCGCGGCCAGAGCGTAGGTGGTACGACGCATGGTGGTGGTGCCTTTCAGGAGTTCTGAAGTACAGGCTCGGGAGCCGCGGGAACGCGGACCGGGCGGAGGAAGAGGAACAACACGACGACGATGTACAGCACCCATGCGATCGCTTGGAAGACAGTGGGTTCGGGGCGGAAGTTGAAGATGCCGGCGAGCACGGTGCCGTACCAGCTCGAGGCATCGAAGTGTGCGGTGATGTCGAAGGCGACAGCGCTGCCACCGGGTAGGACTCCGCCGATCTGCAGGGCGCGGATGCCGTAGGCCAGGATTCCGGCGGCGACCACGATGAGGAAGATGCCGGTGTACTTGAAGAACACGGCAAAGTTGATGCGCACCGCGCCGAAGTACAGAAACACCGTCAGTACTGCGGCGACGACGATGCCCAGTAGAAGTCCGAGCAGTGGCCACAGGCTGCCGTTGGTGTTCTCGGCGTACCCGACCATGAGCAATGCCGTCTCGACGCCCTCACGGCCGACGGCGAAGAACGAGAGCGTCAGCACTGCAGCAGGCCCGACGGTGAGTGCTTTCTCCATGTTCGCCCGCAGCTCGCCGGAGATGTTCTTGGCGGCGGTACGCATCCACAGGACCATGGCCGTGACGATGACGACGGCGACCAGCGAGGCCGCTCCCGCGATGATCTCGGCCGTCAGCCCGGTGACGGTGGACGTGCCGTAGTGGATCACGAAGAAGATTGCCGCCACCATCGCGACGGCCAGGCCGACTCCCAGCCACACCCACTTGAGGGCGTCGCGTCGGTTCGCTTTGACGAGGAACGCCACGAGAATCATCACCACGATGCCGGTCTCGAGACCCTCGCGAAGACCGATCAGACCGCTGCCGAACATCTGGGTGGCGATCGACGGCGCAGATCCTGCGGCAGCCAGTACGGACACGGATGGTGCTCCTGTTGTGCGTCGAACATTGGTACGCCTTGCCTCGCGAAGGGTAGGCGACCCTCATGCGTGAAGGTTGACAGAAACATACACCCTGCAACCTGGTCCTTATGCACGTTGTACTGGGGTTTTATCGGTCTTTAGCTTTCTATTACCTTCCGTGTGCAGGATGGTGAGGTGATCTCACGAATCTGCGTGCTCGCCACCGCATCGGTACTCCTTGCGCTCACCGCATGTGGCAGCAGCGAGCCGAAGCGTGAGATTCCCGAGGGCATTCCGCCCGGCCCGGGCACGGAGGTGCCGATCATCGACTTCAATGCCCCCGGCCGAACGGCCGATCTGCTCATTGCCTGGGCAGAGCCGCAGACCGATGCGCTCGGTATCTCGGTGACCGCACTCGCGTCGTACGGGCACGCTGCCGCGATCATGGCCGAGACCGACGCGGACTGCGGCATCGCCTGGACGACACTGGCCGGGATCGGGTACATCGAGAGTCGGCACGGCACCTACCAGGGATCTTCCGTGCAGCCCGACGGACTCGTCGCACCGCCGATTCGTGGAATCCCACTCGACGGCGGCCCGGGCGTCGCCGAGATCCCGGACACCGACGGCGGATCGATGGACGGCGATGCAGAGTTCGATCGTGCGATGGGACCCATGCAGTTCATCCCCGAGACGTGGAAGAAATGGGGTGTCGACGCCAACGGCGACGGCATCGCAGATCCGGACAACATCGACGACGCCGCTCTGACGGCTGCGCGTTATCTCTGCGCGCGCGGCGGTGATCTGCGAACGGCGCAGGGGTGGGAGAGCGCGTTGATGGCGTACAACCTCTCGGGCCAGTATCTGCGTGACGTGCGAGATCGAGCGGCCGCGTACTCGGTAGGCACCAGGCCGTAGAAACTCCGTGCATCGCGGGCACCATGCAACAGCGGCTAGTCTTGCACCCGGCACAGTCCGCCGGTCCCCGTTACTAGGAGAAGCATTCGTGGCCATCATTGAGCAGGTCGGAGCTCGCGAGATCCTCGATTCCCGTGGCAACCCCACGGTTGAGGTCGAGGTCGCATTGGACGACGGGACGTTGACCCGTGCAGCCGTTCCCTCCGGCGCATCCACCGGTGAGCACGAGGCCGTCGAGCTTCGTGACGGCGGAGACCGCTACGGCGGCAAGGGCGTCGAGAAGGCCGTCAACGCGGTGCTCGACGAGATTGCGCCCGCGGTCATCGGCCTCGACGCCATCGAGCAGCGCACCGTCGACCAGGCCCTCCTGGACCTCGACGGCACTCCCGACAAGTCCCGCCTCGGCGCGAACTCCCTGCTGGGTGTCTCGCTCGCCGTCGCCAAGGCTGCTGCGGAGTCCACCGGACTCGAGCTCTTCCGCTACCTCGGTGGCCCGAACGCCCACATCCTGCCGGTGCCGATGATGAACATCATCAACGGTGGCGCGCACGCAGACAGTGGCGTCGACGTCCAGGAATTCATGATCGCGCCGATCGGTGCGGCCACGTTCAAGGAGTCGCTGCGCTGGGGTGCCGAGGTCTACCACGCACTCAAGGCAGTACTCAAGGCCAAGGGCCTGTCCACCGGCCTCGGCGACGAGGGCGGCTTCGCTCCCGATCTCGCCGGAACCAAGGCAGCTCTCGACCTGATCCTCGAGGCCATCGGCAAGACCGGTCTCAAGCCCGGCCAGGATGTCGCGCTCGCCCTCGACGTGGCGGCCACCGAGTTCTACACCGCGGGCACCGGCTACGCCTTCGAGCGTGAGACCAAGTCCGCCGAGCAGATGTCGGCCTTCTACGGCGAGCTCGTCGACGCTTACCCGCTGGTCTCTATCGAGGATCCGCTCGACGAGAACGACTGGGACGGCTGGGTCGCACTCACCGAATCGATCGGTGACAAGGTTCAGCTCGTCGGCGACGACCTGTTCGTCACCAACCCCGAGCGTCTCGAAGACGGCATCGTCAAGGGTGCGGCCAACGCACTGCTGGTCAAGGTCAACCAGATCGGCACGCTGACCGAGACCCTCGATGCAGTGGATCTGGCGCACCGCAACGGCTACAAGACGATGATGAGCCACCGTTCCGGCGAAACCGAGGACACCACCATCGCTGACCTGGCAGTTGCCGTCGGCAGCGGGCAGATCAAGACCGGTGCCCCCGCCCGAAGCGAGCGCGTCGCCAAGTACAACCAGTTGCTGCGAATCGAAGAAGCTCTGGGTGACGCGGCGCGTTACGCGGGCGAGCTGGCTTTCCCCCGGTTCAATTACGAGGGCTGAGTCAACCGATACGTATGCACGAAGTGGAGAGTGAATGATGGCACGACGCGGGAGGTCCGGGACCAGTCCAGGTGGACGGGATCCCCGACCCCGCGGCCGTCCTTCCTCTCCGAATCGCTCGAAGCCGACCGGGGGTGCGTCTCGCGACGAGACCGCCTCCGGCCGGCCGGCCACTCCACCGGAGCCGTCCGATCAGGCGCGCGACGCCGTGGTGGGTGGCAAAGCCGCTCCGAGGCGCGTCGGTGTTCGTAGACCCAAGATGCCCGAGCGCACGTTCTTCGGGCTGTCCACCGGACGCGCAGTCATTCTCGGTGTCGTGGTGTGCGCGTTGGCGTTGACGCTGGCCGTGCCGCTCAGGACCTACTTCTCGCAGCGCGGTGAGCTCGAGTCCGTGTTGGCCGAGCGTCAGACCCTGCAGGACGAGGTCGACGCGCTCGAGACCCAGAAGTCTCAACTCAACGAACCGTCCCGCATCGCTGCCGATGCTCGCGAGCGGCTGCGGTTCGTCATGCCGGGGGAGACGCCGTATCAGGTGCAGCTCCCCGGCGACTACTCGCCGAGCTCCAAGGATCTCGAGGTGGACAACACCCCGACCGGGCCGTGGTACACCGACCTATGGAACACCGCGGTGCAGCCGCAGGGATCGGACGAGCCGTCGGAGCCCACGTCCGCACCCATGCCCGTCGTACAGCCAGAACCCGCTCCGGCCCCGCCGGTGCCAGAACCAGAAGGGGGACCCGTCGGGTGAATTCCTCGGCAGTCTCGCAGGAAGATCTCGATGCGGTCGCATCGCAGCTCGGACGTGAACCGCGTGGCGTACTCGAAATCGCGTATCGATCTCCGGACGGCAGGCCGGGTGTGGTGAAAACTGCCCCGAAGCTTCCCGACGGCACTCCGTTTCCCACCCTGTACTACTTGACCGACCCGCGATTGACGGCGGAAGCAAGTCGGCAGGAATCGGCCGGAGTCATGCGTGAGATGACCGAACGCTTGGGGACCGACCCGGAATTGGCTGCCGCCTATTTGCGTGCACACGAGTCGTACCTGGCTGAGCGCAACGAGATCGAATCTCTCGGAACGGATTTCACCGGCGGCGGCATGCCCGACCGCGTCAAGTGCCTGCACGTGTTGATCGCGCATTCGTTGGCCAAGGGGCCAGGAGTCAATCCGCTCGGCGACGAGTCGGTGGCATTGGCAGCCGAGAACTCGTTGCGCGGCAAAGCTATTCCGGCTAATTGGCCGACCATCGAAGAACTACGTGCGGAGAAATCATGACCAGGGTTGCAGCAATCGATTGCGGCACCAACTCCATCCGCCTGCTCGTCGCAGACAACAACGGTAAGACCCTTGCTGACGTCGCTCGTGAGATGCGGGTCGTGCGCTTGGGGCAAGGCGTCGACGCGACCGGAGCCTTCGTGCCCGAGGCCATCGAGCGCACCCGTGTTGCGTTGGTGGAGTACGCGGAGATCATCCGTAAGACCGGGGCCACCGCGGTGCGCATGGTCGCCACCTCCGCCACCCGTGATGCGTCGAATCGGGAGGATTTCTTCTCGATGGTGCGTGAGGTACTCGGCAAGGTCATTCCCGGTGCCGAGGCCGAGGTGATCACCGGAGACGAAGAAGCACGGTTGTCCTTTGCCGGTGCGGTCGGTGAACTCGATTCTGCCGCAGGGCCTTTCCTGGTCGTCGATCTGGGTGGCGGTTCCACCGAGCTCGTACTGGGCGACGCGAAAGGCGTGAAAGCGGCGTTCTCGGCGAACATCGGTTGCGTGCGTCTGACCGAACGATTCCTGCATTCGGACCCTCCCACCGCAGACGAGATCAACGGTGCGCGTGAGTACGCCCGCGAGAAGTTGGCGGAGGCATTCGAGGACGTCTCGATCGGCGACGCGTCGAGCTGGGTGGGTGTGGCCGGCACGATGACGACCATCGCGGCCATCGCCAAGGAACTACCCGAGTACGACGCCGACGCAGTGCACTTGTCTCGTGTGCCCTTCTCGGAGTTGTTCGAGGTATGCGAGGACCTGATCGGCATGACTCACACGCAGCGAAGTGCGTTGGGGCCCATGCACCCCGGACGGGTCGACGTCATCGGCGGCGGAGCGATCGTGTGCAGCGTGCTGGCCGAAGAATTCGAGCGACGCGGGGCTGTCAGCTCGTTGACGGTCAGTGAGCACGACATCCTCGACGGCATCGCGATGTCGATCAAGATCTGATCTGCAATTCTGCAGACCCGTTCTGCGGCGATGTAGGTTGCATCGCTTCGTGTTTCGGTGAAGCCTGATAGGCGCTGTGGCTCACGTCACTGCTACCGACGAGGCTAGGACCACCGATGACGACACCCGCCCAGCAGGCCCCGGCCGAGAAAGGTCTGGCGCGCGTAGCGCAAGCGCTCGCCAAGGGAACCGAGAAATGGTTTCCCGACGCGTACATCTTCGCCCTCGTCGGCGTGGTGGTCGTTGCTGTTGCTGCCTTCGCCAACGGGTCGTCTCCGCAGAATGTGGTCGACGCATTCGGAAACGGTTTCTGGGACCTGACGGCCTTCACTCTGCAGATGGCAATGGTCGTTCTCACCGGCTACGTGGTGGCAACCTCTCCGCCGGTCGCCAGGTTGATCACCCGATTGGCGCAGGTGCCCAAGAGTTCCAGTAGCGCAGTCAGTTTCGTGGCGCTGCTGTCCTGCTCGGTGTCCTTCCTCAACTGGGGCCTGAGCCTGGTGTTCGCCGGTCTACTGGCCCGAGCCATCGCGCGCCGTGACGATCTGCGCACCGACTATCGGGCCCTGGGTGCTGCCGCGTTCATGGGCCTCGGCGCGGTCTGGGCGCTCGGCATGTCGTCCTCTGCTGCTCAGCTGCAAGCGACGGCCAGTTCGCTTCCGGCGACACTGCTTTCGGTCACCGGTGTACTCGACTTCGGCACCACCATCTTCACGTGGCAGTCGTTGCTGATGTGCGTCATCATCATCGTGTTGACGGTCGTCATCGCACACGTGTCTGCTCCGAAGGGTGCCGCGATCAAGACTGCCGCCGACATGGAGGTCGATCTGGACGACACCGTCGCGGAGCCGGCACCGCGCACCAGGCCGGGTGAGTGGCTCGAGTACAGCCGCATCCTTCCGCTCTTCGCCGGCGCAATGACGCTGGGATGGCTTGTTTCCCAGCTATTGACGCTGCCGGTGCTGTCAGTGGTCAGCAGTCTCAACGGCTATCTCTTGGTGTTCCTGATGCTCGGTCTCGTGCTGCACGGCACCCCGCGGCGGTTCCTCGATTCGGTCAGCAAGGCGGTCCCCGCCACTGCGGGGATCCTCGTGCAGTTCCCGCTGTACGCCGCAATGGCGGCCATGTTGACCAAAGCGGAGGGTAGAGGAGGCGTGACGATCTCCGAGCACCTCGCGAATTTCTTCACCGACATCGGTAGCGGCGGTGGATTCGCCGTGGTCATCGCGGTCTATACCGTCGTACTCGGGCTCTTCGTTCCGTCCGGCGGCGGCAAGTGGCTCGTCGAAGCGCCGTACGTCATGCAGTCTGCCACCGATGTGCAGATGAACCTCGGCTGGACCGTCCAGATCTACAACGTGGCCGAGGCGCTGCCGAACCTGATCAACCCGTTCTTCATGCTGCCCCTGCTGGCGGTTCTGGGCCTGCGAGCGCGAGATCTGATCGGATTCACGTTCCTGCAGTTCATCTTCCACTTCCCGGTGGTCCTGCTGCTCGTTTGGCTGCTCGGCATGACCTTCGACTTCGTGCCGCCGGTCATCCCGGCCCAGTAGCAGCCCGATATGATCGTCACCGCTGGAGCGCGACTCCAGCGGTGGCCCCTATAGCCCAATTGGCAGAGGCAGCGGACTTAAAATCCGTCAAGTGTCGGTTCGAGTCCGACTGGGGGCACCAGAGTCCATATGGATCCGAAATCTTAGGATAGGTCACGAGTTTCGGCGAGTGTCGTGTACTTCGGTGAACTTCAATGGTTTTGAATGGACAAGTGGCGCAGCGGATTTAAAATCCACTGACCGACCTGAGCTTGCTCGATCGCTACTCGGCTGGTTTGTGCAGCTCAGGGCAGGTCCTAGCGTTGAAATTCGACCGACTTCTGAAGTTCACTGACACGAGGCTGACACATCTCGGTACGAGCTGCGTCGCATCGTGAGCGTCGATACGTAAATGATGGGCGCAACAATGGATTGCGATGCCTGTGAGGATGCGAGCGATGGCCTCTTGGCTGAGCGGATGGCTGCACGGTCAAAGAACGGCAACTTCGGCACAACCGCCTCAATACCTTGTGTGCGGTGCACTCGCTCGCTCGAAGAATCAGGGTGGGGACAGTGGTTTTACAGTCACCGTACTGGCCGGCCCTTGGGACGCCTTGCGCGAAGAAGCGAACGATCACAACGCCACAATGATCGTTATCGGAGCGCCGCACCGCGGCTTCTTCACCCCGCGTCGACGAGGCGCTGGGCGACGGTGTCGTGGCGCAGCTGATTCCCCACGCCGAACGCTCAATCTTCACCGTCCGTTTCGGCGAGACAATCCCTATGCCGAAGGATTTGTCACCCGACCTGTTGGACCCTGGTGAGCGGTGGCGAAATCGGGCTGGGATCGCGTCAGCGTTCGCCTTTCAGGCGGCGACGACGGCTTTGGCTGCGGTCGGCACCGGGTCGGGGTGCCTGTTGCGTGCGGCGACGACTGCTGCAGCTAGTAGGACGAGCGCAGTGAGGAACTGTGCGTTGCCGGCGATATGCCGTAGTGCGAGCTCGAATGGTCCTGTTGTCGAGTCGATTCCGTCGAGGAGCTGGTGCGGAGCGATTACGAACACGGCGATGGACCCGACGAGCAACGGGCGCCAACTCCGATACTGCGGAGCTATGGCGAGGGGTATGAGCAGCACGCTGTAGACCCAATGGTGGGTCACAGCGAAGGGAGCGGCCAGCAGCGAGGCGAGTGCGACAACCGCCAGCGCGAGCATCGGTTCGCGGGATCGGGTGAACCTGCGTGCCGACCAGGCGGCAGCGCCGACGATGGCCACGGCGGCGAGCGCCCACACTGCGTCCTTGACCAGGCCATCGACTCCCAGTCGAGCAAGCACCCCGGTGAAGGCTTGGTTACGAACGAAACCGTGGCCACCGCCGCGTTCGGTGGCGAAGAACTCGGTGAGCCAGAAGTGCACCGAGGCTCCGGAAAGAAGCCAAATACCGACCGCAGCAACAGCAATCACCGTGGCGACGGCGCGAGCGATCGAGGCGTAGTCCCGTCGAACGAGAAAGAACAACCCGAACGCTGCCGGCGTGATCTTGATCGACGCCGCGACCGCTGTCGCGACGCCGCGAACTCGACGCGGCAGCACAGCGGCGCAGTCGGCGACCACGAGCGCCATCAGAATGATGTTGATCTGCCCGAACCCGAAGTTCGATCGGACGGGTTCGAGGAACAACGCGACACCGAGGGCAGCGAACGCCGCCACCGCAGGCCGCGAGACATCGAGCTTGCGTAGCACCGCAGCGAGGACCCACCACACGAGCACCACATTGACCGCCGACCACAGCAATTGCAGAGTCGTCATCTCCAGCAACGTCATCGGCGCGAACAGCACTGCGGCTATCGGCGCGTAGATGAAGCGCAGGCCGGACCGAGTGGGGAAGTCTTCGGAATACAGCGGGAACCCATTGACGTACGCGGCCCCCGCATCCTGAAAGACGGCCAGATCGATCTGGTGGTCGTTCAGAGCCTGACCGATCAGAACGGTGACGGCCACACCCGTCAGTGCCAACCCGAGTGCGAGCACCGCCGCGAGCGTGACTCGCTCACGGCGGGTGGAAGGTTCAGCGGACACACGCATGCAAGTTCTCTCCTGACAGAGCGGGGGATCGAGGCTCGATGGGGGCGATGCCGTGTCGGGTATCGGGAACGGACCACCTCCACACTCATATCTACACTAACGTAACAGTAGAGTAGTCGAGGGTCGGTCCACCACTCGTGAGCGGAGGCCGGTCACACGACTAAAGTGGCCACGCGCGCTTTTGTGCGAATCGATCGACGTCGGCGTGAGAACTCAACGGAGGGTGCGTATGTCGCGTGACGAACGAACCACCATGCAAATCGGCGAGGTCGCTCGACGAGCAGAGCTATCGGTTCGCACCGTCCGACACTACGAAGACGTCGGCCTGCTCATGCCCTCCGCGCGAACGACAGGCGGCTTCAGGCTCTACACCGAGAGCGACGTCGACCGCCTGCTCGTGATCCGCCGAATGAAGCCACTGGGCTTCACGCTCTCGGAGATGAAAGAACTACTCGACTCCCTGGACGTACTCGACGACCGGGGAGCCTCGACAACCCAGCGCGCAGCGGCCGCAGAGTTCGTCGAGCAGTGTCACGCAAAAGTCGAAGACAGCGTGCGTCGAGCTCGCCGACATCTGCGATACGCCGAAGAACTCACCGACTTGCTCGACAACCCTCACGGCATCGCGCAAGAGTAAACCCGACCGAGGTCGATAACGTTCAGTCGCAAAGGCTTCGGGGTGCGTACGCATCCTGCCGCACCGACTGGTTCGTCACCTCCACCTCGCTTGCACGCGGCGCACAGCCCGCCCGATTTGCATTGACCCTACCATTGCGTAAGAGTAGAGATCGCTGACATCGTGACAGACAGCGCGCGAACAACGCACGCGTCGCCACGACACGCGGATGCCCATCGGGTTCCGCGCACCTACCTTCCCCGGACGCAGCGATGCGTCCACCCGCTACCGCTGGCGACGCCTGCTCATGCCGACGAGTCCGTGGTGAGAACAACCGGAAACGGAGACAAATGTGTCACCAGCAGAACCCGTCTCGACGATGCCGAACGAGGTGTCCGAAAGCGAACACACCGTCATGAACGCCCTGAAATCACCGCGTCGACTGAAAACCGAAGTCCTGGCCGGCCTCGTCGTCGCCCTGGCTCTGATTCCCGAAGCCATCGCGTTCTCCATCATCGCCGGCGTCGACCCGCGAGTGGGTCTGTTCGCGTCCTTCACCATGGCCGTCTCCATCGCCTTCCTCGGCGGACGCCCCGCGATGATCTCCGCCGCCACCGGCGCGATTGCACTGGTCATCGCCCCGGTCGCGAAGCAATACGGCCTCGACTACTTCATCGCCACCGTCATCCTCGCCGGCCTCTTGCAGGTGGTCTTCGGCGTCCTCGGTGTCGCGAAACTGATGCGCTTCATCCCGCGCAGCGTCATGGTCGGCTTCGTCAACGCACTGGCAATCCTCATCTTCACCTCCCAGTTCCCGTCGCTCATTGGGGTGCCGTGGCTGGTCTACCCGCTGGTGGCGGTCGGCCTGCTGATCATGTTCCTGCTTCCCAAGATCACCTCCGTCGTTCCCGCACCCCTGGTGGCGATCGTGCTGTTGACCGTCGCCACGGTCGTATTCGCACTCAATGTCCCGAACGTCAGCGGCGAAGGCGAGCTGCCGTCGAGCCTGCCCGCACTGCTGATCCCGGACGTGCCACTGAACTTCGAGACGCTGAGCATCATCGCGCCCTACGCGATCGCCATGGCCATCGTCGGTTTGCTCGAGTCCCTGCTCACCGCGAAGCTCGTCGACGACGTCACCGACACGCACTCGAACAAGACCCGCGAGAGCTGGGGACAAGGCGCGGCCAACGTCATCACCGGCTTCTTCGGCGGCATGGGTGGTTGCGCGATGGTCGGCCAGACGATGATCAACGTCAAGGCCTCGGGTGCCCGGACACGGATCTCGACGTTCCTCGCCGGTGTGTTCCTGCTGGTCCTCGTGGTCGGTCTCGGCGATGTCGTGGCGTTGATTCCGATGGGGGCGCTCGCTGCAGTGATGATCATGGTCGCGATCGGCACGATGGATTGGCACAGCATCCAGCCGAAGACGTTGCGACGCATGCCCAAGAGTGAAACCGCGGTGATGCTGGCGACGGTCGTTGTCACTGTCGCCACCCACAACCTGGCCTACGGAGTAGTTGTCGGTGTCGTCACAGCGATGGTGCTCTTCGCCCGCCGGGTGGCGCACTTGACCACCGTCACCAAGGTGTCCGAGGAAGACACCAACAACGACGGCCTGGTCGATACCCGCGTATACCTCGTCACCGGTGAGCTGTTCTTCGCGTCGAGCAACGACCTGATCTACCAATTCGACTACATCGACGACCCGAAGAACGTCATCATCGATCTCAGCGGTGCCCACATCTGGGACGCATCCACCGTTGCGACACTCGACGCCATCACCACCAAGTACGAGGCAAAAGGCAAGCACGCCGAGATCATCGGACTGAACGCAGCGTCCGCCGAGCGGCACGTTCGATTGACCGGCCAGCTGTCCGGCGGACACTGAGCCGAACCTCGTGCGTCTTCTTCCCACCAACCGTCGGAGCGTAACCCGATCGAGCTCGCCGTGGCTGATAGTGGCCATGGCGAGCATCGCATCGATCATGACCGCACCCGGTCAGACAGCTGCTATCTCGGTGTTCACCGCCCCCCTCATCGACGAACTCGGCATCACGCGAACGGATCTATCGCTCAGCTACCTCATCGGCACACTCGCCGGCGCGTCCGCGATGCCGATGGTCGGCAGAGCCCTCGACCGGTACGGCGTCCGCGCGGTCATGACCGTTCTCGGGTTGATCTTCGGAGCCGTCCTGATCGGATTGAGCTTCGCCGCTGATGTTTTCGGACTGACGGCCGGCTTCGTCGGCATCCGCATGGTCGGCCAGGGCGCACTCGGACTCGCCGCCACCACCGCAGTCGCCGTCCACGTGACGCACCGCCGCGGGCTGGCGCTCGGCATCACCGCCGCGGCAGGATCAGCGGGAATCTCCCTGGCACCGGTGCTTCTCGAACGTCTTGTCTCGAGCCACGGTGTGGATGCCGTGTGGCGATACGAGGGAATTGCCGTGTGGCTCATCGTGGTTCCGGTAGCGCTGATCGGGCTGCGATCGGCAGGCAAAGTGAAAGCAGTGTCTGCGGACTCGCCCGGCAAGCGTGAGTCAGTTGTTTCCGTCGAACGGAACGTGTGGACCACCCGAAAAGCTCTCCGCACCCCGATGTTCTGGGCCATCGCTGCAGGTCTTGCCGCCTCCGGCATGCTCAGCACCGCCGTCAACTTTCATCAGGTGTCTCTGCTGGGTGAGCAGGGATTGAGCGCCACGGCGGCGGCCGCGAACTTCATCCCGCAGACGGTTGCCGGATTGGTAAGCACATTGGCTCTGGGAGCGTTGGCCGATTCGATGGCACCGAAGCTCGGTGTCGCGATATCGATGGCGCTGTTGTGCGCGGCCCTGGTGTCGATACCGCTGGTCGCACCAGGAGTCATGGCAATCGTGTACGAATTGATCCTGGGGTGTGCGGCGGGCTCGATGCGTGCCATCGAGGCGGCCGCATACGCGCACTACTTCGGCACCGCGCACATCGGCGGAATACGTGGGGTATCGACGATGATCGCTGTGGGATCCACCGCGTTCGGTCCACTCGCTCTGTCGGTGGGCCATGACGTGGCAGGAAGCTACACCCCCGTCGTCCTCCCATTCGCGGTGATTCCCGCGGCGGTGGCAGTGCTCGTTGCGCTCACACCGGCACCCTCGCTTCCCCCCAGGGCCGAATGATGCTGCCCCGGTTGTCATCTCACGTTCGGGCGCGGCGTGAGATCGTCTGCAGCAGGGGCTCGCATGAGCGTGATGATCGCAGCCGTTGCTGCCAATGCTGAAATCATCACTAGATACGGTGCTCGTTCGTTGTGAGAAATCGTGGTGGCTGCCGCTGCAGCGGACAGTCCGACCGCGCCGCCGAATTGTTTGGCTGTGTTCATCAGGCCCGATGCCGCTCCTGCTTGCTCTGTCGGTACTCCCGAGGTCATCACGGTAGCGAGTGGCGTATTCATCAGGCCTCCACCGATTCCGATGACAATCGAGGGACCGGCTACCGCACTCAAGAACGCACCTGTTTGCGCGTCCGCGATCCACCACACCCCCGCCGCGGCGATCAAAGCCCCGGTAGAGATCAATATGCGGGCACCGATGTGGTCGAGAAGTCGAGGCACGAGCGCAAGGTTCACCGCCATCAGCGACACCGTCAGCGGAAGGAACGCGAGACCTGTCTGGACCGGGCTGTACTGCCAGTCCTGCTGCAACCGGAACGTCAGGAAGTACCAGATACTCACCTGAAAACAGACCGCGGTCAGCGCCGTCGCCGTCGTCCCCAAGGCGATGTTCCGTCGACGCCACAGACTCGACGGGATCAACGGTGACTCACTTCGTCGGTCCAGACGCATCCAGATCGCGGCCGAGGCGACACCGATCGCGAACGCCGCCAGCACAGGACCGGAGAGCCGGCCGTCGTCGGCGAACATCGACAGCGAATACACGACCGAACCGAATGCGAACATCGATGCTGCCACCGACGACCACCTCACCCCGGTGCCGGCGAGCGGTCCTCGTGCGGCGAGCAGGCGGCGGGCGGCGACGGCGACGAACACCCCGACCGGCACATTGATCAACAGCACTGCACGCCAGGAGAACGCTTCGGTCAGTGCACCGCTGAGGATGTTGCCGACCCCGCCGCCTGCGACACTGACCGCAGTCCACAGGGCGATCGCCCGAGTCCGATCAGGGCCCTCGCGAAACGTCACGGTGAGCAACGTGAACGTGGCCGGAGACAACGCTGCAGCAGCCATGCCCTGGCCGATACGAGCAGCGACCAGCATCGGCCCGGTCACAGCCAGGCCGCCCAGGATGCTGGCGCACGTGAACGCGACCGTGCTCCACAACACGACCCGAGCCGCACCGAACGAGTCCGCCAGCCGCGCGGCCGCCAACAACGCTCCCGCGAACGCCACGCTGTACCCGGTGGCCACCCACGACGTCATTGCAGTACCCAGACCGAAGTCGTCCTGGATGGAGGGGAGTGCCACATTGACGACCGACACGTCCACCACGACGACGAGTTGAGTGATCGATGCGACCCACAGAGCACGACGCGAGCTCATCTTCCCCCTTTGATACATCCGTATAAATGATACGAATGTATCAAGGATGGAAGGTATGTGGAATGGCCACCGAGGAACGAACAACGCAGATTCTCGACGCGGTCGAACGACTGCTCGCCCGCGGAGGGCTGGATGCAGTCACCATGCGTTCCGCCGCGGCCGAAGCGGGTGTTTCGCTCCGGTTGGTGCAGTACTACGGCAACAGCAAAGACGAGCTCCTCCACGCTGCGCTCGGCCGGCTGTCCCGGCGCAGCGTGGAACGGTGGCAGCACGCCTCCGCGGGCCCGAACCCCTCGATCGAGGAGTTCCTTCTCGAAGCCCTACCGACCGACGACGCGAGCCGCTCGCTCCACCGCGTCGGGGTATCCCTCGAACTACTCTCCATCACAACCGAATCCCCAGTCGCCGATGCGTATCGCGCGCACCTCACAGCGATCCATGACCACCTCACCGATCTGTGCCACACCCGTAGCCCGGGCGTCAGCCGAGGTCGAGCGACGGATCTGGCAACGGAGTGCATGGCGTTCATGCACGGACTGGGGTCGCTGGTCATGGCCGGGCACACGACACAACAGCAAGCGCGCATCTGTATCACCGACTTCGTCGCACGCCTGAAGTAGTCAGGGGCCTGATCAGCGATCGTCGGCAGTCGCCACGTTGAGCGTCGACCGCGTCCGATGGAGCTCCGGATGTCGGCTGATCGTGACTCTCCGGTCGAGCAGTCGCGACGGTGATTGTTCATTCGTCCGAACCGAAAGGACCGTGCATGGGAATCCGGAGTTTGCGATCGACCGCTTTGTTCGACTCGCGTGACAGCGTTCTGTTCCTATTACTGCCTGAAAAAGCGTGGCAGCCGGGTCCTTGGCGGCGTCATCTTCATGCTGCTGCCGTTCTTTCATTCCGAGCGCTCGGATCGCCTCCCGAAAGCCAAAAAAGCCGGCCACGGTGAGCACGGCGGCGTCTTCGAGTCTGTGCTTGCTTCGTATAACGCCTATCTGTCTCGCTGTCTCATCGACCCAGCGCGTGAGATGGAACAGGAAAAAAATGCTTTGCTGTCGCGTTCCTGAGCAAGCATCAGGATTTGGCCAATTTTCGACAGGTTTTGGGCGATTAAGACCATCGTCACATCCGTGAGACAGGCGATGGTGTTTGTTGACACAGATGTCGGCCTCCTCTGACGCGGCACAGAAGTTTGATGTCAGCTTCAGATCGGACGCCGGGTCCACGTCGATACGGGATGAACCATCCAGGTCCGAGTGCATCCGATTGAGCGTTCGCGTTGACACGAGCGTGACACAAGTCGGTACAGATCGACATGGACTGGTGTGCACTTCCGTGTACGAAAACTGTTGTGACGCAGAAAAAAGTGGATTCATCGGAGTCCACCAGAATCCATCCTTCCGGACTTAAAATCCGTACAGTGTCGGTTCGAGTCCGACTGGGGGCACCATATTTCCGCAGGTCAGAGTCGGATTCTTTTGGTTCGGTTCGCTTCCCGACTCTCATAGGGCCGTGAAAGGGCCGTGAGGTGCGGGTTGGCGAGCGAACCGGACGCGACGGCCGCGTGCGCTGTGTCCACTTTTCTTCCCTCGATCGTGGTACGGTATTTGGACATCGCCTAGCGGAGGGTCTATCGCATGCTTCAGGTTCCAAACGTAGAACCGGGGGAGGACCCCGATCATGTGCTCGCCGTCTTCGATCTCACAGTTGCTGAGCTTCATGAGCGCGTTGTTCGCCCTGCAGTGATTGGCGCATCAAAAGTGAGCTGGCTGAGTTCTAGGGCGGCAGTTGGTAACCGGATGAACGAAGAGGTGATCGCCGGACTGCGTGCCCTGCAACTCCGTAAGAGGGGGTGGGAACTCGACAAGCTGAATGATGGCGTGTCCCGGATTGTCAATTTGAGCAGCCAGATCGCTATTGTCCCGGCGACAGGTAATGAAAAGACTGGCCAGCCGTTGGCTGGCGTCACCACGAAGAACAGGAAAGGTTCCGCGGCGTTCACCGGCGCTGCGAAGCTCGAAGCAGTTGGGTTCGAAGCTGTGGACAAGTCGGGGTTCGACTGGAAGGTCAGCCCGCCTGAGGATGATGTTCGTTGGATTCTTTGGTATCTACTGCACAGCAAGCAAGGCAACAAGGTTTACCTGGAGCTCAGTGCTCCCGGTTATCTTGATGAGCAGGGATACCCGCGAGGGTGGATGCCTCGTATTGCCATTCCGCCCTACGAAATTGTTGATCCCGAACTCGATGAGCCAGATGAGTCCGATGAGGACGACGTCGATATTCCGATTCGCAGGAAGTAATGAGTCCTGAGTTTGTCCCGTCGCGCCTTGAGTTTGCGAGGCGCAGAAGGGGTTTGCCGCGTACGAAAGTGGCGGCAGCAATCGAAGTGGCATCGAAAACGTTGCAGCGCTGGGAAAATGGCGATGGGGAACCTGGTAGAGATGCGATCGAGGGCTTGTCGAGTTTTCTGCGAGTGCTTCCTGAGTTCTTTTTCGCCCCAGAGCTTGAAGTGTTGCCCGAGCAAGCTGTGAGTTTTCGTGCTCTCAGCAAGATGACGTCTGCGGAAAGGGGAGGCGCGACCGCTGCTGGTCGTATCGGGGTCGAGTTTATGCGGTGGATAGAAGGTCAGTTCCAGCTGCCCGATGCTGATGTCCCGTCGCTAACTGGCTGGGAGCCTGAATTAGCTGCTGACAGCCTCCGTGTCCGATGGGAGTTGGGGACTGGCTCAATTCGGAAGATTCTCCCGTTGGTTGAAAAGCACGGTGTGCGCGTTTTAAGCGTTGCACCGGATTACAAAAGCGTGGATGCTTTCAGTTTTTACGACTCGGGTACGCCTTTTATGTTTTTGGACACGACGAAGACTGCCGAGAGGCTGAGGTTTGACGCAGCTCACGAGCTTGGTCACCTGGTGTTGCATGGCGAACATGAAAATCCGTTCGGGAAGGAGGCGGAACTGCAGGCGAATCGCTTTGCGAGCGCCTTTTTAATGCCTGCTGATAGCGTCTACGCAGTAGGTTTGCAGGCTGCTACCCCGAATCAGATCATTAAGGCGAAGGGGAAATGGCAGGTTGCAGCGATGGCGTTGGCACACCGCTTGAACTCTTTGGGGTTGCTGACTGAGTGGCAATATCGATCTGCTTGTGTTGACCTAAGCCAAAGGGGCTTTCGTCGTGCCGAACCGGGCTCCAAGCTCAGGGCTGAGTCATCCCAGATTCTCAGAAAGGTCATGGAACAACTTCGCAGTGAGGACATGACGGTGAAGAGGATCGGCGCACTGTTCGGCCTACCCCCAGACGAGATGTCGGGGTACCTGTTCGGCCTGGCTGTCACGGCCCAAGAAGGTGGTGGTGAGCGCGTCGGGTCAGTAGGCGGGGAACGCCATCTGAAGGCAGTTCCATCGATCGACTAGCCGGACCTCTTGCTGAAAAGCGGCACGACGTTCGACTGCTCGGCGTTGGGTGTCATCGGGACGGCGGTTGGCTCGGGCAGGTGTTGCCCGCGCCGCCGTCTTCCTCAGGGATCCAGCCGCCGTACGTGTCGAGGGTGAGAGTAAAGGTGCTGTGTCCCAGTCACTTTGATACCTGCATGAAGTGCGTACCGGCCATCAGCTGCATCGTGGCGAATGTGTGCCTGAGGTCGTGGAGCCGTACTCCGCGAGTGGCCGGGGTGTCGCCGTCTGCCGGGGCGCTGGCGGGTAGGCCGACGGCCACCAAAGCCGGTCGGAAGATCGTGTCGTAGAACGCGCCCATCGCCAACGGCTGCGACCAGTCCAGAGGTACTGCGTAGCGTTTGCCTGCTGCCCGGTATCCACCGCCGTTCTTCCGCGACGGCCACAGGGGTGCGGTGGGCTCGTTTGCTCTCGGGTGGTGTTCCGCGAGGTAAGCCCGCATCCGTTCCGCGAGCCAGGTCGGCAGCGGCACCGTGCGTCGCGACTTCCGGGACTTGGGCGTGCTCGATACCCACTGCCCGTTCTTTCGGTCCTTGGTCCGGCGTACCTGGATCGGGCATCGCACGGTGGGGGAGCCGTCGGCTCTGGCGGGCCGGTCGTGAAAGCCAGGTCTCCGACCTCCAGCCCCGCGTTCTCGGCGGCGCGAATGCCGCTGTAGGCGAGGAAGTCCACCATCAGCGCGTAGATCGGGTACGCCGGTAGCCCGTCCACCTCACCCGCGACTGCGTTGGAGACTGCGGAAACCTGAGCGGCAGTGAGCGGGTGGTGCTCGATGCGGTCGTGGTCTCCGCTGGATCGCTTCCCGGCGAAGTCCACTCGGTCGGCTGGGTTCGACGAGATTGCGTCGTGCCGGATGGCGTACTTCAGCACTCGTCCGAACGTCGACCAGGCGTGCTTGATGGTCGCGGGGGTTAGTCGGTTGTTCAGCACACCGTCTGCGCCTTGCCTGGATTGCTGCCGAACCAGGGCTGCCAGAAACTATTCGCACTGTCTCGCCGTGATGGTCGCGACGGCCTGACCGCCGAACCTGTCGAGCACATACCGATGGAGCAGCTTCCGGTAGTCGTTAAGCGTGCGCTCTTGAGTTGACCGCGTGCAACCTTGACCTCCATCGACTCCAGCCATGCCGCCGCATAGTGGCCGAAGGGTTGGTCGCCTGCCTTGCGTATCTCCGACGCGGATTGCGCAGTGGTCCTGTGCCTTTGGGCCATCAGTTCGTCGCATCGCTCCTGCGCAGCTTCCTTGGAACCGAACGTCTTTTTGAGGTGGACCTGCTTCTTCTGGCCGTCGGGTCGAGACGAGCTGACGGGATCGGTCTACCCGTCTCGTCGCGTGCTGGTTCCTGCCATCGAACCTGGTAGCTCGGGACCGGCTTGCTGTTCTTGGTGGGACTGGTCTCGATCGTGCGTACGTAGGCCATTGCTACTTCTTTCCGGTTCCGAAGATCGCGTCGAGCACGATGAAGGCGATGGGTAGGACGACGTTGACGGTCAGGGCGAAGGTGTCCATGTCAGGCCACGCCCTCTCGCTGGAGTGGACGGCGGATCGTGCTGTGGTGCCACTGGAGGCCGTCACCTGGGGCAGGACTCCGACACTGTCGAAATTCGACCGGTTGACCACGCTCGAAGGTATGCCGCGGAAGGGCCCGGGGGATAAGTCATTGAGGTCGCTTTCGAGGGACGCCACGTCCGACGAGACAGTTCGCAGCTGAACTGTTCTGGGGATGATATCGGTGGGGGAGACGTGGTCGGCGGTGATGTCGTCCCCGAGGCCCAGCAGCAGGTACGGGGAACTCTGCCGAGGACGTTCTTGTCGGATCCTGCCTCAGCAAGAGGCGATGACCGAAGGGCGGCGACGCCGGGTTCGACGCGGTCGGTGCCGCTGACGCAGACTGAGTGTTGCCAACGTCACACGCGCCATCTATATTAATGATCGTTCAGACATAAGTTTTACTCCGGCGTCACAAACCGGTGCCAAACTTGATTCAGCGGAGAGACAGAGAGACCGCTGAAGGATGGCTGAACGGAGGTTGTCGAACGTCGGTCGAGATCCGATCGAGGCTCACACCCCTTCGTGCTTGTCGTCGACCGAAGTGCCCGAATCGTGCGCAGTGCAAGCGATTCGGTCGATTGGAATCTGTGAAGCGTTGCCAGAACATCCGACCCGTTGGGTAAGTTCGTACCCAATGGCGTCTGCCAACATGGCCGCAGCTGCCTCAATCTCGGCTGTCGGTATGAACTCAGGAGTCAGGCATGACACAACCATCCGAATCCGTGGTCCCGAGTGACTCGGAGTCCGCACCGAATCCCTCAGGAGGTTCGGTGACCACGGCAAAGCGCCCTGGTGTGATCCTGGGTCACCCCGAGAGGTTCTGGAACCTCGCCTTCACCGACCTATGGGAGCGCTTCAGCTTCTACAGCCTGCAGGCGCTGCTCGCGTACTACCTGATCGGCAGTCTCGACGAGGGTGGACTCGCTCTCAGCGCGGCGGTGGTGACCAGCGTCGTCGGTGCCTACGGAGCGCTCGCCCAGCTGTCCATGATCGTCGGGTCCTGGATGGCGGACCGAGTCTTCGCCCCGAAGAAGCTGGTCCTGTTCGGAGCCCTCATCATCGCCGGCGGTCACATCGCGCTGGGTGTGCTGCCCGACTTCCTCGGGCTGTTCATCGGTCTCGGTCTGGTCATCGTCGGTACGGGTGCCTTCAAGACGAACCTGAGTCGAATACTCGGAGCGCTGTACGACGCCAATCCTGAGATGGAGGTCCGGCGCGACTCCGGGTTCACCATCTACTTGGCGGCGACCAACACGGGCGCAGTTCTCGGCCCGTTCCTCGCCGGTCTGTTCCAGACCGAGTGGGGCTTCCACGCCGGTTTCGCAGTAGCAGCCGTCGGAATGTTCTTGGGCGTAGCGCAATACGCGGTGGTGTACAAGAAGCTGCCCGTGGCAACAGGACAAGTAGTCAACCCTCTGCAGCGCGCAGAACGTGGCCGCGTCTCCGCGATTGTCGCGCTGTTCGCTGCGATTGCCACCGGCCTGTACTTCATCGGCGCGTTCGACGGCGAAACTCTTTCCACCACTGTGGGTCTGACAGTGCTCGCGGTCATCGGTGTCTACTACGCGGTCATGTTTCGGTCGACGGTGGTCACCGCCACCGAAAAGGTTCGACTCCGTGGTTTGCTGCCGATCAGCATTGCCGGTCTCGCGTTCTGGGGCTTCAGTTTTCAGGTCTTCACCGTCATCCCGTTGTTCGTCACCGAGCATGTGAACTTGGAACTTGCAGGCTGGCGGGTTCCGGAGTTGTGGTTCGCCTCCGTCATCGCAATCGGATCCATCACGGTCAGTTTCGGAGCATCGGTGTTGTGGAACCGTCTGGGGGACCGTCAACCTGCGTCGATGACCAAGATCATCATCGCGTTCTTCGTCACCGTGGCGGGCTTCGTCGGTACCGGCCTTGCGGCAACCGCGTTCACGCAGGTGCCGGCGTTGATCATGCTGATCTGCATGTTCACGGTCGGCGGTGCCGAAGCCTTCTTCGGGCCCCTGATCTTCTCGCTCGGTTCCAAGGCGATGCCCAAGGCTTTCAAAGCCCAGGGCTTGGCTGTCATGGTGTTGTCTATCGGCGGCGGCTCGGTCATCGCTGGACTGTGGGGCAAGGCGTATCTCGCCATGAGTCCCTCGAGCTACTTCTTCCTGCTGGCAGGGGTAGCGACTGCGATCGGCCTGGTTCTTGCAGCCGCCAGTCCGGCGATCACCAGGGCCATCACCAAGTTCGACTAGACAGGCTTCTCGGCGCGAGAGCCGGTGGTGCACCGATCGCTTCGGTGCGGCACCGGCTCTTCCGTTGATGTCAGTCGGCAGCGACGATCAAAGGCTCCAACTGCACAACGAGCCGTTCGTGAACGCGATCCCAGATCGTGTCCGTGGCGAAGCCACGCACCGGTGTTCGATCCACTTCGTGCAAAAAGATTCCGTGACAATTCTGCGCAACCAGTCGTGCGTCGACGGAGCCTGTCAGTGCTCCGGACTGCTGGCCCTCTCGAAGAATGTCGGTCGTGAGGCGAATCAACCGGTCGCCCTGCTCGACGCTTCGGTTGCCGAAACGGCTACCTTCCTCGAAGCCCTCACGTAGGTAGATGGCCGCATTGACCGGGTCCTCCCGGTAGAAATCCGACCGGACTCGGTATATCGAATACACCCTCCGGCAAAAGGCGTTCCCGTCAGCCGCTCCGGATCGGCTTGCGCGCCAGACGTGGTCGTCGTGCTCGATGCGCTCGAGCAACCGTTCCATCCTGTCGGCATAGATCAGTAACAGCAGTTCCTTCTTGCTGGACACGTAACGAAACAAGGTCGCTTCACCGACCTGCGCCCGCTCGGCGATTTGCTTGGTCGTCACCGCCTCGAACGCGGATTCCCGAAACAGTTGCTCGGCGGCTTCCTTGATGCGGCTCATCTTGAGCTGCTTCGCGCGTACACGAAGACCGACGGGACGCTCGGGCAGGGGATCGTTCACGAGCACCGTCACTGCCTTTCGTCGAGGACATCCTCGACCCTACCTCTGCCCAAACGCAACGAATCGGGTGTGGATTCGCCATCGCGTGAACGACGATTCCACACCCGATCGATACGTGGCTCGAAAGCTGTTGCACTACAGCCGCCGTGATGGATCTCGGGCTCAGTGGCTCCAGGTCATGCCGACGGGGTTCCGTGCACGACGAAGACCTTTCGCAAGGTTTCGTGAACGGTGATGCTGGCAGGGTCACCGCGATGCATCACGCAGATGCTGCCCGGAACGAGCTCATGGGTTGTGTTTCGGTTCGTGAACGTGATCGTCGCACGGCCGGCGATCACCACGAATGTCTCGTCTCGATCGAAACCATCGATGGTGCCCTCGGTCATTTCCCAGACGCCGTGCACGACGCTACCGTCGGGTGAGGTCCAGAAACGATTGGCCGCGACTGTCGGTGTCCCGGCCTTTATACGGTCTGCATTGTCGACCGAGTACTTTGTCAACTTCTGGTCGATCGTCTGCTCGACGAATCCGTTCATCGGTTCCTCCTGCCGCTCAGCGGCACTCGTAGGGTGGGTAGGTGGGTGTGCCTTCTGACGAATCTGGGACGGGTCGGTCTGCTGCTCACGGACGCGCGGCCGTCGATTCGGAGTGGCGTTCGAGTCCGAGCATCCCTAGCGTCATTGTCCAACAATAGGATTGGACATCGACCGTGCTCGAATCCGTTACGGCCTTCCACCGATGGGCTCGATCGCACAAGTCGAGCAGCGCGCTGGTGCATACCGGCGTCGGGGGTAGGGCCTCCGGGCATTCTGCCCGCAGATCGTCGATGATGCTCATGACGAATCGTCGGTATCCGAGCATGAGGCTTTCGATGTCCTCGCGGTGACGGTCGTCGAGAAGCTCTCCTGCGGTCACCGATTCGAGCAAACTGTCCGCTTCGCGCACGGGATTCTCTTCGGTGAGCTGCCACGCGGTGTGGGCTTTCACGAGATTCTCTAGTCGGCTCAGTGGTTCGGCCCGAGGATCATCCGAGCCCTCCACGAAGGTGTAGAACCGGCGGAGTCCGTCTGCAAGGGCCGACGCCAGGACCAGTTCTTTCGACGCGAAGTGGTTGTAGATCGACGCGGGTTTGATTCCGGCTGTCTCCGCGAGCTCCTTCATGCTGACGGCGTGGAAACCACGAGCGCCGAAGAGCGTGATTGCGACGCGCAGAAGTTCGGAGCGAGTGCGTATTCCCCGTGCCATCCGGCCGTCGACAGTCTGCGGTTCGGGCGTTTCCGTCATCGGTCTCCTCGGGCGATGGAACCGAAGCACTGTATGCGAATAGCGGTGACGCTCAACCGACGTGAACGTCGAGCGATCGAGTCGCCATCTGCAGCGCCGCGACGGTTCGTTCGATGTCGTCGGCGGTATGGGCGGTGGAGACGAACATCTTGCCGGACGGAAGGGCAACCACGCCGTTGCGCAGCAATTCGCCGGTCAGTCCGGGCCACAGCTTCTCGGTTCCGGGAGGTGCCTGTTCCACGATCTGAACGAGGGAGCCGATGCGGCGCGTTGTGATCGGCAGGTCCGACTCGTCGAACACGCCTCGAATACCGGCCTCCATCCGAGCGGCCATTGCGTCGAGACGGTCGAATTGCCCGTCCTCGCGCAGCACGGTCAGAGTTGCCTGAACTGCCGCCAAGCTGACCGGGTTTCCGTTGTAGGTGCCTGCGTGGACCGCACCTTTGCCCACGAGGTCGATGATCGAGGCGCGGCCGACAACCGCACTCTGAGAGAAGCCGCCCGCTATGGCTTTGCCGAAAACCGACAGGTCGGGTCGGACGCCGTAGCGTTCGGCCACACCGCCCAAGGCAATTCTGAAGCCGGCAATGACCTCGTCGAATACCAGTACGACGTCGTGCGCGTCGCACAGGCTCCGAAGGGTTTCGAGAAACCCTGGATCCGGCGCGATGACGCCCGCATTGCTCATGATGGGGTCGATGAGAACTGCTGCTATGCCGCGCTCTTTCGATTCGCCCAGCACTGCTCGAACCGCGTCGACGTCGTTGAAGGGAAGGAGAATCAGGTCGGTCACAGAATTCGGATTCTGCCCGAGCGAGTTCAAAGTGGCGTCCTCGCCGCCGTCGTGGTCCCGAACGCTGGCGAAGACCGAATCGTGCCAACCGTGATAGCTGTGCACGAATTTCACGACAGTGTTTCGCCCGGTGGCCGCTCGCGCCAGCCGAAGGGCGATCTGCACGGCTTCTGTTCCGGTGTTGCTCCACAGCAAGCGCTCGGCGTGGGGAACAGCATCGAGGACGGATTCGGCTGCCTCGTATTCGAGGCGGTGGCCCATTCCGACCATCTGCATTTTCGCCACTACCTCGGTCACGGCGGACACGACGGAGGGATGGCTGTGGCCGAGGATGAGCGGACCCCAGCCCATGACGTAATCGACGAACTCATTGCCGCTGACATCCCATACCCGCGAACCGGCACCGCGCTCGACGAAAAGCGGATGTGGGCGCATCGCACTACGCAGGCCGGAACTCACTCCGCTCCCGACGCTCTGACGGCACCGTTCGTAGGCCTCGTGTGACGCCTCGAGATCGAGCATGAGTTCCCTTTCGGTGGCGGGCGGCGCAGGCGTGAGGCCGATGCGGACTCGCGCTGCCGGAGCGAGGCAGAATCGAGCTGGATCGGGCTCGTTCTCGCTATGTACAGGAAGGATAGAAAGTATCCGAACGTTCATTCGTAGAGTATCAGGCAGTGCCGGTCAAGCCAATGTTCTCCGAGATTCGACGCTGGATCGGCAGTGTTGTTCCATCTATTGCCCCGGTCACATCCGGTTGCTACAGTGCAAATATAAACGATGACTCGTTCATATTTATGTTTCTCACCGAAGCAGCGGGCTCAATCCCGTGCCGGCTCCGGGTTCCCGCCTCCGGGTTCCCTGGCCGGTCCGCCACAGGTGGAACGAGCGAAGAAGATCCGACGAAGGGTTGGGTGGCTTGCATGCCGATCGATCAGCGCGTGTTCCGAGACGCTCTCGGACACTTCCCCACCGGAGTCACCGTGGTGACTGCCTCCACACCGACTGGTCCCGTCGGGATGACTCTTCAGTCGTTCATGTCCCTGTCGTTGGATCCGCCGCTCGTTCTCCTTGCGGCGGACAGGAAATCGACGACGTGGCCGCGAGTGGCCGAGAACGAGAAGCTCGTCATCAACATCCTTGCCGAACACCAGGGCGAGATCGCTCGCCAGTTCGCTCGCAGTGGAACGGACAAGTTCGCAGGAGTCGGCCTGCAGGGGTCGGTCTCGACGCAGCATCCGGTACTCGAGGATGCTGTCGCGTGGTTCGACTGCGAGATCGTCGAAACACACGAAGGCGGCGACCATGTGATCGCCGTTTGCCTCGTCACCGATTTCGCAGTGCCGGGCCCAGAGGCCGATCTCACCGACCCGCTCATTTTCCACCGGTCGAGATTCCCCACCCTGGCTCCCCGGCCGACGGTCTCAGCCGAGTGATGACCGCCGGCTCCGAGGGCTCCGTCGTGCATGCCGACGCCGACGAATTCATA
Organism: Rhodococcus sp. 05-2255-1e; assembly: GCF_002259025.1. Classification (NCBI taxonomy): domain Bacteria; kingdom Bacillati; phylum Actinomycetota; class Actinomycetes; order Mycobacteriales; family Nocardiaceae; genus Rhodococcus; species Rhodococcus sp. 05-2255-1e. The sequence goes on along the minus strand of NZ_NOZE01000016.1, from coordinate 15,762 downwards.
CACCGGCATCCGGTGGATCACCGGGGGACGCTGTTGGTTCGCGCGCTCACACGCGGACGCCCGGTGATGCTCCAGGTCCGAACCGGAACCGAGTCCATCGGCTACCTCGTCGCCGCGGCCGAACAGCTCGACACCGCCACGGCCGCGTTCCTCATCGGTCATACGGATGGATTCATCTGCGTGGCGATGGAGAGCGACGAGCTCGATCGGCTTCACCTACCGCCGATGGCAACGTTCAACGAAGCCGCCGACGGTGCCAACTACACGATCACGGTCGACGCCGTAGAGGGTGTCGGAACCGGCATTTCGGCGCACGACCGGGCGTGCACCATCCGGGCACTCGCCGCTGCCGACACGGCACCTGGGAACCTGACGCGACCCGGACACGTGCTGCCGGTCCGAGTCGGCTGTGCGAGTGTCGAACACTGGGGCGCTGCGGACGCCGCGGTTGCCATGACGCGTCTGGCCGGGCTCAGGCATGCTGCCGCATACGCCCCGATTCTGAACGACCGAGGTGACATTGCCGACCACAGGCAATTGGCGGCGATGGCGGAGCAGTTCGACTTGCTGTGGATTGCAGGAGAGTCTCTGAGGTCGGATGCTGTCGAGCTCGGCGATTCGGGCCCGCACACCCTCGACACGCGAGGCGGACGGTTCCAAGCCTACGAATACTGGTCGCCGGTCGACCGAGCCACCAGGGTCGCCTTCTCTCTCCAGTAGAGCGAGGTCGACCACTATCGAAAGTCCGGTCCCAGGACCCGAGAACAGAGGAATTGTCATGCAGCGCTTCAAGGATCACGTAGTCTTCATCACCGGTGCCGCCCGCGGCCAGGGTCGTAGCCACGCTGTTCGGTTCGCCGAAGAGGGTGCGAACATCATTGCGGTCGACAGCTGTTCACAGATCAGCGGTGCAACGTACGCCATGGCAACGAGAGACGACCTGGACGAGACCGTGCGACTGGTCGAGGCAACCGGAGCGCGAATCGTCGCAGCGGTCGCCGACGTTCGATCGCAGGAACAACTCGACGAAGCGTGCGCACTCGGCGTCCGCGAGTTCGGCCGAATCGATGTGGTGGTTGCCAACGCAGGCGTGTTCACCAAGTCCAAGAATTCCTGGGAGATGACCGAGGACGAGTGGAACTCCACGATCGACATCGATCTCAGTGGGGTCTGGCGGACGTGCAAATCTGCGATACCCACGATGATCTCGGGTGCACGCGGTGGCTCGATCATCATCACGGCGTCATCGAACGGTTACCGAGGCGAAGCGGGCCACCCGTCCTACAACGCTGCCAAGTTGGGATTGGTCGGTCTGATGCGCACTCTCGCAGCCGAACTCGGTGACTACAACATTCGGGTGAACACTATTCACCCGACCGTGGTCAAGACTCCGCTGATGTGGAACGACATGATGATCGACACGTTCATTCCCGGCGAGACCACCGCGACCACCGATCCCGAGACCTGGTGGAAGGGCATGGAAGGCATGCACATGCTTCCGATCGGTGCCATCGAACCCACCGAGATCAGCGACGTCGTTCTGTTCCTTGCTTCTTCGGGCGGAAAGTACATCACCGCGAGCGAGGTTCCGATCGATGCCGGATACATCCGCAAGAACTGACGAACTCGATCAAGGGGAAACGCTCGTGGTATCCGCCGGCATTGCAACAGAATTCCGTACCCGTCAGCTGTCGGTGGGTGCGGCCGAAGTCACGTTCTACGACTCCGTCGAATCGAACGGCGATCGTCCGACGATCGTCCTGGTGCACGGCACCGGAGGCAGCACAGCTGCTCACTACTCGTTCCTGTTCCCCATGCTCGCGGCGGACCAGCGTGTGGTGTCGGTGGATCTGAGCCCAACAGGATCGGACACCTTGGAGTTGTCGAGCCTGGTCGCACAGATCGCTGCGGTGATTCGTGAGGTCGACGCACCCGCCCTGACGTTGGCGGGCTACTCGCTCGGCGCGGTCGCAGCCGCTGCTACGGCCGCCGCGCATCCCGATCTGGTCGACAATCTGGTGCTGATCGCTGGATGGATGAGGACCGACAAACAGCAACTGCTGCGCAACGACGTATGGGCCCACCTGCGGCGCACTGACCAGACTGCCGCTCAACAGTTTTCGGTGTTCACCGCCTACAGCGGAGCATTTCTCGCGCTGCGCACCGCCGACGAGGTCCGAGCCATGGCGGATGCGGTCACATTCGACGAGTTCAAGGACCAGCAAATGGACCTGAACCGTCGAATCGACATCACCGACACTGTGTCCGACATCGACGCCAAGACCTTGGTCGTGGGCTGCCGAGACGACTTCATGGTCCCGTCGAGGCATTCGCGCTCGTTGTTCGGGGCCATCGTGAATGCGTCCTATGTCGAGATCGGTGCCGGCCACGCCGTGGTACGGGAGCGGCCCGCTGAACTGGTGCATTGGATTTCGACGTTCAATGCGTACCCCGAACGGTTCCCCGCGGGTTCGATCCTGCCGAGTATCAGGCCCTGACAAGAACACTCAGTCCCCACCAGCCCTGCAGGAGTTACGAGAATGCACAGTCCATCGTCGGCCGACGTCGAGCGAACCTCTGCCGCACGTCCTTCCGAAGAGGTCGATGTCGTCATCGTCGGAGCGGGTTTCGCCGGAATCGGAATGGCGGTTCAGCTGAAGCGTCGTACCGACTCCACATTCGTCATCCTCGAGCGTGAGGGTGACGTGGGTGGGTCCTGGCGCGACAACATCTATCCGGGGGTGGCCTGCGACGTTCCCTCGCACCTGTATTCGTACTCGTTCCGCACGAACCCGGAGTGGTCGCGTCAGTACTCGCCCGGCGGCGAGATCTGGGACTACATTCGGCGCGTCGCCCAGGACGAGGGGCTCGTTCCCCACTCGAGATTCGGTGCCGAGATGCTCGACGCTCGATGGGACGATACGACCGAGAAGTGGACCGTCACAACGCCGACGGGCGAGTACGTCGGCAGGCACCTCATTCTTGCGACCGGGCATCTGACCGACCCGAAGTTGCCCGAGCTGCCCGGTATCGACACTTTCGCCGGTGACATCGTCCATTCGGCTCGTTGGGATTCGAGTATCGAATGGAACGACAAGCGCGTCGGCGTCGTGGGATCCGGGGCGTCGGCAGTGCAGATCGTGCCCGAGCTCGCCGAGATGGCGGCGGAGTTGGTCGTCTTCCAACGCACCCCCGCCTATGTGATTCCGCGACGCGACCGCACCTTCACGGACGCGGAGAAGGGCCTGTTCAGACGCGATCCCGGTGCAATCGACGATCTGCGTCAGACGATCTTCTGGGGCGGTGACTATCAGTTCGCCGCGAGACGGATGGTGCCGCAGTACATCGAGGAGGCGCAGCGGATTGCGTTGGGACATCTTGAATCGCAGGTGTCCGACAGCGTGTTGCGGAAGCATCTGACGCCCGATTACGCCATCGGCTGCAAACGAATTCTGAAGTCCGACGACTTCTATCCTGCTCTGCAGAAAGAGAACGTCACGCTCGAACCGTCGGCTCTCGGTGCATTCGTCGACGGGCTTCCCACCAGCGCAACCGGCAAGAGCTACGATCTCGATGTTCTCGTCTTCGCGACGGGCTTCGAGACCTGGGACCTCCCGTCCTCCCATCGTGTTTTCGGCCGGGGTGGCCGTTCGCTGGGGGATCAGTGGTCGACGGGCATGCAGGCTTTCAATTCCGTTGCGGTACACAATTTCCCGAATATGTTCCTGCTCAACGGGCCCGCAACCAGCCTGGGGCACAATTCGATCATCTACATGATCGAGACCCAGGTGGACTACGTACTCGGAGCGCTCGAATGGTTGCGTGAGAACCACCGGGCAGTCATCGAGGTGAGTGCAGACGACGAGCAGGAGTACGCAGATCGATTGCACGACAAAGCGATGCGTACCACCCTTCTCAGTGGAGGCTGCAGCAGTTGGTACGTCGACCCACGGAACGGTCGGTCGACGTTGGCGTGGCCGGACTTCGCTCACACCTTCCGAGACCATTGCTCGATCTTCGATCCGGCTCCCTACCTGGCCTCGAAGGTGGCAGATTCGGACGCCGATCACGCACTTGTAGGTTCCGCGTACCAATCGAAAGAGTGAACCGGTCATGAAAATTCGTGGTGCCGTACTGGAACAGATCGGACGCGAAGCGCCCTACGCAGTGACGCGACCGTTGACCGTCAGCACACTGGAATTGGCCGACCCCGGCGCGGGTGAGCTGCTGATACGCATAGAGGCCGCTGGTCTGTGCCATTCGGACCTGTCGGTGATCGACGGAAACCGTCCGCGTCCGGTGCCCATGCTGCTCGGACACGAAGCTGCGGGCATCGTCGAGGCAGTGGGAGCGGGTGTCACCGACGTCGCCGTAGGAACGCGCGTGGTCATGACCTTTCTTCCGCGATGCGGCGAGTGCGTTGCGTGCCGGACCGACGGTCGAATGCCCTGCACTCCAGGCTCCGTCGCGAACAACGACGGCGTCCTGTTGAACGGCGGGAACCGGCTCCGCCGCGACGGTGTGGACGTGGCACACCATCTCGGTGTCTCCGGATTCGCGAATTATGCTGTTGTCGACCGCCGTTCGGTGGTCCCCGTCGGAGACGACGTGCCTCCTGCCGTCGCGGCTGTTCTCGGCTGTGCGGTCCTCACCGGCGGCGGAGCGCTGTTGAACGCTGCACCGCCGCGCCAGGGGCAGTCCGTCATGGTCGTCGGATTGGGGGGAGTGGGAATGGCCGCCCTCCTCGTCGCGGTCTCGTTGGGTCGGGGGCCGGTCATCGGCGTCGACGCCGTGCAGGACAAGCTCGATATCGCCACCCGTTTGGGTGCGACCGAGGTGTACACCCCTGCGACACTCGGAGGCCGTCGAGCGGACATCGTGGTGGAGGCGGTCGGCAGCGCTGCGGTGTTCGAGTCGGCAGTGGCCGCGACGGCACCGGGCGGTACCACCGTCACAGTGGGATTGCCGAGACCTGATGCACGGTCGTCGATTTCACCGCTCGGGTTGGTCGCAGAAGCTCGAACGATCATCGGTAGCTACCTCGGCTCGGCAGTTCCTGCTCGGGACATACCGCGCTACCTGGAGCTGTGGCGTGCCGGGCGGCTACCCGTCGAAGAGCTCATCTCCGCGACGATCAGCCTCGATCGCATCAACGAAGGTATGGACGCGTTGGCTTCCGGTAAGGGGCTTCGCCAGGTCATCGAGTTCCCCTGACCTCATGGCATCGAATCTTCCGCGTATCGCGTGCTGGTTCGACGCCGCTCACCACCGCTAGGAGATTGGCTTGATCTACAAAAGTCCCCTTCCTGATGTCGACATCCCGAATTCGACTGTGTTCGAGTACGTGTTCGGATCGATCGACGCGTCCGATATGGACCGGGATGCGTTGATCGACGGTGAGACGGGCAAGGCAATCGGCTACCGTGCCCTGGTCTCGAGGATCGAAGCGGTCGCGGGGGCACTGGCCTCTCGGGGGGTGGCACCGGGGGATGTGGTGGCCGTACACGCGCCCAACTCGCCGGAATTCGCTGTGGTTCTGCATGCGATTCTTCTGGCCGGAGCCACCGCCACACCGGTCAACGTCCTGTACACGGCGGAGGATGTAGCCAAACAGTTGGCAGCATCCGGTGCCAGCTACCTCTTCACCGCGTCGAACCACAGCGCCGTGGCTCTCGAAGCTGCACTGCGCTGCGGTATTTCGGGCGAACGTACGTTTGCCATCGGGCAGATGGACGGCCACCTGGGGGTCGACGATCTGGTCGCCCTGGACGAGCCGGCTCCGGCACTGTCGGTGAACCCGAGAACACACCCGGCCGTGCTCCCATTCTCGTCGGGGACCACGGGAACCCCCAAAGGCGTGGTACTGACTCACCGAAATCTGGTCGCCAACATCGCCCAGTCGATGCCTCATTACGGTTTGGCCTCCAACGATGTCGTCCTCGGACTGTTGCCCTTCTTTCACGTCTACGGTTTGACGGTCCTGCTCAACGTGTCCCTGAAGACTCGTGCGCGCGTGGTGACGATCGCCCGGTTCGACCTCGAGAATTTGTTGACGGCCTGTGTGACCCACAGACTGACGTACTTGTTCATCGCCCCACCTGTCGCTGTCCTGCTGGCGAAGCATCCGAGTGTGGACAAGTACGATCTGTCGTCGGTGCGGGTCGTCCTGTCGGGAGCAGCAGCACTGGACGAGACGCTCGGCCGACGAGTTGCCGATCGGCTCGATGCCCGAGTGCTCCAGGGCTACGGTATGAGCGAGCTCAGCCCTACCAGCCACGTCATTCCCTTCGCCAGAACGGATTTGGCGTTGAGTTCGGTGGGGTTGCCGATCTCCAACACCGAGAACAGATTGGTCGACGTCTCTACCGGCGACGACATAGCCATTCCCGACCACGGGATGAGCGCACCGGGTGAGCTACTGGTACGTGGTCCGAACGTGATGCAGGGATATCTGAACAATCCGGCAGCCACAGCCGAGACGATCGATTCCGACGGCTTCCTCCACACCGGGGACATCGCCGCGTACGACGCGCACGGTGCCGTCCACATCGTGGACCGGCTCAAGGAACTGATCAAATACAAGGGATACCAAGTGCCGCCCGCCGAGTTGGAGGCCGTGATTCTGGCTCACCCGGGCGTTGCAGACGTGGCGGTAGTCGGGGCCTCGAACAGCGAGGGTGAGGAAGTTCCCAAAGCTTTCGTTGTGGCGCAACCAGATTGGACGCCGAACGAGGACGTCATCATCGATTACGTCGCCGAGAGAGTGTCACCGCACAAGAAGGTGAGGTCGGTGCAATTCATCGACATCATTCCGAAGTCGGCGTCCGGAAAGATCCTCCGTCGGGAGCTTCGTACCGACGATCGCAATCGCAACCAACAGGAAAGACGACACAGTGAAGCGGCCGATCTACACCGACGACCATGAACAATTCCGCGGCGCAGTGCGCGAGTACATCCGGCGACATGTCCTGCCGCACGTCGAATCTCACGCGGAGAACAAGCTGATTCCCCGTGAGGTGTGGATCGAAGCAGGCCGCCAGGGCATTCTCGGGTTGGAAATACCCGAGTCGTTCGGCGGCGGCGAGGCCGGTGACTACCGGTTCAACGCAGTGGCGATGGAGGAATTGGCCGCTGTCAACATGGGGCTGGCGTCGAGCTTCGGTATTCACTTCGACATAGTTGCCCCGTACGTCGTCGACCTTGCCTCCGACGCGCAAAAAGAGCGGTGGCTGCCCAAGATGGCGTCCGGGGAGGCGGTGGCGGCCATTGCCATGACCGAACCATCTGCTGGGTCCGATTTGGCCAATCTGAAGACAACTGCGGTTCGTGATGGGTCCGATTGGGTCCTGACCGGCTCCAAGACTTTCATCACCAACGGCTACACCGCAGATGTCGTTGTCGTCGCAGCCCGCACGGAACAGACCCGGGGCGCTCGCGGCATCAGTCTGTTCTTGGTCGACGCGTCTCTTCCAGGCTTCGAGAGGGGACGGAAGTTGGACAAGGTCGGTCAACCCGAAGCAGACACAGCCGAGCTGTTCTTCGACGGAGTTCGCATGCCCGATGATGCAATGCTCGGTGAGCCTGGTACCGGGTTCGTATCGATGATGGAGCGATTGCCGCAGGAGCGGATCGGAGGCGCTGCAACCAATTTGGCGCATGCGAAGCAGATTCTGCTCGAGACCATCGAGTACGCGAAGGATCGTACGGCGTTCGGGCGCAGCATCGGTGGGTTCCAGCACAACAAGTTCTTGCTCGCCGAGCTCGTGACCAAGGTCGAGGTCGCTCAGGCCTACGTGGACGCATGTGTGGTCGAGCATTCCGATACGGGGCTCAGTGCAGTGGACGCGGCCAAGGCCAAGTGGTGGTGTGCGCAGGTGCAGAACGACGTCCTCGATCATTGCGTTCAGCTGCACGGCGGGTACGGCTACATGCGTGAATATCGGGTGGCACGAGCGTGGATGGATGCGCGAGTGACGAAGATCTGGGCGGGGTCCAACGAGATCATGAAAGAAATCATCGGTCGGGATCTGGGGCTCTGAACATACGACTGTGGCCCCGAACTCCACGGAGTTCGGGGCCACAGTTGTGTGCGCTGCTATTCGTCTTCGTCGACCGTCAGATGTGACACCATCGGCGCAACTTTGGTGCCGATCAATTCCAGGCTGCGACGGTAGGGCTCGGGATTGTTCTTGTAGTCTTCTCCGCCCGCGATCAGAGCGCCGAAGCCGCCGACCTCGTCGAACAGGTGGGAGATCTTTCCTGCGACGGTCTCGGGGGAGCCGACGAAGAACAGATTCTTGGCCAGCCACTCGACGGTGATGTCCTCGTCCGCGACAGCTCCGTCGGTCAGCAGCGAACCGAGGCCGAGCCGGCGGAAGGTCGGGAGGTTGTGCTCGGTCCACAGTTTGGCGGAGGGTCCCCGCATGTACTGGTCGAGAGCCTGTTCGTCCGAGTCGGCCACGAAGGTGCTGCGGACGACTCGCCACTTGTTCCGTGACGGGGTGTGGCCGGCGGCAGTCGCGGCCTCTGCGTACGCGGCCCAATGCGCCTTGAGTGTCGTCGTCGACACAAGCTGGCTCACCGGCTCGAAGTTCCGTCGGCCGCACTCGGTCAGAGTGGGTGAGGACGCCTGCATTCCGGTCATCAACATCGGCGGCGCATCCTGGTACGGGCGCAGATGGGGGCCGTGAATCGACGAGCTGTACGCCGGAAGGTCGACCGAGAAGAACTCTCCCTCGTACTTCTGCGGACCCTTGTTGGCCCAGATGATCTCGATGATGTCGAGTGCTTCGGCCATCATCTTGGGGTTGTTCTTCTTCGTGCCGAACAAGGCCGCATCACTCGGGTACGCGCCCGGAGCGACGCCGGCGATGTAGCGACCTTCGGTCATGTGGTCGAGCCACATCATGCGGAAAGCAAGTGCGATCGGGTTGTGATAGGGAAGCAGGTGTCCGAGTGCTCCGAGCTTGACCTTGGAGGTCAACTGCGACGCTGCGGCGATCATCAGATCCGGAGCCGGTGACGGTTCTGCCCCCAAGGTGTAATGCTCGGCGAAGAACACTTCGTCGAGCCCGTACTCGTCTGCCCACTTGGTCACCTGAAGGTCCCAGTCGATGACCTGCGTGGCGGTCTCGTTCCCCGAGGCGTAGTTGAGGGCGTAGGGGATGTTGATCAATGAAAACTTCACGGCTCGAAGCCTTTCGCTCGGCGACAGAATTGAGAATTACGACGTTCTGGTACGGCAGGTTCGACTACCCCGAGACCGATGTTTCGGCAACCGGCGTCGGAGCGATGCGCACGATCGAGGGGTCTCAAACGTATAGTATACGAATGTTCGTTCAGAAGGTATGGAAACGCTGCCGCTCGTTACCTTCGTGATGACATTCGTCGTTGCACGCAGTGCGATAAACCATTGAGTACGAAGGGAAGCGGCCGTGCGTGTCGGCCCCGCGCTGAGCAGCGCGTGGTAATCTGCAGCTCAGCTCGCTGTAAGTACGAACGACCATTCGTATTTCGACTGTTGGACCTGGAGAACCGGAGCAATCGTGTCGGATGTGCTGGACGTGTCGGACGGGCGTTTGGCACGTGGCAATCGAACTCGCGAACAACTGCTCGAATCGGCTCTGAAGCTGTTCGGCGAGCGGGGGTTCTACGCAACCACCATGAAGGATCTTGCCAAGGATGCGGGAGTATCGCCGCCTGCGGTCTACAACCATTTCGACTCCAAGGAAAGCGTGCTCTTCGCCGCGTTGATCTGGGGCTTGCAGCGGTTCAAGACGTTCGTGATCGATGTGGACGACACCGAACTCGCTTCTCTGGAGCGGCTCGAAGGTGTCGTCAAGCGGCACACTCGCAATCAGATCATGTTCTCGGGTCGTGCCAGGTTCGTCGATCGTCTCTTGGATGCGGTCTCGGCCGGCGAATTGCTCGATCCGCCGCGCCGAGATGCCATCACTCGTATGCGGGTGGCGTATCAGCAGCTGGTGGACGGCCTCATCGCTGACGTGACGCAGAATTCCTCGCGGAGCATGCCGCCCGTACATGTGTGCCGGGCAGCGATTTTGAACCTCTGCGACCGATCTCCACAATGGGTTCAATCGGGCAAGAATGTGGTCAGTACCGAAGACGTGGAAGAAGATGTCTGGTTCCTTGTGCGCGGAATGCTCGGTGTGGAAAGAGCCTGACGCCGTACTTGCCCCGAGTCGCACCGTCGGTGCACGGCTGTCACTGTCGTCGGTACCGGTGTAACCCCTCCTGTGCTACTTCAGCGATCAACCGCCCGGCGCGGTCGAACAACCGCCCCTTCGACAACGCCCGGCCGCCCTCCGCCGACGACGACGACATATCGTGCAGGATCCAGTCGTCGGCTCGAAAATCTCGGAGGAACCACATGCTGTGGTCCAGTGATGCCGACTGTAGTTCTCGCCCCGAATTCACGAGCCAAGGGATGTCGAGCAGATCCATGTCGGCGAGGTACGCCAACGCACAGTCGTGAACGACCGGATCGTCCGGTAACGGCCGACGGTGACGAATCCAGAACTGCTGTTCAGCTGAAGGTTTCACGGCAGCCGAGGGGCGAGGCACCGCGATCCGGTCCCATACGCCGGACCATTCCGCCAGGTCGACCGAATCCGATGCCGCCTCGATCTCGTCCGGTCGAGGCACCGAGGGCATGGGCGACTGGTACGAGTCGCCGTCGTCTCCGCGGTGGAACGACGCCATCATGACGAAGATGGCCTGCCCGTTCTGGGTTGCACGGACCGAGCGCGTGCAGAACGTGCCGCCGTCTCGGGTGTTCTCGACGCTGAATTCGGTTGCCGTAGCGCCACCGGGGCGAAGGAAGTACGAGTGCAGAGAGTGCACACGATAGGAAGCGTCCACAGTCAGCGCGGCCGCCATCAGGGCTCGAGCCACCACCTGCCCGCCGAAAACAAGTGGCAACTCCGTGGGAATCGGGCCGGATCGATAGAGGCCGTCCCTCTCACGTTCGAGATGGAGCACGTCGCTGAACTGTATCGGCGAGTTCACAGTTGGCCTGGGTCTGCGCTTGTCGAGGGTCAGGCGAGTTTTCCGCCGTCGACGGGAATGACGGCTCCCGTTGTGTACGAAGACATGTCGGACGCCAGGTACAGGACCGTCTCCGACACCTCCTCCGGCGGCGCGACCCGGGGAATCGGTAGTGCCGCGACGTGTGCGTCGAAGTCGAAATCCGGATTCTCGTCGAACTGCTTTATCTCGTCGGCCAACATCTGCGTTCCGACGATGCCGGGTGCGACGGCGTTGACCCGGATGTTCGAGTAGCAGTAGGTGAGGGCTGCTGACTTGGTGAGACCGATGACGGCGAATTTGCTTGCGACATAAGCGGCATACCCGTACGTTCCCGTGACACCGTAGATGGATGCAGTGTTGATGATGCTGCCGCCGCCGGCGCGCTGCATCGCGGGTACGGCGGCACGCATGCCGAGGAACACTCCTGTCTGGTTCGTCGCGATGACCGAAGCCCACTCGTCCTCGGAGCAATCGGCGATAGGCGCAATCGCGCAGATGCCGGCATTGTTCGCCAGCACGTTCAGTGCGCCGAACTCCGACTCGGCGAGCGCAACGGCACGGTCCCAGTCGGCCGACACACGGACGTCCAGGTGGGTGTAGACCGCGGACCCACCGGCCGTGCGGATTTCCTGGGCCACGCCTTCTCCGAGCTCGTCCAGAATGTCGCTGACCACGATCGATGCACCCTCGGCGGCGAGGCGGCGCGCATGCGCGGCTCCCTGTCCGCGCGCGGATCCGGAGATGAGTGCGGTCTTGCCCTCCAGTAGTCCAGTCATCTGATCGCCTTCCAATCGAAATCGAGGTGACGTGCTCGTTCACCTCGAATCAATATATACGACCAGTTGTTCATATTTCAGGTGAAGGCTGATAGCGTGACCGTCAATACCAATTGAGAGTGGACTATCAACCGATAATGCGCTCTCGATCAGACGGGGCAGCCAACCAGCGTGTGTGGTGCCCCAAGGCTCATTCGACTACTCCATCACGATCGAGGGAGATACGTGAGTACCCCATATCCGGAACGAACCGCAGGCGTAATCGAAGTGGGCGGAGTCGATGTAGCGTTCAGCGACACCGGTGGTGAAGGGACCCCGATCGTTCTGCTACACAGTACGGGCGGAAACGCCGCTGTCGACTTCTCTCATCTCTCGCCGATGTTGGCAGCGAGGCATCGCGTGATCGGCCTCGATTTCGCGGTGGCTTCCGATAACCACGAGCCGACCGTCGTCCAACTGTGCAGGCAAGTGCTCGCCGTTATCGACGCGTGCAGCGCGGACCGGCCGGTCGATGTGGTGGGGTATTCGCTCGGGGCTGTCGTTGCTGCCGCTCTGGCAGCCGACCATCCGACACGGATCGAACACGTGATCCTGGTTGCGGGGTGGGTGAAGACGACACGTCACCAGCGTGCTCTGACTGCTTCGTGTCGTGTGGCGAGCGCGGCCGAGCCCGGTGCGCGAAACGAACTGACACTGTTCACGCAGTTCAGTCCGGCCTACCTGGCGGCAAGGACGCATTCCGAACTCGAGGCCCTCGGCTCCGCTCGGCCCATACCCGAACCAGAACTGGCACGGCGGTGGAACGTCGCCGACGAGGTCGATCTGTCCGAGACCGTCGTACGGGTATCCGCTCCCACGCTCGTGATCGGGTGTACCCGCGATCTCTTCGCACCGCGCGAGCATGCGGAATGCCTGTTCGGAGCGATCGAGGACAGCCGGCTCGCGTTCGTGGACAGCGGGCACGCAGTACTCACCGAGAGGCCGGCCGAAGTGTTCGGCCTCGTCGACGCATTCGTATCGGGACGGATGACCGTGCCGGCCGGAACGATCGTCCCCACCACCGACGTGTGAGACACGGTCCACACGAACAGAGAAGGAAGAAGAGCATGACAGCACCGGTTCGACACCTCTCCGATGCCGCCTCGGCACCGCAGACGGAAGCCGTCGACATCATCGTGATCGGGAGCGGCTTTGCAGGCATCGGCATGGCCACGCGGCTGCGGCGAAACGGGGAGACGTCGTTTCTGGTCTTGGAGCGAGCCCTCGGCGTCGGTGGCACGTGGCGCGACAACCACTATCCAGGCGCAGAATGCGATGTGCCCTCGCACCTGTATTCGTTCTCGTTTCGTCGGAACCCGCGGTGGAGCAAAGTGTTCGCCGCGCAGCCGGAGATCCTCGAGTATCTCGAGGAGACCGTTCGGGACGAGGGACTGACCGACCATCTGCGATTCGGCGCGGAGCTCCTCGGTGCAACATGGGACGAGGACTCCGCCCGGTGGACGGTAGAAACGCCGCGAGGCAACTACACCTGCAGGATCTTGATCGCTGCCGCGGGACACTTGTCGGATGTGAAGTGGCCCGACATCGCCGGCCTCGATACGTTCACCGGGGAACGGTTCCACTCCGCGGATTGGAAACATGATGTATCGCTGGCGGACAAGCGAGTAGGAGTCGTCGGATCGGGCGCGTCTGCGATTCAGATCGTTCCTCGACTGGCCGGCGAGGCCCAGCACCTGACGGTGTTCCAACGCAGCGCTCCGTACGTGACCCCGCGTCATGATCGCCACTACACCGAGGCCGAGAAGCGGACGTTCTCCCGGCTGCCGGCGAGAATCGATTCTCTTCGCGCAGAGTTCTTCTGGGCGAACGAATCTCGCTTCGTCGAGCGGCAGGCGGTCCCGGAGCTGCTGGAGCGCGTATCGAACAGCGCTCTGAGTCACCTGCGTGCGCAGGTGGACGATCCGGTTCTGCGGGCCCAGTTGACCCCCGACTACCAGATCGGCTGCAAGAGAATCCTGAAGTCCAACGACTACTACCCGGCCCTGTGCCGTGACAACGTGGACCTTGCGACCGGCGGGCTGGTGAGTGTCGAGGGAAATGTGGCGGTATCGGGCGATGGAGGTCGGCACGAACTCGACGTTCTCGTCGCGGCGACGGGCTTCGAGGCGAGTGATCTGCCCATCACGTACAGGATTCGGGGCCGGGGTGGACGCTCGCTCGCGGACCAGTGGGCCACCGGCATGCAGGCATATGCCACGACCACGGTGAACGGGTTTCCCAACCTGTTCGTGATGAACGGTCCCAACTCCGGCCTCGGACACAACTCGGTCGTCTACATCATCGAATCCCAGATCGAGTACATCGTGGGCGCGTTGGAATACATGGGCAGTGCGGGCGTCACTCGTCTGGCCGTGTCGAAAGAGGCAGAGGAGCTATACGCATCTGATCTCGACAGGCGCAGTGTCGGGACGGTGTGGGTCAGCGGTGGTTGCCAGAACTGGTACGTCGACCCACGTAACGGGAGGTTGACCACGCTGTGGCCGGACTTCGCGCACACGTTTCGTGAGCAGAACTCGAGCTTCGATCCCTCTCCGTATCTACCGGATCCGAGTGTTGTGTGATTCGGCTTTCGATCAGGCCGGACGTGGGAGACCCGAGTGCAGGGCGACGGTGCCCGCGGTCAGAAGGGCTGCGAGATCCGAGTTCTCGTCCTCGAGCCACTGCTCGTAGGCCGCGATTGCTATACCGAGAAGGATCCACCCTGTGGTGCGTGGGAGGTGGTCGGTCGGCTCGGTCCGGGTCCTGGTGGCGACGTAATCCGCGATGACTGCTCGCCATCCCTCGTACATGACCATCGAGTAGCTCTGCAGCGCAGGCGTCCCCAATATCAGCGACATCCGTTGCCGATGCACCGATGTCTCCTCCGGTGGAAACGTATTGAACTGCACCAGGGCGGATCGAAGTCCCTCGGCCAGTTCGATATCTGCGGGCAGGCCGGACAGGTGGGCTCTCAGTGCATCGAGTTGGGCGTCGAAGTCGCCCCAGGGCACGGCATTCTTGGAGGGGAAGTAACGGAAGAACGTCCGGCGTGCAATGCCGGCGGCCTCGGCGATGTCGTCGATGCTGGTCTCGTCGAAGCCCTTCGAGGCGAACAATTCAATGCCCAGGTCGCTCAACTCACCCCTCGTCGTGGAGGGGCGTCGACCCATCCGGTGCGAGGGTTTCCCGCCTGCTGTCATCTTTTTTGCTCCGAACTCTGCATTGATGCACCGAGTGCCATTAGTATGTTGATCTACGTCACTGCTCGCTCCGAGTGTGGCCTATCAACTACCTGTGGAGGAATTCGATGTCGAAGAAGAGTGAGAACGCTGTGGTCGGTACGTCGGTTGTCGAGTCCGATCTGGTGGAGGAGTCGTTGGTGGAGGAAGTCTCGATCGACGGTATGTGCGGCGTGTACTGATCATGACTACTGCTGTGCAGAACACGCTCGATCTGGACGTGCGGTGGGTGTTGCATCCGCAGGTGGCGTTGCGTCCCGAGTCGTTCGGGGCGCTGCTCTACCACTTCGGGACCCGCAAGCTGTCGTTTCTGAAGAACCGCACGATCGTGGCGATCATCGAGTCCCTTCCCGACCACCGGGATATGCGGTCGGCGATCGCGGCCGCAGGAATCGACGAGTCCGCTTCGGCTCCCTACGTCAAAGCCTTTGCAGTGCTGGCTGACTCGAAGATGATCGTCGCCGCCTGACGTGCTGTTCGGTCCATGTTCGGGCCAACCGTTTCACGGTCCGTCGCAGCCCCGACGGATCTCCCTCTGATTGTACGAATGAGGTCCCTTCATGACTTCCACCCTCGAAAGACCAGCTCCGGTAGGGAGATTGGTCGATCAGTTCGAGCTCGGTCTCGATGCTCCGATTTGTTTGACGTGGGAGTTGACC
>NZ_NOZE01000039.1:0-42831 GCF_002259025.1 Rhodococcus sp. 05-2255-1e | reverse complement strand
GGCATCACTCGCCGAGACCTGAAGTCGGCCGGTGGCCTGTAAGCCATACCGGATCGGTCGACCCGCCCCCGATGGTCAGGGGCTGGGAAGAAGATAACGAGCGGCCTGTGTACCTCGACCTCGCAGCGACGGCTTCAACGTCAACCAGAGGCACGGCATGACCCCGATCAGAGCTACGACACCGACCCAAACCTGGCTGGACGCAGCCAGCTTCCTGCCGCCCGTCACCGGTGCAGCAGCAATAGCCGAACGACTGTTGCTGCTGCTGCACTACGGAATCAACTGGGACACCGGGTGGGTGGGACGCCGGAGAGAGCTGTACTGGGACCACCACCTGCCAGACCGAGTCCGGGTCGCGACATACACCGGCGGAGCCGACCTCGATCGATGGTGGAGCACCGTGGCAACCGATCTCGAGTCAGCGCCGTCGACGAAAGAACAACGCCTCGAACTATCGGTCCTTCTACGCGAGGAATCGATACCGGTCCTGACCCTCTTACGGGAAAACACCACCGCCCTCGTACTCCGAACACGGATCGTGGCCGAAGCTGTTCAAGCGCGCCGGGCCACCACAGCGACTGCTACATCGCCCAGGAGGCAGAAGTGACCTCGACCCTGCGCTGGCAGCTCGACATCACAGCGGTCTCGGCGATCTCGCACCGCGGTGAACACAGCGCCACCACAACGACCTTGTTCCGGCGCGAAAAAATACTGCAGCCCAACGGTTCCGCAGCCTTGGTTCCGATTGTGTCCGGCAACTCCTTCCGAGGGGCGCTCCGGCGGATCGGAGAGGAGCTATTACGGGACGCCCTTGCATACGAAGGGCTTCTCAGCTTGTCTGCAGCTCACACACTTCGGAACGGGGGCAGCCTGACCAAGGTCACCGGAGAGCCACTGTCCGGCGAACGGCTCCACCGGCTCCGTACATTGAACCCACAGGTCAGCGTCTTTGGCGGCAGCGGCGGCGGTCGAATGATCGACGGCTGTCTCCGCGTGGGCAAAGTGATTCCGCACGTCCTCGAAACCGACCACCTCATGAGCCGTCCCGCACCTGACCGTGCTGTCTTGAGCCAATTCGACACCATGGCGCTCGAACGATACAGCCGGTTCGACGATTCCACCGATCATGACTTCCCCACAGTCGCCCGAACCGACGCAGCCACCGTCGACGGTAGCTCTCTGATGCGTTACGAGATCGAAACACTGCCTGCCGGTACACGATTCGAGTCCTTCTTGCGTCTCGATCGCGCAACCGATCTGGACGTGGCCTTCTTCTCCGACGTCGTCGGCAGGTTCGTCGAGTCCGGAACCATCGGCGGGCGTACAGCTATCGGACACGGTCTCGTCCGCACCAGCTTCGAGCGGACCCTTCTCGCCGGCGACGACCCGAAGGAGCTCGACTGGCGAACCCATCTTCGAGAGCGCCGTGAGGAGGCGCTGGAAGTCATGGAGGCGCTGACGTGATGAGGCCGTTTGAGGTGAAAGCACACCTGGCGGTCGGACTTGCGCATGCAGCTCCATGGGCGACGAGCCTCGATGGCTTGCTCGCATCCGAGATGTGGGAAGACGAGAAAGCCGCTGCTCGGGGCCGCGGACAGTACCTCGAAGCCGCCGGCCCCGACGAAGTGCCCGCCGATCTGGATCTGCCACTCGCTCGGTGCACTCTGGGGGGAGGCGACGACTGGCATTGGTGCGCTACATACGCCTATCCCGAAGACCCGGTCGACGCCCCGGAAATCCATCACTGGAGCGGACGCCCCGACCACCGTGCGCTCGAGCAACTCTCGAGGTACCGACCATCGGTCATCTCCGACCGGCAGGGCCGATATCGCGCACGCCAGATGCCGCTCCTACTGACCTCCACGCGGACTGTGCTCTGGCGAGGTGTCGGCGACATCGACCGGGTGAGCGCAACCCTGGCATCGATCGATGCAATCGGGAAGAAGCGCAGCCAGGGTGAGGGGCAGGTGCTGAGATGGGAAGTGCATCCCGTCGACATCGATGCCTGGTCGGCCGGCCACCTCCATCCGAACGGCCACCTCGGTCGCCTGAGCCCACGGATCTGTCTGCAGGGCAAACCAACAGTCGAAACAGGCGGTTTGGGCCGAGGCGCGATACGGCCACCGCACATGCACTGGTCGAGAATGCGCGAGGTATGCATGCCATGGACACCCCAGTGACCCGTGAATCGGCACCGGAAACGTTGCGGGACAGCAACTTGTCGGAGTCGAACGCCATACTGACAACTATGCGAATCCGAACCCTCGATGGTCCACCGCTACCTGCCGAAATCTTGGCCCATGCGGCGCGCGCGGTCGTTCTTGCGGACCTTCTCGCCGGCCAAGACATCTCCTGCGGCGAGAAGCTTTCAGCGAGGAGCGACGCAAGTCGAGACGCTTCAACAATCAACCGCGGTTGACCGCGCCGACTATAACGGGGTCGGCATCACCGGGCAGGTTTGACCGGCGACTCGCGCGTTGATTCACGCTGTGCGGGAGCGTATTCGGTACACCTGCCGGGTGGTGATTCCGAGCTGGCTTGCGATGGACTCGACTGGGACGTTCTGGGCCGAAAGCGTGGCTATCGTGAGCGCCTGTTGTTGATGCCGGGTAGGCCGGCTCTCTGTGGCTGTGGTGTGCTGAAGCTCTTGGCGCTCTCGTGGTGTCTTTCCGCCCCAAATGCCGTGCTGTTCGTTGTACGTCAGTGCATGGGCGAGGCAAGCAGCTCTGGCGGGGCATTCTGCGCAGACCCACTTTGCTCTGCTGGTTGCTCCACCCGGGGGCGGGAAGAACTCCTCGGGGTCTGTCTGTGCGCACAATGCGTCCGAGCGCCATGACGAAATGTCCGCCGCCGCGGGCGGGGGCAGTGGCGCGGCGATGGCTGTTTCGAGCGGTGTCACGTGTTGGGTCCTTTCTTTCGGGCGACCCGGCCTTTTTCGAGTGGGTTCGACGATATCGAGGGACCCGGACACTTCACCCAGCACACGTGGCGGTCCGGTGCTTTTTGAGCCCGGACCGCCACTGTCCCCGGCACTGAGTGCGCCGGGGACAGTGGCGGTTGGTGTGACTGGGTGAAAAGCGTTCTGGCGCGGTATGATTGAGGCGTTCTGTTGTTGGCGAGACTGACCATCTTGCCCATCTTTCGAGGAGTTTCAAATGCCGGATTTGGCGACTGCGGTAACTGTTGTGGATGCGTGCGGAAGGGCTGGTGTCCCGTCGTTGTTGATTTCGGGGCCGGGTATGGGGAAGTCGAGCCTGGTTCGAGCACTTGCTGCATCCGAAGGGGTGTTGTGCGAAACGGTCTTGGGGTCCTTGCGGGAGCCTGCCGACTTCGCAGGCCTGCCGGTAGTCCGTGAGAGTGGAGTGAGATTGGAGGCCCCGGATTGGGCGCGACGGCTACATGCAGAGGGCGGGGGCTACCTCTTTCTGGACGAGCTGACCACGAGTCCACCGGCCGTTCAGGCTGCGATGCTGGCAGTCGCACTGGATTTGAAGGTGGGTGATCTGCAACTGCCGAAGGAGACTCGGGTCATCGCAGGTGCAAATCCGCCCGATTGCGCAGCAGGGGGGTACGAGTTGGAGGCCCCCTTGGCAAACCGCTTCTGCCACATCGAGTTCACGCCGTCTGTCGATGAATGGCTCGACGGCATGGCCACGGGTTGGGCAAGCACAGCCTATTCGCGTGCGGTGACCAGCGACGAGCAGCGGGAGGCGTTGGTGCGCAGTTCCATCATCGGGTACATCCAGCGTGCACCCGAGGCGCTCGATGCGTTCCCGAAGGTCGGAGTGCAGACAGGTGGCGCATGGCCGTCTCGGCGCACCTGGTCGATGCTCGCGAAGGTGTTGCCACATCTTCGCGACGATGACAACGCCGCGACCAACGCGGTGGTGTTCGGCCTGATCGGGGAAGGCACCGGTGTCGAGTTCCTCGAATGGCGTCGCAACGCCGACCTCCCCGACCCCGTAGCCGTTGTCGAAAACCCCGAGACAGCGTTCGATTGGCGCTCGCGTCCTGATCTGGTGTGGGCCGTGCTGTCCGGTGTGACGGCGTGGGCGGCCTCGCGCGGCACTGTCGAAGCGTGGCGCAACGCCTGGGGTCCGCTGATTGCCGCCGCCGAGGCAGGAGCGCCCGACGTAGCCGGGGCTGCGGCACGAACCCTGGCGAAAGCGCGACCGGCGAAGGCCTCCGTTCCGGCCAGCGCGCGCCGATTTGCACCGATGCTGGTGGCAGCGGGCTTGGTCGAGGCAGCGGCATGAGCGGTGTGCGCGCGCTCGAACCGGCTGAAATGCGAGCGTTCCGACTCGCACGGCTGGTGTCGGCCGAACACATGCCCTACTTCATGCGCGCCCTGTTCGCAGCCCAACCCGTGGCGGCACCGGGCCTGGGTACCTTCGCGGTGGATGCTCGGTGGCGGCTGTACTTGGACCCGGATCTGTTGATCGGGCCTTGCGCATGGCCGGTGCCGATGGTCGGTGCAGTGCTACTGCACGAGGTCGGGCATCTGTTGCGGGCACATGCTGACCGCGCCGCCGCTCTGGGGAAGCCCATCGATCACCTGGTGTGGAACTTCGCGGCCGACGCCGAAATCAACGACGACCTGTTGGCTGCGGGAGTCGGCCTGCCCGAAGGGGTGATCACCCCTCAATCGTTCGGCTGCCTTCCCGGAGACACAGCCGAGCAGTACTACGACTACCTACGTGACCCGGTTGTGCAACCGATTGCCGTCGAACTCGCTGGCGCTGAAGGCGATCCGGGATGCGGATCAGGATCGGGGTGCCCTGCGGTCCCCGGCGAACTCATCGGCTCGGGAGAAGTGATCACGGAGGGACTGGACAATGCGGAAGCGGACCTGGTGCGCCGATCTGTCGCGCAGGCAGTTCGCGAAGCAGCTGGTACCGGTCGAGGTAGTGCCCCGGCGGGACTGGTCCGGTGGGCAGCTGATGTTCTCGCCCCGCCGACTGTGGCGTGGGATCGTCTGCTACGGGCCGTAATTCGGCGTGCGTTGGCAGAGCAGGCGGGTAGGACGAACTATTCGTACTCCCGTCCCTCCCGTCGTCGCATTCCTGGAATCGTCGCCCCGGCTATGCGGGGGCCGTCGATCACGGTTTCGCTCGTCATCGACACGTCCGGGTCGATGACGAGCGCAGACCTCGATGCCGCGATGGGCGAAGTGGCGGGAGTTCTCAAAGCTGGTGGCATCGCACGCGACCGGGTTCGGATTCTGGCGTGTGACGCCAAATCCACTACGGCACAACACGTACGATCGGTCGCTGATGTGACGTTGGTTGGTGGTGGCGGAACCGATATGAGGGTGGGAATCGCCGCAGCCAACGCTGCGCGCCCTGCACCCCACGTCGTCGTGGTGCTGACCGATGGCGATACACCCTGGCCCGACCGGCCCACGAGGTCGCACCTGGTGTGCGCAATCATCGGCGGCGTCCAGGGTAGGGGCGTCACACCGGCATGGGCATCGACGGTGCACGTGCCAGTCGGATCGGGGGCCACGCGATGAACGAAAGCGGACCCGTGGAACTGCTCAAGTACGCAGACAGGGTGCTCACCGGCACTGGAATCGCCGCCGCCGATATCCGCATCGTCGTCGCCAGCGCAGCGGCCGACGCCGCCACAATGGCGTTGCGCGCAGGGTGGGAGTGCGCGAGCAACGCCCTGATCCTCGTCGACGGTGACGAGCGATGAGCGTGGAGTGGTTCGACCTCGCGCAACGCCTCTACGCCGCCGAGAAGATGCAACCGGTCCCTCGGCTGGCACATGCAACCTTCAAGCCGTCCACGACCGCAGTGGCCGTGCGTGCGGTCACGCGAGGAACAACGCTGGCCGTGTCCGTCGCTCGAGATGGATGCACCGAAGAGTCCGCGCACGACACCGAGGCTCTGGCCCTGCTCGCTCGCAACGGGGCAACGACGGTGGGTACGGCTGAACCGGCCATGCTGCTCACTGATGACGCCGCGACGATACCGAGCCTGCTGGCCCTGGCGCGTGCGCACGCCCACCACCCTGATCCGGACATAGCGGGGGCTGCCGCCATGATCGGATGGTGGGCCGATCGGGCCGACCATCCCGGAACGTCGGCGGTGATCGATCTGGTTGCTGCGTCGTCCTCGCGTCTGGTCCTCGGCACTGCGCCCGACGCCGAGCGAGCGGCCCGAACATGGCGTTCCTGGCTCGGCATTACCGACGAGAGCGTCGCAGGCCTGCATGAGTGGGCAGCGTGCATCGCAACGGGACCGCTGTTGCCGCTTCTCGATCCGATACACGACGATGACCGATACTCCTGGGATCGGACATTGTCGGCCACGACTGCGGGCCACGACTGGTCACGGCCGGACAACTCAGCTAGTGCAGCCATGGGACTACGGACCCGATGCGATGCCGCCGACCTCAAAGCCGCTGCGTTGCTGAGTGATCCACTGTGGCGAGTACGAGCGCTGCACACGGGACACGTGGCCCAGGGCATCGCATCGGTGGCGGCACCGCCGACAGGTTCACGCCGCCGCAACGTTTCGGTGTCGGTGACCTGCGACCGGCTGGACTCGAGGATGCGGGTTGATTCGGCAGTTACGGGATGGGTCGGATCAGCACTCGATCAATTCTTCGAGCGCTTCTCTGCCGACGTCACGTCCGCACAGGTGGTCAACGGCAAACTGACGCTCGGTCTCGGCTCGGTCGGAGCGCACGCACCGAACGACGGAGACCAGGTGACCTTGATGCCCCAACCGCCTTCACCGGCGACGATGCGAGCAGGACGGGCGAGGTACTGGAATCTGTACCGCGCTCGCCGTTCCTGGCTTTCGACCGGACAAGCCCCGAGCGCCGTGCGCCGCGAAGTCCCGCTCGATGTCCTGATAGCGGGTGCAGAGGATGTCCAGGATCACTAGGGGATCAAAAATGTTCACTGACAACACATTAGAAGAAGAACGGCACAACAATGCGTATCGTCGCACCCCGAACGGACACCCCGAAAACCGCCGCAACACCTTTCACGGGAACCGAACCGTCATCGCCCGCCCACTGGCCCGGATCACAGATCATGGCCGACCCGATCACTGCACGCGTGCTGTTCTCTGTGTGGTCCGGAGACCCCGCCGTCGTCGTCCCGTCACCACCGGGCGCAGGAAAAACTCGACTGGTCGCGTTGCTCGCCGCCGCCTTGGCCCATCGCGCAGACCTACGGGTGGGTATCGCGGCGCAAACCCGAGAACAAGCCGTGGAAATCGCACGTCGGCTCGGCGCGCTGACAGATCGAGCAGCGTTGATCTGGAAAGCGAAAGCGCCCCTCCCCGACAGTGGAAACACTCCCGTAGTGGCAGGACGAAAAGTGCGGTGGTCGAATGAGACTGGCGCAATTCTCATCGGTACCACGGCGCGGTGGCTCTTCTCGGACCCGGACCGAATCGGTGCCGATGTGTTGATCGTGGACGAAGCATGGCAATGCACCTACGCCGATCTGGGGGCGCTCGGCGCGATGGCTCGACAGGTCGTCTGCGTCGGAGACCCCGGACAGATCGATCCGGTGGTCACAGGAGACGTATCGCGGTGGGAGGGCAGCGAGACCGCACCGAACCTGCCTGCCCCCCTCGCTCTGCAAGCAGCTCACGGCGATTCGGTCGGCGTGGTCCGTCTGCAACACACCTGGCGTCTCGGCGCGAGGACAACGGCCCTCATTCAACCGCTGTTCTACCCCGGCCTGCCTTTTACTTCCCGTCGCCCACCGGAGCATCTGACCGATTCCAGCGGCCCCGACCTGCCTGAACTCGCGCATCGGCCAGTGCGGGTCATCGGAGGCCCAACCGACCCCGTCCTGGCCACACAGTGCGCCCTGCGCGCGCGAGAACTGCTGGACGCCGATGTGACCACACCGGACGGGCAGCGGGCCATGACAGCGGCGGACCTGGCTGTCGTCGTCCCTCATGTCACGCAGGCTGCCGCTGTCCGGGCCTTGCTCTCGGATCACCCCGACGTACTTGTCGGCACCGCAAACTCTCTGCAAGGCCTCGAACGCGCCGCCGTTGTCGTGTTGCACCCGCTTGCCGGGTACCGGACAGCCGAGCCGTTCAATCTCGACTCCGGCAGAGCGTGCGTGATGCTCACCCGCCACCGAGCCCACATGACCGTGGTCATCGATGACGCCACCGCCCACGTCCTCCAACACGCCGAACCATCCCCGGCTCACGCCATCCATACCGGCCTGATGGCCGCACTGCACTGCACGCCCATCGTGTAGCGATTCCCACAAAAAGAAAGGCACACAACATGTCCGACGCATCTATCGAGTACAAGGCCGAGCGACTACCTGGCATCGAGACGTCGAAAGAACTCCGCGCATCGGTCGAGGGACGCGAGCGTCCGCGCATCGGCTACACCCTCGATACCCGAAGCCGGGACAACGGTGTTCGAGCGGCCAACGCTGCCGAAGGGCTGATCGCATACGCCAGGCCGATCGGCCTCGAAACCGAGGAGCTGACAACGGTGTTCGGAGACTTTCTGGGCGACCTGCGGCACCTTGCCGACGCCGTCGGCGTCGATTGGGACGCCGTGGACGAACGCGGTCAAGACCACTACCGCTGCGAGCTGTACGGGACCGAGTAGGGGACGCCTTGGGGAGAGGAGTGAGCGGCGGTTCGGTGCGCCGGGTCGCTGCTCGCCCCAGGCCCGTCCCCGGCACTGGGTGCGCCGGGGACGTTTTCGCTGCTGAGCCCTAGCGAACTCCGGGTCCGGTGGGTAGTGTCCTGGCGTATCGGCTTGGTGGGTGGTTCCACGAAGCCGCGGCGTCGACCATTTCGTTGTTGTCGCCGTTTTCACCAGATGAGCGGACTGACCATCCGACTTCCGAGAAGAGCAGAGGTGTGTCGAATATGAGAGTCCTCGTCCGGATCGACGGTAGGAATCATGGACCTGCGAGCAGTTCGGGTTCGCCGCGAGACTGCGCGCTGGCCGTAGCGCGTGGTGTGGCGGCAGTGTTGGCGGTTTTTGCTGCATTTGCCGGATTGGCCTGGGCTGCACTGCTACGCCGGACCGACCATGCCGCCATCGACGGAGATCCGCGCCGTGTAGCGATGGTGTTCGCCGCTTCTTGCTCGGCGTGTGCTGTAGCAACTGGGATCGAGTGGCTGCTTCGACGCCGCAGTGGCGCAATGGATACCGATCCCGTCCAGGGTGTGCGACCACCGAGAGAGGCTTCGTCGCAGCGCCACCGGACTGTGAACTCGAACAGTCGGGCGGCAGGGGAGTTCGACAGACCGGAGCGTCTGGCCGGTGCGACATCGTGACGAGAAAATTCGCCCCCGCACTTCGGATCGAGGTGATCGTCGTCCGCGATCCAGATGGTCCTACCCACATCCAAGTCTTCGTCGACGGTGTTCCGGCTGCAGCAACACAATTTCACATCGACGCAGGAAGGGGATGGACGTGGGGCGACTGGGCCGACACACGAGACTGCGATCTCGCGGTCATCTCATCCGGAGCGCGGGGAGCGCTCGAAGACGCCTACGACGATCCCCCCGGTGGTGACGCCGTCCGCGGCAGGATCGGTGACTGGCTGGACGGCGCTGAAAGATCGGAAAATTAAGCAGCAGAGTGATATCGCGCCGCGTTGTTGGTCGCATAGCGGCACAGAGACCAGTCAGAAATTGATCGACAGACCGACCATCTGTCCCACAGAAACGGGAGTACCCATGCAATCCTCGATCTCGACAACGCGGCCGCCCTCGGTCGACCTCTCACCGCACGCACGAGCTGCCGGCAGTACCGGCTGCAGCTCGAACAGTAAGGCGCACAGCGCCATCGCCAGCGAAGTCCATCGCCGGATGCAACACGGCCTGTCTGAGAGGTACTTTGCTGCTACTCCGAACGCCGCCGACCGCTTCCGACCAACCGTTCCTGACCATGAGCTGACGGACCACGTTTTCGAGGTGGTTTTCGGATTGCGGTGGCGGCAGGTGTTCGACTTGGCGCGCACCCTCGACGTCGAGTCCGATCTGCTGGAAACCGCACCGGAGACGGTCAGCGCCGCGTGGTGGTGCGCACCCGGCTGGCGGAAAGCGACACACGCTGCCCACACGGCGGCCTGCGGCGACAATCGGCGTCACGAACTCACAGCGACCATGAACCTGCTCGGCGTCCTCGGATGCGGGGCTGCCAGAGTCGCTGCCCGCGATGTCGGCCGAGGCTTGGTCGTACGAGATCTGATCGGTTCCGATTTCACTCAAGAGCACTACGACTACCTGACCGGGCCGTGGCGTCGCAACGTCGGCCCGGTCCATCCCGGCGACCGGCCACTAGACCAGTACCCGACGGCCCCGAACTCGCAACGCTTGTGACACCCGGGCGCATATTGCCCGCCCGGTGCGGCCACAGGAGAACGCTCCTGGGGTGCGATTCAGTGGCCGGCTGTCACAGACCTCACCGCGACGCTATCTACCCCGTGCAGGACTGCGTTTGCTATCGCGCTCACTACGAAAGGACTCCCTGATGGACCCACAATCCGGCCGAGACGGCCTCATCCACGACGTAGAGCGCCACCTCGCGGCCGAAGATGGCCGCCGCGAGGCTCGCACTGTTGCGCTTGCATGTGTCGGCTACGTCGTCGGCATGCTCGCGATCTTCAACGGGGCTCTGCCGATCGTGAAGGATCTGGTCACCGTCAGTTTGGTCATCTCCTTGGCCGGCACGTTGCTCGCTGCCTTCTCGGCTCTGACTCTGGCACTACTGCATCGTTGGTCAGACCGTTCGGACCGTAGGCGGCGCGGAAGCTGCGGGCATGCCGACTTGCCGGCGGAGGCGGTTCGATGAGCGCGCGCGGACGACTCCGCATCGCGGTGCCCATCGTGATGGCCGTACTCGCGGTCGGGACGTACACGTTCGGAACGCACGCCGATCCGCTCTCACGACCAGCGGTGGTCGACACCCCAGACCCAGCCGCGGCGAGCACGCCTGTACCCATCGCGCAGCTCCTCGCTCAGCTCGAAACGGTGGACTCGCTCGCAGACGTCGATGGATACGACCGATCCTGCAAGAAGGGCTCAGGGTGCGTGTTCGGCCCGGCGTGGACCGATGACTCGTCCGCCCCTGGATCGCACAACGGCTGTGACACTCGAAACGACGTCCTGGCAACCCAACTGATCGACGTCGAGTTCAAGCCCGGAACCCGCGACTGCAAAGTCGCAGCAGGGATACTCCACGACCCCTACACAGGATCGACGATCGACGACCTCGGGAAGATTCAGATCGATCACGTGTACCCGTTGGCGAGGGCGTGGGACGCAGGGGCGTGGGCCTGGTCGATCGACCAGCGAACCGCCTTCGCCAACGCCGTCGACATCAACTTGCTCGCGGTGGACGGACGTACGAATCAGCAGAAGTCGGACAAGGGAATCGACACCTGGCTGCCACCCAACGCGCCATACCAATGCCGTTACGTCACTTCGTATCTCACCGTGGCCGCGAAATACGACCTCGACATCACCAGCGCCGATGCGCAAACAGCGTCGAGCGTCTGCAGCCAATGACCCAACGTTCGGAGGACGCCATGACCGAAACCGACCCCACCACCGACACAAACGCTGTCCCGCTCCACCCCAACCCATGGATCATCACGACCGCACCTGATCGAAACAGCTACACGATCGAATTGCCCAGCAGGGGGATCTCGTTCGCGATTGACGCCGATCTACGATTCCAGCTCCTCGATGCCCTCCACGACCCGGAAGAGCGATGATGGGCGACGCCACGGCCATCGAATGGACCGACGCAACCTGGAACCCGGTCACCGGCTGCACCGCAGTCTCGTCGGGCTGCGATCATTGCTACGCCCAAACCCTCGCTGAGCGGTTCCGCGGCACACCGGGGCACTACTTCGAGCACGGATTCGACGTCGAGATGCGCCCCGGCAAGCTCGACCAGCCGCTGCGATGGAGCCGGCCACGCCGGATTTTCGTGAATTCGATGAGCGACCTCTTCCATCCAGCAATCCCGGACGACTACATCGCCCGGGTGTTCGCGGTGATCGCGCTCGCCCGCCAGCACACCTTTCAATTGCTTACCAAGAGACCCGCTCGGATGCGGGCACTGCTCCAGTCCGATGCCTTCCGCCGCGCCGTCGACGACGCCATCGCTGGCGTCGTCGCAGCCTTCCGCCCCGCCGATGTCTGGTACCAGAGCTGGCCGCTGCCGAACCTGTGGATCGGCGTCTCGGCCGAAGACCAGAAGACTGCAGACCTTGCGAGTATGGGCGCTGCTGGACACGCCTGCAGCTCTTCGGTTCGTCTCTGCCGAACCGCTCCTCGGACCGATCGACTTCACGCGCCTACGACCCAGCAGAATCGGAGGAGCGCTGACTCGCGACGGGCTCCGTTCGGTCGAAGACTCGAAATGCGGCGGCGAGCGCGAACCAGCGCTTGACTGGGTGATCGTCGGCGGTGAGTCCGGCCGCGGGGCACGGCCTATGCATCCGCGATGGGTACGAGAGATCCGGGACCAGTGCACCGCTGCCGATGTGCCCTTTCTGTTCAAGCAGTGGGGCGAGTGGGCACCAGCGGAGGTGATCGCCAGATTCCGTGACTACCACCACTTCGACGACGGCACCGAAGTTCGACGAGTCGGCCGTAAGGCCGCCGGCCGGATCCTCGACCGACGGGTGTGGGACAGCGTGCCCGACGGAGCCGGACGATGAGTGGATCGCTCGACATCACGGCATCGGACTTCTTCTGCGGTGCCGGCGGATCCACGACCGGAATGATCGCCATCCCCGGGGTGAGGGTATCGGCAGCGTCGAACCACTGGGACAAGGCAATCGAGACGCACCAGTACAACCACCAGCACACCGAGCACATCCTCGCGGACCTCTCTCAGATCACTCCGAAGCTGTTTCCTCGCACGACAATCGGATGGTTCAGCCCCGAATGCACCTGGCACTCGAATGCTCGCGGGGCCAAGCGCCTCGCCGCGCAGATCTCGTTACTGTCCGACGACCTACCGTCCGAGGCCGCCGAGCGATCGAGGGCGACGATGTGGGACGTCGTTCGGTTCACCGAGTATCACCGATACGAATTGGTTTTCGTCGAGAACGTCGTCGAGATCTACTCATGGCCTCTCTACAGGCCATGGATCGCGGCGATGCACGCCCTCGTTTACGAACATCGCCTTATCTGCCTGAATTCGATGCACTCATGGACTTTTGGGACACCAGCGCCGCAGTCCCGCGATCGCCTCTATGTGTGCTTCTGGAAGGCCGGCAACCGGGCACCTGACTTCGAGACCGTGGTCCGTCCGCCGGCAACCTGCTCTCGCTGCGGGCCCGTGCGTGCGTTGCAGGCCTGGAAGAACCCAGGGGTGGCTGTGGGTAAGTACCGTAGCCAGTACTCCTACCGGTGCCCCGCACGTGCGTGTGCGGACACCGTGCTCGAGCCCGACTGGCTCCCTGCCTCGACCATCATCGACTGGACCAAGACCGGCCAGCGGATAGGGGACCGCACTCGTCCGTTGAAGCCGAAAACGATCGCACGAATCCAGGCCGGCATCGACCGGTATTGGGCAGCTCCGCATGCCGAGGACGCGAGAGAAGCCGCGGGCACGCTGTTCGAGTATCGGCAGGCAAGATCACGGCCGTCTGAGGGGCGGGCCCCGGTGTTCGAGCCGTTCGTGTCGGTGCTGCGGGGCCAGTCGAAGAATCATCGAACCTCGGAGGCGCTGTCGACCGTATCCGCGGGCGGCCGCCATCATGCGGTGATCACCCCGTTCATCGCAGAGCTGCGAGGTGGAGGTTCGACTGCGCGATCGGTCAGCGACGCTCTCTGCACCGTGACGGCATCGGGTAACCACCATGGCTTGGTCGTGCCCGCTGCCGCTCACCATCGAAAGTCCACACGCCGACCGATCGCCGTCGAAGACCTGTCCTTCAGAATGCTCGACGTACCGGAACTCAAAGGCGCAATGGGATTTCCGTCCTCGTACGTTCTACGCGGGGGAACCAAGCAACGAGACGTCCGGATGTGCGGTAACGCTGTGACACCGCCGACCTCGCGAGACCTAGTGGGAATTGGTATTCGGAGTCTAGAGGCCGACTGTTCGTGAACACCGCTCACTTTCTGCTTCAGCAGCTTCTTTGTGTCAACCGAACAGCGACGTCCATCCCGAACCGTGTACCTTCTTCATCTCGTTGTCGAAGTCGGTG
The DNA here is from genome assembly GCF_002259025.1 of Rhodococcus sp. 05-2255-1e. Taxonomy (NCBI): domain Bacteria; kingdom Bacillati; phylum Actinomycetota; class Actinomycetes; order Mycobacteriales; family Nocardiaceae; genus Rhodococcus; species Rhodococcus sp. 05-2255-1e. The sequence continues at coordinate 28,643 of NZ_NOZE01000039.1, read as the reverse complement.
ACGTCCGAGACAGTGAGTACGTGGTGGTCAACCAGCCAACGACTCATCCCTGGATTGAGGCCATCTTCGCTTGCCCATGACAGCTTGTTGATATCGTCGAAATGCTTATCCATGACTCTGTGGAGATTCTTGAATACGCCTGTCTCGCTGATCGAGTAGCTTCCAAGCCACTCTTCTATCTTGCCTTTTCTGACGATTTTGGGATTCGAGAACCCGCCGATAATGAATTCATATTCACGAAAGGTCAACCAGAAAAGAGTGCTTTTGTGCTTGTCGTCGTGTAGCCATTCGCGCAGCGCCCGAGCAATGTGTTCGTTGGATGAAAGCTGTTCGATATGCTCGTTCGGTACGAAAGTCGGGATAAGATCCGAATTCGATGTGTCGGGGCCTGCTTCGGGCGTGTCGACCAGTACAACGTACTCGCGCTGGCGGCGGATGGCGTGGACTGCAAACGCTGGAGGTGGTCCAACCGCTATGCGGTAACGGGCACCAGGTTCTGACAGTGCAAAGCGATTGCCTTTGCGCTCATCGCGGGCGTCTCCTGATTCGCGTGCTTCTCTGGGTAATTGTTCGAGTACTGCGCCGTAGGTGTGGCTACCCAGTCTGTGTTCAGGTTCTGCTGCATCAAGTTTCACCTGCCTGTATGACAAACTGGATGACTTAAGCGGTACGCTCATCGCGACGTATACGGGGTACTCGCTGTGGTTGACCACGTGATATGCGCCCGTCTCCGTGTCCCGGACAACTGCGGGGCACCAGTTGTTGCTCAGTCTTGGGTCGCCCTCGAAATTGTTGAGTATGTATCTTGTGAATGGCGTGTAGATCGATTCGACGTGGAATCCGTGCTGTCCAGTCTCGAGAGGTGGAAGGACATAGGGCGCTTTCAACGGGATCCTCCTTGTTCCGGTTCAGCACTGGGTGACAGATGCGCCACGACCACGGTGATGTTGTCGGCGATTGTGCCGTGGCGTTTGTGCTCAGAAAGGGCCGCACGAACGAGTGCTTCTGCTAGTCGAGCGGGACTGGCATCCGGTGGCTGGGATCCGAGAACCTCACGTATGGCGTCTTCAGGGTCTCGATCAGGTGTGGTGTCCATTTGGGTGTGCGGGCCGGACCAGGCGTTGAGGAAGCCGTCTGTGACCATGATGTAGCGGTCATTGGCTACTGCTGGCTGGTGCCATCGAGACAACTTGTAGGTGTAGCCCGCTGGGGCGTCGGAGAAGAACCCGATTGCGTTGTCCAGGGCAGCGTGCTGATGCAGGGCTGGTGTCATCGCTGTGACGTGAACGGTGTCGTCGGCTGTGTCGGTGTGGGCACGAAACACCTGACTGTCTCCCACGTGCCCGCCGGAGACAGTGAAAGTGGAGGTGTCGAGTGTCAGGACGTCGAGCGTGGAAGGCGCGGCGAGAACCGAGCGTCCGCGGAGTCCTCGAAGTGCTTGATCAGTGGCGGCGAAGACGTCGTCGATAGGCGAGGTGGGCAGAAGGGTTCGTAGTGTCGCGCGTACGGTTCGGGCTGTGAGGACGCCGTCTTCGCCGCCGCCCGCGGCATCGGCAATCGCTGATGTGTGTCCTCGAATCAGGAAAACGTCGTTGTTGTGACGGCGGTCGCCCGCCGAGGTCTCCCCGGCTGCTTGGAGTTTGAGAGGCGCTGCTGCTGCGGGTGCCATTGCCTGCGTGGGTGACTCGTCACCGGCTGGTTGGGGAATAGGTCGTCCGAGTGTGTGGGGCAGGCTTTGTCGCACGGCGGGCGCAGCACGCTCGGTGTGTACCTGTCCGACGGGGATGGTCGGCGGGAAATGTTGCTCGCCGACGTACGTGACGCGATACACCGAAGCCCCCACAATCAGGACCGCGCCGTCGTGTATCTCGAACGGCGGTTGGCCTGCGTACAGGCGATGCCCATCGACGGTGATGGGCGCGCCGGACAACGCTGTCACCCACCACCGACGCGTCTGTGGGTGACGGACGAAGTGCGCACGCTGGCGTCTTGTTTTTCTATCGGTGACGACCGCTGTTTTACCTCGTGCGCGCCCCAACGTCACTGTTTCGCCTCGCAACTCGATGGGTGGAATATCGCTCGTGCCGCGCAGATCATGTAGAAAGACGCGCTGCGTGTTGTCGAGCGACGCCTTGCCGAGGCGGTCGGTGGTGGGCGTGTGCGAGACGGGTCTCAGTTCGACGGTTCGGGCAGCACCGTTTCGTGTGCCGCGTCGAGACGCCAACCACCACAGTCCGCAGCCGGCCAACAGCGCGGTAATGATCGCCATGCCCATCCGCCAATCGATCATCCACAATCCGGCCGCGATGAGAGCACCCACCGCGATGGTCCCGACTCGTCCGATCAGTGGGCAGTGCCGAAGTCGGTCGAGACGTCGCCGCAGCGAACGCTTCGACACGCGTGGCCGTGGAAACCGCCGGCCTGTTGACTTGATGGGCATCGGAACTCCGTTAGCGATTGATGGCGGGTGAGCGCGGCGCGTCCGGATCGTTGTCCGGTGGCAGGTAAGGGGGGTCGTCGGTCGGCACACTGTCGGGGTGCGGTGTTCGCGGCTGGTGCTGCTGTTGAACCAGATGGCCAGCATTGCCGATGACGTCCTGTTGCTGTTGTTGCTTGGGAGGTTTCTTGAAACGCGTGAAGTTACCGACCTGTTGGGCTGCCGGTATCGCGCCGCCTGCGTCTACGTGCAGAGCATCTTGTTTGACGAGTCGTAGCCATCGAATGAGCTGGTCCGCGCTACGTTCAGCTGCTTTCACACGTGCGTCGAAACTGTTGTCCGTCGGCACTACGTGGCGTCTTTCGGGTGCAGGGTCGAGGCATCGACGCAGCAAGTTGTCGAGACCTTCGGGTACAAACGGTGCGAACTTCGAAACCGGGGTGAGAGGCCCACTGCGCAGTCTGCGATATGAGTCCAAGGCCCTTTCGGCACGAGGGTTGCCGTTTTGGAAGTCGTTGAGGGTGATTCCTTGCTGTTCGGCCTCGTACAGATACGGCGGCTTCCCGGTGATCATCTCGTACAGAGTTGCGGCCCAGGCGTAGATGTCGGCGGCAACGAGGTGGGTCGGCCACAGCTGCCCTGCTGAGCCTTGCTCTGGTGGCGAGTAGAAGAGGCTTTGCAACCGCAGCCGTGAGCTGGTGTGTGCGGCCTCATCGAGACTGCGAGAAAGTGCCCAGTCGATGATCTTCGGGGTGCCGTCGTTGTCGATGCAGATGTTGGGGGGCTTCATATCCAGGTACGCGCGAGCCCCCTTCTCTCTTTTCGTCCACGACCAGGCCAGTGCGCTGAGTAGTCGTTCGGCGATCTGCAGTACCAGGGCAAGGTCGAAGCCCCCGGGCTCGTTGCCGTTGATTCGGGCGTCTTGAAATGTATTCAGGGTGTGGGGATATCGTCGGGTGACGATCACCATCTGGTCTTGGTAGATGTCCGAAAAGTAGACGTCTGCGACGGCGTCGTTTATCGACACGCCCAGTGCGGGAACAGCATCGAGTTCGGCGAGGCCTTGGGCCCGATCACGCTTTCGGAGCTTCCAGGAGCGGTCGGGGAGGTAGACCTTGATCACGTATTCGATTCCGTTGTCGGGACTGTCCTCGTCGACGGCGAGTAGAAGAGAACCGCCGTTGACGTGTCGCCAGAACTTTGTGATTCGCCAGTGCCTGTCGAGCGGGTTGTCGACTGTGTCGTCGGGAAACACATTGCCGATCTCGAGTCCGTACTCATCGCGCGGCGAAGCAGCAGGAGGTCTGTGGTTGCTTGCGCGCGGTGCCGGTGCCGGCGCCGGTGGGGGTTGCGGTTGCGGTGTCTGTGGGGGTTGCGGTGTCGGAGTTGGGGTCTCGCCGCTGAGGTCGTCGGGTTGTTGTTCACCTTGCTGTGCGTTGCGCGGGTGTTGTTGTGTGTATGGCTGGGTGGGGGTTGCGCGCGGACGGTGGCGGCGCTCTTTCAGGTGTGCAAACGCGGTCTTGAGATAGTGGTCGGCCAGATCCTTTGCGGCGGCGGAGTCGTCCGACAGTTTGTGCAGCGCTTCACGGGTCTGTGCGACGGCGTGCTTCGCGGCAGCGTCGGCCAGGGTGTGCTCGTGTTCTCGGGTCAGCGAGTCCATCCGGTTGCGGTGCTCGCGTTCGTCGAGGTCACCGGCATGGGCCACAGTGTTCGCCCGGTTGCGGTGCTTGCGGTCGTCCAAGTCGTATTGGGCGTCCGCTTCGCCCTTCGCGCCTTCGATTACTTGGACAGTGGTGCGGGCGCGCAGACGAGCTGCGTCCCGTCGCGCATTTTCCAGGTAGGGAGTGTGAGGGCCGAATAGTTTGAGCAGCAGTGGGGTGAGGTCGACGACAAGTAGCGTGACGATGATGACGATGTAGAACCATCTGTATCCGAGGTCGTCGCCGATGAGTCGGACAAGGGCTCTGTGGCGAGTCACAGCATTGGTGTCGGCGGCGTTGACCGCTTCGTATTTGGCGGCCTTCTCGTCGATTCGAGTCTGGCGGGTGCTCTCCAGCGTACGAACGAGGTCCTGCGCCTCTAGGGCCTTCTGCTGGCTGGTAATTGCAGTCGTGTCGGCTTGGTTGTACACGTATCTTCTGTTGCTTTCCGCGCAGATCTCCCGCGGGTCGCTCGGAAGTAGACAGTTCGCGCTGGGGGGACTGTCGCCGGCGTCAAGCGTGCCTCCAGTCCCCCGACGTTCATCCTGCCAATCAGCCTGGGCAGTCTCCCGGGTGCTATTGGCTATATCTCGAGCGTTTTCGGCGGCTGTGCGCGCATCTTTCGCATCGGCGATTGCTGTGTCGTACTCTGCGCCTATGGATGCTTTGTAGTCGGTGAGGTTGTCGGACTGGATGCTCGGCAGCTCCCGTTCGATTGCGGTGTTGAACATGCCGAGAGCGACCGATTCGGAGATGACGTAACCGACGACGACCGCCATCCCGATGCGTGCGAGGTAGAACCATGCCGAACGCCATGCTCGCCGAAGCCAGTTTTGGGGTCCGACCAATAGGTCGCCGTAGTCGATCGAGGTCATGATCCATCGGTCGACGCAGAATACGAACAGTGCCCACACGGCGGCAAGGACCCAGATGAACCAGTAGTTGAAGCGGTGCCCGACGTTGACTGCCCAGGCACTGGCCAGAACGCCGCCGAAGGCGATGGTAGGCACCAGAATCAGGATCCCGGCTTGGGCGGCAAGTTTGGAGGCGTCGGAATTGTTGTCGATCCACGGGCGGTGGAAGCCGCCGATCCGCAGCAACATTCTGGTGAGCCAACCGCAGTTGTTGTCGACGTCGAACTTCGGCTTCTGACGACCATCGGGCCCAGGGGGGTCCATGCCGTCGTCTTCCTTGGCCGAATTGTCGGGTGGAGGCGCGCCGCCGCTCATCGGATCATCGGGGTCGGCGGAGTCGACGCGTGAGCGGGGACGTCACTGCTCAAGGCGGTTCTCCTCCGAGTGTATTGGGCTAAGAAGTGTCGCACAGGGTCGGCGGTTCGGCGTGGCGAGAACAGCAGGTTCCGGTCAGCGGGCAGCATGGGCACCCGTTCGGTAGAACGTGGCGGTGTTCGTGCCTGATGTGGTGCCGAACGCGATGCGGTCGCCGTCGGCGAGTTCGGTCCATCTGCCGGGGGTTACACGCACTCCGTTGATCCAGGTACCGGTCTTGCTGTTGTCGGCACACCACCACACGCCATCGTTGGAACGCAGGGTGAGGTGATGTCGCGAGATGCTGGTGTCGGCGCTGATGGTGATGTCGCAGTAGGTGCCCCGCCCGACGGTTATCTCGGTACCGACGACGCGGTGCGCTCGACTATCGGGACCGACCAAGGTCGGTCCACGCCCGGGTGAGTCCGGGATGAGAGTTGTTGCCACCTGACTGTCGCTGGGGTGGAGGTCGGTTTGGTCGCCGTAGGCGCGTGTGGGTTCCACTGGGTGGTCGGACATCGGATGCGTGGAGCCACGCAGGGCGTAGTGGCGAGCGCGGACCTTCGGGTTGGAGACGATCTCGACCAGGGGCAGCATTCCGCTCGGAGTGTCCGCGGAGTAGCGGCGCGTGACATCGACGGCTTCGGCGGTGAGATGGGTGATGACGTCGTTGATATCGAAGTGATCGCTGAGGTCGGTGAAGTCGGCGGGATTCAGACCGACGGTAATGCAGTCGGGTAGATACCAGCGCCCGTCGGAGTGACGGAAGACGAGGGTGCAAATGTGTTCGCGGGCGTTGTCGCACAATGCAACTGGATTGCTGCGACCTGGTCGTCGCCATTCCCCGCGCACGAGATGCACAGCGGCGATAGCGACGACGGCGGTCATCACGAACAACACGGTTCCGCCGGTGAAACCGCACACAATCACGAAGATCAGCCACGCTATGCCGAACACGGTGGTTACCGCTCGAGAGTGGGGTGTCCATGCGCGGATCCATTGCAGGACTGCGACGGACGTGGCGCGCAGCTCATCGGAGGCTACGCGGATCAGATCGGTCATCTCCGGGTACTCCATTCGCTGTGACAGGTGGGGACTCTCCTAGGGGAGAACTTAAGGCGCACAGAGGTGGATGAACAGAGTCCGGAAGGTTGGTCAAGTCCAACCCTGAATGGGGTTGACAAGGAGCGAAAGTCGTGGACTAGAACCTCGACAGAGCCCGGGGTCAAGTGAAGTCTGGAATTCGTCACATCTCAAGTGGGTACCCCCAGGTTTCACGATGCGTCAGCCAGTGGGTCAGGGGCCGGACGTAGCGCGCTCAGCGCGCCCGTCAGAGGGCAGCGGCCGGTGACGACAACGAGCCCTCGAAAGGTCAACGCAGGGTGAGCTATGACGTCGTCGGGTGAAAGATCGGGCATCAGGTTCAGTGCCCGGGCAAGTACCATCGCCGACCATGGGTTGGGGCTGTGGTCGGCTCGGCAGTCGTCGCTGGTCCACACCGTGGCGGCGGCGACGTCGGTACGCACGATCCGGCTGCGGGCAGCGGTAGCGCGGAGTGCGTGGAGTACTTCCTCTGGTGTCTGATGACCGTCGGTTGTGGCTATGTCGAAAACGGTCACATCACGGTCTAGTCCAGGACGAACGAGGAAACCAGTAACAATATTCATTCCTGCATCGCACCGAATGAGTAACTGTTATAGCTAGTTGGTGTTGACCCACTTGACAGCCTGCGCGATATACGTTGGCGGACGTGCGTCCGTCCGGGCCGTTCGATTAGTTCAGCACGTACCGTCTGAAATGTAGCAAGTGGACGGTTGTGACCGGATCGTACCGCCCCTGTTGCCGAAACCGGACAGAGAACGGTTTCGGCAACAGCTGATCAGTTCGTATGCCGACGTACGGTCCGGGTACGAACTGCTCCTTCGACGTTATTGAATGCTCGTATTACCTGTGGATCGGCGAATGGTATGAGCTGGGTGAACAACACTCCTGCTGACGATCTATCGTTGTCGGTGTCGGCCCAGTAGTAGGTGTTCGCGCCCCCGGCCCATGCCATGGTTCCGACTGGGCGGCCTGCGGGTGTGACTTGCTCGTTTCGCATGCCGAGCAACGACCACGATGTGTTGATTCCTGGGATCAGGTCGATGTCGTGCGACGTTGCGTAATCAGCGGATTCGATGGTCCCGAAAGATGCTGAGTGGCTTCGTTGTGCGTCGACGAGGGTATCCGGCTGTAGGTACTGCACACCGTTCCAGGCTCCGCCGGCACTGAGCATGCGAAGGAACGTCAGGTAGTCCTGGGGTGTTCCGTACAGCCCGCCGCCGCCTGAGTGGAATTCTGGATCGGTGGGCAGCTCGAATGGTGTGGGTACCAGGCCGTGAGGTGTTTTCGTGTGTACATCCGCCAAGCGAGTGCGATCGGTGATTCCGAACGTTGTGTCGCGCATACCCAATGGGGAGAAGATCGTCTCGTGGAGGTGGGTTGCCAGGTCGTGTCCGGTCAGGCGGGTGATGGCAAGTCCCACCCATTCCAGGCCGGTGCCGTACATGGCGTTGGTGCCTGGGTGGTAGACGAGCGGGGCGTCGACGATCGAGGCGAGTTTGAGTTCGAGGCTCGATGGCACCTTCTTGTCGTGAAGATAGCGCGCGAGATCGGCGTGTAGGAACGAGTAGCCGGTTCCGGCTGTGTGCGAGAGCAGCATTCGTAGTGTGATGGGTCCTCGTGCGCGGACGAGCCGGGGCTGATCCTCGTCGTATCCCTCGAGGACGTACGCCGCGGCGAGTTCGGGCAACAGATCGGTAGTGGGAGTGTCGAGTTCGATGAGACCGCGCTCGACGAGTTGCAGTGCGGCGACGGCGACGATCGGTTTGGTCATCGATGCCAGCCAAGCGATGGTGTCGTCGGTCCATGGGTTTGTGCCATCACGTGTTCCCGCTCCGCCGGAGTACGTGATGCCATCGCGGTCGGCTGTCATGACGTAGAGGCCGGTGACCACTCGGTCGTGCACCGCTGTGGTCAGGATCGTGGAGATGGTGTTGCGCAGGGCTGATTGCCCTGATGGTTCTGGTGTCATGACCAGGTCATGGGGAGTTCGTCCACCCCATAGATGCCGATGGCGTGTTCTCGGAACTTGATGTCTTGCAGGGGTACAGCACGGTGGAGGGTTGGGATGCGCCGGAGCAGGGTGGGGATGGCGATTTGGAGTTCGAGTCGTGCGAGGGGCATGCCCAGGCATTGGTGCGGGCCGTATCCGAAGGTCAGATGTCGGTGCACTGGCCGGCGTAGGTCGAGGCGATCCGGGTCGGTGATCGCTGATGCGTCGCGGTTGGCGAGGTCGCCGGCGATGATGAGGCCGTCGCCGGCGGGGATGGTGATCCCGTTGATGTCGATGTCTTCTGTTGCGACTCGGCGTCGTCCGCCTTGGGGGACGGCGGTGTAGCGGAGGAGTTCTTCGATGGCTCCGGCGATTTCGTCGTGTGTGCGCATCGACAGGAGGGTGTCGCGCTGTTCGGGGTTTTCTGTCAGGGCCAGCGCACTGAGGGAAATGGTGTTGGAAGTGGTGTCGAATCCTCCGAGGAGCATCAGCATCCCGGTCATGGCTGCGTCGTGTTGGGAGATGTCACCGGTGGCGACGTGTTCGTGGGCGAGTTCGGAGAGCATGTCATCGCCGGGGTCTGTGCGTTTGACGGTCAGTAGCTGGTAGATGTAGTCGATCAGGCCTTGGCGGGCGGTTTCGGCGTCCTCTGCGGTGGCGTGGGGATCGATCAGGGATTTGGCGCTCGTTGTGAAGAACTGGTGGTCCGCGTAGGGCACGCCCAGCAGATGGCAGATCACGGTGCACGGCGCGGGTAGCGCGAAAGCTTCGAGGAGGTCGACAGGTCGCGGCCCGGCAAGCATTCGGTCGATGAGGTCGTTGACGAGATCTTCGATCGGAGTGCGCATCGCCTCGATGCGTTTGGCGGAGAACGGTTTGGCCACGAAGTGGCGTTGACGGGTGTGCTCGGGGGCGTCCATGGTCAGAAATCCCAAGCGGTGCATGAATTTACTGGGGGTGGAGTGGGGATAGTTGGGGTGCTCGGGTACGGCGCTGAGGCGTGGGTCGCGCAGCAGTGTCCGTGCTTCGTCGTACCCGCTGATCAGCCAGGGGGTGCTGCCGTCCCAGATCTGCGCGCGTGTGATCGGTGAGTCATTCTGTACTGCACGCAGTTCCGGTGACGGGTCGAAGGGGCACTTGGGGTTTCGGGGGGCGGGGTAGGTGGGCAGGGTGTCTGTGCGCTTCGCGTCGTGCGGTGCGTTGTCGGTCGCGTCCCCTTCTGGGCGGTGCGGGGCGCGCATCACTGGTCTCCGAAGCTGTCGAACAGTTCGTTCGCGGTGTCGAATCGCGGGCCTTTTCGCGGCCCTGGGGCAAACTGTGCGGGCATTGTCACGAAACCGTTGATCTGACCGACCGTGGGGTATCGAACGGCGGCATTGTCGACAAGGCGGTAGCCGGGGAGTCGGTCGAGAACTTGGCCGACGACGACCTCGAAGTCGATTTGCGCGATGTGGCGGCCGATGCATCGGTGCAGTCCGAGTCCGAACGCTGCATGTTTGCGTGTGTCACGGTCGAAGTCGATGGTGAGGGGGTCGGGGAAGACCTTTTCGTCGAGGTTGGCTGCTGCCCAGGAGATCAGGACTCGTTCGCCGGGTTCGACGGTGGCTCCGTCGATCTGTGCCTCTTCGGTGGCTGTTCGTCCGACACAGACAACAGGGGTGAAATAGCGCAGGAGCTCTCCGCATGCTTTCGGTAGGTCGTCCGGGTGATCGATCAGTCGTGCTCGATCATCGGTGTTGCGGTCCAGGTACTCGAACGTCGACGAGAGCAGGGCGGTGGTGGTGTCCATACCGCCGGCGATCATGGCGTTGCAGACGGCGATGATGTCTGCGTCGCTGATGTTCTCACCGCCGATCTCCATCTGGGTCAGGAAGCTGATGAGGTCGTTGCGGGGATGGGCACGGCGGAGGGGAATGGTCTTGATTACTTCGCCGATGAGCATCGCGAAGCCGGTTTCGACCGTCTTGTATTCCGGGGTGTCGGATGGGGTGTAGGCCAGGGCATGCACGGCCTCGGCGTAGATGCGCCAGTTGTCCATCGACAGGCCCACGATGTCGAGGGTGAGCAGAGCCGGCACGGCATTGGCGAGATCCATCACGAGGTCGATCTCGCCTGATTCGATGGCTTGGTCGATGCACCACGTCGTGTAGGCCTCGATCCGTGGGCGGAGCCGTTTTGCAGAGGTGGGAGAAAAGTAGGTGTTCAGTGCTTTTCGCCAGTCCAGATACTCGGGTGGGTCCATTTCCAGTGGTAGGGCACGAAACGTCGACGCGGGGATGATCGTTCCTTGCGGTCGCCCTGGCGTGTTGGGTAGCTCGTGGGCCGAGGAGAACACTTCCGGTCGACGTGCGACTGAGGCGACCTGCTCGTAGCCGCTGACCACGTAGAAGCCACCGTAGTGGGAGCTGTGGGCTACCGGGCACTTTTGGGTCATGGCGGTGTTGACTGCCCACGGGTCTGCTGAGTATTCGGGTGAGTGGTGGTCGAAGTCGATGTTTGGGACGGTGCTGTTCGGCATGACGGGGGCTCCTAGGGGCGTGTGGCGGCCGAGACCGGTTGTGGGAGAAGTTGAAAGCCGGGGTAACCGTCTGCGGTTACTTGCTCGCAGCGGGCGGCGTAATCGGGGAACCCGATGAGGGGCATGAAGACCCTTTTCTTGCCGGGGATGTTCGCCCCGAGGTACCACGAGCCACACGAGGAGAGGAGAGTTCCGGCGGCGACGTCGGTGACGTGTCGACCCCAGTCGTGTTCGGCCTGTGGTGTGGCTTCGATGCTGTGGATGTGATGGTCGGTGAGGTGTTGCAGACAGGTTCTGATCCAGGTTGCGTGTTGATGAATTGCCACCAGCACGTTGGCCAGGACGGACGGGCTACCGGGGCCGGTCATGGTGAACAGGTTGGGAAAGCCGGAGGTGGCCAGGCCCAGGTAGCTGCGGGGGCCCTCCGACCACGCCTGGCGCAGCGTTCGACCGCCGCGGCCGCGGATGTCTATGCGTGTGAGAGCGCCGGTGATGGCGTCGTAGCCGGTGGCGAACACGAGGATGTCCAAGTCGTGCGAACTGTGTGTCGTCCGTAAGGCGGTCGGTGTGATCTCGGTGATCGGGTGGGATGCAATGTCGACGAGGTCGACATTGGGACGGTTGAACGTTTCGTAGTAGCCGTCGCCGAGGCAGATTCGTTTGCATCCCATGACGTGGCGAGGGGTGAGGGTTGCAGAGACTGCAGGATCGGCCACGGTCGAGCGGATCTTGGTGCGGACGAAGTCGGCGACGACCTCGTTTGCCGCAGGGTCGACGAGGAGATCTCCGAAGGAGCGTAGGAGCAGCGGCCCACCCCTGTTCCACAGGTGCTCGAACTGTGCTTCACGCTCTGTCTTCGAGAAATGGAACACCGAGTTCGGGTTGGTAGGAAACCGGGACAATCCGGCTGTGGGAACTGTGTTGTTGCGTGCACGAAATCCCGCGTAGTCGGCCTTGATTGCGGCTTGGAGCTGAGGGTCGAGCGGTTCGTCGCCTGCGGGCAAGGTGTAAGCAGGGGTGCGTTGAAAGACGGTGAGCTGACGAGCGTCTCGGGCGATCAGGGGGATGGCTTGTACCCCAGACGAACCGGTCCCGATCACACCGACTCGTTTGCCTCCGAGTGCCACGTGATGGTGGGGCCACCGTCCGGTGTGCAGGATGTCGCCTGCGAATGAGTCCAGGCCGGGGATCTCGGGCACGTTGGGTTCGGACAGGCAACCTGTCGCGGTGATGACGTACCGGGCGATGATTTCGTGTCCGGTATCGGTCCGGACGGTCCAGGAGGCGGTGGCGTCGGAGTAGACCATTTGTTGTACGCGCGTGTGGAACTCGATGTCGCGTTCGAGGTCGAAGCGATCCATCACGTGCTCGATGTAGCGCATGATTTCAGCTTGGTCGGCGTATCGCCGTGTCCATTCCCAATCTTGTTGCAGCTCATCGGAGAATTGATACGAGTACTCCAGGCTCTCCACATCGCAGCGCGCACCGGGATATCGGTTCCAATACCAGGTGCCGCCGGCATCACCTCCTGCCTCGTACACGCGGACGGTCAGGCCGATCGTGCGTACTTCGTGCAACATCTGCAGTCCTGCGAGCCCCGCACCCACGATCAGAACATCGACATGCTCGTCCATGTCATCGCTCCGTGCTCGTGTTCACGGTCTGCTGATATGGCATCTCCGATGACGGCGCGCGTTCGCTGCGAACTGCCGCGACGCTCGCCGCAGCAATCCAGACAATGACAGCGAACACACTGGCATAGGTGATGAAACCTCCCGCCTTGATGGGGCTCTCGGGTGCCAGGAGCGGAACGCAGCCCAAAATCTGCACCACGACGACGATCGCCGAGAGTGGTTTGAGAAATCCGGGCCATCCTGCGGCGGCGGTGGTGCACAGGGCTGCGGACACGACGATGACAGCGGCCGGGACGGCACTGAACATGAAGCCCAGTACGTAGGCATCGGAAAATGCGTGCAGTAGTGCGTGGGAGTCCGGGTCGGCGGCCCAGCCCGAGAAGATTTGGAACAGACCGAGATAGACCGTGGCGAACCCCACCCACGCCGTGCCGGCCGCCATCATCAGCATCGGCAGCGGACTGTGCGGTACTTCCCGCCGAAACCGCACGTACAGATAGCACAGGAACCACAGGGCGGCCATCAACGCGATGCCTGCGACGAACTGGTAGATGTATCCGCTGGTGGTGTGGGTGGCGTAGAAAGTCACCACCTCGTCCTCCGGTGAGCCGAAAGGCGGGATCGGTGCCAACACGAAGATCGTCGACGCCAACACCAGCAGGCTGATGATCCCACTTGCGGCGTGCACGATGTGGGGGCGGGTGCGATCGGTGTCGCGTTGGGATTGTGGAGTGTCCATTACTGCACCGCCTCGAGGTTGAGTTGTGCTGCGATGTGCAGGGCGAGCGCCGCGGGGCTGGAGTCTTGGCGCATCTGTTTGGGTGTGACCCGAATGTCGAATTCCCGGTTGATCCGGGTGCTGAGTTCGAGCGCCATCAGAGAGTCGAGGCCGTGGTCGCCCAGAGATCGGTCCGGGTCGAGTGCAGCAGCGTCGACGCGCAGAATCTCCGCGGCGTGTGCGGTGAGGATGCTCTCCAAAAATCGTTGCTGCGCTGGGGGTTCGAGATTCTGCAGTTCTGCCAACGAGGTAGATGCGGTCAGGTCGATCCCGCGTTCTGCGCCTCGATCGGCAGGGATGGCCGCGAAGAACGACGAGGTGCGAAGTTTGTCTGCGAGCATCGACTGCCACCCGGGGTCGAGGATCGGGAGGTAACCCGCGCGCGGCCGGTCGTAGCGTAGGAGCGCATCGCACGCGTGGAGGCCCTCGTCGGGGTCGATCATGGCGTTCCCGCGGTCGGCGAACATCGTGCCGCGCCCGTACTCGGCCCACGCTCCCCAGTTGACACTCAGAGCTGGCAAGCCGTGGTCCCGCCGCCACATCGTGAGGCCGTCGAGCAGTGCGTTCGCCGAGGCATAGCATGCCTGACCCGCGAAACCCACGAGTGCCGAGGCCGAGGAGAATCCGAACCACCAGTCGAGTTCACTGTGCGCACACGCCTCGTGCATCTTCAACGCGCCGTGCACCTTCGGTGCCCACACGCGCTCCATCAACGCATCGTCGACCGTGGTGATCGCGGCGTCGTCGACAACTGCTGCTGCATGAATGACCCCTCGCAGCGGCAGTCCGGTGGCGGTGGCAGCACGGACCAGGTCCGTGGCCGTGTCCCCGATCGCGATGTCTCCGCGAACGATCTCGATATCGGTTCCACCCGAACGCAACTCGTCGATGAGTGCCATCGCCTCGACCGAGGGCGCGGATCGGCCGTTCAAGACGACCCGTCCGGCACCGTGTTCGGCGAACCACCGCGCAAGGATGAGGCCGAGACCGCCCAAACCGCCGGTGACCACGTAGGAGCCGTCGGCGCGGATCACCGGTACGTCGTCGGGGCGGATCGCTGCGTGCCCCTCACCGTCCTGTGGAACGGTCAGAACGAGCTTGCCGATGTGATCTCCCGCAGCCAGGGTGCGGAACGCGGTGCTGGCATCGCTGAGCGGATAGGTGGTGTGCGGGGTCGGGGTGAGAGCGCCCGAGGCGAGCAGTTCGTGTACTTCGCGGAGGACATCGCCGAGTTCGTCGTAGGGCAGAACGCCCAAGTCGACACTGTGCAGAGAGATGTTGCGACGGAACGGGAACAGCCCGATCTTGGAGTCGGCGTAGATGTCCTTCTTGCCGAGCTCGACGAATCGGCCGCCGATGCGCAGCAGGTCCAAACCAGCTCGTTGCGCGGCGCCGGTGAGCGAGTTGAGTACAACGTCGACGCCCTCGCCGCCGGTGACGTCTCGGATCTGCTCGGCGAACGCGGTCGATCGAGAATTGAAGACACGTTCGATGCCCATGTCGCGCAGGTACTGCCGCTTGGCGGCGGTACCTGCGGTGGCATAGATGGTTGCGCCGAGGTGTCGAGCAACCGCGATCGCTGCGAGCCCCACTCCGCCGGTCGCCGAGTGGATCAATACCCGCTCACCGGGACGAATCCTGCTCAGCCGATGAAGCCCGTACCACGCAGTGGCGAACACGCTGGGCCGCGCAGCTGCAGCAGCGAACGTGACGTCGTCGGGAAGTCGGTTGACTTTGCATGCGGGGACCACTGCGAAAGACTCGAAGACGCCTGGATGCATTGCGGCCACGCGATCGCCGGGTCGGAATGTGGTGACCGATGATCCGGTGGAGACAACTGTTCCGGCGCAGTCGAATCCGAAGGGCATCGGTGCGCCGTCGACGGTCTTGTACAGACCCATCGCGTTGAGGACGTCGGCGTAGTTCACGCCGAGTGCCTCGACTGCGATCTCGATCTCGTCGGCCGCGGGCGGACGGGCGGTGGTTGCGACCAGTTCGAGGCTGCCGAGGTCGCCGGCGTGTTGGGGAGCGAGCGCGTAGCGATCACGCCCGAAACGAATGGGGCGGTGTCGGCGCTCGTTATCGCGCAGCGGGGCCACTTTCAGCCGCGCCAGGAAGAGTTCGCCGTCGCGTAATGCGATCTCGTCTGCGTCGTCGTCGGCGAGGAGGATCTGGGCCACCAGTGTGGGCTCGGCAGGGGATGACACATCGAGGTGACGGATACCGAGCTCGGGGTGTTCGTGACCGATCACTCGGCACAGGCCGCGTACCGCAGTCTGCTCGAGGTTGCGGCCGTCGCCGGAGCCGACCCTCTGAGCATCATGGGTCACCACCCACAATCGCGGCCGGTGTGTGTCGGTACGTTCGACGAGGACGCGAACGAGCTCGATGAGCTGTCGGATGCGGTCTTGGGCGCGCTGCGCAGTGTCGTGGTCTGCGGTGTTGGTCGGTGGGGCGCAGAGCACCACCACCTGATGCGGAGGATGCGCCGCTAGGTCGGCGTCGAGTGCGTCGGAGTCGGTGTGAAAGGCGCGAATATCGATGTCGTTGCCCAGCGCGGCTGCGAGGTCGACGGTCAGTGGGTCAGTGGTGCTTGCTTCGGTGAGGACGAGCCATCGCCCGGCCTGTGTTTGGGGCGCGGGGAGGTCGGCGCGTTCCCACTCGACGGTGAGGAGTCGTTCGGCCAGTCGCCGGTCTGCGGTGGCCAGCCGCACGCCGGTGGCTTCGGCGACGACGGTGCCGTCCTCGTCGAGCAGTGTTATGCCGCCGATCGCGAGCTGTTCGTCGAGATGGTGCAGTTGAGCAAGGCAGTAGCGAGCGTGGTGGGGGTTGCGGTGTACCCGCAGCGAACCAACTCCGGTGGGGAAGGCGTCGCGGATGAGGGCCGGGTGAGACGCCAAGGTCTGAAGGCAGCCATCCATCAGAACGGGGTGTAGGGAGTACGCGTCGACTTGGCTTCGCGCGGTGGCGGGAAGCGACACTTCAGCGAAGACGGTCTGCGCTGTACCGGTGTCGTCGGACAGGTGCAGCGCGGTCATCGCTGCGAACGCGGCTCCGTGGTGTACGCCAGCCCCGTGGAACTTGGCGTAGGCGTCTTTGGTGTCCAGAGGCGTCGGATGGGAGGCCAACAACTCGGCAACGTCGAGACGCTCGGGTTCGACGGGTGGCCTGATTCGGAGTGTGCCGCTGGCAAGGAGGGTCGATGCATCGCCGTCGTGGCGGGTCAGTGACTCGAACCGAACCGATTCGTGTCCCTCGGGCCGGGTGCGAGAGGACACCACAGTGTTCTCGTGGAGGTGAAGCATCTCGTGGATGACGAGATCGGTTATCTCGACGCTGCCCAGGTCGGCTGCGAAGACCGACTGTGCGGCGACAAGCCCCATCTCGCAGTAGCTCGCACCGGGCAGTGCTGGCTGATCATGGACCTGATGATCGTCGAGGTACTGCAGATCGCGGCCACTCATGGTGGCCTGCCATCGGTGCTCGTCATCGGCGTCTATCGGTGTCATGTGGACGCCGAGCAGCGGATGAGCGTCGACGCTGGCTCCGGGCTTTTTCACGTGCAGGGCCAGGACGCCGAGATCTTCTCCTGCCCAGGTGGGAAGTGGAACGTCGACCAGCTGACCAGAGGGGTATACGCGCTCCCAGTCGACGGTGACGCCGCTGCAGTGCAGGTCCGACAACTGGGGGAGCAGGCCCAGTGACTGGTCTCCGTCGCGGCGCAGCGTTCCGATAGCGGTGGCATCTCGACCGATCGATGTCGCGGTCTCGGTGATGGCGTAGGTCAGGAGTGGATGTGGTGAGAGCTCGACGAAAATTCGGTGCCCGTCCAGCACCGCGGCAGTCACGGCATCTGCGAAACGCACCGGCCGCCTGAGGTTGTCGACCCAGTACCCGGCATCGAAGGCCGCGGGTTTTCTCGGATCTTCGAGCACAGTGCTGTAGACCGGAATCTTCGCGGCGTCGGGGGCGAGGCATTCGAGCTGTAGCGCGACATCGTCGAGAATCGAGTCCACGTGCGGTGAGTGGGATGCATAGTCGACGGCAATGGTTCGCGCATGAAGATCGCGCGCGTCCCACTCGGTGACCAATTGCTTGACCCGGGCGGGGTCTCCCGCAACCACGGTGGAAGTGGGGGACACGATGACCGCGACGGTGACGTCGTCGATTCCGGCGGCCTCGAGCTCAGCGGCGACCTGCAGGTGGGGTAGCTCGATTGTGGCCATCGCGCCGCCGCCGGCGATCCGGGTGACCAATTGGGAACGCCGGCAGATCACCTTGACGCCGTCGTCGAGGGTGAGCGCGCCGGCGACAACGGAAGCCGCGGCTTCGCCGAGCGAGTGGCCGATGACCGCGGCTGGCTCCACGCCACGTGAGCGCCACGCCGCCGCGAGAGCAACTTGCACGGCGAAGATGGTCGGCTGGATCTTCTCGATCCCGGTCACGGTCTCGTCGGCCACGAGTTCACCACGTACCGAAAACCCTGCTTCGCGCGCGATGAGCGGCTCGAGTTCATCGATCATGGCTGCGAACGCCGGTTCGGTGGAGAGCAGTTCGCGCCCCATTCCCGCCCATTGAGACCCTTGCCCGGAGAACACCCACACCGGTGCGCCGCCGTGGCTGCCGATGGCAGCACTGACCACACCCGTCGCGGGTTGCAAGGCTGCAATGCTGCGCAGTTGGTCGGTCAGTTCCTCATGTGAGGCCGCAAGTGCGACAAGACGTTCGGTGCGATGTTCGCGGTGGCGTGCGAGCGTGGTGCCGATGTCGGTGAGCGAAGCGTGAGCGCCGGGGCCCGTCAACCACTGCGCCACGCGGCCGGCTGTCTGTGCCAGGGCCTGGGGTGTGCTGGCCGAGAGCAAGATCGGCTGGGCTGTCGTACTGTCTGCGGGTTCGTCTGCGCTGGGTGCCGTCGCTGCAGCTTCTCCGACAACGACGTGAACGTTGGTTCCGCTGAACCCGTATGACGAGACTGCGGCCAGCCGAGGTGATCCCGGGTTGTCCCATTCTGTCAGCTCGGTCGGAACGTACAAGCGGGTGTCTTCGGAGGATATGTCGGGATTCCATGACGTGAAGTGCAGATTTCCTGGAATCTGCTTGTTGCGCAACGACATCACGGTCTTGATCAGCCCTGCGAGAGCCGATACCGACTCGGTGTGCCCGATATTGGTCTTCACCGACCCGAGAGCGCATGGTGTGTCGCCGTTTCCGTAGACGGCAGACAAGGCTTGGAATTCGACCGGATCGCCCGTGGGGGTTCCCGGGCCGTGCGCTTCGACGAACTCGACATCTGACGGGTCTACGCCCGCCACACGGAGTGCACTGCGCTGCACGGCTTCTTGAGCTGAGGCGGATGGGACGACGATGTTGTCGGATCGGCCATCGGAGTTCGCCGCCGACCCACGTATGACCGCCAGGACACGGTCACCGTCGCGCTCGGCGTCGTCGAGGCGTTTGAGGGCGATCACCGCGCACCCTTCGCTGCGTACGAATCCGTCTGCCGCAGCGTCGAATGCCGCGCATCGTCCGTTGGGTGAGAGCATCGACCACTGCGAAAACAGCACGCCGACCTCGGGACCGAGCTGCAGCATGGCCGCGCCGGCCAGGACGAGATCGGTTTCTCCAGAACGCAGGCTCTGGCATCCCAGGTGCACCGACAGCAGCCCCGATGAGCATGCGGTGTCCACCGCAACCGAGGGGCCGTGAAGCCCGAGGAGGTAGGACACGCGACCTGCTCCCACAGAATGGGCATTGCCGGTCATGACGTACGGGTTGTCGACCAACGAATCGTCGAAGGTGCGCAATAGATAGTCGTGGTGGGCGAGACCGAAAAAGACACCGGTCTGCGAGTCTTTGAGTGAGCCCGGAGCGATGCCTGCGTGTTCGAGTGCTTCCCAGGACATTTGGGTCAGTAGACGGTGCTGCGGGTCCATCGCTTCGGCTTCGTATTCGGTGATGCCGAAGGCCGTGGTATCGAAGCCACCGATGTTGTCGAGAAAGCCGCCCCATCGAGAGACGGTGCGACCGAGGACGCCGGGCTGCGCGTCGTAGACGTCGTCGGCGGCCCAGCGTTCGGGCGGGACCTCGCTCACGGCATCGCCGCCACTGGCCAGAAGATTCCACAGTGCGTCGGGGGAATCGACACCGCCGGGGAACCGGCAGCCGATTCCGACAATGGCGATGGGGTCTACGGTGGCTGCGTGTCGGTCGGGGCTGTTGGTAGCGTGCTGCACGGTGAGATCAGACATGGTTGAGCTCGCTTCTGTCCGAGGTGACGGGGGTGACGATCATGGGGAGGCTGTTCGGGCGTGGCATCGCCGCCGCGACGCGGCGCACGGTGTGGCGGGGAGCCGGAATCAGTCGCCACCGTCCGAGGATCGTTGCCAGTGCAATGACCGCTTTGGCCTGGGCGTAGGACTCGCCTATGCACCGGCGATTGCCCTCGCCGAACGGGAGGAAGGCGGTGCGGTCGGGTAGCTGGTCGCGGTCGACGAGCCACCGCTCCGGACGAAAGGAATCCGGGTCGGTGAAGGCGGAACCGTCGCGGTGCAGGTCGATCTGGCTGAACATGATGTCCGCGCCTGCGGGGAGCTCGACCCCGTCGATGACGACATCGGTCTCGGCGCGGCGGAAGAGCATCAGCAGTGAATATCGACGAAGCACTTCGTTCACCACGGCGCGGGTGTAGGTGAGGTCGTCGATGTCGGTGAACTCGGCCGGCCGGCCGTCGAGCACTGTGCGCAACTCGGTACGGAGTGTGCGTTCGACGTCCGGGTGTTGGGCAATCTCATGGAATGCCCACGTCAGCGTCGCTGCGGTTGTTTCCGTGCCCGCCATCATGATCGACACCAGTTCGTCTCGGATGAGGTCTTCGCTCATCGCCTCGCCGGTGTCGGGATCTCGGGCAGCGCGAAGGTGGGAGAGCAGATCTGCGCCGTCTCCGCTCTGGTCGGTGCGCACGACGTGATCGACTGCTCCGCGCAGGCGGTCGGCTGCGCCCATGAATCGCCTGTCGAATCCCGACGCCTTGCACAACCAGGACGGCAGGACTGTGCGGGCGACCATGCCGTAGGTGAAGATCGGTAACGATCGAATAATCTCTTGCACAACGTCTTTGGGTAGGCTTCCGGTGAACATCGATCGCGCGATGGTGGTCAGCGTGAGCTCTACCATTGCTTTTTGCACGATGACTCGCTGTCCGGGAACCCAGGATTCGGCGAGGGCATGGGATTCGGCGGTCATGATCTTGGCGTACGAGGCAATCATCTGCTTGTGGAACAGGGGCTGGATCAAGCGACGCTGCCGCCGGTGTAGCGCGCGGTCAGAGGCCAGTAAACCGTTGCCGCTCAATGGATGTACGGCTTCCCACACCATTCCTTTGCCGAACGAGCGGGCGTCTTTCACGAGGACGTGGTGGGCCAGCCGTGCGGTGGTGAAGAAGTAGATCGGACGCTTGCCGATGAAAATCTGAACCATGTCGCTTTGCGCGCGCAGGTCGGCGAAGAAGTCGAAGGGGTTGCGCATCAGCGGAAATATGTGGCCGAGCATGGGCCACTTACCGGGTGCGACCGGTACCGCTCGGGTGGGCGGGCCGTCGTGCGTTTGCTCAGTTCCGGTGTACGGGCATTGCGATCCAGGCTGCATCGATGAGTCGCTACTGCTCAAGGTGTGTCTCCGACCAAATCAGGCCTGAAGCCGAGTACCAGCTCCAGGGCGTGGATGTCGAGCGATTCGGGAAGCGAGGCTGTGTGATCAATGGCACTGTACAAGTTACTCCGGCTAAGTGTAAGTAGTTAGTCATTACTAATTTGTAAAAGTTAGGATCGGTGGCATGGACCAACAGCGGAAAATGAGCGGCGCGGACCGGAGACAGCAGGTTCTGCAGATGGCCGCAGACGAATTCGCAAACGGTGGACTACACGGAGCATCGACAGAGTCGATCGCCCGGCGGGCCGGAATCACCCAGGCCTACATCTTCCGAATATTCGGCACCAAGAAAGCACTGTTCCTCGAGGTCATGACCGCGTCGTTCGAACGGCTCACCGAGGGCATGCGCGAAGCCGCCGGCGACGCGACCGGGCAGGACGCACTGGCCCTGATGGGTGCCCGATACAACGACATGCTGACCGATCGCAGCGCGCTGCTGCTCCAGCTACAGGGGTTCGCCGCGTGCGGCGACCCCGAAGTCCGCGACGCGGTCCGGAACAGTTTCGGGCGCATGTGGAAGACCGTCGCCGACATCACCGGGCTCGACGCCGTCACCATCAAGGCCTTCCTGGCCTTCGGGATGCTCCTGAACAATGCCGCTGCCCTGCAGGTATCCGAATTGGAGGAGCCATGGTCCGAAGGCGTGCGAACACGCATTCAGTCCGGTCTGTTCGATCACATCACCAGCGAGACCAACCGATGAGCGCCGACGCGGTCACTCACGAGTCCCAACCGCCGAAGCTGCTGGTTCCATCGTTGGTGTTCATAGCGCTCGTGGTCGCCGCGGTAGGAAGCCTCGGGGCACCACTGATCACCAGTGTCGCCACCACACTGCACGTATCACTTGCCAGCGCCCAGTGGACTCTGACCATCACGTTGCTGGCCGGAGCCATCGCGACCCCTGTCCTCGGACGACTCGGTGCAGGCCCCCACAGACGAGCAACCATCCTCGCGACCCTCGCCGTCGTGGTGACCGGCAGTGTCCTCACCGTGATCCCACTGCCGTTCGCATGGCTGCTCGTCGGACGCACCGCACAGGGAGTCGGTCTCGGCCTGACCGCCCTCATGATGGGCGTCGCCCGCGATCACCTCCCCAAAGAAAAATCGGCCTCCACCATCGCCTTGGTCTCCGTCGCGTCGACCATCGGCATCGGCATCGGTTATCCACTGGCCGGCCTTCTCGTCGAGGTCGGCGGCCTTCGAGCTGCATACGGACTCGGGGTGGTCGTGACCGTGATCGCGTTCCTGGCTGCCTATCGCAGCATCCCGGCCTCACCCGCTGGCCGGTCGGCTCACGTGGACCTGCCCGGCGCAGCACTGCTGGCCGCAGCGCTGTTTCTGGTGCTGTTTCTCGCCAGCGAGACCAGCCTGTGGGAAAGTCACCTCACCGGTGCCCTGGTACTCGCAGTGATGGCAATCGTGCTCCTCGCCGGATGGACACTGATCGAACGTCGCACCAGAGAACCCCTGGTCGACATTCGATTGCTACGGCACCCGGCAGTCGCGGGAGCGAACGTCGCAATGTTCATCGGCGGCATCGGCATGTACCTCTTGCTCACCCTGATCACTCGCTACGCACAAACCCCCAGCAGCACTGGATACGGATTCGGCCTGACCACTTTCGTCGCCGGACTCGTCCTCGTGCCATTTTCCGCGCTCGGATTCGTCGCGGGCAAAGTGACACCGCGGGCACGTGAACGCATCGGTGCCCCTTTGGTTCTCGCGGCCAGCGCGGTGATTGTTCTCATATCGTTCGTGATCTTTGCGACGGCACGCACGAACATCGTCGAGCTATTGGTTGCAATGGCCATCCTGGGCTTCGGCGTGGGTAGCTTCTCCTCGGCGATGCCCGGCGTCATCCTCGCTGTCACCCCTAAAGACGAGACATCGAGTGCAATGAGCGTCAACCAAGTCGTTCGCAGCGTCGGATTCTCCCTCGGCAGCGCTACCGGCGGACTCATGCTCGCGGCCGGCACGACCGGTGAGTTCCCCAACGACGGCGCGTATACCGTCGCGGCGTGGATCGGAGCCACGGTCATGGCCGTCACTGCTATCACATGCATTGTCCTGCATCGGAGGTCGCCGCAACGCGCATCGTGAACACGGACACCCACCCGGCCCGCCCAGAGAAGGAAACTGGGCGAGCCGGGTGGCTGCGCGTACGGGTTTCAAGACTAAGTCGAGAGGTTGCGACTGGTGCGCAGGAAACCTGTCATGTACTCGATCAACGTCCAACCCCCGGACTCGTCATATGAGTTGCTGCTGGACAGATGTCCGAGCGGATACGACTCGACCGCAATCGGTGCGATCTCAGCGGGTCGAATCGACCCCACGCCGAATAGGGCCATCCGCCTGCGTCGAACGTCCTGACGAACCCGGTAGAGGGTGCCGTCGACACCGACTGCGTGCGGATCGCGCATCTGCATGAACGACCAACCGATGACCGATGACTCGAAGATCTGGCGACCGTTCCAGCACGTCCGATTCAAGAAATCAGCATCGATATAGGGGCCTAGGGCCGGCACCGGGCGAGGCGAAACCCCGTACTCCTGTGCCAATCTCACGAACTCAGTGACAGCCAGCCAGCCCTCGGCTTCTTCTCGAGACTCCCGCTCGCGAACCATCTTCAAGCGGGCCCGCTCGGCGTCATCGAGACCATGGATATTGTCCTCTATGCCCACGCGCTTCACCGATCCTTATGCATGAGCTCGACGGCGTTCTCCTGCAGTGAGTCCGCTATCGACCTCAGTTTTGGAGTTGGCCTGATCCAGTGACTGGATGAGTGTCATGATCGAGAGAGTACCTCGTGGATACGAGTCGAAGTGTATGTCGCACGTGCTGTCGATGTTCATATCTGTGTGGCTGCTGGGAAATCGGCCCCGAACTCGTCGATAACGGCAGGACCGACAGGTCTGCGAGCGACAAGGGGACGCAGCAATTGTTGAATGGTGGCCGTGATCGGCCAGTGCTCGACTGGTAGCGAGTCGAGCAGTAGGGTCACGGCGGTTTCTGTGTCTGGGTCGTCCATGACGGCGGATAGCCCGTTGAGGATTATGGGCGTAGTTCGGTCGATCAAAATGGTCAGTGTTCCGAACTCGTGGTCCACGAACGTTTCTACAGTGGAAAAAGAGACGAGGAATGTGTCGAATTTTTGGTACTGAGCGTCGTTGAGCCCGAATCGATCTTGGGTCTCCAGCTCCGCGGTCAAGATATCATAGATCGCTATTCCGTTTAGGGGTGGTCCATCAGCTCGGTGCGCCGCGCGTTTATCCGAGACGGGGGTGGCCCACTTAGTGACCGCTTGCATCGTTTGGGGTGGTAATTCGTTGTTTCTAAGGATGAAGTCAGCTTTGTGAAAAGTCTGTTTGCTATTCCGAAGTGCTCTGAGGAGAAAGTAGGCATTGATCTGTCGGATGCCCCGTCCGCGAAGTGCGGCAGTCAGTTCGGTGAACACAGGAGTCAGGTCATCGCTGTTGCACGCGTGTGACAGTGCTATTGCAAGACCATTGAAGTCCTGTCCGGGGTAGCTGTCGAGGCAACTTATCGCTGCGCTTATGTAGGCCCTTCGGGAACTGGGTGCTCTGGAAGCGAAGCCGTCATCGAGGACGTTGCAGGCCAGCATAGGGGCTGTTGGGACCGTCTCGTGGAGGCCGCCACTTCGGCGATCGCAGGCGGTGACTAGCTGCACCAGATCATTTTGTAGATGTTCGCGTTCTTTGAAGATTCGGCCGGCGGCCAAAAGCCATGTGTTTCGCCAATGGGGGTGGTGGGCGGTGAGTTGAAGCAGGGCGAGGACTTTCGTGTCTTGTCCCATCGTCAGCGCGTTTGCTCCCATCAGTTCTTGCATACTGCGAACTTCGAATCCTACTCGGTCGTCAGTAGGGACGAGTAGAACCAGTCGGTGCGTGGCAGCCCTGACCAGTCTGCTCGCTATAGAGCTCACGTCTCGGGGACCGAACTCCTGGGTGATGAGTCGGGTCCGCACTATCTCGTCGAGTCTCGACGCAGGCATTGTTGCTTCCGAGCGGCTGCTGCTTTCGGCGGCCACGTGCAGTTCGAGCGCGACTTGGCAGTGCAAATGGAAGACATCGGGTCGATGTTCGTTGAGCAGTGCGGACAGGCCATGGACCCCAGGCTTGTCAATTTCCCGTTGATAGACGGTTCGGTAATACAGCTCGAAGAGGCTGTAGCGGTCGAGCGGTAGGGTCCCGAAGCTTTCGACAATGAACGACATGATCGTCACTTGCAGTGGGGTTTCCATCAGCCGTGCTGTGTTCGGGTCTTTGGCCGCGGTTCGTAGCCTGCGTAGGACGGTGTCGCGTCTTTCGGCGTCGTCAGCCAGCCTCAACCGAACGAGGTCGGTTCCGAATCGTTGCGATTGCGTGGAATTGAGGCGACTCAACGTGAGCTCGGTGAACAAGTCGCTATCGAAGCGTTCGTCGTAGCCCAAAGGCCGAGTTGTGGAGACCAGCAGTAGGTCTGCGTCGAGCTGGTCCGCAGCTTCCATGAAATCGGTGATCCGTTCGATCAGGAGTCGACGCATGGAAGCTGCGCTCACCTCGTCGAGACCGTCGAGTACGACGATCCACGGCCATATGCGTAACCACCCTTCAAGATCGCCGGGACTGAGAGTGCGACCGGCGCGGTTGCCGATGACTTTTGAGAGGTATCCGAGGACACTCAAATCCGGGACCGACGACAGTTCGTCTGCGTACAGTGCGAGGTCGATGCGGATGGGCCAACGGAGGTTTCGTGGCTTTGTGATTCCTGAGCGTTCCATCGCG
Source organism: Rhodococcus sp. 05-2255-1e (assembly GCF_002259025.1). Taxonomy (NCBI): domain Bacteria; kingdom Bacillati; phylum Actinomycetota; class Actinomycetes; order Mycobacteriales; family Nocardiaceae; genus Rhodococcus; species Rhodococcus sp. 05-2255-1e. Next base: position 2,723 of record NZ_NOZE01000039.1, on the reverse strand, counting down.
CTCTGCGTGGCCGAGGTGATTGTGGCAACTTCGGGTGTCATGTCACCGCGGGACAGAAGGCCGCTGCGGTAGATCTGTGCGATCAGTGCGCTGAGTGTTGTTTTGCCCTGTCCGGGTCCGCCGATGATGACCCAGTGCGGTCGTCGTACGCGGTCTTGGAGGCCGCTGCGGAGGACTTGATCGGCGTGCTCGATGATGTGCGCAATTGTCTGCACATCGTGGGGGTGTCCGTCCGGACTCTCGTAGCGTCCTGGCAGGTCGCGTCCCGCTTCTTCTAGCTTTGCTCGTTGGCCTGCTGTTGCTCCAGATTCCGAGAATCGAACCCAGTGCTCGTTTCGGAGGCATTGTGCCGCATGAAGTCTCATAGCGGGTCCGAGATCGGAAGAACTGCTTCCTGGTGCAGTGTTGGCACCGATACAGGCGAGAACATCCCCGATCGTTAGAAGGGCAGGGAATGCATAGCGGACACTCGGGTGCCCGTCGATTAGCGCGGTGATCTGCGCATGGTGCCAGATGCGGATGGCGCGAATCCCGAGGCCGTGAATGGGGTCCTTGTCATCGTGGAGCCTGCCGAGCAGGTAGTTGTTCAGTTGATCGATGCCACCGGAGACTCCATTGCTCGACAATCTGACATTTGAGGCGAACACCATGTAGTCAGGTGGACGCATACGCGACCCTTTGTCCATGGCTTCGACCCACCGGAGCAATTCGGCGTCAATTTGCTTCTTGAACCAGACGAGGTTCGATGCCGGGTCACCCTGGTCGTAGTGGAACTTTGCTTGGAATACGGTGTACCCGGTCCAGTGTTCGTGCACGTGATCGTCTGTGCCGGCGGACCAGTCAATCGTGCCGGCGTAGGTCGCTTCGCGGCCTCCGTCGGGGCCGTCGCCGAAGGCTTCTATCCCGGCCCCGATTGCTCGGACGCACAGCGCAACGACGAGCTGCTCGAAGGGCCGGCTTCCCAGCTGATTGATGTCGTAGTCCGGCACAGGATCAATCATGCCCTCTATGGCTTGTCCGGCCCTGTGTATTTGAGTGGAGGCGCACCCAAGGCAGAATCTGGTGCAGCCCGACGAAAACGGGCGTGCGAAGCGATCGGGCGGCCCCCGGCCTGTCCTTTACCGACCGACAGAATGTCGATCCCTGGCGGTTCAACAGCTGGCCGGGCGGGTGCAGACCGCGCGAGTTGGCCATTAAGGGAGCCATTCTGGAGCTCCGAAGCGATGAATGAATTCCAGGTCCAGCTGCTGCAGATGGGGTGCTTGTTGGAGGCCGATGACGCGGGTGGCTGCAAGCCAACAGCTGTCCGGGTCCGATCGCTTGAGAATCAGATCTTGATGCCACTGGCCATTGCGTGCGGTGAAAAAGATCCTCCAGTACGCCGAGTCCGGGAGGCTGATATTCACGTTGTAGTACTCGGCCGGCGCGACGAGGTTCCCCCAGTCGAGGCGGTGTAGATCGGTGCCGGGACTGACATTCATGTCGACGATTCTCAGCGATAGGTCGTAGAGGGGATACTGACCGTCCTTGAGAACTGCGGCGTGTTGAGCGGTGCCTGCCTTCATGTCATAGGTAGAAAGCATGAAACGGGCGGTGGTGTCGCCGCCGGTCTGGTTGCCGTTAACTCGATCGTCTGAGTTCTCGTCTTCGAGATAGAACTGGCGGCGTACAGGGCCCATGCGGGGCATGTCAAGGATCGCTACGCACCGTTCGAGGTGGTAGAGCTCGACATCGCAAGACGCAAGGTTGGAAAGTTTGGTTCGCTCTCCGACCGTCAGAGCTTGGTTGGTTACAAAGACAATGCCGTTGGCACCGTTGGTGGCCACGCCGGCAACGTCTCCCAGAAATTTCTTCTTGACTGCGCTGAAAGTTTTTCTGGTGTTCGGAAAATAGGCCGCCATGACCCATTTCTTGCCGTCGCGGTGGGCTATTGCGTCGTGGGCATTGTCGGGACCGCCCATCGGCTGAGAGGGGTCGAGGTTTTTGAAGTCGTCTGCGAGAAGGATCTGGGCAGCGAGGCGCTCCGACAGTTGTCCGTGCGTCCAGTCGCGGAGTCGGTGCAGCGTTTCATCGGGCCTTTTCGGTGCCATGTCAGTCGATCTCCTGTAGGGAAAGTTGAGCAGTCCTATTCTGTCAGGCTCGGTAAAATCGCCTGCGCACTCGGTCCCCGGCACCGAGTGCGTCGGGGACAATTGCGGCTGCTGCCGGGTTGCGTCCTGCTGATAGTTGTGATCCCAAACGCTCTGTTTATCAACATGTTTCGATGACTCTTACGTCTTCCAGTGCAAGTGTTTCGATGGTAGATTCAGAGGCGTTCTGTTGATCGGCGGACTGACCATCCGTCACCCGAATTGAGAGGCTGAAATCTGCCATGACATCGATCGTCGATTCAGTGTTACCAGTTGCGTCCGTGCTCGAGGTGGCCTTCGACAATGGGTCTCTAGGGGGTGCCGACTGGTCGAACCGGGCCGTCGTGCTCGAGGCCTTGCCAAAGCCCCTGGTTGCGGGATACCCCGCAGAGGGGACCTATGTGCAGATAAGTGATGGACGCGGCGGTATCGCCGCGTCAGGATGGTTCTCGGTCGATGAGCGCAATGCCACCGAGACCCATGCAAGCGTTGCTGTCGTGTGGCGTGAGCCGTTGATGGCCGTGGAGCACACCTACAAGAGCTGGACGGGGTTGGTGCGTCCACGTGACATCTCACCGGTCACTGTGTCACCTG
>NZ_NOZE01000021.1:0-49024 GCF_002259025.1 Rhodococcus sp. 05-2255-1e | reverse complement strand
GATGAAGAAGAATCGTTGCTCTGACCAGGAACCCTGGGCTCACACCGGTTCCTGGCAGCCGATCGAACCCGCGCGGACTCCAGTGGCCAACGCGGGGTCTGCGTTGTCGGCGGCACATCGTGGGTGAAGCTGTTCTCGCGCAACGGAAACGACATCTCCGCCTCGTTCCCGGATGTGGCGGCTGCGTTGTCGGACACGACTGCGGGTCGATCGGTGACCCTGGACGGCGAGTTGGTGGCACTGGATTCGGGCGGTCGGCCCGATTTCGGGCTGCTGCAACGCCGAATGCATGTCGCGCGCCCGTCGGCGGCGTTGCTGCGGTCGACCCCGGTGACGTATTTCGTGTTCGACGTCCTCGACATCGACGGCGAATCTGTCCGGACGCTCCCCTACACGCAGCGCCGTGAGCTGCTAGAGGGCCTCGGCGTGGCCGACGGGCGGCGAGTGCAGGTGCCGCCGAATATGACGGGAATCGACGGGGAGACGTTGATGGGCATTGCCGCCGACAACGGCATCGAGGGGGTCGTGGCGAAGAAAGCGGAGTCGGTGTACCGATCGGGGATCCGGTCGCCATCGTGGGTCAAGGTTCCGATCCGGAACACACGCGAAGGCGTGATCTGCGGATGGGTTCCCACTGGCGGGCGCGCCGGTGGGACACTGGCGGCGCTGCTACTCGGAGCGTACGACGAGGCGGGCGAGTTGGTCTACATCGGCCGTGTGGGAACGGGTTTCACCGATCGGATGCGCCGAGAGCTGCGAAGCACACTCACCGAGCGCACCCGTCCGGACAGTGCGCTACACGGTCCGGTTCCACGCACCGACGCAGTCGGAGTGTCCTGGGTGACACCGGAATTGGTGGCGACCGTGGAATACCGAGAACAATCGGCAACGGGGCGTTTACGGCATCCCGCATTCAAAGGAATCCGATCCGATATCACTCCCCGCGATGTCGTGACATGAAAGGGTGCAGCTTGTCGTCGCATTCTTTGGTTACGCTGGCCGGTACCCGAGTCCGTGACAAATGTGTGTGATCGAAAGGTTTTCCGGCTGTGGCCAAACGAGTGACAACCCAATTGGTGGACGATATCGACGGGTCGGTCATCGACGACGAATCCGGCGAAACGATCGAATTCGCGGTGGGCGGTGTCGAGTACTTGATCGACTTGAAAGCGAAGAACGCCACCGAGTTTCACAAGAAGCTCGACCACTACATCCAGCACGCGACGCGGGTCGGTGGCCGCAAGCGTAAGCCCTCCCCGAGTTCCGGGTCGACCGCGGCCGGCGGATCGGCCAAGCGCGATCCGGAGCAGACACGCGCGATCCGGCAGTGGGCGTTCGACCAGGGCTACGAGATCAGCGAACGTGGCCGAATTCCGGCCGACATCGTTGAGGCGTACAACGCCGCACACTGACGGGCGGTGAGCCGCCTGCGCGTCGTGAGCAGTGCGGTGGTGGGGCGTCGAGCGGGGGAGCTCGAGGGCGGCGGCAGCCCCCTCGACCCGGACCGGGGACGAGGCCACCGGCGGCGGGCACCCGGAGAGGTACCCGCCACCGATGCCGGTTCTAGTCGGTGATGCTCTCCTCGCTGGGTGCGGTGAGTGCGTCGTATGCCTGCTCGGGGGTGAGCGTTCCGGCCCCGACCTGTTCGACCACGGTCAGCACGTGGCCGTGCTGGTCGAGAAAGCCCAGGTAGTTGTCCTGGTTGGAGCCGCCGACTCGCTTCCACCAGTCTTTACCGGTCCCGCTCATCCGCGCTTCGTAGGCGGCGAGGATCTGCGCGAGCGCGATCACCTGTGCGCGTGCGTCGCTGGCCGTGTCGATCACCGGAGCCAGAGCGGTACGGGCGGCGCGTTCTTTCCAGTCGCCCCACAGGTGGCCTTCGGGCTTGCCGATCGTGATACCGAGCAACTCTGCGAGGTGCTCGGACGCTTTGTTCTGGGTGAGCAGTCCAGGCTCGTCGACGAGTGTGTCGGTGATCCACTTCGCGGCACCCTTCGGCAGGGTCTTGCGGGTGAGGAACTTCGCGAGCCATTCCTTGCGGACGATCGTGGCGGCGGCGCTGGCCTTGTTGAGTGCGATGGTGCGCCGACGTGCGAGCTTCTCGGCCTCCTTCGCCGCGAGCACTTTCTGTGCTGCTTCCTGCTCGCGCACTCTCTTTGCGGCTGCATCGGAGGACTCGTCGGCGGCGGGTTCGGCCGATGCGGCGGCGAGGATCGGACCCAGTTTCACACCGGCGGCATCGGGGTCGGCGGTGAAGTACTCCGGCACCCACACTTCGACGGACCCGACGTCCTTGTAGTGGTGCAGTCCCTCCTCCGCGTCCCCTGACAGATCGACCTGGGTGTCCCAGTCGATACTGTCCTTGTCGATGAACTCGCCCGTCGCGACGAGGGTGAGCTTCTCCTCTTTCGTCAGCCACACCGCCCAGTGCTCGGCCGCGGCCTCGATGATCGCTTCGGTGATCGGGTCTCCATCTGTAGTCACCAAGTCCTCAGCGGCGGTGTAGGGGTCGCCGTAGTAGGGCTCTTCCTCGAGGACCGTCAGTCCCTTCTCGGCGTATGGTGCGCTTGCTGCGGTGCGGGCCTTGCGCTCGGCGCGGTCGGCGAGCAGCTGCTGCGCTTCGGACCGGAACCACGACCCGGCATTGAGCAGTTGTGCGACGGCGTCGGTGTCGCCCTCGGCGTCGAACACGGCCACGATCGCGGCCTGGTCGAGGGTGAGCTGTCCCGCGTCGAGGGCATCGATCGCAGCCTGCGACCGGCCCGCTGCCCCTGCTGCTTTGACGGTCTCGCGCTTGACCTGGACGGCCTTGGCGATCTTGGGCACCGAGACACCGAGTTCGAGCATGTCGGTCACGGCCTTCGCCCGCTGGCCTGCGGTGAGGTCGATACGGCGGTCGTTGGCGACGACCTGCCGAGTGAGACGCTCGATTTCCCGGTCCTTCGCTGTGCTCGCGTCGGGCCGGATCAGCACCGGCACGCTCTCGGCCCCGGCTTCGATTGCGGCGAGGGTGCGAACCTGGCCGTCGATGACCACGATGAGGTCGCCGTCGCGGCGCGCGAGAATCGGTAGCAGCACTCCGTGTTCGATGATGGAGGCGACCATGTTTCGGAATGCCGTTGTGTCGGTGACGACCTCGTCGCGGACGTTCGGTCCGACCTCGAGGGCGGTGGGGTGCAGGCGGGCGTACTCCTCGCCCGCCCCCACGACCGGCGTGGTGCCGGTCGTGGGGGCTTCGGTTGCGGCGGTGGTGGTTTCGATGCTTGCGGTCATGGTGGTGTCTCTCTCCCTGGTAGATTCTTCGGTTGGAGACACCGGGCAGTTAGGAGCTGTCCGGTGTTTCTTGTTTTCCGGGGGCGGTGTGGGCCTCGGGGGTTACTGCCGGGCGGTGGCCACGTGGTGGTGGCCTGCGAGCCGTGCGGCGTGGATTTCGGCCTCACTGGCTCCGTGTTCGCGGGCGGTGCATGCCCAGAACGCGGCCCGCTCGAGGTGCGCGTCGACGGTGGTCGAGTTCGCGTCCGATGCGGCTCGGTTGACCTGCTCGGTGTAGGCGGTGACCTGTGCGAGTGCGTGGGTCTTGACCTGTACCGGGACTCCGGCGATCGCGGTCATGATCGCGGTGCGCAGTCCCACCGTCCTCGGTCCTGTGATGGTGTCGTGCATGTCGTGACGTCCCTTCTCAACTGGTGGCCTGGCCTTTTGCCCTGCCACGTTTTTCGCCGTTTCTGGCGTGAGGAGAGAAGTCAGCGCACGGGGACGACGGGGCAACCCCTCGGCCGGACAGTTTTCGTGGGAGCGCAGCGACTGCTCTACGAAAAGTGTTCGGAGCCTTCGGTCGTAGCGCAGCGGAGCGAGGGGTTGAGGCGGCGGGCACGGGTGATGGATGCTCGCCGGTAGCCAGAACCGCAGTGAAAAACGTCTTTGCTCTTCCACGGTGCGGAGCGCAGCGGAGCTCCATCCAGGGGACGCCCGCAGGGTGGCCGGCACCGCCGTCAGGCGGAATGCACCCAGCTCGTCGACGCCGGCGGAGTGCCCACCTCCCGGCCGCGGAGCTCGCGAGGCGATTGTGCGGGAGCGACGGAGACCGCCACGCTCGGTGTCGCGGTAGCGCTAGGGCGTCGGCTCCACGACGGTAGGTGGCCAGTCGTGTGGTTTGACGTTGTCCGGTTTGGATCCTTCGGCGGCGTAGGGGACTTCGGTGTCCCAGTCGAAGTAGACGTTATTCCACGCTCCCGGCGAGTTGAATAGCGTCTCACCGTGGAACTGCGCCTCGCTGAACGTCGTCTCACCGTGGAACTGCGCCTCGCTGAACGTCGTCTCACCGTGGAACTGCGCCTTTCCGAACGTCGTCTCACCGTGGAACTGCGCCTTTCCGAACGACGCCTCACCGTGGAACTGCACCTCACCGAACGACGCCTCACCGTGGAACTGTGCCTTTTCGAACGTCAACGCACCGTGGAACTGCGCCTCACCGAACGACGCCTCACCGTGGAACTGCGCCTCACTGAACAACGTCAACGCACCGTGGAACTGCGCCTTTCCGAACGACGTCCACATACCGTGGAACTGCGCCTCATCGAACGACGTCCACATACCGTGGAACTGCGCCTCGCTGAACGTCGTCTCACCGTGAAACTGCGCCTTTCCGAACGTCAACGCACCGCGAAACTGCACCTCACCGAACGACGTCCACATGCCGTGAAACTGCGCCTCGTCGAACGTCGTCTCACCGTGGAACTGCGCCTCACTGAACGACGTCCAATCACCGTGAAACTGCGCCTTGTCGAGGGTGGTTGTGCCGTAGAAACGGGCGTCGTTGAAGTCGGCGTTGTGGAAGTACGCGCCGGTGAAGTCGTAGTTGTAGTTGCTCCAGTTGTGTTGGTGGTCGGGTTTCAGGTGGGTGGCGATGGTGCGGGTGATGGCTTGCCGGACCGTGAGGTCGTCATGGGGGTGCTGGTAGGTGCTTTCGACGGTGGTGGCTGCGTCGACCGTGACGACGGTTTGGCGTAGGTGGGGGTCGTGGGTGGGTGGTGCGTATGGGCGGGTGAGGTAGCCACAGAGGTAGTTGATGCAGGTTTGGGCGTCGGTGTTTCTGTTGTGGTCGATCCAGTCGTTGGTGAGTGCTTCGAGGGCATAGACCCCGGCGAGTCGGACTTCGGGAGATGGGTCGGCGAATTGTGCTGAGGTGGTGACGAATCGCCGGCGTAGCTCTTGAATGTCGGCGAGCGTGTGGGTTGCTTTGTGGTGCCGATCTAGCTGTCTGCGACTGAGATAGCCGATGATGAAGGTTATGACTGCAGCGACGATGATTCCGACGCTGGCGAGAACAGTAGCGGCGGGTTGTGTGAGGTTGTCGAGGAACCACACGCCGATGCCTGGCGGGTCAACTGCTTCGACCGGCACGGTTGGAGTGGCCGGGGCAGGGGCCTGGGCGTGGAAGCTCACGGGGGTGACAGTAGCGGCTTGACCGTAGTTTTCCTGGTGGAGTCAACGCCGGTCGCGTACTGCTGACCGAGGCCGTGGCGGAGGGCAATTGCGCGGGCTGCCTGTTCGGCTATTTCGCCGGGTAGTGGTGGTCCGTCGAGGGTTCTGATTCGCATGGTGCCGAGTGTGGCAGTGGGTACCGACAGAAATGGTTCTCTTGCAACGACTTTAGCGGGGTCCGCGGCCGCACGGTTCTAGAGGTAGAGCAGGTGGGTGGCGGTGCCGTCGAAGTGTTCGAGGTTGTCGAGGACGCCGGTGTAGTTGGCGGGTCGGCAGGCTCCGAGGCTGACGATGAGGGCGCAGGCTCCGTCGATGGTGACGAGGTAGGTCGGTGGGGTGTTGGTGGGGCTGGCATCGGCGTGGGCCTGGGCGTCGAGGAGGGCGTAGCGGACGGCGTCGGCGGCAGCTCGTTTCGCCGCGTCGAGGCTGGGTTCTGCTCCTGCGGCGGTGATGGTTTCGGGTCGTCGGTCGGGGCGGGTGGTGACGGTCCAGGTGATCATCGGTGTCGTGTTCCTTCGGTGGGTGAGCCGGGCGACCTGCGGGTGCGGGGGTTCTTCCAGCATCGCGTACCGAGCGCCAGCGAGGTCCGCGATGCACAGGCATTTTCCGGAATCTGGGGATAGAGAGTTTCCCTGTGGATGGATACGACTCGGCCCCGGAGCCCGTGTCGGGTCCGGGGCCGCGTCCGTGCGCCGGGGTCAGAGGCGTCGTCGCCAGGGTGCGGCCATGTCTTCCTGGTGTTCGCGTTCGGCGTCGTCGAATGCGTCGGTGAGGGTGGTGGGGTCGCTGAGGTACTGGTCGCCGTCGGTGAAGATCGCGACGGCCATGCGGTGGACGTTTCGGAGCTCGTCGAGCATGGTGACGTAGCCGAGGCGGTCGATGATGCGCCAGGTGACCGGTCCCATGTGGACCTCGACCCAGTGCATGGTGCGTCGACGTGCGGGTACGTACTGCTCGCGTGGGGTGACGGCGGTTTCCGGTGGCGCGATCCAGACGACGGACATGGCGGCGCGGGCGTAGTCGTCGCCCGGTCCCCCGGGCTGGGGTGCCTGGTTGTCGATGCGGCCGATGAGGGTGCGGGCGTCGGCCAGTCCGGCGATGAACGCGTGGACGGCGGCGGCGGAGCGGAAGGTCATCATCAGGCGGCCCATGGTGACGATCATCTGGGCGTCGTCGGTGGCGGCGGCGTGGACGTTGACCACGGCGTTCTGGCGTCCGACGATGGTGGCGGTCGTGTGGGTGACCACTGCGCCGTAGTTGTCGGTGTCGGTGCTGCTGTGGGCTTTCTGGGCGGTAGTCTTCGGCATCTCGCGCTCCCCTACTCAACGTGGCGACCTCGCGGCCCGCCAATTTTTTTGCCGTTCTGGCAGAGGAGAGTTGGACCGGCATGAGGGGGCCGGAGTGCAATGGTCGGGCCGGAAAGTTTTCAGCCGGAGGCGTCTGTGAAAAGTTTCCGGAGCCCTTCGGGCCGGGAGCGCAGCGGACGCCGGCGGTTGCGCGGAGGTCACCGCCGGTCAAAATCGGAAGGCCAGAAGGGAAAACAAGAATTCTTTTCACAGGACGGAGCGCAGCGGAGTTCGATGCGGTGGACGCCCGCAGGGTGGCCCGGCCCCACGCGAGCCGCTGAGCCCTTATTGCGCAACGGATAAGGCCCGCACCCTGTGTCGGGTGCGGGCCTTATCGGTCTGCGGCTGGTGCCTGTGTCAGGTCAGCTCGGCGGGTGGGGTGGTCGGGCGCCCTTCGGCGGTGTCACGGAGCCACTGCGGCACCTCTCGGCCGGTGCGTTCGCGGAGCGCGATCGAGGCGCGGGCTGCTGCGGCGGCGACTCGGGGACGCTCGGCGGGGCGGTCGGTGCGCTTTTCGGTGGTGGTCATCATGGGTCCTCCTGATCGTTCTGGTTGTCAGTGTCCTCGGTTTGGTCCTGGTCCGCCAGTGCACGTCGGGCTGCAGCTCGATCGGAGACCGCGACCAGGACGTCCTGCTCGGTTCGGGTGATCAGTGCGGAGTCGGTGACGGTGGCGTAGATGTCCCATCCGAGTTCGGCTTCGGTGTCGTTGTCGCTGGTGGTGCGCTCGAGGCACCAGGTGATCCGTTGCCAGGCTTGGGCGCGTTTGTCGGCCACGGTGCGTTGGCGGACGGTCAGGGCGACGCCGACGACGGCGAGGACGCCGACGATCAGGGTGACCCATGCTTGAGCGGGCATCAGGGGCGTTCCTTCCAGGTGGTGCCCCGGTGCCGTCTGGCACCGGGGCGGGTGTTCTACCGGCGTGAGGTTCCGCGGACGATGTCGCCTTCGATGTAGGTGAATCCATCTCCGCGGCCGTCACGGAGCGCGAAGTGGTAGTCCGCGTGAATCCAGACGGTAGCGAAGTGTCCGGCGTCGGTGAGTGTGCCGAGTAGGTCTCGGTCGGCCCCGTTCGGGAAGAACGCCACTCCGGACGAGGGCGGGTAGTAGCGGTTGAGGGTGTCGATCAGCGATTCGACGCTCCGACATTCGGCGGCCGCGTCGAGGGCCTTGTCGTAGGTGGTCCAGTAGTCGTCGATGTCGTTGGCGGTCATGGCTTCTGCTCCTCGGTCGGTGCGGTTCGGATGGGTGAGCGGGCAGGGTCAGTAGTCCTCGTCCCAGTGCTCGCCTGCGTAGGTGGGGTCGAAGTCGGCGGGTGCGTGGGCCGGGTAACGGCGGCGGAGGTCGTCCTCGAGGTCGAGACGGCCTTGCCAGTGCTTGTCGCACCTCGGATGCGATACCCCGGTCCCGGACAGTGCGTCCCGGTATTCGACGTCACCGGTGCAGTCGGGGCCGTCCGCGATGCAGGTGACGGCGTCGGTGTTCGTGGTCTCGGTCATAACTGTTGCTGCCCTTCGGAACTCGTGCCGGGTCGGTGTTGCGTCCTCCCCTGCGTTCTTTCGCCGTCATCTGGCGTGGGGAGAGTAGGCGGCGCACGGGAACGGCGTCCTGCCCCTGGGCCGGGAAGTTTTCAGCCGGAGGCGTTCGTGAAAAGTTCTCGGCGCGCCCGCAGGGCCGGAGCATCGCGGAGTCAGGGGTGGGTAAGGCGGGCACGGGTGACGCAGACTCGATGGCAGCCAGATGCCCGAAAGAACGATGCTCTTCTACGGTGCGGAGCGCAGCGGAGCTCCACTCAGGGGACACCGCAGGTGGCCGGCACCGCCGGCAGGCGGAATGCGCGACCGCTCGTCGATGTCGTCAGATGGCAACCTTCCACCTGTGGAGCACTTCGGGTAACTGTGCGGGAGCGACGGGGACCGACCACGCTCGGTGTCGCGGTAGCGCCGCGAGGCTCGCTGGTGAGGCATACTTCTGCGTGCTCCAACAGGCATGATGCTTCAGACTATTAATAAAACTAGCTATAGTTCGTGCCACGAAGCTGGATAGTTTGCTACGTTCTCGGCATGACAACCAACGAAGACACAGTGGCAGTGTTCACCGGCAAGAGCCTCGACTCGATTCTGGGTGAGGGTGGGTCGCAGTCGTGGAAACTGGATGCAGCGCGAGCCAGGAAGTGCCAGTACGTGGTGTGCACGCAGAATGCACACAACGTCGAGGCGTATGCGGACGGCACCGAGGATCATGGGAGCGCTTTTTTGGTGGGGCGGATTTCTCGGCTGGTTCCCGCGACGGACGATAGGCCCGACCGGTGGAAGATTCAGTTCAGCGAGTACGCCCACATCAGCGTCCCTGATGTCTGGACGGGTGACCGAAATCCGGTGCGGTACACCACGTTGGACGATCTGGGAATCGACCTGGCGGATGCGAATTTCGAGAAATTCGACGATCAGTCCACGAGTACGCAAGCACCGACGACGGAGGTCGCCGCGTTGACGATCCGGCAGGCGAAGGCCGGTCTGGCGAAGACGTACGACGTCGATGTCGACGCCATCGAGATCGTCATCCGCGGATAGCCGAACGTCCGCCTGACTGTCGCAGGCGGCACCGGAACGTGTGTCGACTGCCTTACCCTCGCCCGTACGACGGACTGTGGGCGTCGATGACGAGATCTGTGTAAATAGGTCGGCGCTGGCCGGTAACGTCCGCTCTCATCGACCCAGAAGGGATCCACCGTAAATGGCGACGACGGACGCAGGCGATGTCGAGGTGCTCGTCGGTTACCTCACGGCTGAGATCACTGAGATGCACGCTGCCCCGGACGGATGGCCGGGGCATGTGGAATTGGCGTTGATCGATGCGGTCCTGTCGATCAGAGCGGTCTACGGAGTCTCTGCCGACACGGGCGTACGCGGCGCGATCAAGCGGTACAAGGCCGAGTCCGGCAGGCAAAGTTGGGACGACCTCGGTGTACTGGGCGAGGCCGACCCGCAGTGGCTTCAGACGGTGCTCGGCAATAAGCAGAAGACCGGGGGTGTGCCGAAGGCTGAGGCGATTGTCTCTGCTGCCGGCCGGCTCGCAGCGTCGGGCGCGCGCCACGCATCCGACATCGATCGGGACTCGGCAGCGCAGCGAGCCGCGTACTGCGGAACTCGCGGCTTGGGCCCGGTGACGTGGGACTACTTCCTCATGCTGGTCGGCCACGACGGCGTCAAAGCCGACACTCTCGTCACTCGATTCGTGGTGGAGGCGTTGGGTCGCAGACTCGGGAGCGAAGAAGTCTCACGGCTGGTGACCGACGCTGCGAGGCGAATGGACATGCCGGTGTCGGCACTCGACCACTCGATCTGGCGGCACATGAGTAGACCTCGGAAGAGCTAGTTCCGTTCACCTGTCCGATCGAGGGAGAATTTTCATGGCCATCGATTTCGAGTTCATCGGCATGTCGACCCATCGAGTGCGATGCTGCACGACCACCACGGGACCCGGTATGCGGCCGACGTGGCCGAATGCTCGTCGATCGAGCTCACGAACCGCTTCGACTCACTCGTGACAGCACCGAAGAGTGGCGACGAGCCCTTCACGCAGCAGGGGCAGTCGATCGGATCGGATCTTCACCAGTTCTGGCGTTGGGCGTGCTCGGATCTCATCGGGAACGCCCAACGCGGTGTTCTCGCCGAATACATCGTCGGACTCGCACTCGGATGCGTAGCCGATGGAGTCCGAGTGGAGTGGGATGCTTCTGATCTACTGACCGAAGGGGGAATTCGCGTCGAGGTGAAATCGTCTGCGTACCTGCAAAGTTGGAAGCAGGAGAGGTTGTCGACGATCAGCTTCGGGATCCAGCCAACGAACGGCTGGGACGCGACGACGAACACAATTGCCGCGCAACGGAAGCGGCAGGCCGACGTCTACGTCTTTTGCGTCTTCAAACAGACTGATCGGTCCACCGCTGACCCGCTCGACCTAGACCAGTGGGACTTCTACGTGATGTCCACCCAGCGCCTCAACTCCACGTTCGGGGAGCAGAAGTCGATTGTGTTGAGCAGTCTGCTCTCGCACGATCCCGTCGAATGTTCGTTCTCCGGACTCGCCAGTGCTGTCCAGGCCGCCGCGCGCGAACAATCCTGACTCCGACCGAGCAGGCTTCGTGGCGGCACGCCTGTTCGCACTCGAGGATTCGACACCGGAGCGTCCTGCGTCTGCGGCTCGACCAGGAAGACTCCGCTGGGCCACGACCTCTTCAGTGACCGAAACGCCGAAGAGTCCCCGTGGATGGCGGTTGTCGTCGATGTAAGCGGCATACTCGGTCTGATCGTCCCCGACGTTGAGGTGGTTTCGGTAGTCATGGCGAGTGTGCACGAGGTTATCGAAGCGTTCCGCGGTGAGCCGTCGAATTCGGAGCGGGGCACCAAGTTCGAGCAGCTGATGGTTCGATACTTCGAGCTCGATCCGACGCTGGCGCAGCAGTACGAGCAGGTGTGGCGGTGGATCGACTGGCCCGACCGTCAAGGTAAGGCCGACACCGGCATCGACCTGGTCGCCCGCGAACGCGACACCGGCGACTACACCGCGATCCAGTGCAAGTTCTACGAACCGACCACCACGTTGAGCAAAGGCGATCTCGACTCGTTCTTCACCGCCTCCGGACAAACATTTCCCACCGCCGATGGGGATCGGTCGTTCACCAACCGCGTGATCATCTCCACCACCGACCGGTGGGGAAAGAACGCCGAAGACGCCATCAACCACCAGACCATCCCCGTCCAACGGATCGGTCTGGCCGAGATCGCCGAAGCCCCGATCGACTGGGACATCGCATGGCCGCAGGGCGAACTGACGGTCGAGTTGAGTGAAGCGATCCGCAACGAACCCCGCCCACACCAGGTCGAGGCGATCGACGCTGTCTTCGCCGGATTCTCCGCCGGCAACGACCGCGGGAAACTGATCATGGCCTGCGGAACCGGAAAGACGTTCACCGCACTCAAGATCGCCGAACGCACGGCAGCCGAAGCCGGCGGCAGTGCACGCATCCTGTTCGCCGTCCCCTCCATCTCCCTGCTCTCGCAGACACTCCGAGAGTGGACCGCACAAACCCAGCTCGACATTCGCGCGTTCGCCGTGTGCTCGGACTCGAAAGTCTCCCGCTCCGCCGAGGACTACAGCACCGTCGACGTCGCGATCCCGGTGACCACCGACCCCGACAACCTCGCATCGCACATGGCGCACCGCAAACGCTCCAAAGGACTGACCGTGGTGTTCACCACCTACCAGTCCCTGCCGACGGTCGCTGCGGCGCAAGGACTGGGGGTGGATGCGTTCGATCTGGTGATCTGCGACGAAGCGCATCGCACCACCGGTGTCACCGTCGCCGGCGCGGACGAATCGAACTTCGTCCGCGTCCACGACGCCAAGTTCCTCAAAGCATCACGGCGGCTGTACATGACGGCCACGCCCCGGATCTTCGACGACGCCGTCAAGGAAAAAGCCGCCGACCACTCCGCCGAGTTGTCGTCGATGGACGACATCGACATCTTCGGCCCCGAGATGCACCGATTGTCCTTCGGTGACGCCGTCGAGCGCGGGTTGCTCACCGACTATAAAGTCATCGTGCTCACCGTCGACGAGGACCTCGTCGCAGCCCCTATGCAGAAACAGCTCGCCGGCAACTTCGCCGAACTCCAACTCGACGATGCCTCCAAGATCGTCGGCTGCTGGAACGGTCTCGCTAAGCGCGCCGGCCGCTCCCCTGACGGCGACGGGTTCGCGATCGGCGCACCCCCGATGAAACGGGCCGTGGCGTTCGCCAAGGACATCGCCGCCTCCAAGCAGGTCGCCGAAGTGTTCCCCGACGTAGTCGACGCCTACCGCGCCCTCCTCGAGGAAAACGAGAACGACGGCGAACAGGTCGACGCCACCAACCGAGACCTCGTCGTCTCCGCCCGCCACGTCGACGGCACATTCAACGCTCTCAAGCGCAACGAGCAACTGTCCTGGCTCAAAGCACCCGTCCCCGAGGGTGAATGCCGCATCCTGTCCAACGCACGCTGCCTGTCCGAGGGCGTCGACGTCCCGGCCCTCGACGCCGTGTTGTTCCTGCACCCCCGCAACTCCGTCGTCGACGTCGTCCAGTCCGTAGGCCGCGTCATGCGCCTTTCCCCCGGAAAGGACTACGGGTACATCATCCTGCCCGTCGCCGTGCCCGCCGGAGTGTCACCGTCGCAGGCCCTCGCTGACAACCGCCGCTTCAAGGTGGTGTGGCAGGTCCTCAACGCCCTTCGAGCGCATGATGATCGGTTCAACGCGATGGTCAACTCCATCGCCCTCAACGCCACCACAAAACAAGCAAAAGCCGGCCAGGGGAACGATCGCCTCCTCGGCGGACACATCGGCCCGACCACCGACTCCGACGAAACGATCGGCGACGGACACCCCACCCCGGACACGGATCCGAAGCAGGACAACGGCGAAGGTGGCGGTGGCGGGGTGGCGTCGCAGATGGCGTTGTTCGCACTCTCGGAGTGGCAGGAAGCTATCTATGCCCGCATCGTCGACAAGGTCGGCACACGCGTCTACTGGGAACAATGGGCCGCCGACGTCGCCGACATCGCCGCCGCCCAGATCGCCCGCATAAACGCGCTTCTCAGCGGTGCATCCTCCCAAGTGACGGAGCAGTTCGAGAGGTTCCTCACCGGACTACGTGACAACCTCAACGACTCCATCAGCCGCGACGACGCAATCAGCATGCTCAGCCAACACCTGATCACCAAGCCGGTGTTCGATGCCCTGTTCGCCGGCCACGACTTCGCCGCGCACAACCCCGTCTCGATCGTCATGCAGCAGATGCTCGACACTCTCGGCGACGCCAACCTCGAATCGGAGACCAACGGTCTCGACTCGTTCTACGACTCGGTGCGCATCCGGGCCTCCGAAGTGACCAGCGCTGAAGGCAAACAGCAGGTCATCGCCGAGTTGTACGAGCGATTCTTCCGTGTTGCGTTCAAGAAGCAATCCGACGCTCTCGGCATCGTCTACACCCCCGTCGAGATCGTCGACTTCATCCTCCGCGCCGCAGACCACGTCTCGAAGGAGCATTTCGGGAAGGGCCTCACCGACACCGGCGTACATGTCCTCGACCCGTTCACCGGGACCGGCACTTTCCTCACCCGACTCCTGCAATCCGGGCTCATTCTCCCCGACGACCTTGCACGCAAGTACCGGGAAGAGTTGCACGCCAACGAGATCATGCTTCTCGCGTACTACATTGCGGCAGTCAACATCGAGACCACCTATCACGCTCTGGCTACCCCAAATGGCGAGGACGGGCAGTACGAGTCGTTCGAGGGAATCGTACTCACCGACACGTTCCAGATCTCCGAAGACGGCGACAGTATGGACGCGATCATGTTCCCGCAGAACAACGACCGCATCGTCAAACAGGTCGAAGCCCCGATCAATGTCATCGTAGGTAACCCGCCGTACTCGGTCGGGCAGGACAGCGCCAACGACAACAACGCCAACCTCAGCTACCCCACTCTCGACGCCCGTATCGCCGCGACCTACGCCGGCCGCTCGACGGCGCAGCTCAAGAACAGCCTCTACGACTCCTACTACCGCGCCTACCGATGGGCCACCGACCGCGTCGGCGACCACGGAATAGTCGCATTCGTCTCCAACGGAGGATGGATCGACGGCAACACGGCCGACGGAGTGCGGCTGAGCATGGCCGACGAGTTCGCCCACCTGTGGATTTACAATCTACGCGGTAACCAACGCACAGCCGGCGAACTTTCCCGACGAGAAGGCGGCAAGGTGTTCGGCTCCGGAAGCCGTTCCACCATCGTCATTTTCGTCGGTGTTAAGAACGAAAAGCACACAGGACCCGTACAGATCCACTACCGAGATATCGGCGACTATCTCGACCGCGCCGAAAAACTCCGTCTCGTTGACACGAGCACTATCGAGAACCTCGAATGGCAGAGTGTGCAGCCGAACGCGCATGGCGACTGGATCAGCCAGCGAGACAGTGCTTTCAGCTCATGGCCGGCGATCGCGAGCCGCGGTGCTACGGGAGCCGTCGTCTTCCGAACTTTCTCGGGCGGACTTAAGACCAACCGAGATAGCTGGGTTTACAGCTTCTCCTTGAACTCGCTTCACGAACAGGTCGGCAGGACGCTCACCTTCTATCAAGCGGAACTTCATCGCGCAGAGGCTCAACGGGGGAACGAACGCCTTCAGGACGTGGTGAACCGCGATCCCCAAAGTATCTCGTGGAGCAGCTCGCTGTTGTCATCTATCGACGCGCGCAGGGTCATTCGCGAAGAGACTTCTGCATACCGCGAAAGCGCCTACCGGCCATTCCAAGGAAGCCATGTCTACTTCGACAAGTCCCTGAATGACCGCCCTGGCAGGCTCCCTTCGATGTTCCCAACGCCCCACCACCGGAACTACGGCATCGTTCTGACTGGACCGGCATCACACTTCGACTTCACTCCATTTGCGACCAATCTGATTCCCAACCTGCACCTCCTGGACACTGGTCAGTTCTTCCCTCGCTACACCTAAGAACGCATCGACGGTGCTGCGGGCGGCGGGTTCGACTTCGGATCGACGGCCGATACTTTTGGGGTCGATGAGTGGGGTTACCGGCGGGTGGACAACATCACCGATGAGATCCTCGAGGTCTACCGGACCGCGCTTGACGCTTCGGTGACCAAGGATCAGGTTTTCTGGTCGGTGTATGGGCAGCTGCATGTCCCCGGCTACCGGGAGACGTACGCGGCGGATCTGAAGAAAATGCTCCCCCACATCCCCACCCCTGAAAGCTTGGAGCGCTTCACCCAGCTCGCTAACGCCGGCGAGCAGCTCGGCACCCTTCATATGCAGTACGAGGACGTCGATCCCTACCCACTCGATGTCGAGATAAAGGCCGGTGTCGACGAACACGATCGTGAGACATGGCGAGTACAGAAACTGAAGTGGCGCAACAAGTCCGACCACACCGCAATCGTCTACAACTCGAAGGTCAGCCTCACCGGCATTCCACCCGAAGCCGAGGAGTACATGCTCGGTTCGCGGTCAGCGCTGGCATGGATCATCGACCGCTACCAGGTCAAGACCGACAAGCCATCGGGCATCGTGAACGATCCGAACCTATGGTGCGACGAGCACGACAACCCCACCTACATAGTCGAACTGATCAAGAAAGTCACCACCGTCGCCGTCGAGACCATGCGCATCGTTCGCGAACTCGACATCGAGAAGGCTGCCTGATGGTCCGGGCTCAGACAATCCAGATCTATCTACCCGGTGGGGATCCCGCCGGTATTCGGGTCGCGAGCCTGACCACTAGGACTGTCCGGGTCTTCGACATCCCGCGATCGCTGCTGAGCGAATTTGCAAAGCTACCGGCATCGACGCAGGTCGGGGTGTACTACCTGTTCGGAGGTAGCGATGACGAGCGGACCGCGTACATCGGCCAGACCGGGAACGTCGGTAAACGCTTAGGTGAGCATGGCGAGAAGAACTGGACCCGCGCGATGGTTGCAGTGTCGTTGACCAATGAATGGACGTCCACGCACGTCTCCTATCTGGAGTGGTTGTCGATCCGAACCGCCCAACGCGCAGACCGGTACACGCTGACCAATGGCAACGATGCGAGCAACCCGTTCACACCAGCACCGCTCGAGGCGGATTGCCACGAGTTTCTGGACACGATCTCCGTCCTGCTGACCACCCTTGGTGCACCGATCCTCGATTCGATTCGTCCAACGAAGGGTGAATCCAGAGCAGGTGAAGAATCGCCAAACCAGCCTCTGTTCTTCCGTGAGTCCGGATGCGACGCGCAGGGATACTTGACTTCCGAAGGCATTGTTGTGCAACGAGGTTCCCGTGGCCGACCGGATCTACGTGGCGCAGCTACCGAGCGCGTCAGGACTACCCGCGAGTCTCTTATCGCCAGCGGCCGCGCGACGATCGAAGATGACGCTTTCATTTTTCGCGACGACGAGCTCTTCGACAGTCCATCCGCTGCCGGCGCAGTGCTCGTAGGTGGAAGCAACAATGGACGCATCAGCTGGAAGAACGAAGCCGGCGAAGATCTGAACGTGTTAGAGGCCCGTGAGCTGGCCAGCGCTCAGGCGCAGCGTGAGGCGTCACCGGCGAGTGATTCCGTCGAGGTCGGAGCGGGAGTGCCAACCGCGTAGTTCTCCCCTCAGCTCTAGGATTGCGCAAAATGGCGGTACAGGGTTCGCCGACTCACTCCGAGGATTTCAGCTATGTCGCCGATAGTGCTGCCCTGGTTACGCATTCGGGTGGCTTCACGCTTCTTGGCGGTCGACAGTGCGGGTGGCCGGCCACCGATCTTGCCGCGTTCGCGCGCGGCGGCGAGGCCAGCGTTCGTGCGTTCGCGGAGCAGCTGCCGCTCGAACGAGGCGAGGGCACCGAAAATGTGAAAGATGAGTTCACCCCCGGCGGTGGCAGTGTCGATCTGTTCGGTGACCGATGCGAACCCCACTCCCCTGGATTTCAGCTCGGTCACGAGTTCGATCAAGTGCGGGAGGTTACGGCCGAGCCGGTCGAGCCGCCACACGCACAAGGTGTCTCCGGGCAACAGGGTGGCCAGGAGCTCGTCGAGCGCGGGCCTCGTGGTCGTGGACCCACTCGCAGTGTCGACGAAGAGCCGTTCACACCCGAACGCAGTCAGAGCGTCGCTCTGTAGCGCGGGTGTCTGATCAGTGGTCGAAACCCTGGCGTATCCGTATTTGTGCCCCACAGGGCTAGAGACTGCCACAACTCACTGACACGGCAGGTTCTGACACGATCGGTTTAGCTCACGTTTTTGGCACGACATTCGGGCTGGTCGCTTCCGCACCGGATGTCAGTTTCAGAAGTCGCGTTCACTGTGTCAGAAGTCGAATGCACTGAGCGCCAGCAATATGAGGCGGGGTCGGCTCGCCCTCCGGCTCGTCGGCGTTAGTGTTGCCTATGGGCATGTCGAAAGTGGTACCTGCGCTGCCGGTACGAGACATCGACACCGCTGCCGAGATATACGTCCGATCGTTCGGCTTCACGACCCGGTACACCGACCCGACTTTCGCGAGGCTCACCCGCGACGACGTCGAGATCCACTTGTGGGCCGCCGACGACGACAGCTGGGATACCCGTTCAGACCACGCGGCATGGCCGGTGTGCAGCGGAGCCGAGACGTTCCTTGCCGGCACCGCCAGCTGCCGCATCGCCGTGGACGAGATCAACGACCTTTACGCCGAGATGTCCCGCGCGGGGGTGCTTCACCCCGCAGACGTAGGCCGTCCCGTCTCGACAGGCTGGGGAACGACGGAGTTCGCAACTGTCGACATCGACGGCAATCTGATCACGTTCCATACCGAGAAGAGGCAACACGAGCCCAACACTCCAGGCGACGGCGCACCCTGACCCCACCCCCCTTCGAGGCAGCAACGAGCCCGACGTCCCTTGTGCTGCCGCGGACTCGATGGCGGGCCGGACTCGGCCGGTTTGCCTTCGAGCCGACTCGAACCTTTAGTCTGCGGTCATGTCTGCTCTGTTGATCTCGCAACTGTCCTCGGCAACCGGGGTGCCAGCGACAACGCTGCGCTTCTACGAGAGCGAGGGCCTACTTCCGGCGGACCGAGCCCCGAACGGCTACCGTGTCTACGACGAACGAGCACAGCAGCGATTGGCGTTCATCACCGCCGCGAAGAGCCTGAATCTCGCTCTGCCGCAAATCAAGTCGATGCTGCGTGTGTGGGAGAACGATTCGTGCGCCGCGGTGAAGTCCGGGCTGCGACCGGCACTGCGTGAACACATCGCCCGAGCAGAGGAGTCGATCGCGCAGCTGACCGTGCTGCGGGACGCGCTGACCGCCGCGCTGGTTCGTCTCGACGAGACCCCCGACGCGTCGACACCGTGCGACCCGCAATGCAGCTGGTTGGCGTCGACTTTGACCGCACCCGTGAGCGCGTCATGACCGAAACAGCGCGAACGTCGGCGGTGCAATGGTGGGACACCCACCAGATCGGCCTGTATCTACTCGCACTCGTCGCCGGCGCAGGGGTGGGGTTGTCCTTCCCCTCCGCAGCACCGACGTTCGAGCACGCCATCAATCCGGTGCTGATCGTTCTGCTCTACGCGACGTTCCTCGCAGTGCCGTTCGCCGCGATCGGCCGGTCCCTACGTGATGCCCGGTTCACCACCGCGGTGGTCGTTCTGAACTTCGCAGCCGTCCCCATCGTGGTGTTCGCACTGACCCGCATCATCGCAGGGAACGAAGCTGTCCTCGTCGGTGTGGTACTGGTGCTGCTCGCCCCCTGCATCGACTACGTCATCGTCTTCAGCGGACTGGCCGGCGCGGCATCGGAACGCCTCCTCGCCGGGGCACCGCTGCTGATGTTGCTGCAGATCGCCCTGCTGCCGTTGTGGCTGTGGTTGTTCGTCGGGGCCGAGACTGTCTCGATCATCGACATCGCCCCCTTTGCCGAGGCGTTCGTTCTACTCATCGTGATCCCGCTGGCGCTGGCTGCGGCGACGCAGCGGTGGGCGCGACGTCGACGTCTGGGCGAGCAAATCATCGAGGCGATGGCAGCGGCGATGGTGCCGGTGATGATGGTGACACTCGCGGTCGTCGTCGCCTCCCAGATCGACTCGATCCGCAGCCGTATCGACCAACTCGCCGCTGCTGCAGCCATCTTCGTGGTGTTTCTGATCGTGATGGCGTTCGTCGGTGTCGGTGCCGGGAAGGTGTTCGGTCAGGACGTGCCGGCGACGCGGGCGTTGGTGTTCTCCGGCGCCACCCGTAACTCGCTGGTCGTGTTGCCACTCGCCCTGGCGCTACCACCGGCGTTGAGCCTGGCCGCCGTGGTGGTCGTGACGCAGACCCTCGTGGAGTTGATCGGAATGGTGCTCTACGTCCGCTACGTGCCGCGTCTGGTGCCGGGCGAGACCACCGCCGCGACAGGACAGTCGACGCAGTGAGGGACGTCATCACACGCGCCGAGCGAGCATCGATGTCATGGACAAGGCGTGTGTCGAGCAACGTCCGGTCGACTGCTTCTACGGCGGGGCAATCGGTGTGCGGCGGTTCGTCCTGCTAGACCCCGACTTCGGCGGCAGAACCCACTCATGCTGATTCACCGTGCACAACACCATCACCACACGAGCGGTGATCGTCCTGAAATACAGGCGTGCAGGACACGTTCACCCGCGCGCAGTCAGGCCACGGTCAGATAGATCAGTGCAATGTTGAGTGCGACGACGATTCCCGCGATGAGCCATGCCGCGTATGCGGTGATCCGGTGATTGACATCGCTGCCCATCAGGATGCGGTCCGATGTGAACCGCACCAAGGGAATCAACGCGAACGGGATACCGAACGACAGCACGACCTGCGAGACGACCAGTGCCCGACTGGGGTCGACTCCTGCTGCCAGAATTGCCAGTGCGGGAACAAGGGTCACCAGTCGTCGCACCAGAATCGGAATGCGCTTACGTAGTAGGCCGTCCATGATCATCGCGCCGGCGTAGGCCCCGACCGATGTCGATGCAAGGCCCGAGGCCAGCAGGCCCACCGCGAACAGCAGCGCTACGACCGGCCCCAGGGTGTCCCCTACCGCTGCGTGGGCTCCTTCGATGGAGTCGACGCCCTCGCGGCCCCCCAACGTCGATGCCGCCAACAGCAGCATCGACATGTTCACTGCCCCGGCCAGCAGCATCGCCAACCCGACATCGATCCGGGTGATCCGCAACAACCGCTGACGGACAGGCCCTGCCTCGGGGTGTCCGTGCCGGTCACGTGCAAGGCCGGAGTGCAGGTACACCGCGTGCGGCATGATTGTCGCACCGAGCATCGCGGCGGCGATCAACACGCTTTCCGCGCCGTCGAACCGCGGAATCAGACCGGCCGCGGCCTCGGTGAACGATGGCGGTTCCACGACGACGCTGGCAAGAAATCCGACGGCGATGACACCGAGTAGCCCGAGAATCACGAACTCGAAGGGCCGTTGGCCCCGCCGATCCTGGACCACCAGCAAGATCATCGATACGGCCCCGGTGATGAGGCCGCCGATCAGGAGCGGCAGGTCGAAGAGCAGGTAGAGGGCAATTGCACCGCCGACGATTTCGGCGAGGTCGGTCGCCATGGCGACCACCTCCGCTTGCCCCCAATATGCCAGTCGCACAGTCCTGCTCGACTTCTCGCGGACTACTTCGGGCAGTGTCATTCCGGTGACGATGCCGAGTTTGGCGGAGAGGAACTGGACGAGACCGGCCATCACGTTCGCGGCAACGATCACCCAGACCAGCAGGTATCCGAACTGCGCACCGGCACTGACGTTGGAGGCGACGTTGCCGGGGTCGACGTAGGCGATCGCTGCGACGAAAGCCGGGCCGAGCAGAACCAGGCCCGACCGAAACCTCGAGGGCGGCCGAGACGATCGGCGCTGCAGCACAGACATGACCACACCCTCCAGCACCAACAGTATGTCAGGACCCTGAAAATATAGTTCGGCTACCCGAACAATGCAATGCGGCGTGGTGGTTCGGCGACATCTCGATCAGATGGGCAGGATCACTGCACTGACGAATTCGTTGCGGATCCAGGCGATGAACAACCCCCACACTCCGGTCAGCAGCGCCACGCCGACGGCGATCATGATGACACCGCCAGCGATCTTGATCTTCTGTGAGTTCCTTCGAAGCCACCCCACCCCGCGCATCGCCGAACTCGAACCGAACGCGAGGACGACGAACGGTAGGCCGAGTCCCATGCAGTACGCGACGATGAGAGTGACCCCGCGGGCTGCGGTTGCACCTTCGGTTCCTGCCGCGACAGACAGAACGCCGGCGAGGGTGGGGCCCAGACACGGTGTCCAGCCGAGCGCGAACACACCGCCGAGCAGCGGCGCTCCGGCGAGGGACGAGATCTGCTGAGGTGCGAATCGGGTGTCGCGTTGCAGTGCGGGTATCAATCCGATGAACGCTGCACCCATGATGATCGTGATGACGCCGCCGACTCGTTGAAGTACTTGCTCGTTGATGCGCAAGGTGCCGATGACTCCGAAGATCGAGGCTGTGGCGAGGACGAAGACGATCGTGAATCCGGCGACGAACAACGACGCTGCGCCGGCCACACGCCAGCGATTCGCCAGCTCCGTCGACGACGTGCCGGTGGTCGACGTGCCGGTGGTCGAGGTGCCGGGCGATCGGGTATCGGCCGATTGGGCGTCGGCACCGGCGATTCCTGCCAGGTAGGACAGGTATCCCGGCACCAGCGGCACCACGCACGGTGAGGCGAACGAGACCAACCCGGCGAGCATGCATGCCGCGATCGCGAGCAGCAGTGGCCCGCTCGATGCCGCGTTCTGGAAGGCCGAACCGATGTCCTGGGCGAGAAGAGTCGTCATTCCGCGGCTATCCGTTCGACGACGGGAAGGAGGTCGTCGGTGAGCAGGGCGCGCATGAAGACCGCGGCCACGCGGTGCTGACGGTCGAGTACCAGCGTCGAGGGGATCACGCTGGTCGGGTAGTTCCCGCCGAGAGCGATCAGGGTCCGCATCGAAGGGTCGTAGATCGAGGGGTAGGAGACGTCGTTGTCGACCACGAAGTCCTGCGCTTTGTCCTTCTGTGGATCTCTGACGTTGAGGCCGAGGAACTGCACGCCGCGCTCGCGGGTGGTCTCGTAGACCTCTTCGAGGTCGTCGGCTTCGCCGCGGCAGGGGCCACACCACTGACCCCAGAGATTGATCACCACCACCTTGCCGTCGTAGTCCGACAGAGCGGTCGT
This sequence comes from Rhodococcus sp. 05-2255-1e, assembly GCF_002259025.1. NCBI lineage: Bacteria > Bacillati > Actinomycetota > Actinomycetes > Mycobacteriales > Nocardiaceae > Rhodococcus > Rhodococcus sp. 05-2255-1e. The sequence goes on along the minus strand of NZ_NOZE01000021.1, from coordinate 26,399 downwards.
CTTGCCTTCCTCCATCAGATCGGGGCCGGCGAGTTCGCCTATGGTACCGCGTGTTTCGGGGGGATCGTAGACGATGTCGGTTCGACCGCCGGGGGCGACGAAGTCGAAGCTACCTCCCGTGGATGCAGCCTGTGCGCCGTCGGAGCATCCGGAGATCAGTAGTACGACGGCAAGAATCGATCCCATTGCCGCGGTGGGCGTGGAGCCTTGACGGCGCGCACCGACCCGCGCAGGGAAAAAACGTGTCATGAGGTGAAATCCTTTACTGCAGTGCGGATCTGGTCTGTCGTCTCGAACACTGTCGGGTCGGTGATGCGCTCGATCGTTCCGTCCGGGTGGAGGAGAAAGCTCAGGGGAAGGACCGGCGGTGCCGAGAGCGCGTCCAGGACGCTGCCGCCGTCGATGTAGTTCGGATAGCGGACGCCCAGTTGCGTGAGCAGCGCGGCCGCGTCCTCGGGTCGGTCCTCGACGTCGATTCCGATGACTGGGATCGCGTCGGGTTCTGCGGCGTAGGCATCGAGTACGGGCATCTCGGTGCGGCACGGGCCGCACCAGGATGCCCACAGGTTGATCAGCGTCGCCTCGCTGCCGAGAACGTCGGCGAGATCGACATAGCTGTCGCTGCCGATGCAGCGCGCTATCACTCCCGCCAGCGGACCGCCTTCGCGTGGTACCGGCGGCGGACACATCGGTAGCGCTGTTGCTCGTGCCGCGTCATCCGGCGGGCGGGACAATGTGGGTTCGGGTCCGACCGGAGCGACATTGTTGGCGATGACGTCGGACGGGCCGCCCTCGACGCCACCGGAGCGGGGCCACAGTGCGACGATCGATGCAACGACAACGACGAGCATGACGATCGACCAGCCGCGCGTCATCGCCGTGACCTTCTTTCTCGAGAGGGCGGCAGAGGGGCGAACGGTACGTCGCGGATCATAGGAGCGTGGACCAGTACGACCAGAAACGCTGCGCGATCAGGGCGATGAGGACGAGAAACCACACGGTCAGCGGAATCGAGTGATTGCGAATCAGCGAGTCAAGCCATAGCCGAAACCATTGCCCAAGAGCGGATTTCGACCTGGCGCGGTCGAGGTTGCGCAGCGTGACGTACCAGAAGATCGGTACGGTGACCGCCCACACCGCCATGCAGTAGGGGCACAGGGCGCCGATCTCGTACAGGCTCTGCGCGATCAGCCAGTGCACGAAGACTGCGGCAGCAGTGACACCGACCTGCACTGCGCCCCAGAACCACTGTGCGAACACCGCACCGGCGAGAAGGGCGGCACCCACTGCCGCCACGACGGCGAAGCCTGCGATCCCGAGAAGGGAATTGGGAAATCCGAACGCAGACGCCTGCGGGGTGTCCATCACCGATCCGCAGTTGAGCACCGGGTTGATGCTGCAGGTCGGGGCGTAGGCGGGATCGAGCGCCAGAGCGAACTTTTCTACCGTGAGCACGAACGCGGCAGTCAGGCCGATCAGGCCGCCCACCAACAGCAGCCAGGGCAGGCTCCGGCCGAACGATCCACCTTGTCGGGTCTCGTTCGCTGGGAGGTCAGCCGAGTGCAGCGTCGAGGGCATCGGCGAGGTCTCCGTAGGTGGTGGGTTCGATCTTGGTGCCGTTGAGGAAGAACGTCGGGGTGCCCTGCACGCCGAGCGCGATCCCGTCCGCGACGTCGGCCTCGATGCGCGCGAGCGTCGCAGGGTCGGTGTAGGCGGCATCGAAGGCGCTCATGTCGAGCCCTTGCTCGACGGCGAAGCTGCGGAACAACTCGTCCTGCGGAACCTGCTGTTCGCCCCACTGCGCCTGCGTTTCGTACATGCGCTGATACATCGCCTCGAATCCGCCCTGCTGGGCCGCGGCCTCGACTGCGCGTGCGGCTCGTTCGGCATTGAAGTGCGAGGCGATCGGAAAGTAGCGGGCCACGAAGCTCACCCGGTCGCCGTACTCTTCACGCAATTGCTCGATCGCCGGGTAGGCCGATCGGCAGGCCTCGCACTCGAAGTCGAGGAACTCCACGAACGTGACCCGGCCGTCGGGCACCGAGTTCAACCGATGACTGTTCTCGCGCACCGCAATCGAGGCAGGGTCGGTCGCGGCCTGCTCGGCGGCGGCAGCATCCGGAGACCCCGATCGATCCACCACCAGAAATACAGCCAACGCGGCGGCGAACACGATCACCAGGGACAAGGAAATCTTCAACGCTCTGCTCATACAACCACCTTCTCGATTCGTTCGGATTGATCAATGGGCCCGATATGGGCGTTTCGACCGCTATGACACTAACAATCGTACGAACGTTGACTAATGGTCCTTCCCTAACGATCGCATGATTGTTAGATTGTGCCCATGGCCTTGGAACCTCTGGACTCGTGCGATCTGTTGTGTATGGACCTCCCTTACGCCGAGAGAGTGCGCGCTACTCTGCCCGCGGTCGGCGATATCGAACCGGTAGCCGACGCTGCCCGAGCATTCGGCGACCCCACCCGACTGACCATCGCGCTCGCGTTGAACGCCGGCGGGCAGATGTGTGGCTGCGACATCGCGTGGATCGTGGGACAGAGCCAGAAGCTGGTCTCCCACCATCTCCGCAAACTCAAAGCCGCGGACGCCGTCACATCGAACAGAGACGGAAAGTTGGTCATGTATTCGCTCACCGACCGCGGCACCCGACTGCTCACGACACTGACCGAGGCACTGCCCACCGCCTCGGCCACCGCTGATCTCACCGGGGTCGATCATGGCTGACGCGTGCTGCGGACCTACCCCGGCAGCGCCGACCACCGAATCCACTGCTGACGGTGCGGACACGGGAGGTCCAGCTCCAACCGATGCACTCCCGAGGTTGTGGCAGGTCCGCGAGCTGCAACTCGCCTCGGCCGCCACGATCATCCTGGTCGCATCGTGGTTGCTCGGTCGAACGGGTGCCGATGCGGTTGCGACCGTCGGCGCTCTGATCGCTGCCGCGATCGCCGCCGTCACCTTCGTTCCCGCGACGGTGAGAAATCTGCGACACGGACGCATCGGTGTCGGCACGCTGATGACGATCGCGCTCCTCGGTGCCATCGCATTGGGCCAGATCCCCGAGGCCGCGATGCTCGGTATCTTGTTCTCCGTCGCCGAGGGACTCGAGGAATACGCGGTCACCAAGACCCGCCGCGGACTGCGCGCACTCCTGTCGTTGGTGCCGCCGACGGTATCTGTCCTGCGCGGTGGAACCGAGCAGGCCCTGTCCCCCGACGATGTCGTGATCGGGGACATCATGGTGCTGCGGCCGGGTGAGCGAGCTGCCACGGACGGCACCATCGCTCGCGGTTCGACGAATCTGGACGTGTCTGCGATCACCGGCGAGTCCGTGCCCATCGAAGCCGGTGTCGGTGACGAGGTGCATGCCGGTGCCATCAACGGCGGCGGGGCCATCGAGGTCACCGTCACCGCGCCGGCATCGGAGAGTTCGCTTGCTCGCATCGTCCGCATCGTCGAACAGGCCCAGGACCGAAAAGGGGCCGGCCAACGGCTCGCGGACCGTATCGCACGTCCGCTCGTGCCCTCGATCATGGTTCTCGCCGTACTCGTCGCCGGCGTCGGTGCGGTGCTCGGTGACCCCATGTTGTGGCTCGAACGCGCACTGGTGGTCCTGGTCGCGGCATCACCGTGCGCGTTGGCCATCTCGGTGCCGCTGTCGGTGGTGGCGGCGATCGGGGCTGCGAGCCGCAACGGGGCATTGATCAAAGGCGGTGCAGCAGTGGAAGAGCTGGGCCGCATTCGCGTCGTCGCCTTGGACAAGACCGGCACCCTCACTGCGGGACGACCGGAGGTCGTCGACGTCGTCACCGCTGCGGGAATCGGCCGCGACGCCGCGCTGGCTGTTGCTGCTGCGCTCGAAGCGCGCAGCGAGCATCCACTCGCCCGCGCCGTACTGGCCTCCGTGTCGACCGTCGCGGCCGCTGATGATGTCACTGCCATCGCCGGGCACGGCCTGACCGGCACCCTCGACGGTGCCGCGATCAGGCTCGGGAAACCGAGCTGGTTCGACACACACCCCAGCTCCGAGGTGTTCCGCGCCGACGTCGCTCGTCTGCAGAGCAGCGGTGCCACAGTCGTTCTCGTCGAACGCGCCGGAGTTCTGATCGCTGCGATCGCCGTCCGCGACGAACTGCGGCCCGAGGCCGCCGAGGCTGTCCGCCAACTCACCGCGCTCGGTATCGACACTGCGATGCTCACCGGCGACAACGCGCTCACTGCGCAGGCTCTGGCGACCCAGGCGGGCATCACCGCCGTCCACGCCGAACTACTGCCCGAGGACAAAGCGGCCCTGCTGACCGACATCGCGGCCGGACGCAAGATTGCCATGGTCGGCGACGGCATCAACGACGCTCCCGCCTTGGCGACCGCCGATGTCGGTATCGCCATGGGCGCGATGGGAACCGACGTTGCCATCGAGACCGCCGATGTTGCCCTCATGGGGGAAGACCTCCGGCATCTACCGCAGGTGCTGGCCCACGCTCGACGCGCCCGGCGCATCATGATCGAGAACATCGCCTTGTCGATTGCCATCATCGGCGTGCTCGTCCCACTGGCTGCTACCGGTGTCCTGGGCTTGGCCACCGTGGTGCTCGTCCACGAACTCGCCGAAGTCCTGGTCATTGCCAATGCGATTCGCGCCGCCCGCACCACGCCCTTGGACGGTTTCGTGCCCCCGCCCGCGGCGTCCGGTGCCCTCAACGTCACGATCGCACCCGCAGCGGCCTTCGCGGATGCCTGCTGCGCTCCGGCTCCGACGCCGAGGAACACCGCACCTGCATCTGGGAACCTACTGGCCTCCACCACCGCAACGTCACCATCGGCGATCGGAGCAGACGATGGCAGCTCCGGGTGCTCGGATGGATGTACCTGCTGCACATCGACCCCCGCGTACGGCGAACTCTTCCGCGGAAAAAGGTAAAGACCTGTGAGCGGTGATCGAACTGCACGCAGGCTCTACAAGATCGAAATGACCGCAGCAGCAGGGGCATCGACAACAGAGGTGCGCTGGTACCACCTCGAACGAGCACACATCCTCTCGCAGCCCTATCCGTGGTTGCATACTCGCAACCACGCCGCGATGTTGAAAGCTGCGGTGACAGAACACGATCGGCGCGAATCCTGGGGCCAGTTGATTCGGATCGTGGTCGCTGCTCCAGGATCGTGGTCGGGGCGATACCCGGCCGGTAACACCGGCCGGGTCGAGGCGGGACTGATGTCGCCGATGCCCATTCCGCAGGACCTTGCGGACGCGCTGGGGGGCACGTAGCGGGAGTCATCAGTTCAGGCCTGCGTAGGAGTGCAGCCCGGAGACGACCATGTTGATGATGAACAGGTTGAACAGCATCGCCACGAATCCGGCGATGTTGATCCATGCTGCGCGGGTGTTGCGCCATCCGCTGGTGGCGCGGGCGTGCAGGTAGGAGGCGTACACGATCCAGGTGATGAAGGAGACCGTTTCTTTCGGGTCCCAGCCCCAGAATCGGCCCCATGCGGCTTCGGCCCAAATGGCACCGAGGATGACGCCGACGCCGAAGAGCGGAAATGCGAAGATCGTGGTCTTGTACGCCACGATGTCCAGAGTCTGAGCGGAGGGCAGACGGGCGACGATCCGGCTGGCTCGACTACCCGAGGCCTCGGGATGCTTCATGCGGATCAGGAACAGCGCGCTCGCAACCCCGGAGATCAAGAACACCCCGCTGCCGAGCGAGACGATCGAGACGTGCACCGGCAGCCAGTACGACTGCAGTGCCGGTACCACCGGTGCTGCGTTGGCGTACAGCACGGTGCCGGCGACGAACAGGAGAATCAACGTCGGCACCAGGACGAACAACCACAGGGTGCGCAGTTGCTTGGAGCGCAGCACCACCAGTGCAGCCAGTACACCGGCCGCGCAGGTGACCGAGACGAATTCGTACATGTTGCCCCACGGCGGGCGGCCGGCGGCGATCCCGCGAAGAACGATCGACCCGACATGCAACGTCAGCGCCACCATCACCAGCCCGAGTCCGGTACGGCCCATGCGTTCGGACGGAACCCGCCGGGGTGCGTCGGGAATGCGACCGGGCGTCGACGATGTCGCTGCGATCACCCGCGTGCGCAGTCGCTCCATATTGTGCAGCTCCGCGCTACGGGTCGTCGCGAGCTGACCGAGGAATGCGATTGCTGCGAGGAGATAGACCACGAAGGCGGTCTCGAAGCTGATGTCGCTCCAACGGGCGAGGGTGTCGTCGATCGGCATGGTGTTACACCGTTTCTCTGTCGTGGGTCTCGGAGTCGCTCGAAGTTGCCTGCGGCCAGATCTGTGACCGGAGGGTCTGGAATTCGGGTCCCCAGCCGGCGTGATCGGTGCGAGCCAGGCCGCCCATGTCCACTCGCGAGAGACCGTGTTCGCCAAGGTGGGCCCGGAACCAGACGCGGCGGCGTGTGATGACCAGGGACACCAGCAGTCCGGTCATCATCGTGACCGCGAACACGAGGACCCACCGCTGCGCGGGGTCGTATCCGACCTGGAGATTCGCGAATTCCTTGGCACCGTCGAACCGGACGAGAGTGCCGTCGGAGAGGGTTGTCGATTCTCCGGGCCGCAGGTTGACCCGGTCTTGTTTCACCAGCCGGCCCTGGTTGATCATCTCCTGGTCCAGGGAGAAGATCGACTGCGGGATGCCGGTGTCGAGACCGGTGTCGCCCTTGTAGATGTCCACTGCCACAGCGGGATCGACCAATTCCGGGAAGCGGGAGGAGAGCAGATTTCCGTTGAATTGCGCGGTGGGCGCGAAGAGTCCTTCGATGGCGATCTGCCCTCGGCGGCGTTCGGCGGCGGTGGCGTAGGTCCCCCCGGGTGGGTCGAATCGCAGCGCGCCGCTGCTGAGGAACGTGGTGGCGTCGTCGGGGCGGAACTGCAGGGCTTCGGTGCGGGTCTGGCCGTCGGGGAAGGTGACGGTGAACTCGGGGGCGTAGCCGTGTCCGGTGAGGTAGATGCGTTCGTCGCCGAGCCGGAGGGGTTCGTTGACTTTGAGTTGATACTCGCGCCAGGTGTCGGCGGCGATGTCGTCGGCGCTCTGGTAGGAGATGTTCGAGGTGAACATCTCGGCCTGACCGTTCTCGAGGTAGTCGGCGGTGAAATCTCTGACCCGGATACAGAACGGCTCGAGTCCGGTGCCGTCGGTGCTGTTACCGGCGCGAAAGGAGTCGTAGATCGCGGGCGAGGTGTTGCAGAAACCGGGCCCGTTGTCGGCGATGACGATGACCGAGCCTTCGTAGCCGAACAGTTTGCCGATCGCGATAGCGGCGAGCAGACCGATCAGCGAGAAGTGAAACAGCAGGTTCCCGGCCTCGCGGGTGTAGCCCTTCTCCGCCGAGAGAGTCAGTGCCCCATCGGGCTCGGGTCGAACGGCGGTACGCCACCCTTTCAAGTGCCGCGCGATGTCGGCGATCACCTTCTCGGGGTCACCGGCGAGGGTGCCCGAATGATGCAACGGTAGTCGAGTGAGGTTTCGCGGTACTCGAACAGGTTGTGCGCGAAGAGCTTTGCCGTGCTCGATCAACCGGGGAGTCAGACAGCCGATCAGCGAGACGAACAACAGGACGTAGATCGCGGTGAACCAGGAACTCGCGAACACGTCGAACAATTCCAGCGTGTCCATCACCGGCCCGAGAACCGGACGCGCGGCAATGAAAGAATCGACGGCCTGGGTATTGAGATTGCGCTGCGGCAGCAAAGCGCCGGGGACAGCTGCGGCGGCGAGGAGGAACAGCAGCACCAACGCTGTCCGCATCGACGTCAGTTGTCGCCACCGGTTGCGCAGCATCGCCACTGTTCTGCGCACCAGTCCCGGCGAGTGCGCACGGGGGTGTTCGTCGATCGTCATCTCCGCACGCCCTTCACCGACCACCATCTAAATACTACGCGACATAGTAGTTTGCGGGGTTCGGTGTGATGGAGCGTGGTCGGCGCAGCAGCGAGAACGCCAGTGCTGCACCAGCGCCGGTGGCGGCAATCCATTCCGGAACGCTGCCGGTGATCGTCGCCGGGGTGAGGGTGGTGCTCAGTGACACCTCGGTGACGACAGCTGCGGGGGTGAACAGCTCCGTGCGCCCGACGACCTCCCCGCGTGCATCGATGACGGCGCTGACGCCGCTGGTGGCCGACACGACGACGCTGCGCCCGTGTTCGACCGCTCGTACCCGCGACATGGCGAGTTGTTGATAGGTCATGTTCGTCCGACCGAAAGTGGCGTTGTTGGTGGGCACTGCGATCAGCTGGGCACCGGCGCGCACGGAGTCGGTGAGCAACGAGTCGAAGGCGACCTCGTAGCAGGTGGCCACCGCCACGGGCACTCCGGCGAGGTCGAGGACGCCGTTGCCCTGGCCCGGGGTGAAGTTTCCTGCCTGGGCGGCATAGGGAGAGAGTGCGGTGACGATCGTGCGCATCGGCAGGTACTCCCCGAACGGCACCAGTTGCCGCTTGTCGTGCCTCTGCCCGGGCCCGGTGACCGGATCCCACACGATCGAGGTGTTGCTCGTGGTGCCGTCGTCTCGGCGGAGAACCGTGCCGACGAGAATGGGCACACCGACGGCGCGGGCCGCGGCGGCGATACGTGCGGCGGCATCGGGGTTGCGCAGGGGATCGATGTCGGAGGAGTTCTCCGGCCAGATGACCAGATCGGGTGCGCGTACGCGGCCGGAGTCGATGTCGTCGGCGAGCTCGATGGTGCGCTGAACGTGGTTGTCGAGCACCGCTCGTCGTTGGGCGTTGAAGTCGAGACCGAGCCGCGGGACGTTGCCTTGCACCAAGGCGACGGTGACCGTGTCCTGCTGCGGCGGAGCGAACAGTGGGGCCACCATCGTGAGCGCCCCTACAGCAGTGGCCGCACCGATGCACGACGCTGCTGCAGTTCTGCGGGTGATGCGATCGGAGGCAACAGCGCCGGCCAGAGCGGACCCGATCAGCACCACGACGAACGACAACCCCGGTGCGCCGATCAACGCAGCCAGAGGCAGCAGCGGCCCGTCGGATTGACCGAATGCGATGCGGCCCCAGGGGAATCCGCCGAACGGGATCCTAGATCGTGCCGCTTCCATCGCCACCCAGGCGCTCGCCACCCAGACCGGCCCCCACGGCAGTCGCGACATCCGATCCGCTACTGCGCCGAACATCGCCACGAAGAGGGCTTGAACGACGGCCAGCGCCAGCCACGGCACCGATCCGACGTACTCCCCCACCCACGGCAGCAGAGGCACGAAGAACGCCGAGCCGGCAACGAAGCCGTAGCCGGCCCCCGCACGCGCCCCTCGCCCGCGCACAGCCAACAGCAGCATTGCAATTGCTACCGGAGCGAGAAACCACAGATCTAGGGGCGGGAACGTGGCGTACATCGCCAGCCCCGAAGTTGCCGCTGCGGTCAGACGTGCCCAGGTTCGGGGCCCTTCACCTCGACTTGTCCGATACAGCCGCCACACTCGACCTCGGTCGACGCAGGACGGTCCGGGCCCGGGTTCGGCATCGGGCATCGCCCTCATGACGAGGGTGCCGCCGCCCTCACGGCGACACGACGCATCGGGTGGCGGAGAAATCGACGGTATTCATCAACTACTATGGTGCATAGTATTTCAAGTGTTGGCAAATCCGGGGTCACCTGCACCGTCTGCGGTGCACCCGGACGTACGCACGGTGTACACCCGAGAACGAGGACCAGTGACCCGCTCCCCCATCGCAGCCGCTCGGCTCCGCGCCGCCGCAACCGCCCTTGTCCTGGCTCTGGTCGCTGCCGCTCTACTGGTCGACTACTGGGCGCAGGCGGCGTTGCCCGGCTCGACGATTCCGCTGCGGATACTCGAGCTGCGACTGGCCTTCAATCGCGGAATGGCGTTCAGCCTGGGTGATTCTCTGCCCGTGTGGGTCGTCGTCGCCGTGACGGCGTCGATCACCACCGGGTTGGCGATCTACGGGTGGCGTACCGCGCCTCACGCGGGTCCGGTCACCACGGCAGCGCTGTCGTTGGTCCTCGCCGGTGCACTCTCGAATGTCCTCGACCGGCTCCTCGACGGCGCGGTCACCGATTACTTTCACACCGGTTGGTGGCCGACATTCAACCTCGCCGACATCTACATCACCTGCGGGGTGGTGCTGATGATCGGGGCGGCACTGTTCACGCGAGAGGCCACAAAGATTACCCCTCGGCCCGCAGTGCCCGACAGCGCCGAATCGTGAACTTGCATGAGATACCTCGGTGCTCGAATCGAATGCCCAGCAGTGCAGACACATTCGCGACAGGACAATCTTGCTGATTCGCTCGAACAGTGAGAGTGATCGACACCGGAACGGCTCGAAACATATTCGACCACAACCACCGACAAGCGATCGTCGCCTCTCGCTCACCGAGGCGCACCGAGGCGCACCGAGGGGAACCTGCTGCATGAGCGACAACATCCCGGCGCTACCGCGCCGTATTTTTCTCGCTACGAGCTGCGCTACAGCGTGCCTGGCTGCCGCCGGATGCAGCGTCGGCGAAGCCCCGTCCGGTGAGGACACCGCTTCCGACGGTCCCATCACCTTGTCGGTGAACGATGTTCCTGTCGGCGGTGGAATCGTGCTCGCCGACCGGCAGGTCGTCGTCACCCAACCGGAACCCGGTACCTTCCGGGCCTTCTCGGCTATCTGTTCTCACCAAGGGTGCACAGTGAACCGAGTCCGCAACGGCACGATCGAGTGCCCCTGCCACAACAGTGCCTTCTCGATCACCGACGGGGTGGTCGTGCGCAGCCCCGCTACCGAGCCACTGCCGAACCGCGCCGTGACCAGAACCGTAGATACCCTCACAGTCGACTGATCCATCACCGGGCGGCCGAACATGCGAGGTGGACGGGTTCGGGGTGAACGGTGTCGACCGGGCCGATGTGCGGCAATCGAGGACCCACTCTGTGCCCCCACCCGACTGGTGCCGGTTCCGGTACATCGCTGCCGTGTCGACGACAGCACGGCGTGCCGATCTCGCACCGGGTCGAGACCTGCCTACCAATTGACCTCTCGGCAACGGCCTTCGCCTTCCTGGGGTTCGACCTGCACAGTGGCGTGTTCGAGACCGAACTCGTCGCGGAGAACCTGCTGCGCTGCAGCGAGCACCCGGGGTGTCTCGGCCTCCGGGGCGACCGTCAGATGCGCCGAAGCGACCTCCATCCCCGACGTCAGTGTCCAGATGTGCAGATCGTGTACCTCTTCGACATCGTCGACACCGGTCAGGGCCTTTTCCACGGCGGCGACATCGATGCCCGACGGAGCGTGTTGCAGCAGAATTCGTACGGCATGACGCCCCAGAGTGAATGCACGCGGCAAAACGAACAACCCGATGGCGACCGCGATGACCGGGTCGGCGTACCGCCACCCGAACACGACGGTGACCAGTCCGCTGACGAGCACTCCGATCGAGCCGAGCATGTCCGCCATCACCTCCAGATACGCACCCCGAACATTGAGGCTCTCTTTCGCACCACTACGCAGAAGGAGGAACGCGATGAGGTTCATGGCCAGACCGAGCAGTGCCACCAACATGACCGGAATCCCGGGCACCTCCGGTGGGTTCGTGATGCGTTGCGCGGCTTCGTAGAGAATCCACCCAGCGACACCGAAGAGCAGCACTGCATTGAACAGAGCCGCGAACACTTCGGCTCGATACAGTCCGAACGTGCGGCCGGTCTTGCGAGACTGCCGCTGTGCGAGTGTGATCGCCACGATCGCCATCAAGACCCCGAACACGTCGGTGAACACGTGTGCGGAATCGGACAACAACGCCAGCGACGAGGTGGACAGACCCACTACCACCTGCGTCACCAACGTAACCGCCCCGAGACCGACAGCGATCCACAGTCGCCCGAGGTGCTTACCGGATGCGCTCGCCGGCGATCCCGGCTCTATCCCGTGGCCATGTCCGTGTCCCATCGTGGGTACCCCTTCTCGGCGTGGTTCGATAGCAGGAACACAACATATTGCGATATGCGCATATATGCAAGTGTCGTGTTCGCTGGAAGCTGCTGCCCGCGCGGCCGCACTGCGTCGGCGCAGAACTATGATTCGTAGTAGTTCGATCTCGGTTGCGCGACTTGGTCGCGCAGCCGTGCCGATATTGCCGGCCGACAGTTTTCCCGCCACACATCATCCACGTAAGGGGTGCCGCGTCATGGCCACCGACGACATGGCCACCGAAGCCGCACTCTCGACCCGCGGTCCGGTGAATCGACGCTCCGGTTCGCAGGTGATGCTGCTGTGGGCCGCGATCGCGGCAGTGGTGGCCGCTGCGCTCGCGGCGTTGTCGACGTCGCAGGCGCTGATTCTGCTCGGGCTTCCCGATCCGGGACCGATCACGACCTACGGTATTCCGGCGCTGACCGCGCTCGGAGAGGTAGCCGCGGTCGTGGCGGTGGGGTCGTTGCTTCTCGCAGCGTTCCTCGTTCCTCCCCAAATGTCGGGTGTGCTCGCCATCGACGGGTACATCGCCGTCCGCACCGCGGCGAAGGCCTCCGCTGTGTGGGCGGTGTGCGCGGCGGCGTTGGTGCCGCTGACACTCTCGGACGCGTCGGGTCAACCTGTCGGATCCGTTGCGGCGCAACCGGTGCAGTTCCTCGGTGCGATCGGCGATGTCGAGGCCTCCACTGCATGGGCCATCACCTCTGCGGTCGCGGCGATCACCGCCGCAGCATGCGCGGCAGTGTTGCGGCATCGGTGGACCCCCGCCTTGTTCGCCCTGTCGATGCTCGCGTTGATCCCGCGCGCGGTCACCGGCCACTCCTCGACCGGCGGCAATCACGACATCGCGACGAACTCGTTGATCCTGCACATCCTCGCCGCCGCTCTGTGGGTTGGCGGACTCCTCGCACTTCTCGCTCATGCGCTGCGCGGGGGTGGACACCTTGCCGTCGCGACCCGCCGCTACTCGACGCTCGCTCTGGTTGCGTTCGTGATCATGGCGGTCTCCGGAGTGGTCAACGCTGCCGTGCGAGTACCCGTGACGTCGCTGTGGGATTCGACGTACGGCGCTCTGATACTGGCGAAGATCGCAGCCCTGGCGATCGTGGGGACCCTCGGGTGGATACAGCGACGACGAACGGTCGGCGCTCTGGCCCACGATCCCGAGAACCGCAGATCCCTGATCACGTTGTCGATGATCGAGACCCTCGTTCTCGTCACCACAGTGGGCCTGGCGGTTGCACTCGGTCGCACTCCCCCGCCCCCGCCGCAGGACGCCTCGCTACCTCAGGCGCACGAAGAAGCCTTGGGCTACGTGTTGGACGGCCCGCCCACCGCTGCGCGGTTGGCGTTCGAGTGGCGTTTCGACCTGGTGTTCGGCTCCGCTGCGGTGATCGCGGCCGTCCTGTACCTGGTGGCCGTGCGGCGCCGCCGGCGGGTAGGCCTGCCATGGCAGAGGCGGTGGACAGCGAGCTGGTTGATGGGCACTGCGGTGCTGCTCGTGGCGACCTCGTCCGGGGTCGGGCTCTACAGCCCGGCGATGTTCAGCGTGCACATGGCGGGACTGACCGCGGTCGCCATCGCCGTGCCGTTGCTGTTGGTCCTCGGCCGACCGGCCACCTTGTTCGCCTCGGTCCTGCCGACCGCGCCGGCAGCCGACGCACCGGGCTCGCGCGAATGGCTCCGGGCTGCATGGCACAGCCGAGCAGCCCGGATCGCGATCCACCCGTGGGTCAGCACCACGGTGTTCCTGAGCAGCTTCTACCTGCTCTACCCCGGCGGAGTGTTCGACACCGTCGCCGACTCGCATGTGGCACACATGGTGATGAAGGGCTGGTTCCTGACCGTCGGGATGGTGATGTTCTGGGGCACGGTCGGCGAAGACCCGGTACCGAGACCGATCGCGGGACTGACGAAGTTGCTCGCGAGTATCACCGCGTTGGCCGGGTTCGCATTCTTCCTCGTCGTGACGATCGATCTCGAGACCGCGCTCGGAGCGAGCTTCTACAGCGGACTGCGTCTGGATTGGAACGCCGACCTGCTGGCAGACCAGCGGCGCGGCGGCACTCTGGCGTGGGGCATCGGCGAGTTGCCGTTGCTCGCTGCCGCGGTTCTCGCCGCGGTCCGGTGGTCGGCGGCCGACGAGAGCGCTGCACGGCAACGAGATCGCCGAATCGACGATCAAGGTGATACCGAACTCGAGGCGTACAACACCATGCTCGGTGGCCTGTCCTCTCGGCGGGATCACCCCTGATACCCGCAGAATCCGTTCACGGTCAGAGTCGCCGCAGTGCGGGGGATGTCCTCCGAGGACCGTGACCAGCGGTATGGGCGAATCCGGGTCGAGTGGGATGGAAAAACTATGGTCGATAGTAGTAACCTGTGGCCTGACCGTCACCATTTCGTTATCTCGAGCGAGGCCTCGGCCTCGTAGCCACCAAGGATTGTGATCTTGGCCCGACACCGCACACCCGATCCGATCGACGACGACTGCGCAGCGCCGGCGCGCGCCGGCGTGATCTCGATGCCCGTCGGCCACAGGCCGACGGCGCTCACCGATCGCCCCCGTCATCGACGGGCCGACTTCGCACCCTCACGTTTCGTGACCGAGTCGCCCGCCGATGCCGGGTACTCCGACACTCTGTCGGAGGACGAGCACACGCCCGCGGCGCAGACGCCCGCACCGGATGGAACCGCTCACGCGGTCAGCGACGCCTGGGACACCGCGGGCGCGGGCGCTACCGCGTCGATGTGGGCGGCGCACGTGGCCGGTCCGGACGAGACGACGCACAACGAGGGTGACCGCGATGTAGTCCAGCCCGTGTCGCGAAGTGCTCGCCGCGGACTTCATCGCCGCCGGGTGCCGAAGCCGGGTGGCCGCGCCATCGCTGCGTCGGTCGCGGTCGGTGCCTTCCTTTCCGCGGCAGCGACGTCTCCGAACACCGGGTCGCAGGACAGTGTGGCACTGAGCGCTGCGAGTATCGATCGACCTCCCGCCGGCGTCCTGCCGCCGAGCCCGGTCGTTGCCTCACCCCCGCAGGTGTTGCAGTTGCCCGATCTCGACGTCGGCCGACTCGCGCAGCGCATGACCGAGCAACTCGCCGAGGGGGGAGTTCGGGCGGCGGAGCGCGCAGCACGCGACGCCGAGGCGCGCCGCCCGCTCTCGGTGGTGCCGGTGTCGGGCACATTGACCTCCGGTTCTGGGCCACGTTGGGGGACAACGCATTACGGACTCGACATCGCCAATACGATCGGGACGCCGATCGTATCGGTGACCGACGGTGAGGTCATCGAATCAGGGCCGGCGCAAGGGTTCGGCCTGTGGGTGCGTATTCGTCAGGACGACGGCACGATCGGGGTGTACGGGCACATAGACCAGGCGCTCGTCACCGCCGGTCAACGCGTGAAAGCCGGCGAGCTCATTGCTACGGTAGGCAACCGAGGCCAATCCACCGGACCCCACCTGCATTACGAAGTGTGGCAACCCGACGGTGCCAAGTCCGACCCGACGGCGTGGCTGTCGGCACGCGGAGTCGATATCACCTGACACGACAAGGAAAGAAGATCTGGCGATGAAAAGGCTCGGTGATCTCGAAGCGGAGGTGATGAACGTGCTCTGGGAATGTGACCGACCACAGTCGGTCCACGACCTGCGTGAACTCATGGCCGACAGAAACCCCGCCTACACCACGATCCTGACCGTCGTGACCCATCTCCACGAGAAGGGGTGGGTCGAGCGGACCAAGCAGTCACGCGCGTACCTGTACTCCCCGGTGCAGTCGCGCGCGGAGGCCACCTCGCAGGCGCTGCGCGAAATCCTCGACACCAGTACCGATTCGGCCGCGGTGCTGATGCATTTCGCGAAAACCGTCACCGACGACGAGCTCGACGCTCTGCGGGGGAACCTGCCGGACGTGAACCGGTGATCGTCGCGCTGGTGTTGCTCCTCGCGGCGATCATCGCGGCCGTCGCCCTGCCGCAGCCGTTGACCTCTCTCACCCGCACCGTGAGCCCTACTCTCGCCTTGACCGCATGGATCGGCAGCATCGCCGGGGTGCTGTTTCTCGTGGGATCCGCGGTAGCCGTGTTGCTCTGGCCCGGCCATGCGCCCGCTGAGGGCATGGTCGAACTTGCCGTCCGCTGTCTGGGATCGCTGCAACACGCGGCCCAGCCGTGGATCGGGGAAGCTGTAGCCGGGGCATCGGTCGTCCTCGCGGCGTCGGCGTCGGCGCGCGTCCTGCGCTCGACTCGCCGTCAGCTTCGAGCCCGGTCCAAAGTCCGCGACTATCACCGCGATGTCATCGCCGTCGTCGCGCGCACGGACCCCGGACCCGAACCGATCATGTGGCTCGACCACCCGCTCCCGCTGGCCTACAGCATCGACGGTCGCCCGGGCTACGTCGTGGCCACCGAAGGCCTGCTCGCCCATCTCGATCCCGATCAGCAGCGAGCTGTGATCGCACACGAACGTGCCCACCTGCGCGGGCGCCACCACCGCATCGTCAACATCTGCGAGATCCTGGCCAAAGCACTTCCTCGCGTTCCCCTGTTCGCCGCAGCACCTGCAGCGGTGCGGGTTCTGGTCGAGGTCGCCGCGGACCGGTCCGCGGCCGCGGTCACCAGCGCCGACACTGTGCGTTCGGCCTTGTCGACGGTCTCGCAGGCGCATTCAGCGCGGCCACTGTGGGCGTTGGGCCTGATCGGGGACTCGACCGCCGCGCGGTTGCATCACCTCGATACGAGCGCGCAAACACCGAGCCGAACCGGAGCAGGCGCTTACGCTGCCGCCGCCGTGCTGCCGCTCGTGGTGCCGGCCGCCATGGCAATCCTCACCCTCAGTGCGGTCTCCGCCGCAGCGTGCGCGGTCCTGCTGACTTGAACCACCCCTAAATACTATGGTGCATAGTATTTGAGTTAGGCTGTCGGACGCGTCCTGTAATTCGCGTGCGATTCGAAGGTGGTTCCATGACGGCGCTGACATCTCCTCCGGCTGCGCCGGCGGTTCGCCCCTATCCACCCCGCGGGGCCCGCAAGGGGTCGTTCCTGCACACGATGGTCACCACCACCGATCCGAAGGTCATCGGATTGATGTATCTGGTGACCTCGTTCGGATTCTTCCTCGTCGGCGGCCTCATGGCCTTGATCATGCGCTCCGAACTCGCCGTTCCGGGAATGCAGTTCCTCTCCAACGAGCAGTACAACCAGCTCTTCACCATGCACGGCACGATCATGCTGCTGCTCTACGCCACCCCGATCGTCTTCGGCTTCGGCAACTACATCTTGCCGCTGCAGATCGGCGCACCCGATGTCGCCTTCCCCCGGCTCAATGCCTTCTCCTACTGGCTCTATCTGTTCGGCGCACTGGTCACCACCGCCGGGTTCATCAGCCCCGGCGGTGCCGCCGACTTCGGCTGGACCGCGTACACCCCGTTGAGCAGCGCCGTCTACTCCCCCGGTATCGGATCCGACCTGTGGATCGTGGGCTTGCTCGTCGCAGGCCTGGGCACCATCCTGGGCGGGGTCAACATGGTCACCACCGTGGTGTGCCTGCGCGCACCGGGAATGACGATGTTCCGCATGCCGATCTTCACCTGGAACATCCTGGTGACCTCGATCCTGATCCTGCTGGCGTTCCCACTGCTGACCGCGGCGCTGATGGGCCTGCTCGCCGACCGGAAACTCGGCACCCACATCTTCGATCCCGCCAACGGCGGGGCGTTGCTCTGGCAGCACCTGTTCTGGTTCTTCGGTCACCCCGAGGTCTACATCATCGCGCTACCGTTCTTCGGAATCGTCTCGGAGATCTTCCCGGTCTTCTCCCGCAAACCCATCTTCGGGTACAAGGGTCTGATCTACGCCACCGTCGGCATCGCAGCTCTGTCCATCGCGGTGTGGGCGCACCACATGTATGCCACCGGCGCCGTGCTGCTGCCGTTCTTCTCGTTCATGACCTTCCTCATCGCCGTGCCGACCGGGGTGAAGATCTTCAACTGGATCGGCACCATGTGGCGCGGCCAGGTCACCCTCGAATCCCCCATGCTCTTCTCCATCGGATTCCTGATCACGTTCGTCTTCGGCGGGTTGTCCGGAGTGCTCCTGGCGAGCCCGCCCATCGATTTCAACGTCACCGACACCTATTTCGTCGTCGCGCACTTCCACTACGTCGTGTTCGGAACGGTCGTGTTCGCGACCTATGCGGGCATCTACTTCTGGTTCCCGAAGATGACCGGCCGCATGCTCGACGAACGACTGGGCAAGTGGCACTTCTGGATGACGTTCCTCGGATTCCACGCCACCTTCCTCGTCCAGCACTGGCTCGGAGCGCAAGGAATGCCGCGCCGCTACGCCGACTATCTCCCGTCCGACGGGTTCACCACCCTCAACCAGGTCTCGACCGTGGGATCGTTCGTTCTCGGAGCCTCGACGCTGCCGTTCATCTGGAACGTCTTCAAGAGCTACCGCTACGGCGAAGTGGTCACCGTCGACGACCCCTGGGGATTCGGTAACTCCCTCGAGTGGGCGACCAGTTGCCCACCACCGCGGCACAACTTCACCGAGATGCCCCGAATCCGCTCCGAGCGGCCGGCGTTCGAGCTTCACTATCCGCACATGGTCGAACGCATCCGCGCCGAGCAGCACGTCGGTGGCCCGCACTCGGATTCGATCGCGCCCTCGGAAGTGATCACCGAAGCCATCGCCGGCCGTGAACGATCCGATCCGCCGGACCCGGTGAAATAACCATCGCCGCAGAAGTGACCCACCGCTAAACCGCCCTCCCTACTACTATGTCCCGTAGTTGTTGGGTCGGGCTCGATACAGAGGAGTACCCCACGTGAAACGTCTGATGCTGATCGCTGTGATGATCTGCGGGACAGCATTGTTCGCTGCAGCGCCGGCGTCGGCGCACAGTGAGCTGGTCAGCTCCGACCCGCCCGCCGATGCCACACTCGAGTTCGCGCCGATCGGTGTCGGTCTGGTGTTCAACCAGGACATCAACGAATCGTTCGCGACCATCAGCGTCGTGGGTCCTGGCGACACTCAGTGGGCACAGGGAACGGCCACGGTCGAGGGCCCCGACGTATCGGTCCTGCTCCAGGACGGACTCCCCAACGGGGAGTACACCGTCGGCTACCGTGTCACCTCCGCGGACGGGCACCCGATCACCGGGTCGTACGGTTTCTCCGTCGACGTTGCGGCGACCGCCACCCCTCAGGACGCCGCTGCACAGCAGTCGCAGAGCGGTGCGACCTCGACCTCGCCGACTCCTGTTACCACGGCTACGCAGCCCTACGATCCCAACAATCCCTCCGCCAGCGAAGACCGGCCACCGAAACAGAACACCATGATGCTGCTCTCCATCGTGGGCATCACGGTTATCGCGCTCGCCGCTATCGCCCTGACCCTGGTGATCCGAGGCAAGAACAAACAATGACAGGGTGCCGATGAACATCGCTGCCGTCGATCCCCCACAGGCTCCCCCGACGCTGGCAGCGCTACTGAGCTGGGATCTTCCACCGCTCCCGATCCTGCCGATCGCCGGCATCGTGATGGCCGGGCTGTACTGCTGGGGACTGATTCGGATCCAACGCCGCGGTATCGAATGGTCGCGCGGGCGCAGTTTCAGCTTCCTCATCGGCTGCGCGGCGCTGGTCCTGGTGACCGGACTGCAGATCGAACGCTACGGCTACAGCCTGTTCAGCGTGTTCATGTTCCAGCATCTGACGTTGTCGATGCTTGTTCCACCCTTGCTGGTGGTCGGCTCCCCTGGACGGCTACTGCTGCGGGCCACCTCCCACTACGGCGTCGGCCGATGGGTACTCATCGCCGCCTTGACAGGTTTGCGGAGCCGCGCCGGGCGCATCGCACTACATCCAGGTCTGACGATCCCGCTGTTCCTCTTCAGTTACTACGGCCTGTATCTGTCGTCGATCTTCGATGTTCTCGCGGTCACAGTCATCGGCCACGTGTCGATGGAGATCTTCTTCTTCGCCAGCGGGCTGCTGTTCATCATCCCTGTGCTCGCCGTCGGCCCCCTCCCCGTTCGGCAGAGCAATCTGGGCCGTTTGTTCGACCTGTTCGTCGAGATGCCGCTGCATGTGTTCTTCGGTGTCATCTTGATGATGTCGAGCACCCCCATGCTGGCCACATTCGCCTTCCCACCCCCGGACTGGGGTGTCGATCCGGTAGCCGATCAGAAGCTCGCCGGAGCGTTGGCGTGGTCCTACGGTGAGCCGGTGGCATTGCTGGTCGTGCTCATCTTCTGTATTCGGTGGAACCGGGACGAAAAAGAGGAATCGGCTGCCGCGGACCGGCACGCCGAAGAGGACGGGTACAGCGAACTCAACGCCTACAACGATTTCCTGAAAAAGATCGGTAGCGAGACCAGTCAACGCACCTGAGCTGTCGCGGCCGTCCTGCGCTCGGGGACTGCCGCGACCTCATCGCCTGATCGCGCTTACTGGCAAGGGCACGATCGGGCGCATTCATCGCGCACGTGTGCCCGCCCCGATTCTGGCTCCCCGCTCACCGAGCCAGGCTTGCGGATCGACCTTCTGCCCCGCGGGAGATGTGGTCTCGAAATGCAGGTGCGGACCCGTCGAATTACCGCGGTTCCCGACCTCTGCAATCCGATCGCCCTTACGGACGCGCTGACCCACCGTGACCGAATTTCCGTTGTTGTGCCCGTAGGTGGTGATCGATCCATCGTCGTGTCTGATCCGAACCCACAGCCCGAAGCCCTGCGCGGGCCCGGCGCTGATGACAGTCCCGTCGGCCGCGGCGACGATCGGCGAGCCCAGTGAGTCGGCGATGTCGACACCGCCGTGTTGTGTCCCGCTCCGGGTGCCGAAGTTCGAGGTGACCAGTCCACCGCTGGGTGCGACAGCAGACGCAGTACCTCGGGAGGTGGCCGAGCCACCGGACGTGGAACCTCGCTGCTGTGCTGCATCAGGAACAGAATCTTCGGGCGCAGTCGTCTCAGGCACACTCGTCTCAGGCGCAGTGGTGTCTGGCACGGGCGAATCGCGGCCGGTGTTGCCCGTCACCGGATCCTGTTCCCCCCCTCGGTCGCCGTCGTGCGGGACCGCGGGGTCGAGGGCGTCGACCTGGAGCGATGTGGCGATACGAAGGGCCAGGAGTGGGTCGAGAGTAGCCAACGGGGCCAGGCAGGACAGGGACTGCGCCGGGGCATTCGACACTCCTCGGGCGATGGCGTCGACGATGCATCCTGCCGACGCGGACACGGGGCCGGCGGTGTCCGCGATGACACCGCCGGCCTGGGCGGCGGCCCACGACGAGGATGCGAAAGCTGCGAGATCTGCCACCGCGATCGGATCGGTACCGATTGTCGCGGCCCGATCGGCCAGGCGGATCAACCGGCTGACGGCGTCGGCGGTCTGCTGACCTTCGACCTCGTCCCCGGACTTCGCGGCCGGTTGACCCGGATTCGCTCCGGCTACCGGGGCGTGCAGGAACACCGCACCGAGTGCGACACCGACGATCACGTATGTCCGCGCACCTCGGCATGCGCGACGTCGACCGCCGCTCGGCGTCGTCTTTCCCGCGTTGTTCACGTGGTCACCCTTCTCGTTGAATGCCGGTCGCGACCGCAGTGGATGCCGTGTCGGCCGTGGGTCAGTGTTGCGTGGTCCCATCGACACCACAAGCCCCTTCTGTCACACGCTCGACTGAATTCATCGCTGTTTCGCCTATCGCGTCGGCGTCGAAAGTGAGTGCATTGCACAGTAACTCGACGATTCGACGCCGTTCCATGCGTGCCGGTGCCGGTCATGGGGGTCATCCCAATCGTTATTACTATGCAACATAGTATTTCGATATGGGCGTCAGCTCTCCGGCAACGGTGAGACCCCGTGTGCGCTCAGTAGGGCATCGATCTGACCGACCTCGGCGGTTTGGGTCGAGGCGATCGAGCCTGCGAGCGCGGCGACAGCGGGAACTGTCGCGTTCGCCGCTCCCAGCTCTGCCATCGGGATTCCCCCACGATGGTGGCGGCGGAGCAGTTGCAGATACCGGCCGTCGAATTCTTCGGCGTTCATCCGGCGAAGTGCCGTCAGCTCGGCGGTACTGGCCATGCCGGGCATCGACCTCGCGTCCTGTCCGCTGTCGTTCGCGGACGCGCTCATGTCCATCGGGTGACCCTCTGTCGAGCTGGCCTCGGTCATCCACGTCATCGGCGGGCCGTCTGGCAGATATGGCCTGTCCCACAGTGTCAACCAGCCTTGCATAGTGCCGACTTGGCTCTGCTGCGAGGTCAACACGTCGAAGGCGAGGGTCCGGATGACCGGATCCGTCGAGCGTCCCAACGCCATCGCCGACATCTCGATCGCCTGGTTGTGATGGAGCGACATGTCCTGCGCGAAACCCACATCCACCGAATCCGATGCGGGTACGGCCACTCGTGCGCCGTCCGGTGTGAGCAGTACGCCGATGAGGACGCCGGACAGGACGAGGGCTGTCACCGCCAAGCCGATGAGCAGTGCCCTGGGCCTGGATCTGGGTCCCGTTTCCGCGGCGTCATTCTGTGCATCGTCGATCTGGGCATCGTCGGTCCGGCCGTGCACGGTCATCGACTCCCCTCCCCCATCGGCGCTGGCGCACTGTCGAGGGCCGGGTCTTCCTCGAGGGGCACCGCGTCCGGTCCTGGCTCGCTGGCGTCGAACGGCGGCGGGTTGTCGGGATCGAACGCGCCGGGAATGGTCGAGCAACTGGCTCCGCTCTCGGGGTGGGTCGAGGGGTTCTGTCGCAGAGCAGCGACGAACTGAGTGATGCGCCGGTCGGAGGCATTGTCGAGCTCGAGTCGATGACCCCACGACTGCAGCGTGATCGGTGCCGTCAGGCCCGGGTAGGGCGACATCATCGTGTAGGGCTCGCCCTCGACCCGCCCGGCGAGTGAACCGACCTCGTCGGAGGAGACCCGGTTCGGGTCGTACGTCACCCACACCGCCCCGTGTTCGAGCGAATGAACCGCGTTCTCGCTGCGTAGCGGGACGGGGTACACCACTCCGGTACACGTCGCCCAGGTCTGGTCGTGAGGGCCGCCGAACGGCGGACTCCGATCGTAGGCAACTCTCTGAGCTGGTTCGACGTGCCGCGCTGCCGGATACTCGACCTCGACGACGCCGTCGATGCCGCGCGAGGGGTCCGGGTCGTCGGCGGTCGGCGCGAACCGCTCGGCCTGATTGCGTTCGAGGACGCGGGGGGCCAGGTTGTATCCGATCGCACCGACGAGCACGACGATGACGACACCCGCGCCGATCACCGTCCAGGGAGCGCGTACGCCCCCGGGCACTCCGGCTGGGCGTGATCGCCGAGTCGAGCTCCGTCGGCCTCGGGCGGGGTTTCTGCTGCTGTTCATATTGCTCCTCCGTCAAATACTATGCACCATAGTATTTGATGGAAGGTCCAAGAAAGTCCCTACGCACGACAGGACGGCCCATGCCGGTGTTCCGCGCACCCTCAACTGCTCGCGGGCAGCTTGCCCTTCATGTACTGGCGTACAACGGTGCACGCCTGCTCTTCGTGTGTGTCGCCGCAGGAGTACTTTTGGCCGTCGACGCGCTGACGAGCCTTGACATTTCCTTCGTGTTGGTTCTTCTTGGCGCACTTGCAGCAAGCCTGCCGCTGTCGGCACTGACCCTGAGGAAGCTTCGCCGAACCATCAATGCGGACATCGAAGCAGTCGATCGCACGCGCTCGATCAAGAAACGAGGCCCCGCGGCGGGACGACCCGGCACCGACAAACCGTGACGTCGGCGTACGGACTTCGGCGTTGGCGTTGGCGTTGGCGTTGGCGGATCGTCCGTGTCGGTCACTGTTCGCCAACCCACTCGATGGGTGCTTCGGCGTCCGGCTCGATGTCTAGTAGTTCCAGGGTGCGGTGCATCAGAGCCTCGATTCGATACTCGAGATCGTCGACGAGGTCAGGCACATCAGCCAGAGCGGCGTGGGCACGGCCGCGGGCTTCGACACCGATTCGGTAGTAGTCCGAGCCTGGTGCAGCTGACACCGGGTGCGGTGGTGGGACGGTCACGTCCGTTTCCCGCTCGCCACGACCGCGTCGCCACGACAGGGGCGGGCGCGGGTCGTGCCGGGGCGGTCGCCCGGAGCGGTGAGCAGCGATGACCGCCCCGACCGCTGCCGGGGTCATCGGGTCGGCGGGGAACGGCATGTGACCCCACCGGTCGATCGGAACGGCGACGGGGCCTGGACGCACCGGCCACCTGGACATATCGGGAAAAGTGTCCCCCTGTACGTGCTCTGTGAGTAGTGCCGTCGAGGGGTAGCGATCCGAGAACCGCAGGACAGTACGCCAGCGTTCCCAGATCTCGGCGGGGTTGAAGCCTTCCGACTCATCGGCTGCGATCCAGATACTGTGCCGCCCATCGATCCACACACCATCGCCGTCGACTGCGATGTCCGAGCGATCGAGCGACGCAATAGCTCTGTGCGACAGGCCAGCTCCGGACAGCAGAAGTAGAACTGCGTCCCTGCGGCCGAACAGCGCCTGCGTCGATCCCAGGAAGGGCAGCGCTGTGGCCAGTTCCCGGTAGTGTTCGGCGCGACGTGCCACGCGTGCGGTCCGTCCGGAGTCGAGCGCCATACGCAGCGCTGCCGCACGCCCGGGCGGGGTGTGACCGGCATCGAGATGTCGGCGGTTGATCGCGGCGACCCTGCGGAGCTGCACAGGATCACTGGCTGGATTACCGGTCAGGAACTGCGCCAACGTCATAGCCGAGGCAGGGAGTGGCTCGACGTCGGTTGCGGCGCACCAGTCGGCAAACAGTGACCACTCGTAGCGGTAACCGCTCGGCGGAGTAGCGCTGCGTTCGGGCGACACGGTCAATGACGCTACCCACCTGCACCGACACCGCTGAGTCGAAACACTCAAAACTCGTTTCCCGCCAGAGCAGATTCCGACCATCCCCGGGGGTGCTGCGCCGGTCTGGCGCAATATTGAACCGCCGAACATGCCCAGGGATGGAACTGACCACGCGCGGTTGGGCGGCGAGTTCGTGTTGCGTGAGCACGCAAATCACACCCCTGGGTGGGCTTGTCACTGTCGTCGGCAGGCGAGGGCCAGGCGGCAGTTCGATTGCTCCCGAAGTGAATACGAAGACCGAAGAGCCACCGAGTGAGCTGCACCTCATCGACTTGCGGCACCGTCCACAGCCCGGAGACTCGAAACATGACATCTTTTGTGGCGCTCAGCCGCGAAACAGCCATCGGCGCGGAGGCTCGACTGTCGTGGATACTGTCCGCGCTGGCCGGAATGGTGGGTGCTGTCGCATTTCTGCATTCGGCGGGGTATTTCGTGACGTTCATGACCGGCAACACCGAACGCGCCGTCATCGGCCATTTCGGCAGTCCGGAAGGAAAGCCCGTTGCACCCGGCGCATCGCCGTGGGCCGCACTGGCGTTGATGGGTGCCTTTCTGGCGGGAGTGGTGATCGCGTCGATCTGCCGCCGCCGATACTGGTCAAATCACCCGCACGGAGCAACGGTTGTCACGACCATCGCGCTCGCCGTGGCAGGACTCATCGACATCGGAGTTTCCGGCTGGTCGTCCGACGGCGTAGATTTTTATCCCATTTTGTTGGTTGCGTTCGCCCTCGGCGCGCTGAACACTGCATTCACGAAACGAGAAGAAACCTACATTCCCCTGAGCTACGTCACCGGCACCGTCGTCAAACTGGGCCAAGGGATCGAGAGACACCTACTGGGAGGCGGTACCTACCTCGACTGGCTTTGCTACGCAATGCTTCTCGGCTCCTTCGCAGCCGGAGGTGCAGCCGGGGCTCTGATCGGTGTCGTGATCACCGGACCTCAAGTACTCCTGGTTACCGCAGCCATCAGCCTGCTGGCAACCATCTTCACCTTCACCCACACCGAGCGACGATCCCTGTGGGGATAGGCCCTCTTCCCGTCCGGCGAAAATCTACGGGTCCGCACTCCCGAGACTGTTCTGCTCGAACCGGTTGAACCCGCCCGGACTCGACCGACGTAACACTGGCGCAACGTGAACCGATCGGTTCGGACGTGTGGAGAGGATGCTCGGCTCGATACACATCATTTCTCACTTGGTCCTGATCTCGATGCCACGCGTCAGCGATGCCGTTAGTTGCATCGGATGGAGTTGCGCTCGGCCGTCACGGACCGAGTTCGGTGACGGCGTTGCCGACGAGCGGAGCGTTCTCGCGGGCATAGATTTCGACCAGGCCCGGGGTGGCGTGTCCGGTTTGACGCATGATCGCGTGTGCGTCGGCGAAGTTCCAGATCAGGCCGTCGGTGAGGACGACGTCGGCGTTCTTCCTGGTGTCGTTGTGGAATGGCGCAGAGGGAGTCGTCGACGCCGGCAGCGAGCTCGACTTCAAGATCTACAGCAACCAGAGTTCGGTT
>NZ_NOZE01000051.1:0-50359 GCF_002259025.1 Rhodococcus sp. 05-2255-1e | reverse complement strand
GATGCCGCCCTCGCGGTAATGCAGATCGGTATGACACACCCCGCACGCGGCGATGGTGACCACGACATCGTTCGGGCCGGGATCGGGAATGGTGATCGTCTCGATCGAGACGGGCTCACCCTTCGCCTTCGCGACGACGGCATGAACGGTTTGTGACACAAGCACTCCTGGGGTCAGGTGATGTACGGAGGACGATTCACTCGCCGAGCCAGAGCCTGCGGCGGCACACCTCGAGCAACGCGGACATCGTGTCGCGGTCGAGAGTCGATTCTGTGTCGGGTTCGCGAAGCACTGCGGCGAGTCTGGTGAAGTATTCGGTCGGGCTGATTCCGAACCCGACCAGAATGTCCTCGGCCGGCCCGCCGCCGTAGGGCATCCACCGGGTCGCGAAGTCGATCATGCGCTTCGTTTCCGGGCAGCCGAGAGTCGACGCGAGGGTTTCGGTGGTCGTCCTCAACGGTGTTCCCTTCGTCGATGAATCCGATGTCCAGGTTGTCGTCCTACCGCGAGAAAAGAACCACGCACAACGGCTAGCAATCACTGGCCGAACGGACATCACACGACGCCGCTCCGAGTACTAGGATGCGCACGTGAGCAGACCTGCCCCGTCGACCCCCGCCAGGTCCGAACCGACCGACTCGCTCGCCGCGCTTCGGGAGGTCCTGACCGGTCCGCTGGTCGAGATAGCTGCTCGTTTTTCGTGGTGGTCGTCGCAGCGGTATCCGCACTCGGCGATGATCATTTTCACCAGAGAATGCACCGGCCGTCCGAGAAAAGTCAGTGGCGACGAGTCGATTACGAGCCGCGTGACGATCAAGGAGCTCGACGACCTCAAGCAGTCGGTGCAGCAGAGTGGTTGCCCAGCTCTGGACGGCCTGGGGCGCCTGGCCGGTGCACAGCGACGTCTCGCGACGCAACTCGACGACACGACCGACACCCTGCTGGTTCTGGTGCCCAAATCGGCTGCGCCGCAGTTCGATCCGGATTCCGACGTCGGCGTTGCGTTCGGAATCGTAGCCACCTCCATACGCCATCAGGTGGTCCAGGCGAGTCCTGCGTATCTCGCCGAATCCCTGGCGGCCTCGAGCGAGCGTGCTCGGGTGATCTCGGAGATGGTCGACGCCCACGTCGATACCCTCACGTCCGTGCTGTCCACGCTGCGCTCGAAGGACCTCGATGACGCGCGAGCACGCGCAACCGCCAGCGATACCGCGTCGGCGGCACTGATCGAGCTTCGCTCCATCGAAGAAGCAAACCGTGAGCTGGGGCAGGAAGCAGTGACCACCGCCTTCGCCAGGCTGCAGGGGGAGCTCGCCACTGTGTTGGACCAGTCCTCGATCGACGTCGAATATGTCGCTCCCCCAGTCGACGGAAGACCGGTCCCCGGCGAGATCGCACGCGGGGCGCGAGCCGTGGTTCGGACCGTCGTACTCGCCTACGTGGCTCAGCCGGATGTTCGACGGGTACGTATCGCGTGGGATTGCGACGGAACCAACCTGCTGCTCGAAGTCCGCAACGACGGCCTGCACGCCTGCGACACAGGGACTCTGACCCAACAGCTCTCCGGACGCGTGCACACCCTCCGGGGATCGATCTCGTTCGAATCCACCGCCGGGTGGGGATCACGCGTGAGCATCGCGATTCCTCTCGACCCGCCTCCCGCACGAGCCGACGAACAACTTCTCGCCGCCCTCAACCGTCGCGAGAGAGAAGTTCTCGGCTACCTCGCATACGGCAAGCGCAACAAGGACATTGCCGCGAGCCTCAACATCGGCGAGAGCACGGTGAAGTTCCACGTCGCAAGCATCCTGAGGAAGCTCGAGGTCAAGACCCGCGGTGAAGCGGGTGCCGTGGGCATGAAGGCCGGAATCCGAGCATCGTGACGCGTTCGACCACTCGGGTGTACGACGACCCGTCTCGGCGTGGTCCGAGCCAGCGTCGGCGCATCGGCATTCTGCTCTTCGACCAGGTCAAGATGCTCGACTTCGTCGGCCCGGCCGAGGTCTTCCTCGAAGCGAACCAGCGAGTCGACGGCTACGACATCGTCTTCCTCTCGATCGACGGCGGTGACGTGGTGACCTCGATGGGAATGACGGTGTCGGTGAACGCCGCCGTCGCCGACAGCGGCGACTTCGACACCCTCATCGTTCCCGGTAGCGAATCGGCTCCGGCCGTCTTCGAGGACCCGGCGTTGCTCGACGCGGTGGCGCTGCTCGCGCCCCGAGCGCGGCGGGTGGCGTCTATCTGCAGTGGGGCGTTCGCGCTGGCGGGATCCGGTCTGCTCGACGGCCGGAGTGCGACCACTCACTGGAAGTTCACGGCGGCTCTGGCGGAACGCTTTCCCGACACGCGTGTCCAACCGGATTCGATCTTCGTTCGCGACGGCGACATCTACACCTCGGCCGGGGTCGCTGCCGGAATCGATCTGGCGTTGGCGTTGGTCGAAAGTGATCACGGTGCCCCGATAGCCAGAACGGTCGCGCAACTACTGCTGGTGTACATGCAGCGCTCCGGCGGCCAGTCGCAGTATTCGGTGTCGCTGAAGGGTCCACCGCCGCGGACCCAGGTCTCTCGCGCTATCACCGACTACATCCATGCCGACCCGACACGACCCGCGAACCTGAGCGCTCTCGCGGCACACGCCAATGTCAGTGTGCGACATCTCAATCGCATCGTGCGCGAGGAACTGGGCACGACGCCTCTCGATTACGTGACCGCGATGCGTCTCGATATCGCGGTAGCCGCACTCGAGTCCGGCTATTCCGTGGCCCGGGCCGCTGCCGACGCAGGATTCGGCACGCCCGCTGCTTTTCGGCGTGCGTTCGTCACCAAGTTCGGGGTGACACCGTCGGATTACCAGAGGAAGTTCCGCACGACCGATCCAGCCCAGTGATAGTCGGCCCCAACGCTTTCGTTCACCTCGGGAGGATCGAACACCGCCGGTCGAAGGTGGCCCTGGCAGGGTTACCGGACCGGCAACCGCCTGGATCTATGGTCGAATCATGCACAACGTGGAGGCGCTCGAGTCCTGGGCGTATTCGCCTGCGGTACTGCTGGATCGGCATCTGACCGTCGAATCGTCCACGATGCTCGCTCGTGCGGTGTCGCCGAGCTTCGCCGAGGGGGTCAATCTGGCCGTGTTCACATTCGTCGACGCCGGTTCGCTCTGCGGCGATCGAGACGATCCCGCCGCCGACCCGCCTGCCGGGTGGGAATCGTCGGCGGATCAGGTGGTCGCCATGCTTCGTGAGTCGTTGGATCGGCACGAGCCAGACGACTCCTTTCGCCGCATCGTCGGCGAACTATCCACCCGTAGTTCGGCATTCGCGCAGAAGTGGGCCGGTGAGACCAGCGCGAGAAAAACCGGAACCGTGACGATCGAACATGCCGTCGTCGGTCCGTTGATGCTCGACTACCTGTTGATGCCTGCCGCCGAGGACCACGTACTGATGGTGCTGCGGCCCCGAACAGCACAGTCGAGGGCAGCTCTACGTCAACTGGCCGACGCGGTCCGATCGTCCGAATCGGACCGAGGAACAACGAACTGAGTGTCGCGGCTGGGGACTCCGGCAACCAGATGCCGGATCGCCGATGCCGACCGACTACCGGGATCGGCGAAGTAGGTGGTGATGAACTGCCCACCCTCGCCGACGATCTCCAAAGTCTGCGAACGGAATTCGACCAGACCGAACGGCTCCACCGGGACGACGGAGATGCTCGACGACAACGGCCGTACGTCGTGCTTGGCCCACATCCTGCGAAAAGCGCGGCTCTCCACCGACAATCGGCCCACCAACTCCGTCAGTCGCGGGTGACCCGGTGCCGCGTGGAATCGCAGTGCCGACACCATTCGCTGCGCCGTGACGGCCCAGTCCTCCGGCGAGGCGGCACTGTGCTCGTGCGCGAACACATCGAGCATCAGGTTGGTACCCACTTTCAGGCCCGGCGTCATCAGCGCGGCCGGAGCGTTGAGCGCAAGCAGATCGTGATGGCGGTCGGTGATGTACGCCGGCGTGTGGACCCACTGCTCCAACACCCGGGCCGACGCCTCGGTCACTCGCGGCGGAAGCGCCTCGACCACGGCCGGGCCGGACTGCGCGCGCGCCACCCGGTGGAAGTACGCCCGCTCGTCCGCGTCCAAACGCAGAGCCCGACTCAGCGCAGCCAGAACCTGCTCGGAGGGTTGATGATTGCGCCCCTGCTCGAGCCTCAGGTAGTAGTCGGCGCTGATATCGGCGAGCCGGGCGATCTCTTCTCGTCGCAGGCCGCGCACTCGGCGGTTGCCGTCGCGCACCAGACCCACCTGCTCGGGTTGCAGCGATTCCCGGCGCACCCGAAGAAAGTCCGCAAGCAACGAGCGTTCGGCCATCGTCAGGACCTCCTGTCGACAACCATCATCTCCTACCCGCCGTCCCGAATCGAGTACGAATCCGGCCCACTGTCGACCGTTTCAGGACACGACAGCCCGAGACTTGCGCAGATCGATGGTCAACAGCACGAACGCCACCGCCGCGAGCAGCGCAATCACGACGGCGAACACCACTCCCGCCGTCACCAGGCCCCATCCGGTCGCCACGGCTCCGGCCCCGATCACCGGTACCGAGATGGCGATGTACAACACGACGAAGAAGGTCGAGGTGACCTCTGCCCGACGGTGCGGAGGTAGCTCGGCACCGATCGTGGACATGCCGTTGGCGAATGTCATGCCCTGACCGACGCCGCAGAGCAGCGCCGCTACCACCAGAACGGCCAACGAGGTCAGCAGCAGCGACGCGGCCAGGAACACCAGACCGAGCAGCAGCAGCGCGCATCCCCACCGCTGCGCCGACGCTGGATCGGCTGCGCGCAAAGCAATCTGGGCTGTCGCCGACGCAGCGAAGACCGTGAACACCACCACCCCGGTGACGGCGTGATTGTCGACTCCCAACACACCGCCGATGAATCCCGGCGAGACGGCAGTGAACAGGCCAAGTACGGCGAAGCCGGCGAAACCTCCGATCGCGGCGCGCACGAAGGTGCCGCGCACCTCCGGTGGAACGGACAGCCGCTGCATGTGCGGGCGTGCTCCGCCGTCTACCCGCACCGTCTCCGGTGCGAGGAACACCGCCACTGCTGCCGCCGCGAGCAGAACCATGTCGACGACGAACGTCAGACGCAACGGTTGCGGTAGATACTCCGCGAGCACTCCGGCCACCAACGGTCCGAGGCCGAGGCCCCCGATGTTCGCTGCGGTAGCGATCGCGGATGCACGGTCACGCCATCGGTCGGGTACCAACTCGATCAACGTCACCGTCGCGGTACCGACGAAGATGCCGGCCGAAATTCCCGACAACACGCGGCCGATCACCAGGGCCGTCAGCGAGCCGGCGGTGACGAACACCACGGCGCTGATCAATCCGAATGCTATGGCCGCCAACAGCATCGGGCGTCGTCCCAACGAGTCGGACCAGCGGCCGAACGCCAACAGAGCTGCGAGCACACCGACGGCATACGCCGCGAACACGAGGGTAACGACGAAGACGGAGAAGTGGAACTCGACCTCGTAGAGCGCATAGAGCGGCGTCGGCATGGTGGTGCCCATCATCGCCACCACGAACGCGAACGCAACTCCGACGAATGCCGTCGCACTCGACACCGACATGCGGGGCGACGACTTTTCGTCCGATCGGGTCACGCTGATCTCCTGTTCTGCAAGGGCCGTCCGTCCTGTGCCGTCGACAAGGAGATCGAACCAGAGCCGGCGAGTACGTGCTCACTCACCGTCCGCCGCCCTCGTAACGAAGGAGTGCGTCCCGCAGCGCGGACCGCGTGGTGATCTGCAATTTGGGAAACACTCGGTACAGATGACCGCCGACAGTACGAGCCGAGAGATACAGCTGTTCGCCGATCTCCTTGTTGGTCAGACCGGCAGCAGCAAGCGACGCGATGCGCAGTTCCTGCCCGGTCAACCCCGAGCCCGCATCACCCTCACGCGGGTGCGGGCCGGCTCCTGCAGCCCGTCGTTCGTCCTCGGCTCGGCGCAGCCACGTGCGTGCGCCCAGTTCTGCGAACAGATCTGCGGCGTACCTCAACCGGCCGCGGCTTTCGACCACCCGGTGGTGGCGGCGCAGCCACTCGCCGTAGACCAGCGCAACCCGCGGCGCATCGAAACACCATCCAGCGGTGCGTAGTTCATGCAGACTCGCCTCGAAGAGCGCCTCGGCTCCGGCCTCTGCCAGCATCGCTTCGGCTGCAGTCAGCAGCGCACTGTGGCGGGCTCCCCAGAAATCGGGCCGGGTTCGGCGCAGTCGGTCGAGATACGTGCGCGCCTCGTCCGACCGCCGCAGCCGTACACAGGATTCGACGTAATCCAGTATTTCGAGTGGTCCGTACGGAGTGATCGAACAGTGCTCCGCCGAGAGATCGCGGCGGCGCATCCGCTCGTAGGCGACGTCGAAGCGGCCCAGTGCCACCGATTCGGCTGCGGTACAGCTCTTCTCGCCACCAGCGACAGCTGCCACCGAGGATCTCAGCAGGCACTCCTGCTCGTCGAAAAGGCCATCCGGCAGTCCCGAGGAGACGGCCTCGGCGAACGCAGAGAACTGTCCGCGAGCGGCGAGTGCGGCGAGGTGCCGCAGCCGGGTCAGAGACTCGGCGGCCGGAAACCCACCTGCGACAGGGTCCAGCACGTCCGACAGCCGACAACTGTCGTTCGGATCCCACAGCAAGGTGGGCAACGCCAGCTGCAGCAGTACCGGTTTCCACGGGTCTCCGGTGCGCAGCGAGGCTCGAACCGCGTTCAGCAGCGCCGGGCTGTCGAGTGCCCGCACGTGCACTCTCGAACCCGAGACGCCGAGAGACCGCGCGACGAGCACGTTGACCGGATCGAGATGCTGTTCGTATTTGACCGCCCATTGCAGGGCCTGGGCAACGAGTTCACTGTCACCGCTCAGTGCGCTGTACGCCAGAACCGAACCGATCAACTGGTCGACGACGTCAGGGCGGACCGCATCCGGCAATCGATCGAGAGCCTGCACGACGACGCCGAACGCAGCACGGGGGTCGCCTCCCCGGGCCACGGAGGCAAAGGCCCGGGCCGGAACGGTCTCGGACAGGGCCGCATCGGGATGTCCCGACCGCATACGGTCCAAGATCGCTACCGCGAGATCGACGAAGCCGGCGAATGCCGCCATGGACGCCGCCCGCACCTCGAGGGCCTGGGCGCGTCCACGATCGGATTCGAGCGCTACTGCACGGCAGAGCAACGCCACCGCCCGGCGGTAGCGATGCTGCGACGCCAGGTCGTGCGCCCGCTCGTCGAGCGCAGCGACGAGGCGCGCGTCGGGCGCTCGGGCTGCGAGTGCTCGATGCACCAGACGCTCGTCGGGCGTCAGCTGTGTGTCGACAGCCGATTCGAGGTGAACGGCGGTGCGCTCCTCGGCGGTCGAGGAGGCAAGAATCCACAGTTGTGCGACAGTGTCGCCATGTGGGTGGACGGCCGCGGAGTCGCCACCGTGCTCGCGAGAGACGATGTGTCGCAACGCATCGCCGAGAATCTGACGCCTGGACTCCTCGTCGAGCCCGGCGACCTCGAACGCGCCGATGTCGGCGAGCGTATCGGTGAGGTGGGCGCGGTCGAGGATCGCGCCGCCGACGGATGGATCCCGGCCCCAGATCGGCGCAGCGCGAGCGAGTTCGGTCGCGACGAGAGGGTTTCCCTGCGACAGCTCGATGATCGATTGCCGTTGCGCCACTGACGTTTCCGTTCCGTTCAACAGATCGCGCACCGTGTCGTCGGGCAGGGGTCGCACACGATGGAAGGCGAACTCCCGCCACAACGGCGGCGGGACGGTGTCGACGGTCGTGGCGATACACCGGACATGCGGGCTACGTACCGCCGCCTTCACCGCACGAGCGAGTCGGTCACGCGAGCCCGCGGGCAACAGATGCAGGTCGTCGATTACCAGCAGCGTCGGCGTCGCGTCGTCCACCACCAGATCACCCAGCAGCAGATCACCCAGCAGCCCCTCATCGAGCAGCCCCTGATCGAGCGCGGCCGCAGGGGAGTACGCGAGGCACGGCAGATCCACCACCCGGAAACCCAGCGCTGTCGCCTCGCCCGCGATGGTGTTGGCAACCGTGGACTTGCCGATGCCTCGCGCACCCGAGATCACCAGGATCCGCCGGTTCTCCGGCGAAGCGGACAAACACGAGCGGCCCTCACGCAGCACTGCGTCGCGATCCGGTGATGTGGGCATTCGTCCAATATATTTTCACCCGTGTCTGCGCAAGGGTGTTGAATATGGCCCTGGCAGGGACACACTGGACCGGCCGACCACGACTGCGACGGAGGTGACCCGAGCGATGACCGAGAACGCCTCCTCCGGCCCTATCGATCACGGCGTCACCCGCCTCGTCGACTTCGATCAGCGCGTCGATATTCGAATGTCCCTGTCACCGCTGCGTCGGGGCCGCGGCGACCCCACCTACGAGTCCACGCCGGACGGTGCCGTGTGGCGGACGTCGCGCATGATTTCCGGCCCGGTCACGTACCGATTGGTGCAGGCCTCACCGAGCAGCGTCATGGTGCGAGCCTGGGGACCCGGTGCCGACGAACTGCTCGACGCTGCCCCGGCTCTGCTCGGCCGGGACGACGACGCCTCGAGCTTCGCTCCCGAACACCCGATCCTGCGCGAGGCACACAGACAACTTCCGCACCTACGCCTCGGCCGGACCGGGCTGGTGCTCGAGGCACTGATACCGGCGATCATCGAGCAACGCGTACACGGCATTTCGGCGTTCGGCTCGTGGCGATACCTGGTGAGCAAGTTCGGCGACCCCGCACCGGGCCCGACCCCGAGGACGATGTTCGTGTTTCCCACGGCCGACGTGTGGCGACGCATCCCGTCGTGGGACTACCACCGCGCCAACGTCGACCCGGCTCGGTCGAAGACCATCGTCCGTGCCGCGCGCGCAGCCGGACGGCTGGAGGAGGCGTCGAACATGACGCCCGAGGATGCGCAACGCAGGCTGCGCGCGATCCCGGGCGTCGGCATCTGGACCGCGGCCGAGACCGCTCAGCGCGCCCTGGGGGATCCCGACGCGTTGTCGGTGGGCGATTACCACCTGGCCGCGGTGGTGGGGTGGTCACTGTTGGGTAGACCGATCGACGACGCGGAGATGGTCGAGTATCTGCAGCCCTTGGCACCGCATCGTCATCGCGCGATTCGGCTCCTGTATCTCAGCGGCAAGGCGACCAAGCCGAAATTCGGGCCACGGACCGCGCTGGTGGACCACACCTGGCACTGATCCCGGCCTACTCGTACAGTCGAGTTGTTCGCCGACCTAAGGAGTAGTTCGTGGTTGCTATCGGCACGTCCGATCTGGACATCTTTCCGCTTGCCCTCGGCGGGAACACCTTCGGCTGGACCAGCGACGAGGACACGTCCTTCGACATCCTGGACGCGTTCACCGCAGGAGGTGGCAATTTCGTCGACACGGCCGATTCGTACTCTGCCTTCGCCGACGGCAACTCGGGCGGCGAATCCGAGACGATCATCGGCAAGTGGATGACGGCCCGCGGCAACCGCGACGACGTCGTTCTCGCGACCAAGGTGAGCCAGCATCCCGAGTTCCGCGGTCTGGCACCCGACAACATTCGGGCCGCGGCCGACGCCTCCCTGGCCAGGCTGCAGACCGATCACATCGACGTCTACTACGCGCACTACGACGACGACAAGACGCCGTTGGTCGAGTCCCTGGCCGCGTTCGACGACTTGGTCCGGGCAGGCAAAGTTCGGCACGTGGCCATCTCGAACTACTCCCCCGCGCGGGTCCGCGAGTGGCTGGGCCTGGCGAAAGACAACGGTTTTGCGGCACCGATCGCACTGCAACCGCACTACAACCTCGTTGCCCGTCGCGACTACGAGGGTGAACTGCAAGCCCTCGCCGTCGACAACGGCCTCGGGGTGTTTCCGTACTTCTCTCTCGCCGCCGGTTTCCTGACGGGTAAGTACCGCACCCGGGAGGATCTGGCCGGTACCCAGCGCGAGCGACTGACGACGGGCTATTTCTCCGATGCAGGCCTGGCTGTGGTGCAGGGTCTCCAGGAGATCGCCGACTCCCGCTCGGCCGAGTTGTCGAGTGTGGCTCTCGCCTGGTTGCTCGCTCGACCGGGCATCACCGCACCGATCGCGAGCGCGAGCTCGCTCGCTCAGGTACTGGCTCTGCTCGACGCGCCGACACTGCGTCTGACCAGCCACGAGGTGGACACACTCACCGGACTGTCCGACGCGGTGGCATAGAACACGAAAGTTGTAGTCAGCAACGGGAACAGAATCAGCTCCTGCGCTGCTGACCTTCGGGTGGCCCCAGCATCGAACACATCCGTAACCAGCGCGCAGGTGACCGATACGCGCGAGAGCAGCACGTCGGCTCCTACAACCGAGCCGACGTCACG
Organism: Rhodococcus sp. 05-2255-1e; assembly: GCF_002259025.1. NCBI lineage: Bacteria > Bacillati > Actinomycetota > Actinomycetes > Mycobacteriales > Nocardiaceae > Rhodococcus > Rhodococcus sp. 05-2255-1e. Next base: position 39,921 of record NZ_NOZE01000051.1, on the reverse strand, counting down.
CGAGCGCCTCCGGGTGATCCTCGTACTCGGCGCGCTCATCGCCCTCGGTCCACTGACCATCGACATGTACCTGCCTGCACTTCCTGCCATCGCCGAGGATCTGAACACCCCGTCGTCTGCAGTGCAGCTCACGCTCGCGGGTACGTTGGTCGGCCTCGCGCTCGGCCAGCTGGTCATCGGGCCGCTGTCCGACATCGTCGGCCGACGACTGCCCCTCATCGTGGGCACCGGAGTGCACATTCTGGCGTCGCTCGCCTGCATCGTTGCTCCCAACATCGCCGTACTCGGCGGCCTGCGTGTGATTCAGGGTCTCGGTGCCGCAGCTGCTGCCGTGGTCGCCATGGCCATCGTCCGAGATCTGTTCAGCGGACGCGCCGCCGCGACCGTTCTGTCTCGCCTGATGCTCGTCATGGGCGTCGCTCCGGTTCTGGCACCGTCGCTCGGCGGTGCGGTACTTCTGGTCGGATCGTGGCGGCTGGTGTTCGCCGCGTTGGCGATCATGGGCGTGGCGTTGATGACGCTGGCAATCGTGTCGCTGCGCGAGTCCCTGCCGCCCGAGCGTCGTCGGGCCAGTGGCGTCATGCCGGTTCTGCGGACCTACCGATCGCTGCTGCGTGACACGCAGTTCGTCGTCCTCGTCATGGTCGCCGCCCTGGCCATGTCGGCGCTCTTCGCGTACGTGGCCGGTTCGTCGTTCGTCCTCCAGGAGGAGTTCGGCCTCGACGAGCAGCAATTCGCCATCGTCTTCGCGGCCGGTGCGATCTCTCTGATCGGCGCATCCCAGCTCAACGTCCTGCTGTTGGGACGCTTCGCACCGGTGCGGATCGTCCTGTCGGCGCTGTCCTTCGGCGTCGTCGCCGGCGCGGTCATGGTCGTCCTGGCGGTCACCGAGGTCGGCGGCATGGCAGGGTTCGTCGTCCCGCTGTGGTTCGTACTCGGGGCCGTCGGGTTCGTCATGCCCAACGCGCCCGCGCTGGCGCTGTCCCGCCACGGTGAAGCGGCAGGCGGCGCAGCTGCACTACTCGGTGCCGCACAGTTCGGGCTCGGGGCGATCGTCGCACCGATCGTCGGTGCACTGGGCAACGACGCGATCGCCGTCTCGACGACGATGGTCGCCACCTCGGCGGCAGCGCTGATCGCACTCGGGTCGGTGACCGTCCTGTCCGCACGTCGGTGACCTCACTCGCGTCATCGTGTGGGCCATGGCGGTCATCCCACTAGGGTGACCGCCATGGCCGAACGCGAGCGCGACCCGCAGGGCAAGCCCCTCAACGCCCGGCCGCGCGACGGCCTCGGCCGCCCGCTGGCCCGCGGCGGTACCGGAACACCCCGGGTTCCCGACGATCTCCGTCTTCCACCGGACCCCGCGCTCACCGAAGCGCAGCGATTCCTGGACGCACGTATGCCGTTTCACGCCCACGAGGTACTCGAGGGCACGTGGAAGAGCTGCGTCCCGGACGAACGCGAGCTGTGGCAGGGCCTCGCGCAACTGGCCGTCGGATTGACGCACCTGATGCGGGGAAACCGCGTAGGTGCCGCTTCGTTGCTCCGCCAAGGACACGACCGCCTGATCGGTTACGAGGTCGAGCCCCCGCACCGGATCGACGTGACGGGTCTGCTCGGCTGGTCCGAGGACCTGCTCGAGGACCTGGAGACGGGAACGTTACCGAGCTCACCAGGCGTTCCCGCACTGCGCCGGGCGGTGGAATCGGGATCCGACGGGGGCGTCCTGGCACACCGGCCGGACTCGAGCTAGCCTGAGGGAATTAGGTAAGGCTAGGACAATCTTCACCGGAAGTGGGGTTCCTCGGCGTGACCGTGTTCGCACCGCTGAAACTCGCCCATCGCGAGACGATCAGCCCAGCTCAGCTCGGACGTACCTTCTGCACCGAGGTCGCCGAACAGGTTCCCTACTGGGTCGCTGTCCTGACCCCGGCCGAACGTCCGCTGCAGGTCACGCCGTCTCCGCTCCGTGAGCGCACCACGGTCACGCTGCCCGTTCCCGCGAACACCCACCGGCTCGACGCTCGGCTGCTCGCCGCGCTCGGATCTGCGGTGTCCACGTGGCAACGAGACAACCGCCGCGGCTCGTCGTCGGGCGTACTGGTCGATATCGACGTCGACGACACCGGATTCGTCCATCCCGTCCGGCTCCCCGCCGTTCCGGTCGACGCCCTCACCGAACCCGCCCGCGCCTCATACCTCGTCGACGACGTCTGCGGACGGCTGGACTCGGCACCTCACGGTGGCCGCGACTACCCGCTGACCCGCAACTACCCGGCGCTGGCCTGCCGCCCGGGAGCGCAGATTCTGTTCCGCCACGATGTATCCGAAGCCGACGCCAGCCATGGCGAGCCCAGCGACTACGCCATCGACATCGCGATCGGCGAGACGGAATCAGGGCTCGTGTCGGCCAGAATCACCTGGTCTACCGGCATCGAGGGAATGGACGAACTGGTCCGGCTGTGGGCCGCAGCGACCACCGAGCTGACGGCAGTGCTTTCGTAACCGCCGGATTCGCTACAGGCTTTTCAGCAGCCTCACGTCGTCGTCGATTCCCTCGGCCGGAGTTTCGAGGATCACCGGCGCATCGGCGGCGAGCGCGACGGCCGTCAGAATGTCCGCGTCGATGGTTCCGGTGCCCAGGTTCGCGTGCCGGTCGCGGGCAGAGTCGAACTCGTCGCGTGAATTGTTCAGATGCACCAGGTCGATTCGTCCGGTGATCGCCTTGATGCGATCGACCACGTCGATCAGGTCTTCGCCGCCGGCCCACGCATGACAGGTGTCGAGACAGAAACCGGCACCGAACTCCCCGATAGCGTCCCACAACCGCGCGATGTCGTCGAAGCGCCTCGCCATCGCCGAGTCACCGCCGGCAGTGTTCTCGACGAAGATCGGTACGCCGAAACCACCCTGCTCGGCCTGACGCTCGAACAGCTTGCGCCAGTTGTCGATTCCCTTGGCGGTGTCCTCGCCCTCCCGGACGTGACCGCCGTGCACCACCAAACCGATGGCACCGATCTCGGCAGCTGCTGCGGCCTGTTCGACGACCGCCTTGCGGGACGGGATTCGGATGCGATTGTTCAGGCTCGCCACGTTCAGAACATAGGACGAGTGCACCACCACATCGACGTCTCCGGTCAACAGAGCCTCACCTTGGGGGTGCGGGGTGAGCTTGTTCCACTTCTGCGGATCCGTCAGAAACATCTGGACCAGGTCGACGCCGAGCGTCTCGGCCGTGCCCAGAGGGTCGCTGCTGTCGCGGACATGTGCTCCGATGCGCATGACGCCCATCATAGGGGTCGAGTTCAGGGTCTCCCCTGATAGCGACCGGGCCCGAACACTGAAACACTGGCACCCATGAGCGACATTGCCGCACGTGCGGTCGACGTATCGAAGGTCTACGGTTCTGGCGACACCCAGGTGCACGCACTGTCCGGGGTGAACGTCGAGTTCGCCCGCGGAGAATTCACCGCCATCATGGGCCCGTCCGGCTCGGGCAAATCCACACTGATGCATTGCCTGGCCGGGTTGGACACCGCGTCCTCGGGCACGGTCACGATCGGTGACACCGAGCTGACGGCGCTGTCCGACAAGGAGATGACCGGGTTACGAAGGGACCGAATCGGTTTCGTGTTCCAGGCCTTCAATTTGGTGCCCACCCTGACCGCGCTCGAGAACATCACTCTGCCGCTCGACATCGCCGGACGCACCCCGGATCAGGGCTGGCTCGATACCGTCGTCGACCGACTGGGACTGCGCGACCGCCTGGGCCATCGCCCGAGCGAACTCTCGGGTGGGCAGCAACAGCGCGTGGCGTGCGCTCGTGCACTGGCCGGTCGACCCGACATCGTGTTCGGCGACGAGCCGACGGGCAACCTGGACTCTCGTTCGTCCGGTGAGGTGCTGTCGATTCTGCGCACGGCCGCAGACGAATTCGATCAGACCGTCGTCATCGTCACCCACGACCCACGAGCGGCCAGTTACGCCGACCGCGTCGTGTTCCTGGCCGACGGAGCTGTCATCGATCAACTGGCGTCGCCCACCGCCGACGCCGTCCTCGAGCGCATGAAGAAGCTGGAAACGGTCCACTGATGTCGCACTCGGTCGCCAAGAAATCGAATCCCGACAAGGCCCCGACGCGGGCCACGTCGGGCAACCCCATGCGTAAGGTGTCGCTGCGAAACCTTGCCGCCCACAAGGTTCGGCTGGCACTGACAGTTCTGTCCGTCGTACTCGGAACCGCTTTCGTCGCAGGCTCGTTCGTCTTCACCGACACGCTGCAGCGCACGTTCTCGTCACTGTTCGCCGACACCGCACAGGGAGCCGACGTTCGAGTCGCCCCCGAGGATGCGCGATCGAGCGGAGTACCCAACGAGGACATCGCCGCCATCTCGGCGCTTCCCGGCGTGCGTGCTGTCTCTCCGTATGTAGGAGGACAACTCGTTCTGCTGGGTAAAGACGGTGCCGCAGTGCAATCCGGCGGAGCACCGACGATCGGCGAGTCCTACCTGCCGGACGAGCAGCGGCTCGGCGATCCGGCGACATTCGTCTCCGGCTCGGCCCCCACCGCGCCCGGCCAGGTCGCGATCAACGCAGGTGGCGCCGATCGAGCGGGCCTGAAGGTGGGCGACGCGACCCAGGTACTCGTGCCGTCCAAGGGGATCACCGACATCACGATCTCCGGAATCTATTCCACTGCAACAGAATCCGGTGGTTTCATCGGGATTCAGTTTGTGCAGAGCCAGGCGAACGAGTTGTTCACCGACGGTGCGCACGTGCAGTACATCGACGTCGCGGGCAACGATCTCGCCGCACAGGGCAAGACGCAGAGCGACCTCAGGGACGAGATCGCCGCCGCGTTCCCGGATCTGAAAGTGCAGACCGCTGCCGACGTCCAGGCCGAAACCAAGGCCGAGGTCGAGTCGGCACTGTCGTTCATCACGTACTTCCTGCTCGCGTTCGGTGCCATTGCACTGCTCGTCGGCACGTTCATCATCTACAACACGTTCTCGATGATCGTCGCTCAGCGGGTACGCGAACTGGCGCTGCTTCGCGCCATCGGAGCCAGCCGTGGGCAGGTCAGTCGCTCGGTCGTACTCGAAGCGGTCGTCGTCGGCGTCATCGGAAGTGTGCTGGGGTTCGCCGGCGGCGTGGGACTTGCGTACGGATTGCGCGCTCTGCTCAATGCCTTCGACCTCGGGTTGCCGTCGGGCCCTCTCGCCCTCGAACCACGCACCGTCGTCGTCGCCTTCGCGGTGGGCATCATCGTCACCGTCCTCAGCGCCTACGCACCGGCGCGGCGAGCAGCCAAGATTCCACCGGTGGCCGCAATGCGCGAGGAGTTCGCGTCCGCCGGCGACACCCTGCGAACCCGGACGTTCATCGGCGTCGGACTGGGTATTGCCGGAGCGGCAGCGATAGTCATCGGCGCTCAGTCGACCGGCGGCGCTGCCGCAGCAACCGTCGGCGTCGGCGCGGTGGCGGCGATCGTGGCCACGGCCCTGGCCGCACCGTCGTTGTCTCGGCCCGTCGTGGGAGCGCTCGGGGCCGTCCTCACCCGGCCGTTCGGTGCCATCGGCCGCTTGGCCAGAACCAACTCGGTGCGCAATCCGCGCCGCACGGCAGCCACCGCATTCGCGTTGATGCTCGGCCTCATGCTCGTCACCGTCATCGGGGTACTCGGGTCGACGGCGAAGGCGAGTGTCGATTCGCTCGTCGACACCGGCGTCGAAGCCGACTACATCCTGTCCGGTCCACAGTCGATCGGTGTCCCGGCCGGAGCCACGGCGGCCGCACAACAGGTCGACGGGGTGGAACGAACCGCTGTGCTGCATCCGGTGTTCGTCACGATCGCCGGAGAAGAAGAATTCGGCGCTGCCATCGACGGCTCCCCGGAAGGGCTGCTCGACCTGTCCATGGTTCGGGGCACCGCAGACCTCGAGAGCAACGGCTTCTCGGTGTCCGAGACCGAAGCGTCCACCAAGGGCTGGGACATCGGCACCCAGGTCGTGTTCGACTCCGTCGACGGAGCTTCGGTTCCCGTCACCGTCACCGGTGTGTTCACCGACAACCCACTGATCGGCAGTTGGATCGTCTCGGGCGACATCTACGAGAAGGTGACGCCGTCCATCACGCGGTCGGATCTGCTGGTCCTCGTCAAAGCCGCGCCCGGAACCGATCTCGGTACGTTGCGGACCGACCTCGAAGCCGCGACCAAACCGTCCGTGGTGGTGCAGGTACAGGACGTCGAAGAATTCAAGGGCAGCCAAGGCCAGCAGATCGACACACTGCTCGCGGTGCTGTACGGACTGCTCGCCCTGGCCGTGGTCATCGCAGTGCTGGGCATCGTCAACACCCTCGCCCTGTCGGTCGTCGAACGCCGACGCGAGATCGGCATGCTCAGGGCGATAGGAATGCAGCGACCGCAGGTGCGGCGCATCATCTACCTCGAGTCGCTGCTCATCGCCCTGTTCGGTGCCATCGTCGGCGTCGCCCTCGGCATCGCCTTCGGGTGGGGCTTCGTTCAGACCCTGCGCGACGAGGGCCTGGGTGCCATGACGGTGCCCTGGGGGCAGGTCGTCGCGATGCTTCTCGGGTCCGCGGTGGTCGGAGTGCTGGCCGCTCTGTGGCCTGCCGTTCGGGCCGCGCGCACCAAACCGCTGGAGGCGATAGCCGACCTCTGATCAGGGTCGCCCCGACACCGGGCATTTCGTAACGACACCCGTTCGTTACGAAATGTCCGGTTTTCGGCTTGCGCGGAAAGACGGCCCGCGTCTACTTTAGGGGTGGTAAAACAGTCTTCAAGTAGGTTTGTGTACCGCAAACGAACCTTTACCTCGCGGGTCGGGCTCGTGCAAGGAGAATCATGACGATTCAGGACGCGTACGCGCCGACCCGATCTGTGCCGACGGTATCTGTGTCGAGCCGATCTGTGCCGACGGGACCTGTGTCGACACGATCCGCGCTCGCCCCGCTGTGCCGTCCCGACGGCCGCGACACGCTGATGGCTCGCTACCGCGAGGTAGCGCACGCCATGCCGGACGCGGCCGCGTTGCACGCGGCGGGTACGTCACTGACCTTCGACGAACTGCTGCATCGCGTGTACTCGCAGGCACGCAAGATCGCTGCCCTGCGCCCGTCCGATCACCGGCCCCTCGCCGTCGAGGCGGACGCGTCGGTCGACTCGATCGTGCTGATGCTGGCCGTCATCGCTGCAGGCCATCCATTGGTTCCGCTGGATCCGCAACTTCCCCTCGAGCGCCGCGACCGCATCGTCGAGCAGGCCAAGGCCTCGATCCTCGATTCGACGACCGTCGACGCAGCGGTCGATTCCTGCGTACCGCTGCCGACGGTCTCGGGCGGCCACACCGCGGTGATCAACTACACGTCCGGATCCACGGGTACGCCCAAAGGCGTCGTACTCAGTCATCGCATGTGCCTGACCAAGGCGTACGAGGTGTCGACCGCGCTGGGGTTGGGCTCCCACGATCGCGTCGGCGATGCCCTTCCCGTCAGTTTCGGCGCGGGCCTGAACACTCTGTTCGCCGGGCTGCTCAGCGGTGCCACCGTTCACTGCCGTGACCCTCGATCCGGCACGGTCGGCAGCATCGCAGAGTGGGTAGCGGACCACTCGCTGACCACGCTGCACTGCTCGTCGTCGCTGCTGCGCGCCGTTGCAGGCCAGGTCACCGTACCCACGCTGCGCGTCGTCACCACCTACGGAGAATCACTGCACGCCGACGACGCGCGCCGCTTCCGCCTGGCTTCCGCCAACCGCGCCACACTCGTCAATTGGTACGCGACCACCGAGGCCGGGGCCGTCGCGTTCAGCGAGTACCCCCTCGACCGTGCGTTACCGTCCGGCTTTCTGCCCGCGGGCACTCCCGTCGCGGGAAAGCTCGTCGAGGTAGTTGCTGCCGACGGCTCCCCGTGCGAACCCGACGTCATCGGCGAGGTGCGCGTCACGTCGGCGTGCCTGGCCGACGGCTATCTCGAGGATGTCGGCGTGGACTCGGAGAAATTCGCTGCCCTCGGCGACGGCCTGTTCCGGTATCGCACCGGCGACCTGGGCCGGTTCGATCAGGACGGAACATTGCAGCTCGCCGGGCGTATCGACGACGCAGTCAAGGTACGCGGCTACCTCGTCGAACCGGCCGAGGTGGAGGCGGCACTGCGCGCGCTGCCGAACATCGACGATGCCGTGGTGATCGGCAGGAGATCCGGCGCCGATACCGACCTCGTCGCGTACATCTGCTCCGACCGGGCCGTCCGGGCGAGCCAGGCCGACATCAGGGCCGCCCTGCGCCGAACCCTGCCGGAATGGATGGTGCCCACCCACATCGTTGCGCTCGACGCCATGCCCCGCAACGAACGCGGCAAGATCGACCGCCGAGCACTGCCCGAGCCGTCCGACCGACGCGTCGAACGCACCGCGGTCGGCCCCACCGAATACATCGTCGCGGAGGCCGCTCGCACTGCACTCGGACTGGACGCCATCGGGCGGGACGAGGATTTCCTCGAACTCGGTGGCAACTCTCTGACCATGACGGCGATGCTCGCCCACTTGCGCGAGAACCTGAAGATCGAACTCGATCCGCAGGACGTGTTCGCGTCGACCACCGTGCGAACGCTGGCGACCACCGTCGACGCTCGGCTTCGCGACACCGCCGCCGCACGTCGGCGCTCGTCAGGTGTCCACGACGTTCTGGTCCCGCTGCGCACCGGGGGTACCGGAGCTCCGATCTTCCTGATCGGTGGTGCCGGCGTGGGCGCGATGGCGTTTCTCGATCTGGTCAAGCACCTCGACGCAGACCGTCCCGTCTATGCCCTGCAGGCACACGGCCGAGGCAAACGCGGGCGACCGGACCGGACCATCAGAGCCACTGCGGCACGGTATGTCGACGCGATCCGCACGGTGGCCCCCGACGGCCCGTTCCACCTTGTCGGCCACTCGCTAGGCGGCTGGATCGCCATCGCGATGGCAGAGAAGATCAGAGATTCCGGCGTCGGTACCCCGCATCTTCTACTTCTCGACACCCGGCTGTTCCGTCATCTCCTGGACCGGCTTCCCGGGGGTACGTCTGTCCCGGCAGCGCCGCCCGCACCGACCAGAGAAGACGCCGGCTTCCATCTGGGCCGTGTCGGTACGGCCGCGCTGTGGCTGCGTATGCAATTCGCTGGGCTGCTGCGGTATCCGACGACCATGGAATGGTTGGTGTTCGCCAGCATCGGGTACGTGGCGTTGAACAAGCATGTGCCGACTCCGTGGTCGGGGTCGATGACTGTGGTTCGCACCACCGAGAACGTCAAGGACCTCCGGTCGTGGCGAGCAGTCGCTCACGGCGAGCTGACATTCGTCGATATCACCGGCCACCACGCGAACATGTTGCGCGGACCGATGGCGAAGGAACTGGCCGACATCATCGACGACACCGTCGACAACGCGCGCTGACTGGGAATATCACCCGCGACGGCCTGTCGCGGTGGCGGCACAGCTTGTACGTTTGTGCCGGACGGCTAATTAGCCGAGCCACCGGCCCGAACCGAGACAGGGAGGTCGACCATGAGCGCATCGTACGAACTGCAGTCGGTGGAACTACACAAGGACGTCTTGCGGTACGTCGATATCGGTGACGGGCCGCCCGTGATTCTCGTCCACGGGCTGCTCGGATCACACAAGTCCTGGGGCCCGCAGATCGAGCGACTGTCGGACCGGTATCGGGTCATCGCACCCGACCTGTTCGGGCACGGTGACTCCGACAAACCGTCCGGCGACTATTCGCTCAGTTCGCACGCGGCCACCATCCGCGACCTGATGGAGTACCTGAACATCGACTCGGCACCACTGGTCGGCCACTCGCTCGGCGGCGGCATCGTCATGCAGATGACGTACCTCTTTCCCGAACGGGTCGATCGCCTCGTGCTGGTCAGCAGCGGCGGGCTCGGCCCTGAGGTGAGCCTGCTACTCAAAGCCGCGACGCTACCCGGCAGCGAACTGGTGCTTCCGATGTTGGCCTCGGATTGGTTCCGCAGGAACACCGAAGGTGTGCTGGCTCGACTGGGCAAGTGGGGGGTTCCGGTGGAGCCCGGCCCCAGCATGGCCGAGACGTGGCGCTCGTTCCGATCGGTCGCAGACCGGTCGACGCGGGAGGCATTTCTGGCGTCGACGCGGGCCGTCGTGGGTCCTCGCGGCCAAACCGTCAGCGCCAAGCAGCATTTCGAGAAGTTCGAGTCCATTCCCTCACTGCTGATCTGGGGCGGCAAGGACCGCATGATCCCCGCCAAGCATGCGGACAACATCCGACGCGAGGTACCCAACAGTCGCGTCGAGATCTTTCCCGACGCCGGCCACTTCCCGCAGCTCGACGAGCCGGACTTCTTCTTCCGACTGCTGGACGAGTTCTTGGCCGCCAACCACACCGACTCGAGCGACGCGGACCACAGCGCGCCGACGGAGATCACCCCGGCAGCCATGCCGCTCCAGCGCCCGTGAGCGTCATCCCGATGTTCCCGCTCGGCAGCGTGTTGCTGCCGGGCGAACGTCTCCCGTTGCACATCTTCGAGCCTCGATACCAGGCACTGGTACAGGACTGTCTCAAGATGGACGATCCCCGTTTCGGCGTCGTTCTCATTGCCCGGGGGCACGAGGCGGGCGGCGGCGACGTCCGACACGATGTGGCGACGATCGCCCACATCATCGGTCACGAGGCCATCGGAGACGGCAGGTATCTGCTCGAATGCGTCGGCGGTGAACGGATCCGCATCGACGCGTGGCTCCCGGACGACCCCTATCCACTGGCCGACGTCCGCGCGTGGCCCGACGCAGACGTCGATGCCGTCATCGCCGACACGCAATTCGCCGCCACCTGGGCCAAGGTCGAGGATCTGTACGAGCTGATCGGTCGGCTCGAATCCTCCGGGGACATCGTGACGCCGGGCGTTCCGGATTTTCTGAGCCTCCCGATTTCGGCCGCCGAGAAGATCTGGTCGCTGGCCTCGTTGATCCCGATGGGCCAGTCCGACCGACTCGACATCCTGTCGGCACCGGACGCCCCGTCGCGCTTGAAGGCACTCGACGACGCGATCGAAAACGTCACGGCCGTCGTGCAATTCAGACTTCAGCCCTGACCGGAGCCATCCCGGCGAACCCAGAAAAGAAATCAGGCCCGGCACCATCGGTGCCGGGCCTGATCTTCGTAGTAGCGGGGACAGGATTTGAACCTGCGACCTCTGGGTTATGAGCCCAGCGAGCTACCGAGCTGCTCCACCCCGCGTCGGGTGATACCCACGGTACATGCCGTCGTGGCAGACTCCCAATCGCCAGGTCAACGCTCTACGGTTCTTTCATGCCCACCGAGTCGTCACCCGTCCTGTCCTTTCCACACCAGGCCGTCGCACAGATCACGCTGAGCAACCCTCCGGTGAACGCCCTGACCCAGCCTGCGACGCGACGTCTGCGGGCGATTCTTCGCGAGCTGGCCGACAACTCCACCGTCCGGGCCGTCGTGCTCACCGGCGACCGGGTGTTCAGTGCCGGTTCGGACATCTCCGAAATGCCCGCGATGCAGGCTGCAGGCGACGTCCTCGAACGCAAGAGCAATGTCGAGAACGCGACCCTCGAATTACTGGTCGACCTACCGCTCCCGACGGTCGCAGCGATCGACGGGTTCGCCCTGGGCGGTGGGCTCGAGATGGCGCTGTGCTGCGATCTCGTGGTTGCCGACGCGGGTGCCCGCCTCGGCTTGCCCGAGATCGATCTGGGGCTCGTCCCCAGCAGTGGCGGGACCATGCGTGCGTTGCGGAGGGTGGGTCAGTCGCGCGCAGCCGAACTGGTGTTGCTCGGCGAGCCCATCTCTGCCGAGACCGCTCTGGAATGGGGTCTGATCAACAGGGTGGCTCCACGCGGTGGGTCCTTGTCGATGGCACTGGACCTGGCACACGTGCTGGCCGCGAAGTCCCGCTCGGCCGTGCATGCGAACAAACGAGCTCTCGCGCTCACGTTCGGGCAGTCGCCACACGAACCGGCACGACGCGCACTGCCGGTGTTCGAGGAAGCCTTCGAGTCGGCCGACGGCCGAGAGGGCGTACGGGCCTTCCTCGCCAAGGAATCACCGAACTTTCGATAGCCGGGACCGCACGAGAAGTGCTGCGCCGGTAACGATCTCCCATCCGATGATGGTGTAGACGGAAATCCGCTCGAACGCTCCGCCGCCGAGGATGCCGGTATCGGCGAGAAACAATGCGAAACCGGCCAGCCCCGCAACACCGGCCGCGGCACTGGCCGTCGTGTACCAGCGAGGTGCGCCGACGCGTCCGCCGTACCGGCCTGCAGCCAGGAGCACCAGGTTTCCACCGATGATCGCCATACCCGCGCCCGCTGCATGCGGAGTCGATGCTCCGTCGACCGAAGCATGCGCCAGCCCGACGACGATGCTGCCGACGCCGTGCACGACCGACGTGCCCAGCACGATCCAGCGCGCTCGACCCTCGAACAACACCGACAGCCCCAAACCCGCCAGGGCGAACAGAGCCCCGTCCACCACGAAGCCGGTGTTCATCACCGGGTGCCACGGTGAGATGTCCGGAATCCCGAGGTCACTGATGTTGTTGCGCGCGTAGCTGTACGGTCGGTCGGTCCAGCCGCGCGCCGAAATCGCTTCGGCAGCGAGGTAGGTACACCCACCGACCAGAAACGCCGTGGCGGCCAGAACTGTGGATCGCTTCACCACTGCAGTATTCACTGCCCCCACGTCAACGGGTCATTCCGCAGGCTCCACTCCCGAGAGCTGGGTCATTCCGCAGGCTCCACTCCCAAGAGCTGGGTCATTCCGCGGGCTCCACTCCCGGCGACCCCGATGCACCGGGCTTGTACCGATTGGTACAGTACCGGCTCATGAGCGATCGCCACGACGTGGTGCCGATACTCGCAGGAGTGTTCCGCGACCACGGGTTCGACGGGTCGTCCCTCGCGGTCATCAGCAGATGCACCGGACTCGGCAAAGGCAGTCTCTACCACTACTTTCCGCGGGGAAAGCAGGAAATGGCCGAGGCAGTCCTCGACGACGTCGAGCTGTGGTTCCACCACAACGTCTTCGAGCCGCTGCGGCACGGAGACGACGCGGCGTCGACGACCCACGACATGTTCGAGCAGACCGCCCGCTATTTTCGGTCCAATCGCCTGGTGTGCCTGTTCGGCGCGTTCACGCTCGGGCTCGAGCGTGCCACCTTCTCCAGCCGTGTCGCCGCGCATTTCACTCAGTGGATCGAGGCGCTCACTCCGGTGCTGCAGCGGCTCGGACACGGCGACGCGGCGGCCGAGCTGGCCGAAGAGATCGTCGCCGGAATCCAGGGGGCGTTGGTGCTGGCAAGGGCTTTCGACGATGCCACACGATTCGACCGAGTGCTGGCCCGACTCGAAGCCTCGGCCGCACGCGTGTCGGCGGGGGTGCACGCATGACACCTGACGACACGACGCCGAAGCCGGCACCCGAGCTGAAGACCTTCGGTATACGAGAGTTGTTGCGACTGATCGTGATCGGATCGGTGCTGACGTACTTTCAGTTCATCGCAGTCGGCCGCTGGGTTCGTGCGCCGCGGCGCGGCTGGCCGGTTCACGCCTCCAAAGCCGTCGTCGACGCGTTCTTCGTGCTCGGCCCCACCTTCGTCAAGGTGGGGCAACTGATGGGTTCGTCGCCCGGACTGTTTCCCAAGGTCCTCGCCGACACCTGTCTGCGATGCCTGGACGAGGTGCCGCCGTTTCCCGGGTCGCAGGCCCGCGCGGTGATCGAGGCAGACCTGGGCCGGAGCGTCGAGGAGTTGTTCTCCTCGTTCGACGACGTACCGCTCTCGTCGGCGTCGGTCGCCCAGGTACACCTGTGCGTGCGCCGCGACGACGGCCGCGAAGTGGTCATGAAGGTGCAGCGGCGAGGCATCTACCATCGCATGAAGATCGACCTGCGAATCGCGTATCTCATCGCGCGCGGTCTCGAGAAGTTCATTCCGTTCTTCGCCACGGCCAACGCGTCGGCCATCATCGTCGACCTGCACGCCGCGACGTTCGCAGAACTCGACAGCGCAGTGGAAGCCAAGCGCCAGCACAGCTTTCGCAGTGCAATCGGGGCATTCGGCGACAACACGCACGTCACCGCACCCGAGGTGTTTCTCGACTACTGCGGTGGACGCGTGATCTGCATGGAACGCATGCACGGCTCGCCGCTGGACCGGTACCGGCCCGGTGAGCAATCGGAGCTGATCGTCCGCCGTGCCGCCAAGGTCTGGATGGAGGCCCTGGTACTGCACGGCCTGTTCCACGGCGACGTGCACGCGGGAAACGTCTGGGTGCTCGACGACGGCAGAGTGGCCTTTCTCGACTTCGGCGTCATGGGCGAGGTGGACGAGCAGTGGCGCGCGTTGTTGCTCGACCTCTTCCACGCCACGGTGATCGACGGCGACTTCACCCGCCTCGCCGGTACCGTCAAACGTCTGGGAATCGTTGCCCCGCAGATGGGTTCGGACGCCGAAGTCGGCGCGATTCTGCAGTCGGTGTTCGCGCCGATGCTCTCGGCCACCCTCGCCCACTTCAGCCTGGCGGACTTCATCCGGGCGTTGGTGGGCATGGGCAAGCAGTACAAGACGTCGAGCCCCGAGGAACTGATCCTGGTGGCCAAGCAGCTCGGCTACTTCGAGAGGTATGCCATCGAACTCGCACCGAACTGGGCGTTGGGCACCGACCCGTTCGTGTTCAAGAACGTCTTTCCCGCCGAGATCGCAGCGCTGTCCGAGGCACGGGGCATCGAGCTGCCGGAGTGATCCGGCAGCCCGCGCACCCGATCACAGACTGAAGTCGAGAACCACTTTCCCTGCTGCCGTTCGGTTTTCGAGCGAGGCGATCGCTGCTGCCGCGTCGGAGACGGGGAAGACGGACGGCTCGGGAGCCACGAGCGAACCGTCCGCGAGCAGCGGCTCGATCTCGGCCCACTGAGTAGCCAGGTAGCCGGGGCGCGTCATCCACCACGCGCCCCACCCGACGCCGACGACATCGACGTTGTTCAGCAGCAACCGGTTGACCTTGACGGTCGGGATCTCGCCACCGGTGAAGCCCAGCACCAGGATTCGGCCCGACGGCGCGAGCGAACGGATGCTGTCGGTGAACCGGTCACCGCCCACCGGATCGACGACCACGTCGACGCCACGGCCGCCGGTCAGCTCCTTGACCGCGTCCTTCCAGCCGTCGACCAGTACGACGTCGGTGGCTCCGGCGGCTCGCGCGATGTCTGCCTTTGCTTCCGAGCTCACCACTGCGATCACCCGCGCTGCCCCGAGCACCGGAGCCATTCGCAGCGCGGAGGTTCCGATCCCGCCCGCCGCGCCGTGCACCAACACCGTCTCGCCCTGCGCCAAGCGGCCGCGCTCGCGCAACGCGAAGTGCACCGTCAGATCGTTGAACAGCAAGCCCGCGCCCGCAGTGAGCGACACGGACTCGGGCAACGCGAACACCGTGTCGGGCGAGACGACGGCGACCTCTGCCATACCGTCGCTGAGCCCCGTCAACGCTGCCACGCGGTCTCCGGCCGAGAAGCCGGAATCGGCCGGAGCCGACCGCACGATGCCGGCGATCTCGCTGCCCGGAACGAACGGCAACTCGGGCTTGTACTGGTACAGCCCACGGGTGAGCAACGCGTCGGGAAACGCGACGCCCGCGGCCCTGACCTCGATGACCACCGACCCGTCACGCGCGGTGGGTTCGTCGATATCGGCAACGGTCACCGAATCGGGTCCATCGAGACTGGAGATCTGTACCGCGCGCATGAAGTGTCCTCTCGGTCGGGATCGTTCCCTGCCTGCCACGGTACAAAACTGCCGTACTCACCGCCGCTACCGGCATCCACTCCTGGTGATGTGCTCCAATCGAGGGGTGAACACCACTCCCCTCACCGTCGTCTCGCCCGACGGCACCGCCCGCGGCGGCGTCATCGTCATCCAAGAAGCCTTCGGGGTCACCGACCACATCGTCGACGTCTGCAATCGGGTCGCGGCCGCAGGCTGGGTAGCCGTGGCTCCGCATCTGTTCCACCGCCAGGAGGGTGTGAGCGTGCTCGACTACTCGGATATGGATTCCGCCATGGCGGCCATCGGGAAACTCGAGGCGGACGAGGTGGACTCCGACGTGGACGCGGCGGCGAGTGCACTGGCCGAACTGGGGTTCGAGCCCTCGTCCATCGCGATCGTCGGTTTCTGTATGGGCGGGACCGTGGCCTTCCACACCGCGGTTCGACGGCAACTCGGTGCGGCCGTTACGTTCTACGGTGGCGGAATCACGAAGGGCCGCTTCGGTTATCCCGCGATGGCCTCGGTGGGCGACGCTCTCCAGACACCGTGGCACGGCTTCTTCGGAGATCTGGACGAGGGCATTCCGTTCCAGGACGTCGAGACACTGCGGGAGATCACCGCCACGGCACCGGTCGGCACCGAGATCACCCGATACCCCCACGGCAAGCACGGCTTTCACTGCGACGACCGCCCTGCCGTGTTCGATGCCGCAGCCGCAGGCGACGCGTGGACCAAGACCCTCGAGTGGTTCGACGCGCATGTCGCACGCTGAGCACCCTCGCTCCGACGCCGAACTGGCGGCGGAGACCGAGCGCATCGTCGCGTTCTGGACCGAGCTGGCGTTGCCCGGTCTGTTCGACGTCCACACGCACTTCATGCCGAAGAACGTGATGGACAAGGTATGGAGCTACTTCGACAGCGCAGGGCCGCTGACGGGCAGCGTCTGGCCCATCTCGTACCGCTTCGCCGAAGACCGGCGGCTGCAGGTGATTCGAGGGTTCGGCGTGCGGCGATTCACGTCGATGATCTACCCGCACAAACCTGCGATGGCGGCCTGGCTGAACTCCTGGGGTGCCGACTTCGCGGCTCGCACCCCCGATTGCCTGCAGACTGCGACGTTCTATCCCGAGGACGGAGCCATGCAGTACGTCGAGCAGGCGGTGACGAACGGAACCCGAATCTTCAAGTCGCACATCCAGGTCGGGAACTACTCGCCCAACGACCCGCTGCTCGACGGCGTCTGGGGCACCATTTCGGATGCGCAGATTCCGGTGGTCATCCACTGCGGCTCCGGACCGGCACCCGGCTCGTTTACCGGCCCCGAGCCGATCGCCGCTCTGCTGCAGCGGTTTCCGACGCTACCGCTGATCGTCGCGCACATGGGCATGCCCGAGTACGTCGACTTTCTCGATCTGGCCGATCGATACGAGAACGTACGCCTGGACACCACCATGGCCTTCACGGATTTCTCCGAAGCCGCTGCGCCGTTTCCCCGGCAGGAGATGCCGCGGCTATTGGACCTGCAGGATCGCATTCTGTTCGGGAGCGACTTCCCGAACATCCCGTACCCCTACCTGGACTCGCTGCAGGCGGTGAGCCGTCTCGGGCTCGGTGACGAGTGGGTCCGCGCCGTGTGCTGGAGCAACGGCGCGGCCCTGTTCGGCTGAGTCCCGTTCGCGGGTCTCAGCCCACCCAGAATTCGGCGATACGCTCGGCGATGGCGGTGCCCTGTGCCCGGCCCGCTGTTGCCGCCGCTGCGCGTACGGCGATGTCGGTGGGGTCGGGTCCGATCGCAGCCGACGAATCCGCGTCGGGAACGATCACTTCCACCTTCGAGCCGCCCTTGACCAATTTTCCCCGTTCGACCTCGAAGGGGTCGCCTTCCAGGTCGAGTGCGCCGACCTTGAGCACCAGCACCTTCTCGAAACCCACCGCCAGATCGGCGTTCTCGCTCGCACGGATACCGCCGTCGACGTAGCGGTGATCGCCGATCGTCACCGGCGGCCACATGCCCGGGATAGCGCAACTCGCGGCCACGGCGTCGATGAGCTCGACGCCCGATCCCCGGTCCAGTACTCGATGGCGCCCCGTCAGGGCGTCCACGGTGACGATCCGCAGATCGCGGTCGGGCCACGAGTGCTTCGTCAGTCGGCGGGCGATGATGGCTCGTCGTTCCCGTTCGCTGATCGTCGATGTCGCCAGAGCTTCGGCACCGATGCGCCTGCGGGTGTCGAGCGCGCTGCCGTCCGAGTTCTGGGCTGCTCGGGCCAACATGGTGACGAGCTCGTCGATGGTGGCCTCGGCGTGTGGCTCGTTGTCCTGCTTCGACTCGTCCGCCTGACGCTCGAAGAACTCCGACACCGGGGTGCCGCTCGAGATCTGAGCAGCCACCGAAGAACCGGCCGACGTTCCGAGCAACATCTCGGCGTCGCTGACATCGGCCCCGGCCTCGGCCAGTCCCAGAAGGACGCCTGTCTGCCACGCAATGCCCGCTACACCGCCGCCGCCCAATACGAGCGCTCGTCTGGCCATGGTCGTAACCCCGTTCTTCCGCTGGACCCGTCAGGAACTTACAGCCCCGCCGCCGACCCGCGGACGTAACCACGTGATCAGGTCGTCGAGCACGCGTTCCTGCTCCGGCTCGTTGAAGACTTCGTGGAACAGCCCGTCGTAGGTTTTCAAGGTCAGGTCCTCGGATCCCGCCAGTTCGGCGATCAGCTCGCTGCCCGAGACATCGGCCAACCGGTCCGCGGTTCCGTGCTGCAGCAACACCGGAATGGTCAGCGACGGCAATCTGGCGGGATACGTACGACTCTCCTGCAACAGTGCTGCCGCGAGCCCGGCCGTGACGCTGCCGTGATAGCCCAGCGGATCGGCGACATAGGCGTCGACGACGGCACTGTCGCGGGAGACGTCGTTGGGGTCGAGTTTCAGCACCGGCAGCGACGGCAGGAACCTGCCGAGTATTGCACCCACCGCGACCAACGCTTTCGGCTGGCCCACGGACGGGTTGACCGCAGGCCCGGACAGCATCAGTGCGTCCAGATCACCCTGATGGTCGAGGGCGTAGGACAGTGCGATGGCACCGCCCATGCTGTGTCCGAGGAGGAGGGTGCGGCTGCCGGGGTGCTCCTCAGCCGCGATCGAGAACAGTGTGTGCAGGTCGTCGGTGAAGTCCGACCATTTCGCCAAGGAGACTCGCTTGCCGCCGGATCGCCCGTGCCCGCGGTGGTCGGGTGCGTAGACGACGAGGCCGAGCGAGCCGAGCCGCTCGATCACGTGTCGGTACCGTCCTGCGTGCTCGGCCAGGCCATGGGCCAGCACCAGAACGCCGGTAGGGGAATTATCGGCGGCGGCGTCCGGGGTCCAGACGTCGTAGACGATACGAGTTCCGTGTACCCCGGCGAACGACGACTCGACATGCTGCATTCGGTCACCGTACAAGGACCGCGACGCCTTCGACGGCCCATCGCTCGAACCCCACAGATTCGTCTAGGTAACTATCCTCAGAGGCGTGGCGATGTACTTGTGACAGACCACCACCGCATCCCCTCGTACCGCGTGGGCAGCCTCGAAGATCAGGAGTGAGTTCACGCATGCCCGACAAGGACGCCGCAGGGGCCTCGCCGACGTGGCGCGATCCCAAGCGTTATCTCTGGCCGCTCGGCCTGACGATTCCGCTGAGCCCGTTCCTGGCGTGGGGCTTGGTGTCACTCCTCGGACCCGGCGCATTCTGGGCACTCGGGCTGATGATCATGGGCATCGCGCTGCCCCTGGTCGACAAGTTCGCGGGCGTCGATCGCAGCAATCCACCCGACGAGGCTCTCGCAGCACTCGACAAGGACAAGTACTACCGGTGGTGCGTCTACCTGTTCCTGCCGCTGCAATACGCCGGCCTGGTGGCCGCGTGTTACCTGTGGGCCCACGGCCCACTCGGCACACCGGAGAGGATCGGTCTGGCCGTCACTGTGGGCGTCGTCGGCGGCGTCGGCATCAATGCCGCGCACGAACTGGGGCACAAGCGCGAGAACGTCGAGCGGTGGCTTTCCAAAGTCACTCTGGCGCAGACGCTGTACGGCCACTTCTACGTCGAGCACAACCACGGCCACCATCTGCGCGTCGCCACCCCCGAGGATCCGGCGTCGGCGAAATTCGGTGAATCGTTCTGGAAGTTTCTGCCACGCACGATGATCCACGGTCTGCATTCGGCCTGGGATCTCGAAACCCGTCGACTCGCGCGGTCGGGCTCGACACCGTGGACGCTGCGCAACAACCTTTTCAACGCGGCCGCGATGAGCATCGTTCTGTTCGGGGTACTGATCGCAGTGTTCGGTTGGATCGTGTTGCCGTACCTACTGATTCAGGCCGCCATCGCCATCGTCCTGTACGAGGCAGCGAACTACCTCGAGCACTACGGCCTGATGCGCACCAGGCGTCCGGACGGTCGCTACGCCAAGCCCTCGCACCGCGACAGCTGGAACAGCGATCACCTGTGGAGCAACCTGTTTCTGTACCACCTGCAACGCCACAGCGACCATCACGCGAATCCGGTACGCCGCTACCAAGCACTACGAACCGTCGACGAGTCCCCGCAACTCCCGGCCGGATACGCGGTGATGATCTTCTGCTCGATGGTTCCGCCCTTGTGGCGCAAGGTGATGGATCAGCGCCTCATGGACTTCTACGACGGCGACTCGAGCCTCGTCAACGTCGACCGCGCCGATCGCACAGCGGTCCGCCGCCTCGAGAAGCTGACCGGGGCGCGAGCGCAGTCGTAGGGTCGACGCCTCAGACCGCGGCGGGCTCGTCGGTTTGCGCTCTCAGGTAGCGCCCGAAATGCGGCACCGTGAACGCGATCGTGCCGCGCTCGGCCGAGTAGATCAGGCCCTTCTTGATCAAGCCGTCGCGGGCAGGCGACAGCGACGCCGGCTTGCGTTTGAGCTCGGTGGCCACGGCCGAGGTCGGCACCGAACCGTCGTCCACCGACAGTTCGGCCATCGCGCGCATGTATTCGCGTTCGGCGGGCGTCGCGCGTTCGTAGCGCGAACCGAAGAATCCGACGGCCAGTTCCTCCTCTGCTGTCGGAGCGGCAACACGCACGTCCTCGGCGGAAATCGGGCTGTCGGCGGCGAGATCCCACGTCGCTTTGCCGTAGGCCTGCACGAAGTAGGGGTAGCCGTCGGCGGCTGCGTACAGCGCGTCGAGTGCCTCGGGGGTGAATTCGACGTCCTCGCGGTCGGCCGGCGCGATCAACGCGAGGTCTGCTGCGGCTCGCTCGAGCCTGCCGATTCGGTGGTAGCTGAACAGGCGCTCGGAGTAACTCTTGGATGCCGACAACACAGCCGGTAGGTGCGGTAGTCCGGCCCCGACGATGATCAGCGGCGCGGTGTCCTGACTGAGTTCGTGGCAGGCCGCGCACAGTGCGGAGATGTCAGCGGGCCCGAGGTCCTGCATCTCGTCGATGAAGATGGCGATACCCACACCTACGTCCCCGGCCAGCGCGGAGGCGTCGAGCAGCAGTTCGACGAGGTCGATCTCGATGTCACCGGAGTCGGCGCGGCCGGTCTTCGCCGGGACGTCGATGCCCGGTTGCCACCGTTCGCGCATCCCCTTGTCCGCGGTGGCGCGCAGCGCGAAGGCCTTGAGGACGCCGAGAAACTCGTCGACGCGTTCGGGGTCTCGATGCGAGGCCGCGATGCCGCGTACCGCCATGTGCAGCGCCGACGACAGGGGCCGGCGCAGTTCCTGGTCGGGGCGAGCCTCGATCTTGCCGGTGCCCCAGCCGCGCGCGATGGCCGCGGATCGGAGGTGGTTGAGCAGCACCGTCTTGCCGACGCCGCGCAGCCCAGTGAGTACGACACTGCGTTCCGGTCTGCCGCGGGTGATGCGTTCGAGGACGACATCGAAGGCGTCGAGCTGCTTCTTTCGACCGGCGAGCTCGGGTGGGCGCTGGCCTGCGCCGGGAGCGTAAGGGTTACGCACGGGGTCCATGGGGCCAAAGTTACAACGAATCGTGCCATATATGCGGACATCTAGCTCGTGTCCTAGAGATCCGTATTCGTTCGATACTTGCGGGACGCCCGAGGCCGGGGCTACTGTCGGCTCCGTGAAGCGCATTCTCGTAGTACGCCGCCGTAGCGGGGTCTGATTCGGACCGACCCCTCGCTGCGGGTCGTCGTGCTCTCTCGGTCCTCCCTTCACATTCGCCAGGACCACCCTCATGAATTCACTTGCTTCGACTTTCGCCACAGATCCGTTCCATGCCCGCTTCGGCTGCGCCCTGCCGCGCACGATGCGCGACGAGATCTCCGGGCAACACATGTCGTGGACGGCCTTCGTCGACCGCTTCTCGCCCACCACCGGCCCTCTTCGGCTGGGCTCGTGGTCCGGCACTGGGGCCACCGGGGGCAAGATGTCGTTCGACGCCACCTTCGGTATCGGTGACACCATCTTCGCCTGTGCCACAACAACATACGGACCGATCGAGGCGTTGACGTCGATGCTCCACGACGCCGGATTCCGCATCGAGATCCTCTCGTTCCACCAGCAGCGCATCGGCGACGAGACCGCCACCTTCGTCCTGGCCGAGCACGACGGTCGCCGCGAATGGTCGATGTCCATCGAGCTCGACGCAACCCTGTCGTCGATCCGGGCCATCATCGCCGGGGCCAATCTGCTGCATCGATAGCCCCAACCCAGTGCCGAGTTCGCAGTCGTGTAGGCCAAAACGCCCTCATTGCCTGCACAACTGCGAGCTCGACACACCCCTCGCGTTGGTAGGGCTTTCTTCGCCTCTCTAGCGTCCAAGCAATACAGGCGAAGATCTCACTAGGGCATCTCCACCGTCTGGGCGCGGTGGATTTCGGCCAGTGCGCGGCGCACATACGTCTCGGCGCGGCTTCGACGAACTGCGAGCAGATCCGCCACCACCAACAGGGCATGTGCGGGCCGCGGCCGCGAACGTGACTGTTCGTCGACGTCCGTCACACCCAGCGCGCCGGTGAGCACTTCGACGAATCCGGCGATGTCCACGCTCGGAAGCCACTCGGCTCCGCGGACGGTTCGGCCGAGTACTTCCTGGACGTTCTCCCCGGTCAAGCCATCGCTGTATACCTCTTCGAGCAAACTCCGTACCATCTCCGCATGCACGTTCCCGGCCTTGGCCGCGTCCGAGCGGTCCAACAGTTCGACGGCCTCGTCGAACGCGATCGGATCCTGCGCCACGACAGCAGCAAGGGCATCGACTGTGGCGTCCGCGATTCGACGCACATCGACGGGCCACTCGGTGGGCCAGGCCACGGGCACGCTGCTCGGGGGAACAGCCTCTGGGGAGGGGTCGGTCATCGCACAAGTCTCTCACTGTCTACCGACATGGTTCCTTTTACCTGTAACCGATGTTTATACTAAGTCGCGCACTGTGGCAGCGGCCACATCGCGGACGTGGAGGAGGTCGACTCGATGAACGAGCGCAACGCCGTCGCATCGGACCCGGGCGAAGTGATGCTTCAGGCCAGGAACGTCAAGTTCGACTGGAGCGATCTGCCGATGCACTGGGTCCCCGGCGATCCGTACACCACGCACGTCCTCAACGTGCTGCATCTACTACTCCCGGCCGGCGAACACTGGTTCGTCGACACGTTCAAAGAGGCCCTGCCCTACATCGACGACGAGAAGCTGCGCGACGACGTCATCGGCTTCATCGGGCAGGAAGCCGTACACGCCGAGGCTCATACCGGCGTCCTCGTGCATCTGCAGAACAACGGACTCGACCCCACTCCGTTCACCGATCAGATGGAATGGGCCTTCGGCAAGGTCCTCGGATCGGATTCGGTGACGAGTCTGCGATCGAAGAACAACCTCGTCGAGCGGCTGGCCCTCATCGCGGCCATCGAGCACGTGACGGCGTTCCTCGGTGATTGGGTACTCAATGCCGACGGTCTGGACCGAGCCGGCATCCATCCGACGATGCTCGATCTGCTGCGGTGGCACGGTGCCGAGGAAGTGGAACACCGCTCGGTTGCGTACGACACCCTTCGTTACTTCGACAAGCGCGAGGTACGTCGCCTGCGCACGTTCGTCGTGGTCGTTCCGTTGATGGGGTACATCTGGATGCGCGGCATCATCTTCCTGATGAAGAACGACCCCGAGCTGCAGAGCGCCCCGAAGTCGGTCCGCAAGCCCCGATCGGCCCTGTGGCGCAAGTCTGTTCGCCGCGGCACGCTGCCGGCGCTGACGCACGTCGGCCGCAGTATGTCTCGCTACCTGAAGAAGTCGTATCACCCGAGCCAGGAAGGCTCGACGGCTCAGGCCGTGCGCTACCTGGCGTCGTCCCCGGCCGCGCAGGCTGCGGCGCGGTGAAGCTCTCGACGCGTCGCGTTCCGCGGCTGTTACCCAAGGACGCGCCACCGGATCTGCGCGGACGCCCTCGCGCCGATCGCTCGATGCAGATGCTCGGAACGTTCCTCAACGGCTACATGCATGCGACTGCCGGCAAGGAGTACGACGACGCGGTAGCCGGCCACAATCCCGATTCCGCGCTGCGGTTGGTGGTCGTCGACCGCGAGATCATCGCCGAGGACGAGAACGTCGCCGCTCTGACTCTCGCCTCGCCGACGCGGGAGCAGCTGCCGACTTGGCATCCCGGCTGCCACCTCGATCTACATCTGCCGTCGGGTCGCCGTCGACAGTACTCGCTGTGCGGCGATCCGTCCGACCGCAGTTGCTACCGGATCGCCGTGCGCCGAATCCCCACCGGCGCAGGTGGATCCATCGAGATGCATGCACTCGAGCCCGGAACCGAGGTCACCGTACGTGGCCCACGGAACGGCTTTCCCTTCGTCGCCGAGGGCAGCGCGCTGTTCGTCGCCGGCGGCATCGGCATCACCCCCATCATCGCGATGGTCCGTGCCGCACGGATTCTCGGGATGGATTGGCAGTTCGTGTACTGCGGTCGCTCCCGGGACACGATGCCTTTTCTCGACGAGATCGAGAGCTGGGAATCGGATCGCGTGTTCGTCCGGACCGACGACGTGCACGGGTACCCCACCGAGGGTGAACTGCTCCAGCGCGCGCCCGCAGGCGGTGCCGTCTACTGCTGCGGCCCTACCCCCATGCTCGACGCCGTCCGCCGCGACTTCCGCCAGTGCCCTGCCACCGCATTGCATTTCGAGCGCTTCGGTCCGCCGCCGATCCTCGATGGCACACCGTTCGAGGTGCAGCTGATCAGCACGGGCGCTGTGCTCGACGTGGCTGCCGATGCCTCCGTGTTGACCGCAGTCAAGGAACAGAAGCCCAATATCGCGTACTCGTGCCAACAGGGCTTCTGCGGTACCTGCAAGGTGCGGGTGCTGTCCGGCGAGCCCGAACATCTGGAATCGCGATTGACCCCGGAAGAGCAGCGCGACCACATGCTCATCTGCGTCTCCCGCGCACGCAGCAGTCGTCTCGTACTCGATCTATAGAACGGAAAGACAGTGAGCAGCAACGCAGTCCGTACGACGGTCGTCAACGAAGGCATTCGGCTGGCGGTGTTCGAGAGCGGAAACCCCGACGGCGAACCCATCGTCCTCGTTCACGGGTGGCCGGATACTCACGAACTGTGGAGCCACATCGTGCCGCAACTCGAAGACCGTTTTCGGGTGATCAGCTACGACTCGCGTGGAGCCGGCGAGAGCACGGTGCCGGTCGAGCAGTCGGCGTACAAGTTGGCCCGGTTGGCGGCGGACTTCTATGCCGTGGCAGATGCGGTCAGTCCCGACGCTCCCGTTCACGTGCTCGCACACGACTGGGGTGCCGTCGAGGTCTGGGAGGCCGCAGCCCAGCCCCAGGCGAAGGATCGAATCCGTTCGTACACATCGATTTCGGGACCTAACCTCGATCACCTCGGGAAGTGGTCGCAGTCGCGGCTGCGTCGTCCCACTCTTGCCGGCATCAAGCAGGTTCTCGCCCAGACCCGAGCGTCCTGGTACACCGTCACCTTCCACATCCCCGGCCTGTCGACGTTGCGCATCAAGCGACAGTTCGCCAAGGGCTGGCCGGCATTCCTCCAGGAGTTCTCGGGCGTCGATCCGAAGCTCGTCACCCAGAACCCCACACTGTGGTCGGACGCAACCAACGGCACCAAGCTGTACCGCGCCAACATCATTCCACTGCTGACCAATCCGCGCGATCGGTACATCGACATCCCCGTTCACCTCATCGTCAACACCGAGGACGTCGCGGTGCGTCCGTACCACTACGACGACACCGGCAAGTGGGTGAAGAACCTCACGCGCAACGACATTCCGGCGGGTCACTGGTCGCCGATCTCGCATGCGGACGACATCGCGCGATTGACAACGGAATTCATCGACTCGCTGGGCTGACGGGCTGAAGGGCTGATGAGTCAGGGGACCAGTACCAGCTTGTGACGGGTGCGTGGGGCTCGCTCCCATGCACTTGCGACCTCTGCCAATGGCACATTCTCGTATTCCACTGCGATCTGCCCGGTGACGGCCCAGTCGGCGAGGGTGCGATACGCCTGCGAGGTGACACTCCGTCCGTAGTGCAGCGGCATGAATCCGACGATGGTTGCTCCGAGCGAACGCATGAGTTGCGCCGGGACGGTGATGTCGGCCCCGGCTCGGTCACCGATCTGCACCAGTCGAACGAGACGGTTACCGGCTTGCAGTGCCGCGAGAGCGACTGTGCCCCAGGTATAGTCGACAACGACATCGGCTCCGGAGGATGCCCGCCGAATAGCAGAGCTCAGCTCGTCGACACTGTTGTCGCCGATGGCAACCGTGGCCGTGGCCGCTAGTTCACGGGTGGATTCGAGGGCGTGCTCGTCACGTCCGACGACCGTGATCGAGCCTGCGCCGAGCAGTCGCGCGGCCTGTACGGCGAGGCGCCCGACCACCCCGGTGCCACCGAGGATCACGACGTTCTCCCCCGGCGTCATTCGAGCCCCATGGGTCAGCGGCATCAGCGCGGCCAGACCCGCGTTACCCAGTGTCGCGGCGGTCGAGAAATCCAGCCCGTCGGGTAGTTCGATGAGCGAAGCCGTCGGGACCAAAGCCTGCTCAGCCATCGAACCGTGGGGCGAGAGCGCGGGCGAGAAGTAGACGCGGCGTCCGTCCTGCGTGGTACCCGCGCCTTCGATGCCGATGACCGTCGGCAGCGACCGAGGACTGAGGTAGTGGGTACCGGCGGCAATGACGATGTCGACGGCATTGAGCGTTGCAGCCGCCACGTCGATCACCTCCGAACCCTCCGCAGGTGCTGGGTTGCCGTGGTCCGTGTACGTCGGCACCCCGAACTCGGTCAGAACTGCTGCCTTCATGTCCGGCCCTTTCGACGAATGGTCATTCACTGAATCATGATTCAGTGTGTAGCCTGACTGCTGAGGTGTCAACAGGAAGGGGAACCGCGGTGGCAACCACTGGTCGCGCTCAACAGGCCGAGCAGACTCGCATCGAGTTGGAAAATGCCGCCCGCGCCGTCTTCGCCCGGTCCGGATATCTCAACACCAAGATCGTCGACATCACCCGGGAAGCAGGCCGGGCCGCAGGGTCGTTCTACAACCACTACTCGGGAAAGGACGGGCTGCTGTTGGCCCTCGCCGAACAGATCGGTGAAGACGCCGACGTCATCGTCGCGGCGCAGGATCCGTCCGCTCGCGATCACCCCACCATGCGTCCGCATCTGGAGGTCTTCTGGCAGTTGCTGACACGGCACCGGGTTGTGATCGATGCGCTTCGAGACGCCGCACTGGTGAGTCCCGAGTTCGCCGAACGGATGCAGCGATTCACGCAGGTCCAATTCGAGCCCTGGGTCGAACGCCTCAGCGCATTCGAGAAAGCAGGAGTCGAGCTTCCGGCACCTCCTGCCACCACCGCGATGCTGATCAGCGGTGCGGCGGAGAATTTCGCGCGGCTGTGGCAGGGCTCGCCCGAGGGCGGTCTCGACGCCCTCGTGGCGTTCGTCGATCGTGGGGTCTTCGGACAAACCGCTCAGCTGGACAGGTGACCGCGCAGCGTCGACGACGTGTATTCGGATCGAAAGAGGCCGCGCTGCTGCAGGATCGGGACCACGTGTTCGACGAAGTCCGCGAGTGAGTCCGGGTAGCGCGGGCACATCAGGTTGAATCCATCGGCACCGCGGCCGATCCACGATTCCATCTCGTCGGCAATGGAATCCGGCGTGCCGATCATCGTGGCATGCCCACCGCCGGCCGCAAGGGTGCCCAGCAACTGACGCACGGTGGGGCGATCCTTCTCGATGATGCGCAGAATGGTCTCGTACCGACCCTGCGGTCCCGTGAACTCGGCCGCAGGTGGTAGGGACGGCACCGGAGCATCGAGTTCCCATGCGGCACATTCCTGTCCGGTGAAGGTGGACAGCATCGCCAGCGACTGGTCGGTGGGCAGCAGCAGATCCAGCTCTGCCTTCTTGCGACGAGCCTCCTCCATCGTCGACCCGATGTACGTCACCAAACCCGGCATGATGCCCACTGCCGCGCTGCCACGACCGGCTCGATCGATTCTCGCCTTCACGTCGTCGTAATAACTTTGCGCGGCAACGAGATCGTAGGCGACGGCGTAGATCGCCTCGGCATACTTCGCCGCCAGGTCGCGGCCCGGGCCCGACGCCCCGGCCTGAAACAGAACCGGCCTGCCCTGCGGCGACCGCGGCACCGTCAGCGGGCCGTCGACTCGAAAGTGTTTGCCGTCGTGGTCGATCGAATGCACCTTGGCCTGGTCGGCGTACATCCCCGTGCGATCGAGCGTCAAGGCATCGGGCTCCCACGAATCCCACAGTGCCAGTGCAGTATCGACGAATTCTTCGGCGCGCGCGTAGCGCTCCTCGCGAGCCGGGATGGCGTCCATTCCGTGATTGCGTGCTTCGGCGTCGAACATGGACGTGACGACGTTCCAGCCGGCCCGTCCGCCGCTGATGTGATCGAGCGACGCCAACATGCGTGCAGCGTGGAACGGGGTGTAGAACGTGGACGACACCGTGGTGACGAGACCGATGTGCGTGGTCGCTCTGGCCATGGCCGACAGCGCCGTGATCGGTTCGAGAAACCAGGTTCCGGCGCCGGCCGGATCGCGAACGGAATGCCCGTCGGCAAAGAACACCGCGTCGAACTTGCCCCGTTCGGCCAGCTGCGCAAGTTCCTCGTAGTACGCGATGTTGCCCAGGTCCTCCACTCGCGAATCGGGATGCCGCCACGCTGCGCTGTGATGTCCGCAGCCGTACAGAAACGCGTTGAGGTGCATGTCAGTTCTTGACCAGGCCGCCGTCGACGACGAGATTCTGACCGGTCACCGACCGCGCCCACGGCGAGGCGAAGAACAACAGAGCATCGGCGAACTCCTCGGGCGTGGTGACGCGTTGCAGCGGGGTCGAGGCGGCGATGAAGTCGAACACCTCGGCCGGGGTCGCGGCACTGGCATCGGTGGTGCGCAGCAGTCCGCCCGACACCATGTTGACGGTGATGTTGTCCGCCCCCAGGTCCGCGGACAACGTACGCGTCAGTGAGAGCAGGGCGGCCTTGGACGCGGTGTAGTCGTGGTACGGCACCACCGGATTCTGGAACAAGTTGGTGCCCACGTTGATGATTCGGCCGAAGCCCGCCTCACGCATTCCCGGCAGGGCCGCCTGCGTGGTGAGCAGCGCCGCGCGAACGCTGCCTCGTAGCTGAGCGTCGAACCGATCCCAGGTGATGGTGTCGGCCTTCGGTCGAGCATCCCCGTCGAACGAGAAGTCGGCCAGCGCGTTGTTGACGACCGTGGTGATCGGGGTGCCGAAATGCGCACGGGCCGAGTCGAACACCGAGGCCACCGC
The DNA here is from genome assembly GCF_002259025.1 of Rhodococcus sp. 05-2255-1e. Classification (NCBI taxonomy): domain Bacteria; kingdom Bacillati; phylum Actinomycetota; class Actinomycetes; order Mycobacteriales; family Nocardiaceae; genus Rhodococcus; species Rhodococcus sp. 05-2255-1e. Next base: position 10,263 of record NZ_NOZE01000051.1, on the reverse strand, counting down.
GCTCTCGTCGGTCACGTCGCCCTGAACCGCGAATGCACGGTCGCCGAGCCTGTCCGCCAACGCCTCCGCTGCCTCTTTGCTGGCGCGGTAGTCGATCACCACACGTGCGCCCTCACCGGCGAACGCCGCGGCGATCGATGCTCCCAGTCCGCGGCCGCCGCCGGTGACCAACACTGTCTGCTCGTCGATCTTCACGTGCATCGCCTCTCGTTCGAGGTCGGGACCGTCGCGAGGGACAGGAAATACCGAAACGTCACGACATTCCCTTCGCTGGTCCTAACCAGATCAGGTTCGACGGGTGTGATCTCAGCCCTGACGGGCACCCCGTGTCGCGGTCGACTGTACCTGTAGGTCTCTCTACTGCTTTCTTGCGCTCGACGTAGATAGCCGAATACAGCCGTATGCAGCGATCAGCCGATGACAGCCCAGCCGTGGGGAGGAACGCTTACCCGTCCGTCGTTCAGGCTCGCTTCTCCGGCCAGTACTTCACTGCCCTGGGCCGGGTAGTCGATCGTGTCGTCGCCGAGGTTGAGCGCCACCGTCATCGAATTGTCGTCCGCGTACACGCGGTAGAGCAGCGCGGTGTTGGTGAGCTCGAGCGTCTCGGTGCGCGCGGAGTACAACCACGGATTGCGACGCCGAACTGCGATCAGCTCCTGATGCACTCGGTAGACGGGCCAGCCGTACGGGGCGAGATCCTCGGGGGTGTCGGGGTATTCGGGACGGACCTCGTCGTCACCGCCGACCCGATCTTCCTTGATACCGCGGAACGCCTGCTCGTCGCCGTAGTAGATCATCGGCATACCGCCCACGGTGAACAGAACCACCAACGCGTGCAGCAGATGTCGCTCGTCCTCGATGACGCTGGCGATGCGACTGACGTCATGGTTTCCCACGAACGTGGCGGGCACGAAGGCGTCGAGCCAACCGTTGTGGCGCTCGAGGGCATGCGAGAGCTCGAAGAAATTCTTCTCGCTCAGCCCACTCCAGATCGCCTTCCACAGTTCGTACTGCGTAACCGAGTCCAACGTGGAGGCCGAGACGATCCGGTCGTAGTCACCGTGGATGACTTCGCCCAGAAAGTATGCGTCCGAATGCTTCTCGCGAACCTTCGGCAGCACCGCGGCCCAGAAACGCGGCGGTACCGCGTAGGCCGCGTCGAGTCGCCAGGCGTCGACGCCGCGGTCCAGCCAATGCGACAGTACGTCCACGACGTACTGCTGCACGTGCGGGCTCTCGTGGTTGAGTGCGACCAATTCGTCGTGGCCCTCGAAGTTGCGGTGCGTCGGCTCGTCCCCGGACCAGTCGAGGTGAAACCACCCCGCGGCCTCGGAGTCCGGGCCCTCGGCCAGAGCCTCACGGAACTTCGGAAAGCTCTGCGCCACATGGTTGAAGACGCCGTCGAACATCACCTTCAGACCGCGGGAATGCGCCGCAGCGATCAGCGAATCGATATCCTCGTCGGTGCCGAGCCGACCGTCGACGTGGTAGTAGTCGACGGTGTCGTAGCCGTGCTTCTCCGACTCGAAGATCGGACCGAGGGCGATGCCCGACGCGCCGAGTTCGAGGGCGTAGTCGAGCCACTTCTCGATTCTGGTCAGCCGATGCAGATCCGCTTGCGACTCACCGTCCCAGCCGTGCACCGGCGCACCGGTGAAGCCGAGTGGGTACAGGTGCCACCAGATGGCGTGCTTCGTCCACTCCATCAGGACGCCTCGATCGAGTCGCGACCGAGCTCGCCCGCGCCGGTATGGCCGGACAGGCTGGTCACCAAGTCGAATTCGGCCAGCAGGCAACGCAATACGTGCGCAACACCCTCCTGCCCGCCGAGGGCGAGACCGTAGAGGAACGGGCGGCCGAGAAGAACCGCATCGGCACCGAGCGCCAGCGCCTTGGCCATGTCCGCGCCGGTCCGTACACCCGAATCGAACAGGACCGTCAGTTCGTCACCGACCGCATCCACGATGGACGGCAATGCGTCGAGAGACGGCCTGGCACCGTCGATCTGACGTCCACCGTGGTTGGAGACGACGATGCCGTCGACTCCGTGGGCGGCCGCTTGTCGGGCGTCGCCGACGGTGCAGATGCCCTTGAGCACGATCGGGCCGTCCCAATGCTCGCGCAGGAACGCCAGGTTCTTCCACGACAGGCCGGGATTGGGGAACATCTGCGCCCAATGCATCGCGGCCGCAACGGGATTCTCCTCGACGGGCTGAGCGAGTCCGGCTTGGAACGCCGGATCGCTCAGATAGTTCTCGATTCCGAGGTTGGCCAAGAACGGAAGGTACCCGCGGTCGAGATCGGCAGGCCGCCAGCCCAGCAACGTCGTGTCGAGCGTCAGCACCAACGTGGTGAATCCGGTGTCCTTCGCACGCTGCAGGAAGCTCAGCAGTACCGATTCGTCCGTCGGCCAGTACAACTGATACCAGCGTGGCGCATCTCCGCCCGCCTCGGCGATCTGCTCGAAGGAATGCGAGGCCTGCGTCGAATGTATGTACGGCACACCGAGTTCCGCAGCCGCGCGAACCGTCGCGAGTTCACCGTGGGGATGGGCGAGAGTCTGAATACCCACCGGAGCGATCAGCAGCGGTGCAGGCATGTCGGTGCCGAGCACGGTGCACGCATGATCACGCGAGGCCGAGCTGCGCAGCATCCGCGGCGTGATGGCCCACCTGTCGAAGGCGGCCCGGTTCGCCCGCGCCGTCGAGCCACTTCCTGCGCTGGCGACGATGTAGCCGAGCGCCTCAGGCGAGAGCTTCTCGGCAGCCTGGTCCTCCAGCCTTGCCAGGTTGGTGGTGATCGACGGTGTCTGCTGAGCGAACATTCCGGCGGCGTAGATGCCGAGCTGGTGATCGCTGAAGTTGCTGGGCCTGGCCTCGGTCATCGTTCGACCCTACCGGGGCACCGCCGAGGATCGGGCGAGAAATGCGTCCAGCAGGGCCGAGCACCGCTTGCGAGCTGCTGCTTCGGAGTCGGCAATGTCTTGCCTGATCTCGTGCACGTCCACCGCATGTTCGACGCCGTCGCGGTCCCACGCGGCCGCCCACGCATCGTAGGTGTCGAGGTCGATCTCGGGGTGGAACTGCAACCCGAGGTGCGGACCGCAGACGAAGGCCTGCTGCGCAGCCGCGTTGCGGGCGATGACCGTGGCCTCCGGCGGCGCGACGAACGTGTCGCCGTGGAATTCCATCCACGGACCCGGAGCGACGAGCTCGGGATCGGACGTCTCGACGTCGACGAATCCGTACTCGGGGTACTCGGACTTGCGGACGGATCCGCCGAGCACGCGAGCAAGCAACTGGCCGCCGAAGCACACACCCAGAACCGGGACCTGCGCATCGATCGCCTGCTGCACGTACGCGATCTCCGGCGCGAGCCAGGTCAGCGTGTCGTCGTACGCGGCGTCGGGTGAGCCCATGACCACGACCACCTGCGCGTCGGACAGCGTCGGTGGTGCGACATCGGGACTGTGGTCGAAGGAGTGCACGTCCAACAGGAAACCCCTGGTGCGCAATTCGGCGGCGAGGGTGCCGATATCGCGACGCGCCAGGGACGGGTCCCGGTCGTGGACGAGAACTACGGCGCGCGGGTCGTTCGGGTATGTCACAGGGCTCCTTTACGGTGTTCGTGCACACCGTACGACAGACTGGATCCGATGCCACCTCGTAAACGCACTGCCCGATCCACCACTGCCCGCACCGTCAAGGCCGGGCAGAGCAGCGCTGCGCGAAAGTTCGCGGCTGCGAAGAACGGTGAGCCTGCGGCGAAGAAAGCTGCGCCGAAGAAGGCCGCACCTCGCAAGAGAGCAGCCCCGCGCAAGACCTCGCCCCGTAAGTCCGCCGCCCCCGATCTTCGGGTGCCCGATCCCGGCGAGCGCGTGTGGGTGTTGGACGTGCCGTTCGAGGATCGGTCCGCGGCGGGCGCAGCGGGAGCGCGCTGGTACCCCGGACCGCGCGTGTTCGCGTATTACGGAACCGAATTGCCCGAGTACCTGCAGCCGTACGAGTCGATGCCGTACAGCCTGCAGCGGTGGCTCGAGGACGACGCGAACGACAGTTGGCGCGACGAAGAGGTGCGCGAACGGGCGATGCAGCCTCGCGACACCCAACTCGAATCGGTCCGACGCCATCTGGCCGCGCTCGACGCCGGCTTCCCGTACTTCGCGCAGATGGATTCGACGGGTCTGGGTAAGACGTTGGCCGTGTGCGAGGCCGTGCGGCAGATGTCGGCCGCCGAGATCGGCACGGTTCTGGTGGTGGCACCCAAGGGTGCGCTGCCGGGGTGGCGTCGCACCATTGCAGACAGCGAGGCCGACATCGAACCATCCGACCGCAAGCGTTGGTTGCTGATCACCTATCAGTCCACCAAGAAACTGCTGTCGGTTCCCCCCGAGACCGATCTGGGCAAACGTAAACGGACGCAGAACAAGCGGACCATCTCGCTGGGAGAGCTGCGGTTCGACATCGACGTGGTGATCGCCGACGAATCGCATGCGTTGATGAACATCGAGTCGCAGCAGTCGCAAATTCTGTGGCGATATCAGGAGGCGGCCCGATCCGTCGTGTGGATGTCTGCCACTCCCGGCTATCAGCCGCTGCATTTCGCGTACATGGCCCGTGCCGTGGAACGCAGCCGCGGCGTCGAAATCCTCGGTGACGACGAGTATCTCGGCTATGCCGTGACGATGAAGTGGGCGGAGTTCCTCATCGAATCCGGGTTCGCCGTCAAGGCAGGCAAGGCGACGACGGGGTTGACCACGTGGCGGTGGGAGCCCGAGGACGCGACGACGCGAGCCCGCGACATCGCGTCTGTGCACGGCTGGTTGTCGGGAGGCGCTGTGCCGTGGTCTATTTCGCGGCCGTCCCCACCGACTCCGCGGGAGCCCCTCGGTCAGGAACTCACGGCCGCGCAGAAGCGGCTGTACAACTCGGCGTGGGTGGACTACCGCAAGGAAGTCGGCCTGCCGATCTGGAAGGCCGTCGGCGGAAAGCGAGTGCTGCAGAAGAATCCGAGTACCCGTGCGGCGACGCTGCGATTTCGCCAGAAGTGCTCGTACCTGCGCATTCCCGCGTCTGCGGATCAAGTCCGGACGTGGGTCAAGGCAGGCAATCAGGTGTTCGTCTCGATGTTCTACCGCGAGTCGGTCGCTGCTCTGGCCCAGACACTTCGAGACGAGGGGCTCGAGGTCGCCGTGGTCGACGGGAGCATGAGCAGTCCCCAGCAGGAGGCGTCGATCCGCCGTTTTCAAACCGGCGACGCGTCGGTCATCGTCTCGACCACCACGAGCGCGATCAACCTGCACACCAACGAGTTACTGCTCCCGGAGGGGACGGTCTCCACACTCGCACCGCGCGTGACGCTGATTCACGATCCTCGGTGGACACCCATCGACATCAGGCAGATCGAGGGCCGCGCCAACCGCATCGACAAGGACCACAACCACACCACGTCGACCTGCTACTACGGCTACGCCGAGGGCACCGTCGAGGAGGAGATGGTGCTCACCGGGATCGAGCGCATCGCGGATCTGGGATCGATCGTGGGGCAGGCGGATCTGATCGATCCGGAGGCTTTCCTCGCGGCGAAAGTGGATGCCGGAAAATAGCGACAATTGTGAGCAATCGTCCACGCGCCCGAGTAGGTTCGGTCCCATCGACAATTCGTCGATAGTGGGCTCACTTTGGCACCAGGAGTAGTCATGATCGTTCTCGGAATCATCCTCGCCCTCATCGGCTATTTCGCCGGCATTTCAATTTTGACGACTATCGGCATCATTCTGGTGGTCGTCGGCGCGGTTCTGACGTTGCTCGGTTCGATGGGGCGCGCAGTCGGTGGCCGCAAGACGTGGTTTTGACATCCACGTTAGAACATACGTTCGATTTCTGTTAGTCTGAGCGGGCCCCCGGAGTTGGCGATGCGGCCAGCGGAGCCACTTCGGGCGGTCCATATCGGGCGGTAGACAGTGTCGAAGGCGGTTGCGCGCGATGGCATCCGACGAGCGCGACACCGACCCGGTTGCCGGGTCGCTCTACCGCGTCGGCGATCGGTGGGCAGAACGAGCACCTACTCACTGCACCAACGGCCATCCGCTTGTCGCCGGTTCGGTATTGGTGGGTTCACGTGCTTGCTCGTGTGAGCGGGGGCATCACCGTACCCATCAGTGCCAGAGTTGCAATCTCGTGCGGTTCACCCCAGAACTCGGTGCCACGTGCAGCGACGCCAGCTTCGATTCTCGCGCGGCGCGGTCACGTCCGGCGATCGTGGACAATCGGGGGCATGAGCAACAGTGACGCCGTCGTCGACCTGGTGCAGCTGAGGCACGATTTCACCCGCTTCATGATGAGTTACAAGTTCGGAATCGACGAACTGATCACCAAGATCAACATCCTGAAGCAGGAATTCACCCACATCCACCGCTACAGCCCCATCGAGCATGTCTCGTCGCGACTCAAAACGCCCGAGAGCATCGTCGACAAGGCTCAGCGCAAGAAGTGCGCACTGACGCTCGACGCCATTCGCGAGAACATCTTCGACGTCGCGGGTGTCCGCATCACGTGCAGCTTCATCTCCGACACCTACCGCATCGCGGACATGCTCAGTAGTCAGACCGACGTTCGAGTCGTCGAGGTCAAGGACTACATCGCGAACCCGAAAGCCAACGGCTACAAGAGTTTACACCTCATCGTCGAAATTCCGGTGTTCATGTCCGATCGCGTCCAACCGGTCTTGGTCGAACTCCAGATCCGCACGATTGCCATGGATTTCTGGGCGAGCCTCGAGCACAAGATCTTCTACAAGTACCGCGGCCAGATTCCGCCCACCCTGTTGGCGGAACTGACCGAGGCCGCCGAGACGGCCAACACACTGGACGAGAAGATGGAAAGCCTGCACGACGAGGTGGAGGAGCTGAACGGCGATTCCGACAACTCCATCACCCTCGGCGCGATGCCTCCGATGGCATTGCCTCCCGAGCTGCTGCACATGTTGCTCACCGCGCAGGCCGAAGCGATCGACCCGGACTGACGATGCCTTCGAAGAGCAGAACCCCGCTGCTCGACGGCTGAGCAGCGGGGTTCTCGGTTCTTGCCTGCGTTATCCGATGTGTACCGGGGTGTCGCCGACGGGCAGGTCGTCTTTCTTCGCGCGGACGAGCAGCAACACGACCGGGCTCACCAGCGCGACGAGGATCGCGGCGGTACCGAATGCCCAGGCGTAGCCGGAGACCTCGGCCGAGAACGCGTGGTCGATAGTCGCGAGCACGAAGTTGCGGATCGGCTCCGGCAGCGCGGCCAACATCTCGTCGCTGGGCACTTCCTGTCCGGCGAGAGCTTCCGCGGGAACTCCGGCGGGCGGAGTCGGTGCCGGATTCTCGGCCAGGTACGAGGTCTTGGACGAGGTGTAGACGGTGGTGAACACCGCAGCACCGAGTGCACCACCGACCTGCAGGGTGGCGTTGATCAGCGCCGATGCGGCACCTGCGTCGTGATCGGGAACGCCGATCAGTGCGACGTTCTGCATCGGAACCATCAGCAGACCGAGGCCGAGACCGAGAAGTACGACGCCCGGCAGGACGTGCGTGAAGTACGAGGTGTCGACGCCGATCTGGGTCAGCAGCAGCAGGCCGACTGCGGACACGACCGGACCGACGGCCATCAGCGGCTTGGGTCCGATCTTCGGCACGAGTGCAGAAGCGAGCGCGGCCGTGATCAAAATGCCGCCGGTCATCGGCAGCGACGCGACGCCGGCGATCACCGGGCTCATCTCCAGCACGATCTGGAAGTAGAACGTGAGGTACAACGTGCCACCGAGTAGAGCAGCGCCGATGACGGCCGAGCCGATGTACGCGGCACCGCGATCACGATCGAGCAACACGCTCAACGGCAGCAGCGGGTTGGCGGACTTGGACTCGACCACGACGAACGCGGCCAGCAGAGCGAGGCCGAGCGCGATGAACGAGATGGTGGGTACCGTCGCCCAGCCGTCTTCGGCCTCGGTGAAGCCGTAGACCAGCGAGGCCAGACCGAGAGCGATGAGGATCGCGCCGGGCAGGTCGTAGCGGGTGTCTCCGTGAGCCTTGCTCTCCTTCACCAGAGGCACCGCTGCGGCGATGGCGAACACTGCGACCGGGATGTTGACCAGCAGGCACCAGCGCCAGTTCGCGTATTCGGTGAGCACTCCGCCGAGGAGCAGGCCGACCGCTGCGCCGCCACCGGCAATGGCGCCGAAGACGCCGAACGCTTTGGCGCGTTCCTTGGTGTCGGTGAACGTCACCGTCAGGATGGCCAGTGCTGCCGGGGCGAGCAGCGCAGCGAACACACCCTGGCCGGCGCGCGCGATGAACAGCTGCCAGCCTTCCTGAGCGAGTCCGCCGATAGCGGAGGCAACGGCGAAGCCTGCCATGCCGACGATGAACGAGCGCTTGCGTCCCCAGTAGTCGGCGATGCGTCCGCCGAGCAGCAGGAGTGCGCCGAACGACAACGCGTAGGCGGTGATGACCCAGGCGCGGCTGCTGTCGCTGATGCCCAGATCCAGCTGAGCCTGCGGCAGCGCAATGTTGACGATCGTGCCGTCGAGCACGATCGTGAGCTGCGTGATGGCGACGATGCACAGCACCAGCCATCGGCGCTCGTAGTTCGGATTCAGATCCGGCGCTTCGCGCTCGGAGAGCTGCGACATGTTTCTACCCCACTCGTACTCGTTGATTCTGGGCACGAAAAATGTCCCGAGCAAAAAGGTAGGCGACCCAGAACCAATAGTCAAACGAACTAGTTGGTTGGGGTATGGTGACCGCCATGAAACCTGACGCCAGTGCGACCCGCGCCCGCATCGTCGTCGCCGCCCGGGACGAGTTCTCGGTACACGGGCTGGCCGGGGCCCGCGTCGATCGGATCGCGGCCGCTGCCAAGGCCAGCAAGGAACGTCTGTACGCCTACTTCGGCGACAAAGAAGCCCTGTTCCGGGCCGTCGTCGAGGACGGGTTCGCGCGGTTCATCGACGAAGTGCCCTTCGCCGTCGACGACCTCGGCGGATACGCAGCGCGCGAATACCTGCACCTCGCTGCGCATCCCGAGGAGCACCGCCTCCTGCTGTGGACTCAGCTGCAGGGCGGTATGGCGACCTCGGGCACCGACGACATCCACTCGGTCATCGCCGAGCGACACAGGGCCATGGCCGACGCCCAGCGAGACGGACTGATCTCCGACGCCTTCACCGTCGAGGATCTGATCACCATGATGTTCGGCATCACCTCGGCGTGGATGACCGCGCCGAGCCTGCACTGCGAGCCTGCCGACGACGCCGAAATTCAGCGTCGGGCGTCGAAAATCGAAGCCGCCGTGCGTCGCCTCTGCGCTCCGTAGCGCTGTCTATCCATATCTAGCATTCGCGCAAGAACGCGGAATACTGGGGTAGCGGCCCCCGTTTCCGCAAACGCGCGCGCGTTTGCCAGACGCGCACAAAGTAGACACCGATCACGTCGCTATTCTGCGCGCATCTGGCAAGTGCGCTCGCGTTTGTCACCCCGGTCGGCGCGTCCTCGACCCCACACACGCGGGACGCCCCACCACGCCGAGTGCACGTGGTGGGGCGAGTCTCGAACTACGGCCGGCATCTACGCCGCACTACACCGGGAGTTTCTCGCGTCCGGTTTCCTTGATGGTCAGCACCGTGAGTACGCCGATCACGCAGACACCCATGACCCAGTAGGCGGGTGACATGGCGTTGCCGGTCGACTCCACCAGTTGAGCGGCGACGTACGGTGCCGTTCCGCCTGCGGCGATGGTGCCGATGTTGAAGCCCAACGACACTCCGGTGTATCGAACCGCCCGAGGGAACAGCTCGGTGAACAGTGGGAACGCGGGTACCTGCACGACTCCGTTGAGAACCATGTAGACGAAGTACACACAGCCCACCACGATGATCGACGACGTCGCACCGAGGATCATGAACACCGGCAACGCAATGGCGACATACGCAACGTAGCCGCTGAGCAGTACCGGTTTGCGACCGAATCTGTCGGTGAGCATGCCGCTGAGCGGGAAGGTCGCACAGGCCAACGCAATTGCGATCGCGATGAACGGATCCGGTTACATCGGTCTGACGTACTTCAGCGTGTACCTGATCAACGACCTCGGATTCTCCAAGGACTCGGTCTACTGGACATCGGCGATCGCAATTGCGTTGGCCTGTGCGACCTTCCCGCTCAGCGGCATGCTCACCGACAGATTCGGTCGCAAACCGGTACTGCTCAGCGGCTACGTTGCG
>NZ_NOZE01000015.1:0-53324 GCF_002259025.1 Rhodococcus sp. 05-2255-1e | reverse complement strand
TCCTGGGAGAAGTTCTCGGCGATCTCACGGTGGTAGGACGGCAGATTGTCCTCGGTGAGCAGGTTGGTGATCATCGCGGCCTGCGCGACGTCGGAGAGCCTGGACTGCTCCGGGTCGTAGTCCTTACCGCCGAGCGCGGCGAAGTTGCGGCCTTCGTCCCACGGCACGTAGTCGTGGGGATGCCATTCGCGCGCCATCGAAATATGACGGTTCACATTGTCCTCGGCAGTGGGCACCAGCTCCTGCAGAAGCTCGAGCTGTGTCAGATCCCTGGCCATTCGACATGCCTCCTCGCATTGACGTCAGCTCACGAGCCTAGGTCGATACGGGCGACTATCACGAAGCCTCGCCGAAACTCTGTTACAGGTAGCAACCGATCTTCGAGACCGGTCGTGCTCTGTCACAGCATCACGAGTGGGCCGCTTCCATCCCGGGGAGGCTCGGCGAGCGGAACACCCATCCGCGAAGGGCGAGGAATCGAGCGGCACCGACCAGACCGCTGACGGCGATCACAGCCAGAACTTGAACGTACGTGGCGGCGGCGGGAACGAGGAGGTGGACTGCGGCCAGCGCGGCGGTACTCAGACCCAGCCCGATCAGGGCGAGTCCTCCCGCTTCCCACTGGGTCTGGAACCAGCCGACGCGGTCGGCGGCGTGGAAGGTGTGACGACGGTGCAACTCGTTGGCAAGAACGGTGCTCGCCGACGCTCCCGCCAGATTGGCGGGGAAAGATCCGAACGACGCGAGAGCGACGAACAGCAGTGCATAGACGCCGTTGCTCGATACCCCGACTATCACGAAACGAGCGAACTGGGCCGGCACAGTCTCACCGAACAGGCGTGCCCTGCAGTCGGGCTCCGTAGGCGCTGACAGTGCTGTGCTCACGAGGTCTCCAGTTGTAGAACCGGAAGCGTCGACCGACGCTTCGAATCGATACAACTCCGCGTCTGCGCGAATCGGTGCCAGAGGTGACCGAGGTCTCAGACCTTCGAGGAACTTTCTTCCCGTTCACGCTTCTTGCGACCGAGGTCGATGTTCAGCTTGTCGGGCTTGATCGACGCGACGAACAACACCGCGACGAGCACGACCACCACGACGATGGTGATGACTACCACCGCGATGCCGAAAATTGCCAAAATACCGTTCATGTCCTGCCTCCCGTGTCAGGCAATACGGTACTTGTCGTAGACGGGCCGGTCCACGCCCGCCCCTACAGCCCGTTTCCCGGCCGTCAGCTGACCAACCGTTCGACCGCGCGCATCGGCAGAGACAGCCAGGTCGGTCGATTGCGCGCTTCGTACAGAACCTCGTAGACCGCTTTGTCCAGTTCGTAAGCGCGCAGCAGATCGGCTTCGTCGCGAGGATCGTGGCCGGCCACCGACGCGTACCCGTCGAAGAAGGCCGTGATGCTCCGCGCAGCCCACTGCTCGGCGCGTTCCCGTAGAGCCGGGTCCTCCGGCAGGTCGACGAGCAGGTGGTTGGCGGCGTAGTCGAACGACCGCAGCATTCCCGCGACGTCGCGCAAAGCACTGTCCATTTGTCTGCGCTCGTCCAGCGTCTTGGCCGGCTCTCCCTCGAAATCGATGAGCAGCCACCGTTCGGGGGTCCCCAATACCTGGCCCAGATGCAGATCGCCGTGAATGCGTTGGACGGTGGTACTGCTCGACGCCTCGGCCCGTGAGATCAGGGCCGTCGCGGCGGGGATGTACTGGGCGATCTCCGGAACCACTCGCGCTACTCCGGAGATGCGCTCGAGGATCTCTTCGACGGCCGTCGATTCCACGGAACGTTCGGCGGTACCCAAAACCGAAGCGAGGTCGTGGTGTACCTGCGCGACGGCAGCGCCGAGTCGATACGCGTGGGGAGCGAAATCGGCGGACAAATCCTCGATCGGTGTGGCGGGGGAATCGAACACCTCGCGCACGCTCGCCAGCGCAGTGGTCCATCCCTCGGCAGAATTCGCGGCGAAGTCCTGGATCATCCCCAGCGTGGTCGTCTCACCGCCGACCTGCGCTTCGAGCCACCCTCGCAGCGGTGCCACGTTGACGCTGCCGGCCTCGGCCAGCGCACGGTGCAACTCGACGTCCGGACTGATTCCGGGCGGTACCTGACGAAACAGCTTGAGCAGCAGCAGATCACCGAGGATCACCGACGTGTTGGACTGCTCTGCACCCAGAACCCGACCGCGCATGCCCTGCGGCACGCTCGAACCGTCGACGACCTTGAATTCGATACTGCCCGTAGGGTTCTCATCGGAGAACGCGTCACCGTACAGGGCGATGATCTCGGGGTCACGTAACCCGTCGAACACTGCCACCTCACCGGGCACCGGCAACAGCCACGGGCGTAGCTCCTCGGGCACCTCGGTGCGGAAACCGAGGGGCACCTGATAGGTCTGGGTCACCGACGTGCCGTCCTGGACGAGGTCCACCTCGACGAGCAGGTGCTCGGCGGCGAAATGCGGCTCGTCGTGCAGTACGTCCCGAGCGACGATCCGTACGGCACCCACCGTCGAACCCTTTGCGCCGAACCATCGTTGACCTGGCAACCACGACACCAGTGCGTCCTCGAGCAGGTGTCGAACAGCGTGTGCCGCGCTCGAGCTGGAACCGACCATGAGTATCTCTCGCCGCCTTCGGGGAGTTGCAGAGCGTGTGACCGTACCGTGTCCGAACCTACCCACTCGGGGCCGCCGTCACACCCCGGCGGCAAAGACACCCGAACGTTATGCAGGTCGTACGCCGGTGCATCGACATGCTCGTACAGTGGGGACATGTCCGCTCCACTGACCGCCCACATCGACGTGCATCGTGCCGGTGATCGACTGAAAACCCGTGTGTCCTGGCTCGACTCGAAGCACTCGTTCTCTTTCGGTCAGCACTACGACCCCGAGAACACCCACCACGGCCTGTTGTTGGTGAACAACGACGACATCGTCACCGCCGGGCAGGGATTCGAGACGCATCCGCACCGCGACACGGAAATCATCACGTGGGTGGTGCAGGGCTCTCTGGTGCATCAGGATTCGATCGGGCACTCCGGCATCATCTATCCCGGACTGGCGCAACGGATGAGTGCGGGCAAAGGCATCATGCACTCGGAGAAGAACGACTCCTGGAGTATCGACGGCAATCGGCACACCGAACCCGTCCGCTTCGTACAGATGTGGGTGATGCCCGACAGCCCCGGCACCGCACCGGGCTACGAGCAACTCGAGATCGACGACGAACTGCTGCGCGGCGGACTCGTCACCGTCGCGTCGGGAATGAACCGACACCGTGGTCAGGCGGCCATCGGCATCGGCCAGAAATCGGCCGCGTTGCACGCTGCGCGACTGACACCGGATTCGACCGTGACCGTTCCCGACGCACCGTTCGTGCACGTGTTCGTGGTCCGCGGCACCGTCTCGATGGAGGGTGTCGGAGAACTGTACGAGGGTGACGCGGTACGCATGAGTTCCACTGGCGGACAGCGAATTACAGCCTCGGAACCAGCCGAGATCCTGATCTGGGAGATGCACTCGCGACTGGGCGGCTGACAGGAACGCTCGATGACAAGTTGATCACGGGGGCACGTGGCGTCTGCGCGCACGACTGAGATCTGCATACACTCCGAGCGTTCACGATCGCCGATCTCGGAGGTATCAGAAGTGTCGAATGACTATCCCCCGCCCGGAAACTACCCTTCACCCGGCGAGTACCCCCAGCAGGGCGGATATCAGCAGGGTGGATACGAGCAACAGCCGGTAGCGCCGAAGAACACCATCGGCACAGTGGCTCTGGTTCTCGCGATTCTCGGTGTGCTGTTCTCCTGGACCATCGTCGGCGGCATTGTTCTCGGCCTGATCGCGATCGTCCTCGGCTTCATCGGTCGGTCGAGGTACAAGAAGCGCGTCGCCACCAACGGCACCGTGTCTCTCATCGCGATCATTCTCGGTTTCGTGGCGGCGGCTTTGTCGATCGTTCTCGTCGTCGTCGGCGTCGGCCTGTTCAATGCAGTCGGTGGACAGGACTTCACCGACTGCATGACCAACGCAGGCAGCGATACTGCAGCGCAACAGCAATGCGCCGACGAATTCCAGCAGAACGTCGAGAACCAGTACGGCGACTCGACACCGAACTGAGTCGCGGCCGATTCACTCAGCCGCGGACGTCCCGTCGGCGCAGCGCGATGCTTCCGGCACCGCCTGCGGCGGCGGCGACAGCGACGAGCCACAGCGAGGGCATTACCGAGAATTCTCCACCCGGCAGCTTGGGCAGGTGGGTGAACGGCGAGATGTCCTGTGACCACTGGGGCAGCCCGACCACCGCCCCGATCTGCCCCAGGGCAACGAAGCCGCCGAGGACCGCCCACAGGACGGTCGCGAATCGAGGGACAGCGCCGAACAATGCCACGCCGATGGCCGTCACCACCCACACGGCCGGGAGCTGAGCCAGTGCGCCGACCACGACGGACGGCAGTTCGCGCGACATGTCGCCGGTTGCCGACCCGTACGTCAGCCCGATGGTGAGGCCGACGACCAGCAGTAGCCACACCGGGCCGAGGACGGCGAAGAGCAGATACCCCGCCGCCCACCGACGGCGCGAGATGCCGGTGGCCAGCACGATCTCGGCCAGACCCGACTCTTCCTCGCTGTGCAGACGTAGCACGGCCGACGCGGAATAGGCCGCCACCATGATGCCGACCATGCTCAGCACGACGGCGATGAACGACTGTTCGATCGTGGTGCCGCCGAACTTGCCCAGTGCGTCGCTGATGGCGGCGCTGCTGCCGAGTTGATCGCCGATGCCGTCCGTGGACGATCCGATGGCGATACCGAACAGGGCGAGGCCGACGGTCCAGACGACGGTGGTTCCGCGGGACAGTCGCCACGCGAGGGCGACGGGACCGGACAGTGACGGAACGGCAGCCACCCGGCCGCGGCGTTCGGCCCGCAGACCACTGCCGAGATCGCGTCGATTCGCTGCCACGAACGCTGCGGCGACGAACGCCGTAGCGGTCGCCAGCGACAGCAACAGCGGCCACCACCGTTCGTCGGCGAACGGTCGCACCTGCGCCGACCACCCGATCGGCGAGAACCACGACAGGGTTCCCGAACCGATGTCGCCGATCGCTCTGAGAACGAACGCTGCGGCCAACACGCCGAGGGCATAGCCGCGAGCCGCGCGAGCCCCGGACGCCACCTGTGCTGCCAGCCCCGCGCAGCCGACGAACACCGCACCGACGACGACGATCGAGGCACCGAACGCGACGCTCCCGGCCACCGGCAGACCGAATGCCCACAGCGAGACGAACGACAGCATTCCCGTCGCCACCACGCCGCCGCCCGCCAGCAGCGCGGCCGCCGTCAGTCCTGCGAATCTGCCCACTGCAGTCGACCCGACCAGCTCGACACGGCCCGCGTCCTCCTCACCGCGGGTATGCCGAACGACGGTGAGGATCGCCGCCAACGGAACGAGGGTCAGCATCAGTCCGGCGCGCCACGACACCAGGGCACCGAGGTCGCTACCGAAGATCGGCCCTACGAGAGCCGCTTGCGCCGGCACTGCCTCGGTGCCGAGATAGAACGTACGACGGTCTGCCGCCGTCGGATACAGCCCCTCGAAGCTGACCGCGTACAGCAGCGGGAGCGCTCCGAGCAGAACGACCCAGATCGGCAACACGAGTCGGTCGCGGCGTAGATACAACCGCAGCAATGCCGCTGTGCCGCTCAGGCTGTTCATGCGTAGTACCTCAGGAACAGCTCTTCGAGAGTCGGCGCGGAGCTGATCATGCTCTGCACGCCTGCGTCGGCCAGGACGTGCATCACCGCAGCGAGCGCCTCGTTCTCCACCGTGCAGGTAATCGTGGACCCGTCCACGGTCACCCCACTGACCCCGGAGAGCCTGTCGAGATCGCCGGGTACTCGATCCACAGTGATGGTCATCGTCGTGCGGGTGAGGTGCCGCATCGACGCCAGGGTCCCGGTGTCCACCGTGCGCCCGTCCCGGACGATGGTGACCGAACTGCACAACGCATCCACCTCGGACAGGATGTGCGAGGACAGCAGCACCGTGACTCCGCGTCGCGCAGCATCTTTCACGCATTCGGCGAATTGCTGCTCCATCAGGGGATCGAGACCGGAAGTGGGCTCGTCGAGGAGCAGCAGCTCCACGTTCGATGCCAGGGCCGAGATCAGAGCGACCTTCTGGCGATTGCCTTTCGAATAGGTGCGACTCCGCTTTCCTGGGTCGAGGGAGAACCGTTCGATCAGCTCCGCCCGGCGGCCGGAGTCGATACCGCCGCGCATCCTGGCGAGCAGATCGATCACCTCCCCGCCGGTCAACGACGGCCACAGCGTCACATCTCCGGGAACGTAAGCCAGCCGTCGATGCAGTGCGACGCCGTCGGCCCACGGATCACCGCCGAGCAACCGGACCGTCCCCGACGTCGCGCGCACGAGACCGAGCAGGACGCGGATCGTGGTCGATTTACCCGACCCGTTGGGGCCGAGAAAGCCGTGCACATCACCGGTCTCGACGTGCAGGTTCAGGCCGTCGAGGGCCCGGACCGAACCGAACGTCTTCACCAGATCGTCGACTGCGATGGCGTCGGTCATTGCTCGGCCTCCAGATAGGTGTCCAAGATTCGGGAATCGGTGAACAATCCATCGGTGTACAGCTCGAGTGCCGGCAACATGACCTCGTCACCGAGCGCGCTGAGAGCCGCACGGAAATCGACGTCCGGGCCGGCCATCTGCACGTACAACAGCAGACCGCCCACGTTCTGGCGCGTCAGGAACCGGGCGCGCGCCGCGGGGTCGCGGCTGGGTGTGAATCGGCCGTCGCGCACTCCGTCGTCGAGGTACCGGACCGCGTCGTCGACCATGTGCTCGAACAACTCTCGGGCCAGCGCTCCGCCCGAGGAGAAGCTCCGCACGATGTAGGCGACGAGCGGTGCGTACTCGTCGATGCGAGCAAGCTGTTCCATCACCCCGGTAGGACCGGCCGAGGCGGCCTTCGATTCGCGGATCGTACGCAGGACGTACTCGTCGCACGCCGCGCGAAGTCCGTCCTTGGACCCGAAGTGGTGGTTGAGCAGCCCGGGTGAGACGCCGGCGGCGCTGGCGATGGACCGCACACCGGCGGTGAAACCCTGCACGCCGAAGACGTCGATCGCGGTGTCGCGGATCCGCGCGCGAGTGGTCAGATCCTCGGATGCTGAACGCATGTACAGCACATTAAACACCCGTTCAATCGAGCGCAAGAGTGTAAAGATGGATACATGACTTCAGTAGTGAACTCGGGCATCGATCTCAGCTACCAGGACGAGAACACACGCGCGCAGGACGACCTCTTCGTGCACGTCAACGGCAAATGGCTGGAGGACTACAGCATTCCCGCCGACCGCGCCGTCGACGGTGCGTTCCGGACGTTGTACGACCGCGCCGAGGTCGATGTACAGACCATCATCGAAGAATCGGCGGCCGCGAATCCGCCCGCCGGTAGCGACGCACAGAAGATCGGCGACCTGTTCTCGAGCTTCATGGACGCCGACCGGGCCGAACAGCTCGGCACCACCCCGATCGCCGACGAGCTCGCCGCCGTTGCCGATGCGACCGACTTGGTCACGCTCGCAGGCGTTCTCGGCTCTCTGCAACGCACCGGAGTCGGCGGCAGTATCGCTCACTACGTCGACACCGACGCCAAGCGATCCGACCGCTACCTGGTGCACTTCAGCCAGTCCGGAATCGGCTTGCCCGACGAGTCGTACTACCGCCAGGACGAATACGCCGACATCCGCACGAGCTACATCGCGCACATCGCGAAGATGTTCGCGCTCAGCGGCGTCGAGTACGACGCGCAGACGGTGTTCGATCTCGAGCGAAAGATCGCCGCGGGCCACTGGGACGTCGTCGCCCGGCGCGACGCCGAGAAGAGCTACAACCTCGTCCAGTTCGACACTCTGGTGCAGAACGAGCCCGGATTCAATTGGACTGCATGGATTTCCGGCCTCGGTGGCACCACCGAACAGTTCGCCGAGATCGTCGTGCGCCAGCCACCGTTCGTCAACACGTTCGTGTCCCTGTGGACGTCGGAGGACATCGAGACGTGGAAGGCGTGGCTCGCGTGGCGCGTCGTCCATGCCCGGGCCCCGTTCCTGACCAGCGCACTCGTCGACGAGAACTTCGCGTTCTACGGAACGACGCTGACCGGAACCGAGGAGAACCGCGAGCGCTGGAAGCGCGGCGTCTCGCTCGTACAGGACGTCCTCGGCGAGGCCGTCGGCAAGCTCTACGTCGAACGCCACTTCCCGGCGGACTCGAAGGCACGCATGCAGGTGCTCGTCGACAACCTCACCGAGGCCTACCGCCGCAACATCTCCGAGCTCGAATGGATGAGCCCGGAGACGCGCCGCAAGGCCTTGGACAAGCTGGACAAGTTCACTCCCAAGATCGGCTACCCCGACCGCTGGCGCGACTACTCGAGCGTCGACATCACCGCCGACGATCTGCTCGGCAACTACCGCCGCGGTTACGAGGCCGACTATCAGCGTGATCTCGACAAGCTCGGCGGTCCGGTCGATCGCGACGAATGGTTTATGACGCCGCAGACCGTCAACGCGTACTACAACCCCGGGATGAACGAAATCGTCTTTCCCGCAGCAATTCTGCAGCCGCCGTTCTTCGATGCCGAGGCCGACGACGCAGCCAACTACGGCGGAATCGGAGCCGTCATCGGGCACGAGATCGGGCACGGATTCGACGACCAGGGTGCCAAATACGACGGCGACGGCAACATGGTGGATTGGTGGACCGACAGCGACCGCACCGAATTCGGCAAGCGCACCACAGCCCTGATCGAGCAGTACAACGAATTCGAGCCGAAGGCACTGCCCGGCCACAAGGTCAACGGCGAATTCACCATCGGTGAGAACATCGGCGATCTGGGTGGCCTGTCCATCGCCGTCGCCGCCTACGAGATCTCGCTCGAGGGCAAGGACGCACCGGTGCTCGACGGCCTGACCGGGTTGCAGCGCGTGTTCTTCGGCTGGTCGCAGGTGTGGCGCACCAAGGCACGAGACGCCGAAGCGATCCGTCGTCTCGCCGTCGATCCGCACTCGCCGCCGGAGTTCCGGTGCAACGGAGTCGTGCGCAATCTGGACAGTTTTCACGAAGCGTTCGACGTTCAGCCCGGTGATGCGCTGTACTTGGACCCGGGGAAGCGCGTCAAGATCTGGTAGCACGTGAGTGGAACTTCGTAGTCTGCTACGAGAAACCACTCACATAGGGCGGGACAACGGGGAGGACAGTCGGATGAGGGAATTCGTACGGTGGATCGCGGCACACGGGGTCATCAGGTTCGGGGCCAAGCGTGCCGCGGCCGCCGGTGACCGGCAGGCCATGCTGGTCGCCGATCCGGCGACACGGGCAAATCCGACGCCGGTGTACGAGGAACTGCGGGCGACGGCACCGCTGGTGAAGACTCGGATCTCCAACATCACCGTGCATCACCGGGTGGCGTTCGCGCTGCTGCGCTCCGACGATTTTCGGGTCACCCAACTGGGCGGCACGCTGCCGGCACCGCTGAAGTGGCTGGAACGCCACACCCGTTCCGGTGCCCTGCATCCGATCCTTCCACCGTCCCTGCTGTCGGTCGAGCCGCCCGATCACACCCGCTACCGCAAGCTGGTGTCCTCGGTCTTCACCGCCCGGGCGGTCGCGCAGATGCGAGATCAGGTGCAGGAAACCGCGGACGCGCTACTCGACGAACTGACCGACGGCAGCCCTGTCGTCGACATCGTCGACCGATACTGCGCTCGCCTTCCCGTCGCAGTCATCGGCCGCATCCTCGGCGTTCCGGAGAAGGACAATCAGCGCGTCCTCGAATTCGGCGAAATGGCGGCACCCAGCCTCGACATCGGTATCTCATGGAGCCAGTTCAAGCAGGTGGAGCGTGGCCTCATCGGTTTCGACGCGTGGCTTTCGCAGCACATCGCCGAACTTCGCCGCAACCCCGGCGACGACCTGATGAGCCAACTGATCGCCGCCGAGGACGAGGGAATCGGCCTGAACGACGAAGAGCTCAGGGCCACAGCAGGATTGGTATTGGCGGCCGGGTTCGAGACAACCGTCAATCTGCTCGGCAGCGGCATCCAACTCCTGCTCGATCATCCGGATCAACTGGCTGTGCTGCAACAGGATCCATCGCACTGGCCCACCGCGATCGACGAGATGTTGCGGATGGAATCTCCCGTTCAGCTGACGGCTCGGGCGGCCAAGCACGACGTCGTCGTGGAGGGTGTGCCGATCACGAAGGACTCACTGGTCGTCCTCGTGCTCGCCGGTGCCAACCGCGATCCGCTGGTGTTCGAGGACCCCAACCGGTTCGACGTCACCCGCGACAACGCGGGTAAGCACCTGTCGTTCTCCGGCGGACGCCACTACTGCCTGGGCGCAGCGCTGGCGAAGGCAGAGTCGGAGGTGGGTCTGAAGACGTTGTTCGACAGGTTCCCCCACCTGCGTTCGGCAGGCGAGGGAACCCGTCGCGACACGCGCGTATTGCACGGGTGGGCAACACTTCCGGTGGATCTGGGTGAACCCGTCAGGACAACCGCAGGCCGGTAGCGGAGTCGAAGAAGAACAGTTCGTCGAGCACCGGCTTCAACCGGACGGTCTCGGCGAGGGCGACCGACAGCTTGCGATCCACCCTCACCGAAATACGTCCCGAGGGCGTCGTCCACTAACCGTCGGCGTTGGGCGCCGAGGCGTACACAAACGACTCCGCACCCAATTCCTCGATCAATTCGACGGTGAGCCGGAGTCCACCCGCATGTTCGCCGACGAGCTCCCACGATTCCGGCCGAACCCCGACGACGACGCGGTGGCCCGCCGACGACGGAACAGGGATCCGAACGTCTCCGAGGACCGCAGCGCCCTCGTGCACGGGAGCGTCGACGAGGTTCATGCCGGGAGACCCGATGAACCCGGCGACGAAGGTGTTGACGGGATTGTCGTACAGCTCCCGCGGTGCGGCGATCTGCTGTAACTTGCCGTCCCGCAACACCGCAACCCGGTCACCCATCGTCATCGCCTCGACCTGATCATGGGTGACGTACACGGTAGTGGTACCCAATCGCTTCTGCAGTCCGGCGATCTGGGCCCTCGTCGACACTCGCAATTTGGCGTCGAGGTTGGACAGCGGCTCGTCCATGCAGAACACCTTGGGTTGACGAACGATGGCTCGCCCCATGGCCACTCGCTGCCGCTGCCCACCGGAGAGCTTGCCGGGCTTGCGATCCAGCAGCGGCTCGAGTTCGAGCATCCTCGCGGCGTCCAGTACGCGAGCCGCAGTGTCGGCCTTGCTCATTCCCGCGTTTCGCAGTGCGAAGCCCATGTTGTCGCCGACGGTCATGTTGGGGTACAGCGCGTAGTTCTGGAACACCATCGCGACGTCCCTCGCCCGTGGGGCGAGCGAGGTGACGTCCACTCCGCCGATGTCGATGTGGCCGCTCTCGACGGATTCGAGGCCGGCCAACATCCGCAGACTCGTCGACTTTCCACATCCGGACGGTCCCACCAGCACGATGAACTCGCCGTCCGCTATGTCGAGTTCGAGCGTGTCGACGGCGAGAGAGTCCGCGCCCGGGTACCTGTGCGAGACACCCGCATAGTGAACGGTCGCCATTACTTCGGCAGCTTCGGGGTGATCTGGCGGTCGATGATCTGCTGCAATTGGTCCGAGACGGACGCGAATGTCGTTGCGACGTCTGCATTCTGCAGAGCGATCTGCTCGAGACCGCTACCGATGATCTTGTCGCCGCCGGGCACGAACACGCGGGCAGCGTCCTGGGATCGGGTACGCGCCAACTGGTCGACGGCTGTCTTCGCGTTCGGGTTGGCCTCGAGGAACGCGATTTCCGACGGGTCCTGCTGCGCCGACTTGCGGACCGGCATGTACCCGGTGTTCTGCGAGAAGTACGCAGTGTTGGCACCGTTGGTGACGAAATCGATGAACCTGAGTGCGTTCACCTTTCGCTCGTCGGAGATCTTGGCCGGGATGGCCAGACCCGCGCCGCCGGTGGGGCATCCGGGCGCACCGTCGGTGGCCGGCAGGAAAGCCGTACCGAACTCGAACGCGGCACCCTTGGTGATCGTGGACAGGTCTCCGGTGGAGGCGATCGTGGAGGCGAGGATGCCCGCGGCGAAGTCGTTGGCGATGTCGTTGGAGACCGCCGCGTACTTCTTGGTGTGGATCATGTCCTGCAGGAACTTGCCTGCCGCAATGGTATTGGGATCGTCGAACTTCAGCTCGAACTGATCGGAGTACGATCCGCCGAACGTCCAGATCGGTCCCTCGAACGTCCACCCGAGATAGTCGACGGCATTACCCCAGCCGTGGGCGAGCTTGCCGTTTCCGACGACGGCCTGGATGCGCGGGCCCCACTCGTCGAATTCCTGCCACGTGGCCGGTCCGCGATCGGGCAGGCCGGCTGCCGACCAGACGGCCTTGTTGTAGTAGAACAGCGGAGTGGAGCGAGCGTACGGCAGAGCCCAGTGGCTACCGTTCCAGTTGTAATCGGCAAGAAGCGAATCCACGTAATCGGACTGGTCGACCCCGGCCGCAGAGAAGTGCTTGTCGAGGGGCTCGATCGCACCGGTGAGTGCGTAGTTGAACCACCAGACATCCGAGAGTACGACGACGTCGGGCACATCGTTGCCCGAGAGCGCCGCGTTGAACTTCTGCGACACCTCCTCGTAGTTCTTGCCGCCGTCGATGAGATTGACCGTCAGTCCGGGGTTCTGCGCCTGGAACCGCGAGATCAGCTCCTTCTCGAATTCCTGGGACTTGCCCGGGTGGTTCGACCAGAAGTTGATGGTGTTCGCATCGCCTTCGACGCCGCCGCCGCCGGACGATCCCGATCCGGGACCGCTGCACGCTGCGAGGGCTGCGGCGGCCGCAGCCGCACCGGTGAGCGTGAGGAAGCCACGCCGATTGATGATGTGTGCCATGGTGTTCGACTCCTGATAGTGAGGTGGATCAGCCCTTGACCGCACCGGAGGTGAGGCCCTTGATCATGTGGCGCTGCAGGACGAGGAAGACGAGAAGAATCGGCAGAATGGTGAGCACAGTGGCGGCCATGACCGCTCCCCAGTTGGTGTAGCCCTCACTGTTCTGCAGCAACGTCAGGCCGACCGGGAGCGGAGCAACCGACGAGTCGTCGGACATCAGGAACGGCCAGAGGTATTCGTTCCATTCGGTGACGATGGTGATGATCGCGAACGCCACCATCGTCGGACCCGACAGCGGCAGAATGACGCGGAACATCAACCGCACCGGGCCCGCGCCGTCCATGCGCGCGGCCTCGATGATCTCCGGTGGCAGCGACAAGAAGTGGTTACGCATCAGGAAGGTACCGAATGCAACGCCTGCCAGCGGAATGATGATGCCCTGAAACGAATTTCGCCAACCGAGCTCGGAGATGAGCGAGTAGTTGGAGATGACGGTGATCTGATTGGGCACCATCAGTGCGGCAATGATGACGAGGAAGACGATGTTCTTGCCCGGGAATCGCAGAAAGACCAGGCCGTACGCACTGAGCACACCGAGGACGAACTTGATCGACGCGACCGCCGTGGTGATGACGATCGAGTTGCGCAGGTACGTGAAGAACGGCACCTCCGTCGTCGCCTCGTTGTAGTTCTGCGGATGAAAGCTGCTGGGCCACCATGTGACCGGTTGAACGTAGATGTCGGGTCGGTCCTTGAACGAGGTGACCAGAATCCAGAACAGCGGTAGGCCGATCATCAGCAGGACGGCAACCATCGCCGCGTAGCCGAGGACATTCGCGCTGCGACGCGTGCGCTGTGGGTCCCGGGTGCGCGAAGGCTTTTCCGGGACTGCGGCATCGGGCTTGCTCACCAAGGTCATCGCTGATCGTCCCGATCCATGATTCGTACCTGTACGAGAGTGACGATCAACAGCACGAGGAACAGGATGGTCGCGACGGTCGCCCCGTAGCCGGCCCGGAAGTTACGGAACGTTTCCTCGTAGACCTGGTAGACCATCGTGGTGGTTCCGGTGCCCAGTGGGCCACCGCGCGTCATGACATTGATGATGTCGAAGACCTGAAGGGAGTTGAGCAACACCGTGATCGAGAGGAAGAACGTCGTCGGACGCAGTTGCGGCAGAAGCACTTTGCGGAACGTGGTCCAGCGGCCGGCCTGGTCGATCTCGGCCGCTTCCATCAATTCCTTGCGCACACCCTGCAGCGCCGCGAGGTAGATGACGAAGGTGTAGCCCAGGTTCTTCCACAGGTAGGTGACGGTGATCATGACCATCGCCCATTTCGGATCCTGATAGAAATCCGGGACCGCACCGAGGCCGAATCTGCGCATCAGATCCTGGACGAGTCCGAAGTTGGGATCGAAGACGAACTGGAATGCGATACCGATCGCGGCACCGGAGATCACGTACGGCGCGAACACCGCGGAGCGAACGAAGTTGCGGCCCCGCAGTTTACGATCGAGCAGCAGCGCGAGTATGAGACCGAGCACCAGCGAGCCGACGACGGCGGCCACGGTGAACACGACGGTGTTGCCGACGATCTGCCACGTGTCGTCGCGGGCGGCCCATTCGCGGTAGTTCTCGAATCCGACGAACGTGGACGTGGGCGAGGACAGGTTCCAGTCGAAGAACGAGAACTGGAAGTTCTCCACCAACGGGCGGTACGTGAAGACCGCCAACAGAGCGAGGTTGGGGCCCACGAGAATCAGGAACAGTGCGTAATCGGTCCACGGCCGCGAGAAGAAGCTCTTCTTGCCTGCCGTGGGCAGCACTCGTTCGGTTGTTGCACTCACCGCGAGGACTGTGCTCAGTCGCGGCTAACGAATGGTGAACGCGGCCCCAACTGGTGCCGTCACACAGACCAAATGCTGCGCAGTGGTGTGGTTATGTGCCGCGGAGGGCACATAACCACACCACTGCCGCAGGCACTAGCGGTTCCAGTCTCCCAGGCCGTCGGATCCGCTGAGGGTGCCGCCGTCGGTGTTGACGACGATGACGGGGTCACCCTTCTGGGCGTTCTCGAAGAACCACTTGCCGTCTTCGGTGCTGACGTTGAGGCAGCCGTGCGAGGAGTTGGAGTAGCCCTGCTGCGACTCGGACCACGGCGCGGCGTGGACGAAGATGCCGCTGTAGGAGATGCGCGTGGCGTACTCGACGTACGTGCGGTAGCCCTCTTCGGAATCCACCGGCACCCCGTAGGTGGAGGAGTCCATGTACATGTCGCGGAAGCGCTCGCCGACGATGTAGGTGCCGTTCGGGGTTTCGTGGCCGACCTTGCCCATGGAGGTGGGCATCGTGCGAACGACCTCGCCGTTACGGGTGACGGTGATCTGCTTGGTGTTGTCGTCGGCCGTGGTGATGATCGAGTCGCCGGTGGAGAACTCGGCTTTCGCGCCGCCTGCTTCGACGGTCACCTGGGTGTGCGCCGGGTAGAACTCGTTGGGCAGCCACCGCACCTGGGTGTCGTTGATCCAGTAGAAGTGGCCGTCCACCGACGGGTTCGTGGTGACGCGGATGGCGCGCAGTGCGGCGTCGCGATCTCCGATGGCCTCGTCGAAGCGGATCGCGATGGGTTGCGCCACTCCGACGACCTCGCCGCCGGACGGGCTGATGCTGGGGTCGGCGAAGTTCGCCGGTGCCAACGGGGCCACCCGCTGCTGCGGGGCGGGTGCCGGTGCCGCCGGGTCCGAGGATCCGGGCAAGCCGGGGATCGACACGTCGGGGCCGCCCGGCCACAGCGGAGCCGCCTGGGCAGATCCGAATGCTGCAGAGGCGGCGAGCGCCGTACCTGCGAAAATTGCCCCGATACGGGCGAACCTGCGAGTGCGAACCTGAGTTGCCATGTGACCCGACCATCCTTCGTACTGCGTCGTGATGCCCAGTAGCAGTGCTGCCGCGGGGCAACGCCCATTAACACATACCACCCGGACTTTTGCTAATCGGATATTGCCGAAAACGACGACGGAATCCACGACGACGAGTAGCTTCCCGCCACCCGAGCCCCTTCTTCGAGCCGTAGGTGTCGATCGTCTGTGAACGGGTATGTCGCATGCAACGTACTCCGTCCAGCCACCGGCGGTTCCGCAACGGGCTCGAGGTCCGGTGTCCGAAAGGGTGGCTCGTGACTGTCGATACCAGCACTCCAGTCCGTCGCATCGTCGTCGTCGTGCCCGCACACGACGAACAGGATCTGCTCGACGCCTGCTTGGATGCCCTGGCGAAGGCTGCACGTCGCGTCGCCGACGTCGCCCCGGTCACGGTATCCACGACGGTCGTTCTCGACGCGTGCACCGACGGTTCGGCGCGTGTCGCGGCGCGTCACCCGTCCGTCTCGGTCGTGACGGTGGCCCATCGCAACGTGGGAGCCGCGCGGGCGGCCGGATTCGCAGCGGACCTGAACGGCGGTCTGGGCCGCGCCGACACGTGGTACGCCACCACCGACGCCGACTCGACGGTGGGCGAGCAGTGGCTAATGGGGCATCTGCGGCACGCCGCCGAGGGTGCCAGGGCCGTGGTCGGGACGGTGTCGGTGCGATTCGAGGACCGCATCGTCGACGACGAAGCACTCCGCTCCTCCTATGACGCTCAGTACGTGAACGAGGCGGGCCATCCCCACGTGCACGGTGCCAATCTGGGTGTTCGGGCGACGGACTACTGGGCGGTCGGCGGGTTCGCGCCGCTCGCCACCGGCGAGGATCACGACCTGGTCCGTCGTCTGGAGCTCGGCGGCACCGTGTGCCGCCGAGTGTGTGACATTCCGGTCGATACTTCGGGCCGCCTGCGCGGCAGAGCACCCGACGGTATGGCCGGCTTCCTTCGTTCTCTGGAGCCTTCTGCATGACCGACACCGGATTCGTCGACACCCCCGATCGCACCACCGATCTCGAGTCGGCGTTACGCGCGCAGTTTCTCGCGTTCGAGGCCGACGGGCGGTTGGATCTGGCTCTCCCCGGCTCGGGAAACACAGACCACCGGTGGCAGTCGCTGGCTGCGCTGGGTCGGCACGACACCGTTCTGGGCCGCTGGGCCGAGGCACATACCGATGCGATCGCGATTCTGCACGAGCTCGACGGCCCGACGCCCGAGCGTGGCCAGATCTGGGGCGTGTGGGCTGCGGAACCCCCGGCTCCGATTCTCGAAGCGGTACGCGGCGAATCGGGGTGGCTCCTGTCCGGGACCAAGCCGTGGTGTTCGGGGGCGTCCGTCTGCACCCACGCACTCGTGACCGCTCGCGTCGACGGCGAGCCGCGATTGTTCGCAGTGGATCTGACGCATCCGGGTGCTGCCCCGGTGCCGAACACGTGGCATGCCGTCGGAATGCGCGAGAGCGACTCGGGCTCGGTCGAATTCGATCGCGTCCCCGCGGTCGTGGTCGGTGGACCGACGGACTACCTGACCAGGCCGGGCTTCTGGCATGGGGCGATCGGGGTGTCGGCCGTCTGGTTCGGTAGCGCCTGCGCGGTGGCCGACACCCTGCATGCGGCCGTGCGCTCGCGTCCCGACCCACATCGCGCTGCTCACCTCGGTGCCATCGCATCGGCTCTCGGAGCCGCGTCGAGTGCCCTGACCACCGCGGCGGCCGAGGTCGACGCAGATCCGTTCGACCGCTCCGGCCGCGCTCGGATCCGTGCTCGCATCGTGCGCGCCGTCGTCGAGGATGCCGCAACGCAGTGCATCGACCGCGTCGGGCGAGCGCTCGGTGCCGGCCCGCTGTGCGCAGACGCAGAGCATGCTCGACGCGTCGCCGACCTCACCGTCTATCTGCGACAGAGTCACGCCGAACGCGACCTCGAAGCCCTCGGACACGACATCGCACAGGAAGACAACCCTTGGTAGAGAACGCATTCGACGCCGAAGTCGACCTCGGTACCGCCGAATCGGACTGGCTGTCCGCAGATTGGTCCATTCCAGGTCTGCACTGGAGCGACGTCGTCACCATGGTCGTCGTGGCACCCCATCCCGACGACGAAGTACTGGGCGTCGGCGGGTTGCTGTCGATGGCCGCAGCTGCGGGCGTCGACGTGCGGGTCGTCGCGGTCACCGACGGCGACGGTTCGCATCCGGGATCTCCGACGGTGTCGGCCGAGGACCTCCGCGCCCTGCGGCCCGTCGAGTCCGAGCGTGCCCTCGCCGAACTGGGCATCGTTCAGTCGCCGACGCGGCTGCAGTTCACCGACGGCGAGGTCGAGCGGCACGAGGACGCTCTGGCCCGCGCGCTGGTACCGCTGCTCGACGCCACTCCGGGTACCTGGTGCCTGACGCCGTGGCGCGGGGACGGCCACCCCGATCACGAAGCCACGGCGCGTGCCTGCCTCACCGCGGCCGCCGTCGTGGGGATACCGGTGGTGGAATATCCGATCTGGATGTGGCACTGGGCAACTCCCGAACACCGAGCGGTGCCGTGGTCACGCAGTCGCCGCATCGACCTGCCCGCGCACGCCGTCGAGGCGAAACGGGCGTCGATCGAGCGTTTCGAATCTCAGATTCGACCGCTGTCCGATCACCCGGCAGATCGCGCAGTGTTGCCACCGCACATCTTGACGCGGTTCCGACGTCCGTTCGAAGTCGTCTTCGCATGAGTAGGCTGTCCGCATGAGCTTGAGTCCGGAGTACTTCCGCGATGTGTATGCCGCGCACGAGGATCCGTTCATGCTCGACAGCAAATGGTACGAGCGTCGCAAGTATGCCCTCACCCTGGCATCGCTGCCCAAGCCGCACTATCGACGCGGCCTCGAACCCGGTTGCTCGATCGGTGTGCTCACCGAACAGCTCGCTTCCCGCTGTGAGCATCTGGTGTCGACCGACGTGGTGCAGAGCGCGCTCGATACGGCTCGCTCGCGCGTAGGAGAGAGTGCTGCAGTCGATTTCGCACTGTGGTCCCTCTCCGACGACGTATCTGCGTTGCCGAATCCGCACGAGAAGTTCGATCTGATCGTCGTCAGCGAGGTGGGCTATTACCTCGACGACGACGACCTGGCGGCCGCCATGAGCCGCATCGTCGGGCGGTTGGAGGCCGGAGGCACACTGGTGGCCGCGCATTGGCGTCACGACGTGGACGACTATCCCATCTCGGGCGACCGGGTTCACGAGATCATCGCTGCCACAACCGGACTGGCTGCACTGAGCCGCTATCTGGACGAGGACGTGCGGATCGAGGTGTTCATTGCCACCGATGTTCCCGCCGTATCGGTCGCCAGCACCGACGGACTCGACGTGCGATGAGGCCCGAGGCCCCGGTCGCTATTCGGTGGACTTCGCCGCGTCGTCGACCAACTGCACGGCGAGATCGGCCAGCTTGACGTTGGTGTCCTGAGAGAGCTTGGCCAGCAACGCGAATGCCGCCTGCGAATTGAGATTGTAGCGTTCCATCAGCATGCCCTTGGCCTGCCCGATCAGATCCCGGCTGGTCAGCGCAGCCCTGATCTGCTGTTCTTCCCGGGCGCTGGAGAACGCGATGGCCGCGTGCGCAGCGAACAACGAACCGATGGATTCGGCCTCGGCCGAGAACGCGCCGGTTCGCGTCGAATGCAGGTTGAGTGCGCCGAAGTTGAACCCTTCGACGTAGAGCTGAAAGCAGATCATGCTCTTGACCCCGAGCGCAGACGCTGCATCGGTGAACTGTGGCCAGCGGGTCTCGCTGTCCATGTCGTCGATACGGATGGTCGTCTGTTCGATCGCCGACTCGAGGCACGGCCCCTCGCCCAGCTGCTCCTGAATCTTGTCGCAGTGCCCCGCAATTTCTCCCGACAGAGCGGCGCTGTGCACGAACTTGCCCTGCATGACCGTCGTGATGGATGCGTACTCGGCATTGGGGACCTGAGCGACCGCGGCCTCGGTGATCATGGCCAGGACGCGATCGGGATCGGAATGCTGACGCCGCAGCTTCTCGGCCACCTCGGCCAGCCGGCGACTCAGCTGGAAGTCGGTAACCCGCGGGAGGGCGCCCGACGCGTTCAGTGTCTGCTCGCTGATGGTGGTCACCTCGTCCTACTGCTGCACTCTGCCCGCGACTGCACTCTGCCCACTAATGCGCAGGGGGGCGTAACCGGTATCGGCGGATGCCGACAACACAGGATACGCCCCTGGGCGCTGAGCTCAACGACCGTAAGCGAGGCTCACAGAGCGCTGGGTGCCACCAGAGAGTGCACGAAGCCGATCTTCTTCACGACGGTCGCCGGCAGCACGAACGGGTACAGGTCCTGGTGACCCATCGATCGGTTGATCTGGTTGAGTGCCCACGACAACGGCAGCCACCAGTCGATGATCTGATCGAAGCCGACCTCGCCGGGCAGCGGGCTTTCGAGTGTCGATCCGGCCGGTGCCATCCCGAAGGCCGCGGCCGTGTCGAGGGTGTCGCGGATGTGCAGGTAGTGGGCGAAGGTCTCGGCCCAGTCCTCGGCGGGGTGCATGGTGGCGTAGGACGAGACGTAGGTGTCCTCCCAGCCCTCCGGTGCACCTTCGCTGTAGTGGCGATCGAGCGCGTCCTGGTAGCTCGAATCCGGATCGCCGAACAGTTCCTCGAACGCCGCGCGGTGTTCACCGTCTCCGACCAGCACCATCTGGTAGTAATGGCCGATCTCGTGACGGAAGTGCCCGACCAGCGTGCGGTAGGGCTCCGACATCTCCACGCGGAGCTGCTCGCGGTGTACGTCGTCGCCCTCGGCGAGGTCCAGGGTGATCAGACCGTTGTTGTGCCCGGTCATCACCTGCTGGTTGGCGCTGGAGAGCAGATCGAACATCAGACCCGTGGACGCGTCCTCGTCCCGGCCGACGATCGGGAGGCCCAGCTCGGTGAGCTCGAGGATGACGCGACGCTTGTTGGTCTCCGCGTCCGCGTAGGCGGCCATCGCGTCCAGGTCGTCGTCAGCCGGGCGAGTCCGAGTCAGCCGGCAGGACAGGCAGAGGTCGTCGGAATCGGATGCGTCGACCAGCCAGTTGCAGCGTGCGGTGTTGAGATTGGCGCACGTCTTCCAGACGGCACCGTCCACCTCGGCCTCGGCGATGCCGTCTTCCTTGTCCGGGAGCACCAGGAGGGCTCTGCTCGGCAGATGGAAGCCGAGTGCGCTCGAGCAGCTCAGACACAGTGAGTTCTCGAACGACAGCTTCTGTCCGCACTTGCGGCAGATGAAATCACGCATGGATGTTCCTTAGTGGCAGGGGTGAGTCGGGCTCGTATTCCCGATTCTCGGCGGACTAATGCCGTTCGCCGAATATGTCGTGCACATCTCTTCGACAACGCTTCCCGGCAAGAGAACCATCCAGGGTACTGACCTGCGTGGAAGTAAAGCGTCGACCGCCGTGTTGGTACAGACTGCTTCACAACACCTCCGAGGAAGGACCCGGGCTGCAGATGGCAGATCAGATCACGCCGACGGACCGGCCGATGGCACGATTCGTCGAACGGATCTCGCGGGCTCGCGGCGAGAAGAACAGTGAAACCTTGGCCGCGGGCTTCCTGCTGGCGGCCACGTTGATCGCCCTGATCTGGGCGAACTCACCACTCGGTGACACCTATCAGTCGTTCTGGCACACCGAGCTGTCCATCACCGTGGGTGAGCACGGCATCTCCCTCGACCTCGCCCACTGGGTCAACGACGGGCTGATGGCGCTGTTCTTCTTCGTCGTCGGTCTCGAGGTCAAACGCGAGTTCGCGATGGGTGAGCTCACCGACAGATCGCGCGCAGCGATTCCCATCGTGGCTGCACTCGCCGGTCTGGCCGCACCCGCGCTGCTGTTCCTCGCCTTCAACCCCTCCGGCCCGGCCGCCCAGGCCTGGGGCGTGGTCATCTCCACCGATACCGCGTTCCTGCTCGGTGCCCTGGCGGTACTCGGCCCGAAAAAGGCCGCGCGGCTGCGGATCTTCTTGTTGACGCTGGCCGTGGCCGACGACGTGGGCGCGCTGGCGATCATCGCGTTCTTCTACACCGACGATCTCGACGTGGTTCCGCTGGTGTTGGCGTTCATCGGGATCGGACTGATCTTCCTACTGCGTCGACTCGAGGTGTGGCGCGGTGTCGGGTACTTCGTCGTCGCGCTGTTCACGTGGGTCGCGATGTACGAGTCGGGCGTTCACCCCACCCTCGCCGGCGTGATGATCGCGCTGATTCTTCCGGTGTACCCGCCGCGTCGCTCCGAGGTGGAACGAGCATCGGACCTCACCCGCGCCTTCCGTCAATCGCCGAATCCCGAATACGCCCGAGCCGCGAGACTCGGCCTGGATCAAGCCGTCTCGGTCAACGAGAGACTGATGCGCCTGTATCAGCCGTACACCGCGTTCATCATCGTGCCGATCTTCGCGCTCGCCAATGCCGGGGTGGTGCTCAGCTCGGACACCCTGAAGGCTGCCTCCACGTCGACGCTCACCTGGGGCATCATCGCCGGCCTGGTGCTCGGCAAGCTCATCGGAATCACCGGGGCCTCGGCCATTTTCGCGAAGTTGCGACCCTCGGCTCTGGCTCCGGGACTGACCATGTCGCACATCGCGGGTGGTGCGGCGATGTCCGGAATCGGGTTCACGATCTCGCTGTTCATCATCGATCTCGCGCTCGACGATCCGCTGCTGGCCGACGAGGCCCGCGTCGGCGTGCTGGCGGCCTCGGTCATCGCTGCCCTGCTCGGCTGGATTCTGTTCCGCATCGACGCGAAGATCCACCCGCCGAAAGCCGAAGCCTCGCTGCGTATTCTGCGTCCGGTCAGCGCCAAGCGCGATCACATCCGCGGGCCCGTCGACGCTCCGCTGACGATCGTGGAGTACGCGGACTTCGAATGCCCGTTCTGCAGCAAAGCAACCGGCAGCGTCGCCGAGGTACGCAAGCACTTCGGCGACGACCTTCGGTACGTCTACCGACACCTACCGCTCGACGACTACCACCCCCATGCCCGCTACGCCGCGTACGCCAGCGAGGCCGCCGCAGCGCAAGGCAAGTTCTGGGAGATGGCCGACGTGTTGTTCCGCAACAGCGACGCCCTCGAACCCGACGACATCGACGGGTACGCACGCGAACTCGGCCTCGACATGGACAGATTCGAGGACGACATCCGCACCGGCGACTACGTGGTGCGCGTCGAGGACGACGAACTCGACGCCACGTCCTCCGATGTGGGCGGCACTCCGACGTTCTACCTGGGTCGCGGCGACAAGAACCTCACCCGCCACGTGGGCCCGTACGACGCGGCGACGCTGATCCGGGAACTCGAATCCATGTGAGGGTGGGCCGGGTTGCACAGAACATGGCTCGATCGACCGGATCCCGTCGACAACGCTACGTAGTGTGCAACCCTGCCCAGGCCGAGTGGAACTAGCTGTCGGTGCGATTTCCTTCCGCATCCCAGTGCTCGGCGACTTTCTTCGACGGCTGCACTCGGGGCGGTTCGCCCGGCATCTTGGGGTAGTCGGGCGGGAAGTTCAGCTCACCACCCGGCAGTGTTTCCCACAGGTGCAGAAGCGGTTCCAGTGAATAGGCCTTCGTGTCCATGTCGGCCCACGGGTCGCCGTCCTGCACCAGGTCCGGCACGGTGACGAGGTTGAAGTCACGCGGATCGGTGACGTCCGCCAATTGCGACCACGTCATCGGTGTACTCACCGTCGCTCCGGGCCGGGCTCGCAGACTCCACGCGCTGGCTATGGTGCGGTCACGGTTGTTCTGGTTGTAATCGATGAAGATGCGTTCTCCGCGTTCCTCTTTCCACCAGTTGGTGGTCACCCCGTCGTCGCGACGCTCGAGTTCTCGGCCCAGGCCGATGGCCGCATGGCGCACCTGCTCGAAGGTGTACTCGGGCTCGATGCGCACGTAGATGTGAATGCCACGATTGCCGCTGGTCTTGGGGTAGCCGCGTAAGCCCAACTCCTCCAACAGCTCTCGCGTCACATCGGCGACCCGAAGCGCGTCGGCGAACGTCGTCCCGGGCTGCGGATCGAGATCGAGACGCAGCTCGTCGGGATGGTCGACGTCCGGTCGTCGTACCGGCCACGGATGAAAGGTCAGCGTGCCCATCTGCGCTGCCCACACCAGAGACGCAGTTTCGGAGGGACACAGTTCCTCGGCAGTGCGCTTGCTCGGGAACGCGATCTTCACGGTCTCGATCCACTCGGGCGCACCCTTGGGCAACCGCTTCTGATAGAAACCGTCGCCCTCCTTGTCCTGCGGGCCGAGCGCCAATCGCATGCCCTCGCGGTAGCCGTCGGGCCACCGCTCCATCGCGGTCGGGCGGTCGCCGATGGCCCGCATCAGCGGTTCGCCCACCGCGGCGAAGTATTCGCACAGCTGGAGTTTGGTGATCTCCGGGGTGCGTTCGGTCGCTTCGTAGATCACGCGGTCGGGACTCGACACTCGCACTTCGCGCTCGCCCGCCTGCACGAACGCCGGTGGTGTTTTCGCGGCCATGCCTATCGCCCTCCAGCAATCACATCGGCGACGTCGTAGCGCACCGGCACCTCGAGCTGGTCGTAAGCGCACGAGCGCGGATCGCGATCCGGTCGCCAGCGCAGGAACCTGGCCACGTGCCGCAGCCGCGCGCCTTCCATCTGGTCGTAGGCCACTTCGATGACTCGCTCGATGCGCACCGGAATCCAATTGCGATCGTTGGACGAATTCCAACGCGTCGCCTCGCCGTCGTAGGTGACGTCGTCACCGAGCCGGAGCGGTTCGAGTTCTTCGAGCAACTCCAGCCGCCGCTTGTCGGTGAACGCCGACGCTCCGCCGATCATGCGCAGATCCTCGCCGTCGTACAGGCCGAGCAGCAGTGATCCGATGCCGTTGCCGGACTTGTGAATTCGATAGCCGATCAACACGCAATCGGCGGTACGGGCATGCTTGATCTTGATCATCTCGCGCTTGTTGGGCAAATACGGCCCGTCGAGCTTCTTCGCTACGACGCCGTCGAGGCCTGCTCCCTCGAACCGTTCGAACCAGTCCTCGGCCACGGCCGCGTCGTCGGTGGCCGAGGTGACGAAGCAACTCGGCCCGCCCGTGCCCACCGCGTCGAGCAATCGCGCCCGCCGCGTCGAGAACGGCTCACCCGTCAGATCCTCGTCGCCGACGGCCAACAGATCGAAGCCGATGAACTGCGCCGGTGTCTTCTCCGCCAGCATCGTCACTCGGCTCGCCGCGGGATGGATGCGCTCGGACAACGACTCCCAGTCCAGGCGCGTGGAACCGTTCTTCTCGCGCGGCACCACGATCTCTCCGTCGATCACGATCTTCTCGGGTAGTTCGGCCTTGACGGCCTCGACGAGCTCGGGAAAGTAGCGAGCGAGGTCCTTGCCGCCGCGCGATCCCAGCACCACCTCGTCGCCGTCGCGAAACACGATGGCACGAAAACCGTCCCATTTGGGCTCGTACGACCACACCGGCGGCCCGTCCTCGGGCTGAGGAGGCACCACTTTCGCGGCTTTGGCAAGCATCGGCGCAACCGGAACGGCGAGAGGAAGATCCACGCACTTCATCCTGCCTCATGCGGCCGACAACCGAGTCCGATATTTTCTACACACATACGGTCGATGCACCCAGCACGCTTCTTTCGTCGAGAGCAGGACTCACCATGGCGTCACCCACTCGTTCGGTCCGCGCTTTCGTCGTCGCTCTGTCCGCCTGCGCGGCGGTGCTACTGAGCGGATGCGCCTCGGAGGTATCCGGGACCGCCGTCGCCATCTCCGGTGCCAGCATTCCCACCACCACGACGCCGCCACGCACCACCACCGGTTCCCCGACCCCCGACATCGACGAGGGCGGCAGCGTCGACATCGACGTCGAGATCGGCCAATGCGTCGAACTCGGTGGGACGGTCGAGAACGCCACCGTCGCCAATGCGACCTGCGGATCCCCACAGTCCAACTACGTCGTGTTCGCCAAGACTCCGACCTCGGCCGAATGCCCGCCCGACGCCGATCAGTACTACTACGAGACGTACTTCGACATCGAGCAAGGGGCCCTGTGCCTCGACATCGACTGGATCGTCGGTGGCTGCATGGACCTGGTGGGCGAGTTCGCGCAACGCGTCGACTGCGCCACCCCGGGTGCCGACACCCGCCGGGTGGTGACCATCCTGCAGGGCACCACGTCGGTCGACGACTGCCCCGACCCCGCGTTGTACGGATTCGAGAAGGACTCCCGCAACTTCGTCGTCTGCGTCGAGAAGTTGTGACCGAGCAGCCTGCAGAGCGGCCCCATGTAGCCATTTCCCTGTCCAGTGCGCGGGGCCGATGGATCGTCGCGGCCACTGTGCTCGGGTCGTCTCTGGCGATGCTCGACGCCACCGTGGTCAACATCGCGCTGCCGGCGATCGGTCGGGATCTGGGATCGGGTGTCACCGGACTGCAGTGGACGCTCAGCGGTTACACATTGGCGCTGGCGTCGCTGATCCTGCTCGGCGGCTCGCTCGGTGACCGGCTCGGCCGCAGGCGGGTGTTCGTCTGGGGCACCGTTTGGTTCACAGCGGCCTCGGTTCTGTGCGGTCTTGCCCCCAGCATCGAGGTGTTGATCGCGGCCCGGCTGCTCCAGGGCATCGGTGCCGCGTTGCTGACCCCCGGTTCACTTGCGCTCATCTCGGCGTCCATCAGGTCCGACGATCGCGGAGCCGCGATCGGGCTGTGGTCGGGGCTGGGCGGAGTGGCGTCGGCGATCGGTCCACTACTCGGCGGCTGGCTCGTCGACGCCGTCGGCTGGCGCGCGGTGTTCCTGATCAATGTTCCGCTGGCCGTGGTGGTCGTGTGGGTGGCGATGAAACATGTTCCGGAGAGCCGTGATCCGCACGCTGCCGGTCGCCTCGACGTCCCCGGCGCAGTGACGGTCGCCGCTGCCCTCGGGCTGCTGACGTACGGCCTGATCGAGTCCCACGTTCTTGCGCTCGCGTTGGGGATCGTCGCGGTCGGAATGTTCGTGGTGATCGAGCGCCGCACCCACGATCCGCTGGTACCGCCGTCACTGTTCGCCTCGCGCGTGTTCCTGGCAGCCAATCTCGTGACCTTCGCCGTGTACGCCGCCCTGGGCGGGGTGTTCTTCCTCCTGGTGTTACAGCTGCAGTTCGCGGTCGGGTTCTCCCCTGTCGCAGCCGGATTGGCCACCATCCCGATCACCGTGCTGATGCTCGTACTGTCGGCCCGTGCGGGCCGGCTCGCGGGGCGCATCGGCCCGCGTATCCCGATGACGGTCGGGCCGCTGCTGTCGGCGGCGGGGCTGCTGCTGATGCTGCGCATCGGGCCCGGATCCACCTATGTCGCCGATGTTCTCCCCGCCGTCGTCGTGTTCGGCCTCGGCCTGTCCGCTCTGGTGGCCCCGTTGACCGGAGCCGTCCTGAGCGCGGCACCGGACGACCGCGCCGGAATCGCATCGGGCGTCAACAATGCTGTCGCCAGAACCAGTCAACTGCTCGCCGTTGCTGCGCTGCCCGCATTGGCAGGAATTGCCGGGTCCGATTACTCCGCGCCACAGGTGTTCTCGGCCGGATTCCACTCGGCGATGCTGATGTGCGCCGGGCTCTTAATACTCGGTGCCGTCATCGCGGCGGCGCTGATCAAGAGCACTGGCGACACCTCCGACTGCCCACCGCACTGCGATCTGGGTGCCCCACCGGTCGACAGACGCAGCGTCGACTGACTGCTCACCGCACGATCAACACCGAGCATTCGGCATGGTGCACGAGGTTCTGACTGACCGACCCCAGGATCGCACCGCGGAGGGCACCTCTACCTCGGCACCCGACCACGAGCATCGATGCAGACGCAGACAGCGCTCGCAAGCCTCGTGTCGGGCTCGATTGGGCACTGACGGTCGTGAGCTGCACAGCCGGATACTTCTCGTGCATCTTCTCCACATGCGTGTCCAGCCAACGCTTCTCGTCTTCCTGCACCGCCTGCCAGTCGATGTAGCCGGCGCTCATCCCGATGCCGGCCTGAGCCGCGAACCCCCAGTAGTTGACCGCGATCACAGGTGCGCCCAGGTTGTCGGCCATCTCGAGCGCGGCACCCAGCGCTCGATCGGACTGTTCGCTGCCGTCGATCCCGACCACGATCGGGCGGCCCACGTCGGCCTTGTCGTTTTCGTTGCGGAGCAACAACACCGGACACTGCGCGTGCGTCATGACGCGCAGCGTGTTGCTACCGAGGGTGAGGTCGCGGATCGCGCTCGACTTCCTGGATCCCAGCACCACCATGTCTGCTCCCACGTCGGCCACGTACGACGCTATGGTGCCGTCCACACTGACGGTGTCCACGGATACCCCGGGTGCGGCGGCGTGTACCTCGCCCTCTGCTCGGACGAGGTGTTTGCGGCCCATGGCACGAAGATCCCTCTCCAGCGCGCCACCGTCGACGAATGCTGCCGACCCGTACCAATCCCCCACCGGGACTGCATGAACGAGACGTACGGTCGCGTTGACCTTGTCCGCGTAGGTGCCGGCCCATCGGGCTGCAGCCTCGGCCTCGGCCGATCCGTCGATACCCACGACGATGGGCAGTGTGCGGGCGGTGGAATTACTCATGTGATCTTCCTGTCTCGATGTCCACGGCACAGTCGCCATGACGTGATGATTTGCAGTGGAGTCGAAATGGCAGTCCGTGTTCGCGTCCGGTCAGCGGCCGAAGAGCGCGGACACCTCGTCGAGATCGATGTCGGTTCGGCAACCGCTCGGCTCCAATTCGACGTAGAAACTCTCGTAGCCGCGCGGGTCTGCACCGCGCTCACCCGTGCTGCGCCGCTCGAACACTCGTGCGTCCGGCCACCGTTCGAGCACGGCTGTTCTGAGGATGTGTCCGTCGGGCGAGACCCCACTGAGAGGCCCGTACTCGGCGATCACCACCGAATGGACGACACCGTCGATCGATGCAGTGGTCACCGGAAACACCATCGGTACCGATTGCGTCGGAATCTCGACGACTACGGAGTCGGAATCGACCCGCATCGAGCCCGGCACCTGCGGCCTTTCACGGTCGGTCATCCTCGTCGATCCTGTTCTCGCGGGCTCACGTCCACCGGGAGTCGGCGTCACATCGACCCCGCGACAGAATCGGAACCCGAAGGCGCATGCGACCTGTGCGCGGCGTGCTGCCCTGCACGAAGGCTCACTGCGGCCATCACGAACATCGCTGCTGCCGCACCTCCGCAGACCGCAGCCCAGCCGGTCACACCGGACGCGAGCAACGTCAAGAACAGGCCTACCGCGGCGACGCCACACACCAGTAGCACTTCGGCGAGAACATTTTCGGCCTCGGCCAACACGGCCTGCCCGTCGTGTACTTGCTGCTTCATCTCGAACTCCTCGAAGTCGACGAATCGGTAGAACCGACATTGCCGAATTCTCGATGCCGACGGCAGGGTCGAAAGTCCCGATCCTGCCGCCATGAGGCCCGGCCTTCACCCTCGTGAATTCGTCTCGCCCGCAGTCGGTCCACGCATCAGCTCGACCCCCGACACCGACGTCGGGGTCACTTCGACGAGTCGGTGCATCGGTGGGCCGTCCGAATGCGGCCGGGGCAGTAGCTGTTCGAGGACTTCGAGTCGAGCATCCACGACCGCACGGGCGATTCCGTGAATCACGACAGTCGATACGGTCAGGTGAGCGTCGTCCTCGGCGTCCACTTCCAGGACGACCGAGGAATCCAGCGCGCTCCACCCCAACCGCGACCGCCCCTCGGCGTAGAAATACACCCGACTACCGCTCCACACGATGGAGACCGGGTCGATGGTGGGCCCGAAGTGGTCGTGGCCGATCAGCCGTGCGACGGTCGCCTGTCGCGCAAGCCGATGAGCGTTGTTGGAGTCCAGAACTCGTCGTCGATCCTCACTCCCGCGCACACGATTCGGTACGGTGCGGTTGGTCATAGGTCTCTGCAGATCATCACCGGGCAGTGGGCGTGGCGGGTGAGGTTGCTACTGGTCGATCCGAACAGTGCTCGGGCAACCACTCCTCGCCCATGACTGCCGACCACCACGAGGCCGGCTCGCTTGGACAGATCGACAAGGAGATGCGCCGGGTTACCCTGTCGCACTACATGTTCGACACTGACATCCGGATATTTCTCGGCCCACCCGGCCAGACATTCGGAGAGCAGCATCTGCTGCTCACGCTCGATCTCGATGCTGTCATGCGGCCCCGGCGGAGAGAGTGCCGCGCCGTGAGACCACGAGTTCCAGGCGAGCGCTGCGATCATCGGTACACCGAACAACGAGGCCAGATCGAAGGCCTGTTCGACGGCCGCCTCACTCGTTGCACTGCCGTCGATACCGACGAGGACCGGCGCGTCGAAGCCGGCGTCGCCCTCCCGCCACACGATCACCGGGCACAGGGCCGCATTCGAGGTCTCCTGCGCCGTACTGCCGAACAATGCGGACACGATCGGACCGGAACCCGAATTGCCGACGACGAGCATCCGCGCGGTGGAGGAGAGTTCGACCATCATCGTGCACGCCGTCGCCTCCTCCACCGAGGTGGAGACGGCAAGGTCGGGATGACGGGCCAGCACTGCGGCAGCGACGTCGGTCACCATGTGTTCGGAAGCTCGGCGCTGCTCGTCCCACACCTCCCTCGGCACAACATATGCGGGCTCGCCCATGTAGATCACAGGCTGCTGTACTGCAGCGGCGATGAGCAGGGGAGAGTCCACCCTTTCCGCCAGTGTCGCCGCCCAGAGCGCAGCGCCGATACTGCCGGCCGAACCATCCACCCCCACCACGATTTTCTGATGTGCTGCGAGAATCACGATCGTCTCCTGTTCGTTGCGCGTGCGGGAGCAGACAGCACCGAGGCCACCGCATGTCGTGGCGTTCGAGGTGCCGGGGCACCGATCATCGGTGTACCGACTCGAATCAGCACCTGTGCCATGCCGATGTGCGGTGCCAACGACTGGACGAGTCGCCTGCTGCCGGCCTGTTCCGTCATATGAGTCAACGGGCACGTCGCCAAGCCGTCCGCGGTCGCTGCCAGCAGAAACGTCGACATGGCACGGCCACAGTTCAGCCAATCCAGTCGTTCGTCCGACGGGGTGCCGAGCAGCACCACCGTGGACTCGTCTTCGACCGGCTCGCGCGGAACCACCTTGCCGACGCGGTGCGGTTCGGGGAATGCTCGCCCCACCTGGACCCTCGACGCATCCGCGCGGTTCGTCAGCGCCTCCGGCGGGATTCCGCCGGAACGAAACGAGTGCCCGGCCCACCATCTGATCTCGGCCTGGTACGTCGCGTCGTACTTCCGGATGCCCGCGCTCAGCGTCGAGGCCCTCGCCAACGTCTGTTTCGACTCTGCCGACAAGACGGTCATCTCGGTGCCGTAGTGCTGACGACCGAGATATCGCGTCAGAACGCGATCGGTCGGCACCGGGCCGAACGCTCGCCGATCCGAGTGCCGACGATTGATCGCACTCAACATGTCGAACTCACGCGACCGAGGATGCGCGTCGTGCACGAGGCGGATACGAGCGAGATGATCCGGCGTGCCCGGGGCGGGCAACAGGTCGATCTCGGTCTTCCACCGAAACGCCGCGGCAGCCTTCTCGAGATGGTCCAACGCGGCCCCGCAGCTCATCACCATCTGCCGTTCGGTCGGGTCGATCACCCCCAGCACGCGGGAGGTGTCGGTGTACAGATCGAGTCCGTGTTCGGAGTAGGTCCACCTCCACGGCTGGCTGTTGTGCACCGACGGCGCGCGGCACGCGAGCTCCACCAGCATTTCCACCACGGCCGTATCCGGCTGATCGCTCATCGTCTCTCCTCGACCTCCCACCGCGATGCGGTGGATCCGCCCCCACTGTCGCCCCGAGGTCGCGGTGCTCGACAGGGCCGTTCGTCACTCGATGGAGGGCATTCCGGTGCATGCCGAAAGAGCGCAGCACCACAGGTTTAGTGTTGACGGTGAATGCGACTCGGGGCGGAACCTGAGGACGCGACCGAGGAGCCACCATCGCCGACCGTTCAGGAGTGTCATGACGACCCCGCACAATCCACCCGAAGTCGACGTCAAGCCACGTAGCCGGGACGTCACCGACGGGCTGGAGAAGACTGCCGCCCGCGGCATGCTCCGCGCCGTCGGGATGGGCGACGACGACTGGGTCAAGTCCCAGATCGGCGTCGCGTCGTCGTGGAACGAGATCACTCCCTGCAACCTCTCGCTCGAACGACTGGCGAAGGAAGTCAAGAAGGGCGTCCACGCGGCCGGCGGGTATCCGTTGGAATTCGGCACCATCTCGGTGTCCGACGGCATCTCGATGGGCCACGAGGGCATGCACTTCTCGTTGGTCTCGCGTGAGGTCATCGCCGACAGCGTCGAAACCGTCATCAGCGCCGAACGTCTCGACGGCTCCGTGCTGCTCGCCGGCTGCGACAAGTCGCTGCCCGGAATGTTGATGGCTGCCGCGCGTCTCGACCTCGCCAGCGTCTTCCTCTACGCCGGATCCACCCTGCCCGGTTTCGCCACCCTGTCCGACGGCAGCGAGCACCAGGTGACGATCATCGACGCCTTCGAGGCCGTCGGTGCCTGCTCGCGTGGACTGATGTCGCGCGCCGACGTCGACACCATCGAACGCGCCATCTGCCCCGGCGAAGGTGCCTGCGGCGGCATGTACACCGCGAACACCATGGCCAGCGCTGCCGAGGCCATGGGAATGTCGTTGCCCGGCAGCGCTTCTCCACCGGCACCGGATCGTCGTCGGGACGGCTTCGCACACGCCAGCGGCGAGGCCGTCGTCGAATTGCTGCGACGCGGCATCCGCACCAGCGACATCCTCACCAAGGAAGCCTTCGAGAACGCGATCGCCGTCGTCATGGCTTTCGGCGGATCCACCAACGCCGTGCTGCACCTGTTGGCCATCGCGCACGAAGCTCAGGTCGAACTGACCCTCGCCGACTTCACCCGCGTCGGAGCGAAAGTTCCGCACCTCGCCGACGTCAAGCCCTTCGGCAAGCACGTCATGACCGACGTCGACGCCATCGGCGGTGTCCCCGTGGTCATGAAGGCGCTGCTCGACGCGGGCCTCATGCACGGCGACTGCATGACCGTCACCGGAAAGACCGTGGCGGAGAACCTCGCACACATCGCTCCCCCGGACCCCGACGGCAAAGTGCTGCGCGCACTGGACAAGCCGATCCACCCGACCGGCGGTATCACCATTCTCGAAGGATCACTCGCCCCGGGCGGAGCCGTCGTCAAGTCCGCCGGTTTCGATTCCGACGTATTCGTCGGTACCGCACGAGTTTTCGAGCGCGAACGCGCGGCCATGGATGCTCTCGAAGACGGCACCATCGCGGCAGGCGACGTCGTCGTCATCC
This sequence comes from Rhodococcus sp. 05-2255-1e, assembly GCF_002259025.1. NCBI lineage: Bacteria > Bacillati > Actinomycetota > Actinomycetes > Mycobacteriales > Nocardiaceae > Rhodococcus > Rhodococcus sp. 05-2255-1e. The sequence goes on along the minus strand of NZ_NOZE01000015.1, from coordinate 20,023 downwards.
GCTACGAGGGACCCAAGGGCGGACCCGGAATGCGCGAAATGCTCGCGATCACCGGAGCCATCAAGGGCGCGGGCCTGGGCAAGGACGTCCTGCTGCTCACCGACGGCCGATTCTCCGGCGGAACCACCGGCCTCTGCGTCGGACACGTGGCACCCGAGGCAGTCGACGGCGGACCCATCGCCTTCGTCCGCGACGGCGACCAGATCCGACTCGACGTCGGCAAGGGCACCCTCGACGTTCTCGTCGACGCAGCCGAAATGCAAGCACGCCAGGAGGGTTGGGCACCGCTTCCTCCGCGCTACACCCGCGGAGTGCTGGCCAAGTACTCGAAGTTGGTCGGTTCGGCATCGAACGGTGCGGTGCTGATCTAGCCACCCGCCCTAGCCCTAGCCCCCCCGGTTGGGATCAATGTGGGTTTCAGTCAGTTGGACTGCAACAAAGGCGCATTGATCCCAACCCGGCGGCAGTGCAGTGGTCCATTCACGCGTTCGGGAGGTCTACAGCGGCATGGCCCAGATAGGGCTCGAGCGTTCGTTCATCTCGGTGCACGTCGCGTGTTGTCGGCTGGCTCGTTGGTAGAACGTCTGCAGGGGTTCGGTCGGCTCCACATCCGGCGGTGTGGGTACGACGGGCAGTTCGCCGAGTTCGAGCGCCAACTGATAGATGCTGGGGCGTTCGAGTTCGGCGTCGACCAGTGCCGGCGCGGCAGCGTTGTGCGGCTTCGCTGTTCGCGGTACACGCGGCGTACTCGGCTCGGGCTTGGCTGCCGACGGCCGTTCGAGTAGCTGCTCGAGCTCGGCGACCTCACGGACAGCCGCGGCGCGCGTGGCCGGCGGCGCAACGAAGGGCACGATCGGCTCGAACGCGATCATGTCCGACGACGACGCGAGCGCCTTGTTCTTGGCCGGGATGAGGAACGCCACGATCACGGTTCCGGTTCCGAACACCACGGCCGCAACGACACTGGTGTGCACAACGGCGCTGCCGAAGGCAGAGATGGCATTCGCTTCGAGATTGTCGGCGAAGCCGCTCAGAAATGCATTCTGCTCGCGAATGATGTCCGAGACGATGACCGCACCGGCCAGCGAATCCTGGGATGCCGCAAGGCCTTCTGCGGCCTGACCGGTGTACTGGCCGTTGGGTTGCTTACCGGGGAAGGTCTGCAGAAACCCCTCGATTCCCTGTCGATACGACGCCGCCAGAACCGAACCCAATACAGCGATGCCGAGAGACCCGCCCAGTTCGAGTGCAGTGTCGTTCAGGCCGCCGCCGACACCGAGCTTGTCGTCCGGGAACTCACCCATGATGGCATCGGTGCAGGGCGAGACGGACAGTCCGATGGCGAGTCCGAGCAGTGTCAGTACGGGCAGGAAATCGACATACGTTGCCGTCGAATCGATTCCGACGAGGGAGACGACCGACAGCGTGCCCACGATCATGCCTGCGGTGACGGTGACACGCGGCCCCATCTTGGGGGTCAGCCACATCGTGATTCCGGAACCGACGAACACTGCACCGGCCAGCGGCAGCAGATGCACGCCGGTGGACACCGGGCCGTACCCGAGAGCGAACTGCAGGTACTGCGCCACGAGGTAGATCGCCCCGAACGTCACCAGGAAGAACACCAGCACCGCAAGGGTGGCACCCCCGAGGACACGCGAGGAGAACATCCGCACGTCCAGCAATGGATTGGGGTGTCGTAGTTCCCAGCCCACGAAACCCAGAACCGACAGCAGTCCGACGAGGCCGAAGTACAGCGGCCCGACGGTCCAGCCGAAGTGCATGCCCTCGATGATGGAGTAGACGATGGTCGAGACGGCCAGAACCGACAGCAACCCGCCGATCCAATCGATCGCACCGGCATCGACGGCTCGCGACGGCGGGACGAGTACGACGGCTCCGGCTATGGCGGCCAGCGCAATCGGGACGTTGATCAGAAATGTCGAACTCCACGTGAAGCTCTCGAGAAGCCACCCGGCCAGCAACGGCCCGGCGGCGATGGCGAGGCCGGACGTGGCCGCCCACACGGTGACGGCTGTGGCCCGCTCACGCTTGGGGAACGTGGCCACCAGCAGAGACAACGTCGCTGGCATGACGATCGCAGCCGCGACACCCATGACGATTCGAGCCAGGATCACGCCGAGCGTGGCATCGGTCAGCGCCCCCGCCACCGACCCCGCCACGAAGATGATCAGTCCGATGATCAGCGCGCCGCGTCGGCTGTACCGGTCGCCGATCACTCCGCACAACAGCATCAACGACGCGTACGGGACGGTGTATCCGTCGATCACCCATTGAAGATCACTGCTGGTCAAGCCCAGATCCATCGTCATCGACGGCGCTGCGACGAGCAGGGACGTGTTCGCCATGACCACGATCAGCAGGCTCAGGCACAACACCACCAAGGCCGACCATCGTCGGGCATAGGGTTTGTGCATTTCTTGGACAGGTGTCATCGCAAGCAGTGTCATGTGTTCCCCCCGTTGGCAAAGTGCGACACACCTTGCACAGTGCTGTGCAGCTTAAGAAATTCGCGCTAGGATCGGCAATCTTTTGTGGCGGCAACCACACTGCGTCGGCGCGATCGTGCTAGAAGTGGACGTGTGCCGAAGACGACGGAGTCGAGACCGAGCGCACGGACAGACCGATCGCCCGTGCAGCGAAGTGACGCCCGCTCGAACAGAGCGCGAATTCTCGATGTCGCGCAGGGGGTACTGGCGAACAACCCGGACGCAACCATCAACGACGTCGCGTCCGCGGCCGGCGTGGTCCGACGAACGGTGTACTCGCACTTCGCCTCTCGCGAAGCCCTGATCGACGGCATCGCACTCGAAGCCGCAGAACGCATCTCGGCCGCGCTCGAACGTGATCCGGCTGTCGACGAATCCGCCGTCACCGTATTCGTGCGACAGTCGCTGGCACTGGCACGCGTCGGAGATCAGTACCGGCTCCTACTTGCGGTTGCGCGTACCGACCTGGGACACAACGGTCTTCACGACCTACTGGGACCGATGCGGGAGTCGGCTGCGGCTGTCATTCGACGTGGACAGCGCGAGGGTGTGTTCTCCACCTATCTGCCGGCCGAGGTGCTGATCCTCAACATCGAAGCCATCGCGCTGTCGATCCTCGAGGCCACCAATGCCGGGCTGCTCACCGACCCCACAGGTGCGGCCACCACGTCGAGTCTGGTCCTGCTCGGAATCGCACCGGACGAAGCCGAACGCATCGTGATCGGTGTCCGTGCCGCGGACGCGCCAGCCGGAGCCCACCCCTGAAACGACGAATGCCCCGCCTGCGCAATGTGATTGCGCCGACGGGACATCGGTCTACGAGTGCGGGTCAGGGAGCGGGGACGAATCCTGCGCCGAGTCCGTTGCCCTGATCGACGTTGCGAAGGATCGCATCGAAGTTGGTGCCGACCTCGGGGCCGAAGCACGCGACGCCGAGGTACGCGTTCACCATGCCGACGAGCGTGTTGCCGACGACGACCGGGCTACCCGAGTCACCCTCGACGACGCACAGCTGCGCCCAGGTCTCCTGCGACTGCAGAACGTCTCCGTACGCGAGGCCGCAGGTGTTGCCGGTCGTGCGGCCTTCCTTGCAGACGATGTTCGGGAACGCCGTCGGCGGGCCGACCTGAGAGATGGTCACGTTGCCCACGCGGCTGATCGGGGCAACCTTGTCACGCTGAAATTCGATGAGGGCGTAGTCGTACTCCGGGTTGGAGAATGCGATACGGCCCACCTCACCGAGGGAGGTGTCGTACTCCGGGACGATGGAGGCACCCGCTTGGCCACAGTGACCGGCGGTGAAGCCCACGAGATTTCCGTTGCGGTCGTTGCCGATCGTCGTCAGCGTGCACTCCGCCTGGCCTCCGACGATGATTCCGGACCCACCGCCGAGAGCTGCAGGAGCGGCCGCGGATGCGGTCCCCACGCCGACGCTGGCTACGATTGCAGCCGCCCCCACGACGACGAGCATGAATTTCTTGAACATGTACTCCCTCTCAGCGGTGTCGGCAGAACCCTAGCAACAGAACGTGTCGTAACACGAGCTAGTCGCTCATACGTCCTGCTCGAGGGCCGCAAGAGTCGTCCGAGCTTCGTCGAGTTGACGACTGAGTTCGGCCACGCGGCGTGCCGCCTCTTCACGTGCATGGGAGATGACAGCCTCGACGGCATCACGTGCAGTGACATCGCCCAGTTCACGAACGGCCCGACCGACCGCTTCCGGACTCACCGGCTGCGCCTTGGTCGGCCTCTTCGCGCCCTGCGTGACGGTGACCGACCAATCGTTGTCGGCACCGGCATGAATGGTCACGCTCACTCCGCCCGGCGCCTTCTTCGGACGACGTGGGGCCGAGCCGGTCGACGCAGACCCCGCACCGGCGGGCTTGGCGGCCACGTCGGTCGCCGGTACCGCCTTCGGAGCAGCGCTCGATGTCGAAGCCGTGACCGATGTAGAAGAAGGGCTCGAGCTCGAGACAGCGACCGGCTCGGAGGCAGCGACCGGCTTCGATACCGGCGCAGTCGATGCCGTCTTCTTCGCGGGGATGCGCTTGGCAGGCGCGGGTGGGGTCGCCGGGTTGCGGGTGATGCGCAGTTCCTCGGCCTCGTAGGGCAGTTCGTCGTTGACGCCCTTCGGGCTGATGGTGACGGTGTTGCCGTCGATGGACACCACCTTGGCCGACGTACCGTCGGGCAGGCCGAGGCTCGGATTCGGCTCGCGGAGATACACGGTGGCGCGACGCCCCCCGGCGAGCGCTGCTGCCAGCGTCGTCAGGTTCTCGGGAGTCAGCGAATCGTTCACGGCGCGCCCACGGGGTGGCATCGACTACCGGCCTTTCTCGAAAGTGTTTGCGAATACTGTCGCACAGATTCACGTGCGCAGGCAGCACGACATCGAGTATCGGTCGCGAGGATGACGTCGATCCCAAGTATGTGTAACCCCGAGTAACTGTAACCGCAAGTAACAGTTACTGCGATTAACACTTGAGAGGCTTGGCCAGAGAAGGCCGATGACACGACTCTAACGGACAGGCCGTTCGAGCGCCCGTCGAGTGCCGTCGACCACCTCGCCGAACCGCCCTCGCGCCGGGATTCTCCCGCGTAGCCTGACGGCGTACCTTCTTGCGCAGGTACGGAACAGGAGCTTCGATGTACCACCTCGACGCGGACCAGCAATCGCTCAGCGACGGTCCGCACGTGTACTTGCTCGATGCCAGAAGCACTCTCGAGGTTCAGGCCCTGAATCAGTGGATCGACGCCACCACCCCGGACGGAGAACGTCGGCCCCCGTCGGTCGTTCTGTCCGGTGAGGCCAGGACATCACTGTCGGACACCGTCCGCGGGTACGCCGACGATCCGCTGCTCATTCCGCTGCGGGTCACGTTGACCGATCGAAGCACCGGCATTCTGCACCGCATCTTCGCCCCGAGAGGCCGCTCGAAGCCGACACGGGTGTGGCAGCGGTGGGTGGCCAACGACGATCCCGATCACTCCGCAGTGTTGGTCGGTGAACCCGCAACCCTGAGCGATCTGCAGGATCGGTTCGAGCGCGGCGGCGGCACGTCGTTGTCGTCGTTCATCCTGCGGCAGGCGAGTCTCGCACTGGACAAGGCCGAACGCGGAGTCATCGGCTCGGAGTACAAGATTCCGCGCTTCGTCGTCGAGGACATGACGGAGCAGAAGAAGTTCAGGGACGGCATCACCGAGCTCGCAGACCACGTCGGCCAGGATCGCGACACCGTCGACAAGAGGGTTCAGGACATCCTCGGCGAGATGGTGGCGACCGAGACCAGGCGCGCCGTCGAGATGTGGGGCACCCTCGGCGCGTACTTCTCGCGGGCGTACAAGGTCGACGTCGATCGCGATCAGCTGCAGAAGGTTCGCGAACTCAACAAGAACTATCCGTTGGTGTTCCTGCCCAATCACCGTTCCTACCTCGACCCACTCGTGCTGCGTCCCGCGCTTCTCGCCGAGGGACTGCCGCTCAATCACGTCATGGGCGGCATCAATGTCGGCTTCTGGCCGTTGGGCCCGATAGCCAAACGCAGTGGCGTGGTGCTCATTCAGCGCAAATTCTCGGACGCGATCTACAAATGGACGCTGCGTCAGTACATGAGTTTTCTGCTCAGCAAGCGGTTCAACCTCGAGTGGTACATCGAGGGCGGACGCAGCCGCACCGGAAAGCTCCGCCCGCCGCGGTTCGGTCTGCTGACCTACCTCGTCGACGCCCTAGAGGCGAGCGACGCGGAGGACGTCTATCTGATTCCGACGTCCATCACCTACGACCGACTGCACGAGGTCGGCGCGATGGCCGAAGAATCGCACGGGGCGAAGAAGCAAGCCGAAGGCATTCGCATGGCCATCGGGTACATCCGCGCTCAGGGCACGTTGCGCGGCAACGTCTATCTGAACTTCGGAGAGCCGATGTCGGTGGCGGCGATCGTCGCCGAGAACACCGACAAGCGCGTCGCGGTGCAGAAGATCGCGCTCGGTGTCTCCCATGCGATCAACGATGCGACGCCGGTGACCCCGGCAGCACTGGTCACGATGGCGCTGTTGGGTATCGAGGATCGCGCACTCAACGTCAACGAGATGTGGGCCATCATCTCGCCGTTGGCCGGCTACATCAAGCGCAGAAACCTACCCACTGCGGGCGGGGTGGACATCGCCGACGTCGACGTCGTCCGCTCGGCCGTCATCGCACAGGTCAACGCCAACGTCGTCAAGCGTTTCGACGACGGCCCCGAACCACTGTTCTACCTAGCGCAGGACAAGCATCTGGTGGCGGCATTCTTCCGCAACAACGCCATTCACTTCTTCGTGATGCGCGCCATCGGCGAGCTGGTGGTGCTACCGACCGAGGGTGACTCGACGCCGTTGACTCAGGAATCGTTGTGGACGTCGGCCCTGCAATTGCGAGATCTACTCAAGTTCGAGTTCTTCTTCGGCGACAAGAAGGATTTCGGGGAGCGTCTCGAATCCGAGGTCGATCTCATCGACCCGGAATGGCGCACCAGCATCAGCGACCCCGATTATGCTGCGCGACAGCTTGAATCGCAGGATCTGCACCTGGCGCACCGCGTACTGCAGCCGATCTTCGAGGCCTACCAGGTAGTGGCCGACCAGCTGATGCTGCTGCCGCAGAGCGGAGAATTCGACAAACCGAAGTTCATCTCGGAATGCCTCGGCGCTGCCCAGGCCAGGCGGCTCCGCCAGCAGCTCGATCACAGTGAGTCCATCTCGGGCGAACTGTTCGACACTGCACTGCAACTGGCCGAGAACCGCGACCTGATCGATTCCAGCTCGGACGGCATCGCCCGCCGCCGCAGGGACTTCGCGCTGGAGATCGACGAATGGGCCCGCAAGGTACGTACCATCCGGGATATGGCGCACCGAATGCTCCGTGAGGTGGAACCGATCTCTGCCCCCGAGGAGAACAATCCATGACCGACTTCGACGATCGACTGATAGCGATCGCCGCCGCCCCACCCGGCCGAGACACCATCGCCTTCTTCGATCTCGACGGCACCCTCATCAACGGATTCTCTGCTCGCGCAGTGTTTCTCGAACGCCTCAAGACCCTCGACGTCACGGTCAAGGAACTGTGGGAGATCTCCAGTGCCGTCGTCGAGATGCGGATGCGCAACTCCCCCGTCGACAATCTGATGGGCAAGGCCGTCCGCGGCCTCGAAGGCCGTCGCGAAGAGGACCTGATGGAACAGGCATACACCCTCTTCCGCAACGAGATCGCGCCGATGATCTACCCGCAGGCCCGGGCCCTCGTCGAGGCTCACCGGCACGCCGGGCATCGCCTGGTGATGGCTACCTCGGCCACGCCGTACCAGGCACTGCCGGTGCAGCAGGACATGATGTTCGAGGAGTTGCTGTGCACGACTCCGGTGGTCACCGACGGGATTCTCACCGGTGAGCTCGTCGGCGATTCGCTCTGGGGACCCCGCAAAGCACAGGCGGCAATCGACTACGCCGAACGTGAAGGCATCGCTCTGGCAGGCTGTTTCGCATACTCGAACGGTGGCGAGGACGTGCCACTGCTCGAAGCCGTGGGCCGTCCCATCGCCCTCAACCCCGATCCTGATCTCGCGCGCTATGCCGCCAAGAAGAACTGGCCGGCCCTGACGCTGGACAGCCCGAAGCGTGGCACGGATATCACGTCGGCCGTACGCAGCACGGCGGCGCTCGGATCGGTGCTCGCGAGTGCGTCGATCGGGCTCGGCCTGGGATTGCTTACCCGCAGTCGCCGCACCGGTGCCAATATCACCAGCACCATCGCCCCGGACATCGCGCTGACCCTCGCCGGAGTCAAGCTCGACGTCACCGGAACCGAAAATGCGTGGTCAGCCCGGCCCGCCGTCTTCATGTTCAACCATCAGAGCACCGCCGACTCGATCATCGTCACTTCCATCCTGCGACGCGACATCACCGCCGTTGCCAAGCGGGAACTCGAACGCGACCCGCGCTTCGCATTGTTGGGCAGGATCTTCGACGTCGCCTATGTCGACCGCGGCGATCCTGCGCAAGCGCGAGAGGCCATGCGACCCGCGATCGAGAAGCTGCACAGTGGCATCTCGGTAGCCATCGCACCCGAGGGCACTCGCATGCCGACGTCCCGTCTCGGCCGATTCAAGAAGGGCGGCTTTCACCTGGCGATGCAGGCCGGCGTGCCGATCGTTCCGATCGTCATTCACAACGCCGGTGACGTGATGTGGAAGAAGGACTTCACCGTTCACTCCGGTACGGTCAAGGTCACCGTCGGCGAGCCCATACCCACCACGGATTGGGATCCCGACAAGATCGACGAGTACGTGGACGCCGTCCGTTCCTATTTCGACAGAACGTTGGGATATGCCTGAGAATCAGATCAACTCGGTAGTACAGACGGAGATCGAGCGGAATCTATTGGGCGGCGAGCCCAAGTACAACCGCGCCGACATCGTCGAGAAGTCCGGGATCCCGCTCGAGCGGGTCATCGCCCTGTGGATCGGCATGGGCTTCCCCGTCCACACCGATACCGACGCGCTCGTCTACACCGACGCCGATCTCGAAGCTCTGAAGCTGATCACCGCACTGACCGCGCAGAAGGTGATCAAGCCCGAGATGGAGGTTGCGATCGCACGCACCCTCGGGCAGTCGATGTCCCGGCTCGCGGAATGGCAAGTGGGCGTTGTGAACTCTCACATACTCGAACGCATCATCGACAGCCAAGAAGACACGAACGACATCGACGCGATACGACGGAACGCCCGTGCCATCGCCGCCGAAACCGTCCCCACCCTCGAAGCGCTCCAGGGATACACCTGGCGACGCCACCTGGCAGCAGCGGCCGGTCGATCCATCGCCGCTCCCGACGACGCCGCCGACAGTCCCACGATGGCCGTCGGGTTCGCCGACATGGTCGGCTACACGAGCCTGACGCGTCGACTCGACATCGGCGAGTTGACGACGCTACTCGAGGAGTTCGAGTCATTGGCCACCAATATCATTGCGCGAGGGCGCGGTTCGGTGATCAAGAACGTCGGCGACGAGGTGATGTTCAGCGCGCAGACCCCCGAGGATGCCGCCCACATCGCCCTCGACCTCCAGGACGCCTTCGACGAGCAGGAGGACATGCCGGACCTGCGGGTCGGGCTGGCGTGGGGCCCGGTACTGGCACGGTACGGCGACCTGTACGGGTCGGTGGTCAATATCGCTGCGCGCCTGACCAGTTCGGCCAATCCCGGAACGATCCTGGTCGATACCGTCATGACGGATGAACTGCGCCACGACTCCGAGTTCTACCTCAAATCGGTTCGCTCACTACGGGTCAAAGGGTTCCACAAGCTCAAGCCTCACCGGCTCAAACGCAACAAGCGAACCGGTCAGCGTAGCGAGGAGTAGAACTCCAGGTGTCGACGCGCAGCCTCGTCCCAGGTGAGGCTGTGCGCCAGCGCCAGCCCCGGTGACGGATCCTGCGGCTCGTGCAACGCACGGTCCAATTCGCTGGTCATGGTCTCCACCGACGATGCGTAGGTGACGCTGTCTCCGAACACCTCCCGCAGTACCGGCAGATCACGCGCCACCACCGGAGTCGACGCGGCGAGCGCCTCCATCGCCGCCAGGCCGAAGCCTTCCTTGGTGGAGAAGAACGGCAGCACCGCAGCCTGCGCCACGAGATGCGGCAGCTCGTCGTCGTCGACGGTTCCGAGTATCACCGTCTCGATGCCCAGTTCTACTGCTCGACGGTCGAATTCGGACCGATAGTCACGGTAGTCGAACAGGGTCTCGCCGCCGGCGAACACCAGTTGCACGTGGCGATCGGACAGCCCGGCGAAGGCGTCGAGTAGATCGAGACTGCCCTTGCGTGGCTCGATGCCGCCGACTGCGAGCACGTACCTGCCGAACTTCCCGCTCCAGTGCGATCGGCCCGATTCGGCTGCTGCCGAGAACCTTCCGGCATCGACTCCATTGGGAATGACGACCGGATCGAACCCCCAGCCGCGTCGGACGTCGTCGGCCACCGCAGTGGACACACAGATTCGCGCGTACGGCGCGGTGATCGCTCGTTCGTGACATGCCGCGAGCTCGGGAGTGGTGAACTCGTCGAGATGGTGGATGGTCCTGATGCACCGGCCGACGGCGTTGGCCGAGATGCAGTCCTGAGCATGGACGATGTCGTACTCGTCGGGCGTGAAAGCCTGCCGCAGAACGCCTATCGATCGCAGAATCCGCTCGCCGACGCTCTCGTTCTCGCGGTGGGAAAACGGGACCATCCGCACGGTGACAGCCGGGTCGACCTTGCGGAAGAACTCACTGTCGCCCCCGCGGCCCAGCGACCACACCGACACATCCTGGCCGGCGCGTGCCAGCGCTTCGGCCAGAGCCAACGTATGCACCACGCCTCCGCGCGGTTTGGACGAATAGGTCAACAGCGCGATTTTCATCGATCCGGCTTCTCCTGCAACAAGTTCGGATAGGCGTCGACGCGTCGCTCGGCCAGGTGATGCAGACCTCTCCGGGCCCGATCCACCTCGGCATCGACGTCGATCTTCTGCACGGCCAAACCGCCTTTGGACCACGTCTTGGCCAACACGTCTCCGCCGGGCCCGACAATCTTCGCCTGGCCGAGGAACCGCAGGGATCCCATCACCCCGGTCTGGTTGGACGAGACGAGCACCACCTGGTTCTCGGCGGCACGCGCAGCGTCGTACAGATCGAACAGTCGCGACTGCCGATCGTTGGGTAGCGACGACGCTCGATCGGTGACGCTGGCCGGCCACGCCGACAGCGCCGCAATGATTCTCGCGCCGTCCAATGCGAGCGTGCGGGCCGACTCCGGGAACGTCTTGTCGTAGTCGATCAGCATGCCCATCCGTCCGACCGGTGTATCGAAGGCCTCGAACCGATCTCCGGCGGCGTAGGCCAAGGATTCCCCGAGCGGCTGATGCACCTTACGGTGACTGCCGAGGATCCCGTCGCCCGTCAGGCACGCAGCCGCGTTGTACCGCAGCCCCTTCGACAACTCGGTGTACCCGATGCACACCGTCATCGCACCCGCCGCTGCGATGATCGCGGCCAACTCCGGACCGTCCGGATCGAGAGTGGGCGGCAACTCGGACGGGTCCGGGTTGCTCAGGCTGTTGATGTAACCCCCGAGGGATGCGTCGGGCAGCACCAAGAGATCGATGCCCTCGCGGGCCGCACTGGAGATGATCGTCGTGATCTTCAGTACGGCCCGATCGACATCTCTACCGAAATGTGCTGCCAATGCACCGATCTTGATGGGAGCCACGTCGAGATCAGACCATCTGGCTCTGCGGTTGCGCTGGGTTTCGGGACTGCGTCGAGTTTCGGGACTGCGCAGCACTGATCTCGAGGCCGATTTGATCGGCCAGGAATGCGGCGTCGCGGGCCACCGAGGCGAAGCGTCCCGAACCCCAGGTGTGCTGCCAGGGCAGGCCCAGGAAGTACAGGCCGGGAACCGATGTGACGCCGCGGTTGTGCGTCGGGTGGCCCTCGCCGTCGAACGCCCCGACCTTCAGCCAGCGGTAGTCGGTGCGGAAGCCGACCGACCAGACGACCGCGGTGATGTCGGTGGTGGCGAGATCGAGTTCGGTCGTCTCGGATTCCGGACGCCACACCGGCACGTAGCGGTCCTCGGTGGGGGCATTGATGCCCTCGCGCTCGATGTACGCGTCGATGTTGTCCTTGATGCTCTCGGCCACCCGATCCGCACCGTCGAGGGACGCTTCGAGGGTCGGGGCGAACTGCAGGACGCCGTCCTCCACGCCCAGCAGACGGCCGTACAGCTGCATGCCCTCGGTGGCGAACGCGCGCAGGTCGATGTCTCGACCACCGTCACGGCCGGTGACGTAGTGGTTCGTGTTCTCGCGTTTGCCGACGCCACCGGGTTGATCTTCGATGGAGACATCGTAGACGCCCATGTCGTGCAGCCAGGCGACACAGTCTCGCCCCCGATAGAAGCGTGCGACGCGAGGTGCGGTGCCGGCGACCAGGTGAACCCGGCGGCCGTCGAGGTGCAGATCCTCGGCGATCTGCGCTCCGGATTGGCCGGTGCCGACGACCAGTACGTCGCCGTTCGGGAACTGGTGCGAGCCGCGGTATTCGGACGAGTGGATCTGGACGATGTCGCGGGGCAGCTTCTCGGCGAAGCGGGGAATGGTCGGGATGTGGTAGCCGCCGACGGCAACGACGATCTGATCGGCGTGCATGGGGCCGGCGGAGGTCTGTAGGTCGAAGCCGCCTGCCGCGGATTGCAAGGCCTGATTCACCGAAACATACTCTCGGACCGGTGCATCGAAGCTCTCGGCGTAGCGTCGGACAAAGGCGTAGACCTCGTCGCGCTGCATGAACCCGTCGGGATCGTCACCGTCGTAGGAGTATCCGGGGAGCGCACACTGCCAGTTGGGGGTGACGAGGGTGAAGTTGTCCCAGCGCGAGTCCTTCCATTCGTGCGCGATGGTGTCGCGTTCGAGGACGACGTGGTCGATGCCTCGCTGCGTCAGATGCCAGCTGATGGACAGTCCGGCCTGACCGCCGCCGATGACGATCACCGAGTAGTTTTCTACTGCACTGTGGCTCTCTGTCACGCTGTTCGGATTCATAGCAATTCAGCTCCCGACATACTCAGTACGCGAACGGCACCGGCCTGATACGACGCGCTGACACCGTGAATCTCTTCCATCTGCTGTGCGGCCGACGTGCACCGCATCCCGAATTTGGCGAGAACTCGATCGCTCGCCACGGTCAATGCCTCGGACGTTCGCTGAACGAACTCGGCCACCGGGTATTCCTGGCCCGGGCTCAGATAGTCGTGCATCACCAAAGAGGGCGAGTAGCAGGACTGTTCGCGTCCGTCGGGCCACCGCACCACGAACGACATCTCAGGCATGAACGGTCTCCTTGGTGATGGTGCGATAGACCGAGGGCCGTCGGTCGCGCAGGTTGTACATGCCACCGCCACGTGCCGCGCCGATGAGCGCCTCGACATCGACGGTGGCTGTGGCCAAACCCGGCTCGACGCCTGTGCCCGCGAGGATCTCACCGCCGGGCCCGACGATCTTGGCGCTGCAGACGAACCTCAGAGACCCGAACGTGCCGGCCTGATTCGCTGCGACCCAGATGATCTGATTCTCCAGTGCACGAGCGCGGTCATAGATGTCGAAGCGTTGCTTCCACCGATCTTCTTCCATGTTCGGGGTCGTCGCGGTACGTGCCGTCGGCCATGCGGAGATGGACGCGACGATCTCGGCACCGTCGAGCGCGAGTTCACGTGCAGCCTCGGGAAACCCCTTGTCGTAACAGATCTGCATGCCCATCCGGCCGACCGGAGTGTCGAAGGCGGAGTAGCTCTCTCCCGCTGCGTAGCAGAGGTTTTCGCCGAGTGGCTGGTGCACCTTGCGATACGAACCGAGGATGCCGCTGCCGTCGACCGTCACCGCGGCGTTGTAGCGGGTATCGCCGTCCTTCTCACAGAATCCGAACGTGACGACGGTATCGCCCGCCATGTCGATGACCCGCCTGATCTCGGGGCCGTCGAGTTCCAGAGCCGGCGGTAGTGCCTTCAGTCGACGCTGTCTCGATTCTTCGGTCTCGTCACCGCCACCGAGGCTGGGCAGGTACCCACCCAGGCACGCTTCCGGTAGCACCAGCAGTTGGCTACCGCGATTACGCGATTCCTCGAGCAGGGCGGCGATGGTGGCGTAACCCTGTTCCATGTCGCGGCCGAACTCGGCTGCGGCCACGGAGATCGTGATGTCGTTCATGCTTCTCCCAATCCGGTCACCGTCGAAGTGACCGCGCGCGTGGTGATTCCGTCGGGCCATCGCAAGGCGACGCCCGGAATGTCGGTGAGCTCTCCGCATTCTGCGGACAGTGCAGGTCCGGACGGTGCAGTCGGTGCACCGGGACGGTCCGCGGTGATCATCGCGAACCCGGGAAAACACGTGATCCATTCGCCCATCGACGCCGAGTCGGGCTTCGGAATCGAGGAGATGTCCAATACGGCACCGGTTCCGCTTGCCTCGGCCAGCATCCCGGTAGTGCCCGCCAGGCCGGCCATCGAGACGTCCTTGGCGGCCTTGGGCGCGGTACGGGCGACGAACGACGCCATGGTCGTCAGTTCGGCCGAGTTGCGCCGAGACGTCGAATCCCATTGCTGGCCCTGATATCCACGACGCCAGCCACCCTCGACGTCCGCCGTCAGCGTCAATCGATCGCCGACGCTTCCCCCGCCGGCCCGTACCGGGTTCGTCGTGCGGCCCAGCGCAGTGACCGACAGCGACGACGGCACCCCGGCCTGGGTGTGGCCACCGAGTACCGGAACCTGCCAGGCCGCAGACGCATTGGCGAGGCCGCGGATGATGCGGGTCAGTCGAGATTGCGTGGGTGCACCGACGGAGTCGAGCATGCCGACTGCGTAGGCACCCATCGCCGAGAGGTCGTTGAGGTTGACCAGGGCCGCGCACCAGCCGGCCCACTCCGGGTCGCGGTCGACCATCGAGGGAATGATCGCATCGCAGGCGGCGATCATGTCGCTCCCCGGAACCGGGACCCCGTCGTCACCTCGAAATTCTTTGGCACCGAGCCCGAGTGGCTGCGCCTTCAGCGGCGCGAGGACGCCGGCGAGCATCGCCTTGGTCGACGACACCAGCCGTTCGATCCTGTCGATCGGCCAATACATCGCCACGTGTGGAGTATTCGCCACCTCGACGTCTCCACGCCTGATCCAGCCGAGACGGGTGAACAGTGTCTCGTTGCGCTTCTGCACCGTCGCGTCGAAGCGCAAAACGCCACGACTTTCGGCATGAGCACAGGCCGCACGAACCAGCGCTGGGCCCACACCGGAAGTGCGCGCAGAGGTGGTGACCACCAGGCGACTGCCGGCCCACCACCCCAGATCCGTTGCCGTGCAGGGTGCCAGGCGCACCCCACCGAGCACGGTGCCGTCTCGATCGGTGGCCACGAGAACGACGCAGCGAGGATCGTCGTCGACGTCGTCGTGATCGGTGCCGGCGAACAAGCCCTGTTCGGCGACAAACGTCTCTCTGCGCAGTGCCCGATACGCGTTCAGTTCTGCTGTGCCGCTGCACGGCTGGACGATGAACTCCGGTTGCACGACAGCGATTGCAGCGCCGGATAATCCGGCGAGATCGTTACCCTCCACGACGCCGTACATATCACCCTCCCGCGTTCTGCAGAACGCTGCACGCACCGCAGGCCGCGCAGCCTGCTTTCTGATCGGACCCGAGCATCGCCGCTGCCTGAAGTTCCTTGGCGACGCGTCGAGTGACGCTTTCGAGGACGTCGGCAGCGGGAGCCGTCGCCCGGTCGACATCCACCGCCAACGTGCCTGCGAGCGGCCGAAACGGAACGACGAAGGGATACACACCCATCTCGATCAGTTCCGCTGCACCCGAGACCAATTCGTCGGGATCCTCGCCGAGACCGACCAGTATGTACGTCGAAACCTGGTTGCGCCCGAAAACCCGGACCGCTTCTTTCCATGCCGCGCGGTACTCGTCCATCGAGACCGATGCCTTGCCCGGCATCCATCGGCGGCGCACGTCGTCGTCGAGCGATTCGACGTGAATTCCGATGGACTCGGCTCCGGCGTCGTACAGGTCCTGGATGGCCTGCAGGTCACCCGGAGGTTCGCACTGCACCTGGATCGGCAGTTCCGGGACCACGGCCTTGATGGCACGTACGCACCGGGCCAGATGACGGGCACCGCGATCCTTCGCGGCCGAAGTGCCCGTCGTCATGACCATCTGCGTCACCCCGTCCAGCCGGACAGCGGCCTCCGCCACCTCCGCAAGTTGCGCGGGCGTCTTGACAGCGATGGTGTCGCCCGCGTCCAGAGACGCTTCGATGGAACAGAAGCGGCACCGTTGATCGGCGTCGTAGCGAATGCACGTCTGGACCACGGTCGTGGCCAGAACACTGGTGCCGTGCAGCTTGGCGATCTTCTCGTAGGCGACGCCGTCGGCGGTGGAGAGGTCGTAGAACTTCGGGCGATCGACGGCCTGAACATCGAGGCCGATGTCGTTGCCGTCGAACAGAACTCGCCCTTCTTCGAGTACGTACGGACTGAGCGGGTTGCGCGGGATTGCTGCGCCGAGACCATCGATGCGGACATGTCCATCGTCACTCGGGCCGGCACCGGCAGTTCTGGACACCGGCGTTGCTCCTCGAATCCCGAGCAACGCCAGATCCACACGTGTAGAGATGGACATAACCGTCCCCTAGACCATGTAGGTCGAATTGATGATGGCACCCTTGCGCGCGTAATGGATCAATGCGTCCTGCACGTCCAGGGGGTGGGCCGGGATGACACCCTCGATGAGGTCTTCTTCGCGACCCCCGTGCAGGGCCAGCCCGAAGCGGCAGCAGAACACGGTGCCACCCTCGGCGATGAACGTCGCGAGGGAGTCGTTGATGTTCTGCTCACCCGGGAAGCCCGAGTCTCCCGTCGTCGGGAAGCCGCGCGTGGCAAGGCAATTGATAGCGCCTGGCCCATAGAAGTACATCGCCGACTCGAAGCCCTTCCGCAGAGCGCGGGTGGCCTGTAGCACCGCGACGAACGATACCGACGACTCGTGGGCGATGCCGTGCACCAGCGTGAAGTAGCTTTCGCCGTTCTCCGCCTTGTAGTCGGGGAAGATCTTGGTGGACCCGTAGATGTTGCTGCCCTTTGGAAGTGAGGGATGCGGAATCTCCTCGAGGGACTTCTTGATGTTCTCGGCGATGGACTGGTCGAGATCTGACACGTGCGTCTCCTGAGGTTCGCAGAGCGGGCTGGATGCGGTGGACACCGATGTCCACCCGAGAAAACCGTCATGTCCGACGAGAGGGCAGATCCTCTGCGGCCATGGAACAAGTACAGGCCTCGTCGATTTCCGATTGGTCACGCTCGGAACAACGTCGTGTTTCAAGGGCCTCACAGTGTTGACGTGGTGTTACGCGGTTACTGTGAAGGGAAGTCCATCCACCCACCGCAGCATGACGAGGAACTCGATGATCGGCGCCGTCACCGGCTTGTTGTACGTGTTGTCCCTGGTAGTGGGGATCTGGGTGCTCGTGAAGCTCGCCACCAACAGGCCCGTTCTGTTGAAGAACAAGGCCGACCGCGCGCTGTTCTGGACGATCGCGGCTACCGAAGGCGTCGTTGCACTGCAGGCCGTGATCGGGTTCGTGATGATGTTCGCCTCCGATCGCGACATTCACCGGCTCACGTTCGGGTCGTACCTCGTCGGACTGCTGTTCCTGCTCCCACTCGGAACGTGGTGGTCCCTGGGCGACCGTTCCCGCGGCGGCACCGCGGTGCTCCTCGTAGCCGTCCTCACCCTCGCAGCCATGGTGTTGCGACTGAGCCAGATTTGGGCCGGATATGCCTGACAAACTTCAGCAAGCCACGCGCACCGGATTCGGACGCTTCCTCATCGCCGTCTACGCCGTGTTCGCCGTTGCCGCGACATCGCGATCGATCGTGCAACTCACCACCCGATTCGACAACGCCCCGGTCGCGTACCTGCTGTCGGCATTTGCAGCCGTGGTCTACATCATCGCGACGGTCGGCCTGGCACGAGCAACCGAGGCATCGCGACGAGTGGTGACGGTCTCCTGCATCATCGAACTCGTCGGAGTCCTCGGCATCGGCACCCTCAGCTACATCCAGCCCCAGGACTTCCCGGAGCCGACGGTGTGGTCGCACTTCGGATCCGGTTACCTCTTCATCCCGGTGGTGCTGCCCATCGCAGGACTGTGGTGGTTGCGAAAGACACGCCAGCAGTAGAGGTCTGCTCTACATCTCGCGCAACTGTGTCAGGTGTCGACGCACCACCTTTCGGGCTACAGCCGATGACAACTGATCGGGATGCAGCGTGGCTCTGAGTGCCAGTCCGTCGATCATGGCGGCCAACCTCTCGGTTTCGAGATCCGACTCCGGCTCCGCTCCCAACCTGGCTCGCACGACAACCAGTCGCGCCAATGACGACGACCCCTCGAAGAGCCGTCCGGCCGCGGCAGCCAGAACCGAATCGGTGCGTCCGGACGTGACGATCTCTAGCCAGACAGTGACCTCCCTGGTCGTGTGCTCGGTCAGCGGTAGCAACTCGCACAGCATGTCCTCAACCACCGCAAGACGATCGGCACTATCACTCAACCGCTCTCGATGTGACTCGATCCGCGCCGAAACTCGATCGATTATCTCGTTCGAGGCAGCACCGATCAGCTCGTCGCGTGACGGAAAGTAGTGGCGCACAGATCCGATGGCCAAGCCCGCGGCGTCGGCGACCGCCCGTAGGGTGACCTGCTCGATTCCCGATCGGACGACAACGTCGAATACGGCTTCGAAGATCTTCTGACGCCTCTCGGCGGGATCCACAACTCTTGGCATTGCTCTTTTATAGCAGTGTCGTGCTACTTTGTTATTTAGCACGGTCATGCTTCTAAAGAAGGGTCATCCATGGAAACCGTTCTGACATTTCTGCTCATTCGATTCGCGGTCATCGCCGCTGTCGTGACCATCGTCGCCGTCATACTTTTCGCCATTGCAGTGCGACTGAAACGACGCGGCAGATGGAGTGAGACGAAACGCCGCATCGGGCCGGTGGCCGTGCGCACGACGGACCTGTACGCGCGACGCGTTGGTCGCCAATCACGAACCGCCCGTACCGCAAAGGCGGCCGCGCGGCTGATCAACCACGACGGCGACCGTTCGTGATGAGGCCGATGTCCACCGGGGAGGAGTTGATGCACCACCTGCTCGTCGACCTCTTGTGGAAAGTCGGGATAGTGGCCGCGCTACTGGCGATCGGAATTGCTGCAGCGATTGCCATCTGGAAACGCGTGCCGTAGGCCCTACCACGGACCACCGACAGGTTCGATTCTCGAATCTTTCTGCACGGCAATAGTTTTCGATTGCACTATCATTGCGTATCGAACACCCGTTCGATACACTTATCTCCATGACAACGGAGATCTGGCAACTGAGCGAAGCAGAACTGCTCGCCGACGCTGCTGATGTCTCCCACAAGATCCAACTGTTGGAGGCCCGGCGGATCGCCCTCGTCGCCGACATCGACACCCGCGTCTCCCGGGAGAAGCTCGGCTTCCCCGGACCCGCAGGGTGGCTCACCTCCACCACCCTGCTCACCCCCAGCAAAGCCACCAAGATCGTTGCCCTTGCCCGCGGGTTGAAGAACTTCCCCGACATCGCCGACGCCGTCAACACCGGCGTCATGTCCGTCGACCACGCCGCCCTGATTCTCACCTTCGCCGAAACACCCCCGAAGAACCTCCCGCAAGAGGGTCGCGATATCGCCCGCACCGCGATGATCACCGCAGCAACCGGACCCGGCGCACGCACCGACAGCATCCGAGAAGCGATCACCAAACTCGAGGACACCTACGGCGGCAACAAGCCACCACCGGAAGACACCGACCGCAACGAACTCTTCGCCTCGAAAACCCTCAACGGACGTCTCGTGGCGAAGATGGAT
>NZ_NOZE01000013.1:0-633566 GCF_002259025.1 Rhodococcus sp. 05-2255-1e | reverse complement strand
GTGTCGAGCGCGCGGGCGCGCGTCCCGTACCCCGGCTGACACTGTCAGACTCGGACGGCGGGTCGAAGACTTCTCGGTCGACCGATGAACGCCGTTTCCTGCGGAATGGTGACCAGCGTCAGTTCGATGTCGATGGGACCCGAACGCACCCGAATACGGTCACCCGACGCACGCGGCTGAACGATCGACAGTGTCGCGGCGAATCTCTGTCGGGACGGCCCGGGTGCCGCCGGATCATGCGGCGGTTCGTGCTCGGTCAGCAAGATCACAGTGACGCCGGGGACAGATTGGTGATCGAGCGAGATGGAGCCGTCTGCGAAGTCGACCACGACGACGTCGTACGAGGGCCGCACCCGAGTGTGGTCGCTGTCGACCAGAAACCGCTCGGGCTCCCCGATGGCGTCGCGGAGGGCTCCCCAGGCGTGCGGTCTGTCCGTTCTGACGACAACTCGCGCTCCGATCGCCACGGCTCGGAACAGAAGTTGTTGGGCGAGGTAGAGCTCGCCCACGATGCTGACCCGCGGCAGGTTCGCCCCGAAGATCCGCACTGCCACACCGTTTCCGTTCGTATCCGATCCCAGTAGTTGGCCGCAACCACTCACCGGGAACGCCCAGGCCTGCAGTGCGGAGGTCGAGAGGGTTCCGACCGGCATCACTGCCGAGTGTGTTGCCACAGCCAGTGGCAATTGGGCGAGAATGCCGTCTCGTTGACGTCCGGCCATCGAGGTCAGTGAAGCAACATCGGGCCTCGAGATTGCCTCTCGCGCAGCGAATCTGCACGACGCACGAACGCGGACGCGGCTCGGCTCGTCGGTGGGGCGCATGTGAACGGACATGGTCGTACCCAGCGACGGTGTCGCCCACAAGGCCGAAAGATCGTCGACAGTGATTGTGCTGCAATCGATTCCGTAACCCGTACTCGCGACGCCGGGCAATGGAGCGTAGGACCACACCTGAGTCAGGTCGTCGGTGTCGACACCCCGGCTCAGGTGCAATGCCGCGGCTCGGAGTTCCGTGGCCGTCGACAGCCGTGTGGACAGTCCATGAGATTCCAAGGCGCGTGCAATGCGGAGGGCTGCAACGACCGCGGTTCGGGCCGCCCCCGTCCGGCCCGTGCCCCTCGCTGCCATCGCCCGGGCGTTGGCCCGTACGTCCAGAGTGACGGACACCCACACCGTCCGTTGCGCGACGGCGGGCAACGGGCCGATGAGGCCCTCGTACACGTCGG
The DNA here is from genome assembly GCF_002259025.1 of Rhodococcus sp. 05-2255-1e. Classification (NCBI taxonomy): domain Bacteria; kingdom Bacillati; phylum Actinomycetota; class Actinomycetes; order Mycobacteriales; family Nocardiaceae; genus Rhodococcus; species Rhodococcus sp. 05-2255-1e. The sequence continues at coordinate 632,338 of NZ_NOZE01000013.1, read as the reverse complement.
TGGCCACCGAACCGTCGGCGGTTCGAAACCCGAGCGCGACGATGTCGATTGCGGCAACCTCGACGTCGTGCTGCCGAAAGCACGACGTCAACGCCTCGATGGGCAGCGTGTGTCGTGTGTCGGCTCGCGTTCGCGCCAGCACCGTCGTGTCGTGTTCCGGTGCAATGATCTCCACGGTGCACGTGACGGTATCGCGCTGCCAGTGCACACCGACGGGCCGGCCGTCGGGGTCGACATCTTCTGTTGTCACCCCGACGGCAGGGACTCGGCCGGATCCGAAGCGTAGAGCGACGACCAGCCAGCCGGCGATCGACGTTCGCCGAAAGGCGACGAACGGTACGAGCGACACCGTCGCTGCGGCGGTGAGCGTCCACTCGACGGGCACGTCGGCCGCGAGTAGTGCGAGAGTTGTTGTTAAAGTAGCTATTTCGGCCGCGAGCAACCCTCGAACAGTTGGCACGGCGAACGACACGACCGACGTGCGCCGTCGTCTCCTCGAACGCGTCATCACATACCCTCCCCCCGAAGGTTGCAGCCCGATCGATCGTCGCCGACGCGGTCGCCGATGGGTGCGGACGAACTGTACTGTGTCGCGTGACCCGATGGGGGATCGGGTCGGCACAATCCTGGGGAGGAATCGTGGCATCTACTCCGACGACGAAATGGCAGGTCGGCGGATACCGCTTTCTCGTCCGACGAATGGAACATGCCCTCATCAGGCGCGACGCGCGGATGCTGCACGACCCGATGAAGTCGCAGTCGCGCGCGCTCATGGTGGGTGTCGTCGTCGCATGCGTGGGTCTGGCGGGCTGCGCTGCACTGGCGCTGTTTCGGCCTCAGGACAAGATCGGCGACGCGTCGATCGTGGTCGGTAAGGAGTCGGCCGCCATGTTCGTCAGCGTCGACGGCGTGTTCCATCCGGTGCTGAACCTTGCTTCGGCGCGTTTGATCGTGGGAAGGCCCGACAACCCTGTGACGGTGAAGGAGTCGGAACTGGCGTCGCGACCTCGCGGTGCGCTGGTCGGAATTCCCGGTGCCCCGTCGGCGCTGCCGCACGACCCGGACGGCGAGGCCGAGTCGTGGACCGTGTGCGACACCGTCGATCCGATCGCCGGCGTCACGTCCACGACAGTGATCGTGGGGGAGCCCCGCTACGGCGAGAACGCGGCTGCGCTCGGCCCATCCGAGGCATTCCTGTGGACTTCGGGCGGTGCGGCGTATCTCGTCCACGACGGCACCAAGTCGCCGGTCGATCTGGCGGACAGAGCTGTCGTTCGTGCGCTGGGCCTCGAGGATGCGACGCCGACGCCGGTCAGTGCCGGTCTGCTCAACGCGGTACCGCAGTCGCCTGCGGTGACGGCTCCGTTCATAGCGCGAGCGGGTGAGATCCCCGCCTACCCGTTCGACAACCGGCCTATCGGCTCCGTGGTCAAGGTTGCCGGCCGCGACGTTCGGTACTACGTCGTGCTCGAGGACGGCATCCAAGCCATCAGCGAAACCGCAGCCCTACTCGTCAAGTTCGCCGACTCGCAGGGCAGCCCCGACATCGCGGCCGTCAATCCCGACATCCTGGCCGACGCTCCCAAGACGATGTCCGGGCTCGACGTATCGACCTTTCCACCGACGACTCCCGACATCGTCGACTCGGGTCAGAGGCCCGTCGGGTGTCTGACCTGGTCACCACTCGATGTCGCCGACGGTGGTCCGACTGCGCAGCTGGTCGAATCCGCAGGACGGTCGTTGCCACTCGATACCACCGCTTCACCGGTGGAACTGGCTCAGGCGGACGGCGGCGGTGATGCGGTCGACCAGGTCCATCTGTCGCCGGGTAGCGGCGGATTCGTTCGAAGCACCGGTATCTCGACGGCCAGTACCCGTCAGGACAGCGTCTTCTTCGTCGCCGACACGGGAGTTCGCTACGGAGTCGAGGGTGCGGATGCAGCGTCGGCATTGGGCTTCGGACTTCCGGCTCCTGCACCGTGGCAGATTCTGCAGTTGCTGGGCAGCGGGCCGACTCTGGGGCGTGGTCAGGCGCTGACCATGCACGACGGGGTCGCGGCGGACCCGCAGGCAGCCGCGCTTCCGTCCAAGTAGTCCCGGTGAGTGGGCGAGCCGATCACAGTCGTCGGCGCAGGGGAATGGAGACTGCCGTTCCGAGGCCCAGAATCACCGCGACCACTACCGACCCGGCCACCGCCGCATCGCGGGGCCGATGATCGACGGCGAGCGGTGGGAGCGGCGCACCGATCGCGACCGCATCTGCGGGGACGGTTCGCTGCGTCGGTGTCACGACGTCGGTTACTGCAGCGAGTGGATCGACGACACCGTGGCCGACCGACGGATTCCATCCGTCGGCCGGCGCATGAGCTGTTCGCTCGATGCGGTCGATCACTTGGAGAGCGGACAGATCGGGCCTGTACGCCCGCACCAGTGCCGCTGTCGCAGCGACGAGCGGTGCGGCGAAACTGGTTCCGGTCATCGGTACTACGCCGTCGGTGCCCCGAATGCCGTTGGCCAGGCCGTTGCCCGCCGGCGACAGCGACGTCATGTTGGAGCCCGGAGCAGCCACGTCCACCCATGGTCCGGCCAGGCTGAACGACGACGGCGAACCGTCCGACTCGACCGAACCGACGGTCAACACGTCGTCGAACCAGGCAGGTGTCGCGATGGTCGCAAACCCTTCCCACGGGTCCGCCTCGGGCCGGACCGGGTCGGGCATGGGGTTCTGTGCCCTGCACGCGTCGCTCCCGAAGTTGCCCGCCGCGGCGACGACGACGACGTTTCTCTCGCGAACGGCGTACTGCACTGCTGCGCCGAGTGGGCCGTCGGCGACGCCTGCGCCGGCCGGTACGCACGCCACTTCGGAGATGTTGATGACCGATGCGCCTGCGTCGGCGGCCGTCCGGATTGCCATGGCCATCGTCCGTACGTTTCCGTACCCGGCAGCGTTCTCGGGTTCGGTCGACTTCTCCTGGTCGGTCCTGTTGTCCACGACTTGAAACACGTTGCTGGACTGACGGATCGACAGGATGCGGGCGTCCGGAGCGCCGCCGGCGAAACCGCTGCCCGAGGCCGTCTGCGCGGCGATGAGACCGGCCACCATCGTGCCGTGCGCGTCACAGTCGAACAATCCGTCGGCGGTGCCGACGTAGTCGCCCCCAGGAATCAGACCCGGCAGACGTGGGTGAGGCGTGACGCCCGTATCGATGACGGCAATCAGTTGACCGGCTCCGCGAGTGATCGGCCACACGGACGCGAAGTCGAGTGCCTGTTGCGCCGTCGGAATTTCCTGGGCGTCGATCGTTTCGGAGGGGACGGCGCACGCGTTCTTCTGCTCGGTCGGTTCCAAAGGCGCGGGAGGGCTGGGCGGTGGCAGTTGCACCGGATCGATGAGCGGGCGTTCGGCGTGCGCGAAGGACGGTCCCATCAGTGCTTCGTAGGTGAGGGTCAGGACGGTGAGCGCGGCAACGGTGTGCGCACGACGCCGGCGCGCGGTCACAGTCCGCGGACGACGCTGTACAGACCGCACACCCATACTGCGATCGGAATGACGAGGGCGATCGCGGCGTATTCCACCAGTTCGGCCGATCGCCGCATCACCGGCGAATAGTTGCGGGTCGGAACCAGGGCTCCGAACACGGATGCGACGACGGCGGCGGCCAACGCCGCGCCGAACAACTCGAGTGCACGGTCCGGAAATGTGATCACTGCCCCGACCGAGAGCGAGAACAGGACGACCGCACCACCACCGACGAGTGGGACGGCATGTGTCACAACGGCATACGTGCGTCCGCGCAGAAGTAGCACCAGCGCGCACAGTGCGGCGAGGGCGATGCCGGGCCACCCGGAACCGGTCGCGGTGTCGCTCGCCGCCGCAGCGAGTACTCCCATCACCACCACGATCGTGAACGCCGTGAGCAATCCCGTCAGGTAGCTCCGTGCGCGCGTGGCTGCCACCTGCAGATCTGCGAACGACATCGAATCGAGCTCCGCCTCCTGGGGGGTGTCCAGTGGGGCACCGGCGGTGGGAACCGGAGGCAACGGAAGCCGCGCCTGCATCATCGACAGTCGGGCCGACACGGCGATTCCGGTCAGACCTACCAGTGCTGCGACGGTACCGATGGCCGCCGGCGTCATCACGGTGAACAACGCGCAGACCGCCGCGGCGAACGCCGACACTGCCAGCACGATCGACCCGGTGAACACGGCGAGCCCGGCACCGCCGATTCGCAGAGACAACAGCGCGATCGAGCCTGCCATGGCCGAACCCAACATCACGTGAGCTGCCCCGAACTGGCCGGGCACGAACAGAGTTCCACCGGTGAACATCAGCGCCGACGCGCATCCCCCGAAAAGCACCGCGACGGCCACCTGCTCGTACAGCCGGCCGAGGATCATCCCCGCAACGGCGAACAGGACCGCGGCCGTGACCGCGGCGACTGCCTCGACCGGGCTGCTCGTGTTCTCGGCACCGGATCGAACCGGGTCACTCAGAACGATTCCGCAGGCGAGCAGCACCGTCGAGCCCGTGATGATCGAACCGACCGTGCGTGCAGTACGCGCGGTCCACTGAGCAACGTCGTCGGTGCCGGAACGGGCCACGGCATCCATGAGATCGTCGAACAACGGAGTCGGTGCCGGACGCTCGGCGACACCCAACACGAGCAGGTCGCCGTCACGTACGCCCAGTTCCGACAGTGTGGACGTCGACGGTAGCGGCGGGCGTCCGATACGGGACAGCGTCCAGGCCCCCGACAACCCGTCGGATCCGGAGTCCGCGGTCCGGCTCCCGACCGGACCCGGTCCTTCCGCAGGCTCCGCTCGTGACGCGATCATGTCGACGATCCCCGGAATCAACAGCGACACCGGAACGTCCACGGGCAGTGCCATATCAACCTGGGTCGACCTCGCCGACACCGTCAGCCGGCACACGTCCTGGGCGAAGACGGCACGCAGCCCCTGCGCACGTCGGGCCGGGTCCGATGCGATGGTCGGTTCGGCTGCGTCGGACGGTGTGTTCGTCGTTGCGGGACGGCTGTCGGCGCGTGTCATGGATATCCCCCCGGATGCGTGCAGTGCACTGTCGATGCCCGCCCCCCGGGCATCGTGCGTCCACACCCTACGACATCACGCCGACACTCGACCGCTCGTCGCCTCCGCCGAGACCTGCTCGCAGCAGTCAGGCAGGAACCAGCTCGCTCACCTGGGCCAGCAGCTCGAACGACCTGAGCCAGGATCGACGATCGGAGACGCCCGAGGCGACGATCAACTCGTCTGCTCCCGTGCGTTCGGCGAATCGGTCGAGGTACTCCCTGACCATGTCGGGCGTCCCGACGGCCGAGTACTTCGTCATCTTCGAGATCTGTTGCCCCGCGGGTGCTTCCAGCACCATGTCGGCTTCCTCGTCGGTGAAGGTGCGACCCCGTCCGAGCAGCAGGCTCACGCGGCTTCTCTTGGTGCGGAGGAACTGGGCCTGAGCCTCGGCGACGGTGTCCGCGGCGATCACGTTGACGCCCACGATGAGGTGAGGTTCGGACAGCTGCGCCGACGGACGGAAGTCGCGGCGATAGATCTCCACGGCCTGTTCGAGTGCGTCGGGTGCGAAATGCGACGCGAATGCATACGGCAGGCCGAGGGCTGCCGCGAGCTGTGCGCCGAAGAGCGACGATCCGAGGATGTACAGCGGCACCTCGGTGCCGGCACCCGGCGTGGCACTGACCCCGGGGACGAGGGACTGGTGAGACAAGTACCCCTGCAGCTCCTGGACGTCCTGGGGGAATCTGTCCGAGGACGCGGGGTCGCGGCGCATGGCGCGCATGGTCACCTGGTCGCTGCCGGGGGCGCGGCCCAGTCCGAGATCGATCCTGTCCGGGAACAACGTGGCCAACGTGCCGAATTGCTCGGCGATGGTGAGCGGCGCGTGGTTGGGAAGCATGATCCCGCCGGAGCCGAGTCGAATTCGCTTCGTGTGTGCGGCCACGTGCCCGATCAACACCGACGTCGCCGACGATGCGATCGTCTTCATGTTGTGATGTTCGGCGTACCAGATGCGCTGGTAACCCCAGTTCTCGGCATGCTGGGCGAGCGTCACGCTGGCGTCGAAACTGTCTCGGATTGTTTCGCCCTCGCCCACGTGTGCGAGATCGAGGATGGACAGGGGTACGGACACGGAAGCCGACCTTTCGTTCGTCGAACATGTGCGGCCTTGGAGCCGCATTCTTCGTTCAACCGAATGCGGTGCCGTTCTATTTCTGTATCCCGATGCTTCGACGCAACGGTGGACCCTCCGGTTGTGCATGCGTTAGCCTGTCGTCCACGCGGCCTCGGGGGGAGGTCGCCGCGAATGCAGTTGTGGGGGCGCGGCCGTGGGGGCTGATCGATGAGTACCGTGCGCTTCGTTCGCAGCGCGCGCCGGGAAGTACCTCGGTCACCGGGCGGCGAGGTCGTACTTCAACCGCCGCCTCCCGTGCCGCGCGCGGTACCCGGCAATCTCCTGATGAAGCTGATGCCGCTGGTGATGGTCGCCGCCATGGTCGGAATGGTTGCGCTCATGTTCACTTCCGGTGCGGCAGCGAACCCGATGATGTTGATGTTCCCAGCCATGATGCTGATGTCGATGGTGGGCATGTTGGCCGGCGGGGGCAAGTCCGGGGGAGCCCGTACCGCCGAGGCGAACGAGGACCGTAAGGACTACCTGCGGTATCTCGACCAGCTTCGACGAGACGTCGCCGACACCGAGCGAGATCAGCGCAGGGCACTCGAGTGGAGCCACCCGGATCCGGGCACTCTGTGGTCGACGGCCGGAACGCAGCGTATGTGGGAACGTCGGCCTCAGGACGCCGACTTCGCCCACGTGCGGGTCGGGCTCGGCGATCAGCGTTTGGCGACCCGACTCGTGCCTCCCGAGACCGGACCTGTGGAAGAGCTGGAACCGGTGTCCGCGGTGTCGCTGCGTCGATTCGTGCGAGCACACTCGGTGGTGGCCGAGTTGCCGATTGCCGTGTCGCTGAGGGGATTCGCCGCTCTGTCGATAGCCGGGGATCGCGATGCCGCTCGTGCGATGGTGCGCTCGATGGTCGCCTATCTCTGTACCTTTCACGGACCGGACCACCTCGCGGTTGCCGTCGTCTGCGGCCCCGACACCGTGGAGCAGTGGGAATGGACCAAGTGGCTGCCGCACACACAACACGACGTGTTGCGAGACGGTGCCGGTTCTGCGCGAATGATCTTCGGCAGTGTCCTCGAGCTCGAGAGCGCGCTGGGGGACGTCCTGTCGATGCGGAATCGCTTCGCACGTGGGGCGGTGAACAGTGGGGTCACGCAGTTGGTGATCGTGGTGGACGGCGGACTGGTTGCCAACCGTTCGACCGACCTCACCGACACCGGCCTCGATTCCGTCACCATCGTCGACCTGTCCGGGTTGTGCACGCGACTGGCGGCAAGTCGCGGGCTTCAGCTGGTGGTCGAGAACGGCTCGATCGGTGCGGTCAGCGGCACGGCAGTCGAGGTCTTCGCTGTGGCGGACGCGATGAGTACCACCGAGGCACACGCCGTTGCTCGACGCCTTTCTCCGTATCGCGCGCCGTCGTCGCCCTCCGCTGTCGATACCGTCACCGACGACGGGGCCGCAGTGTCGGGATGGAACAGCCTCGTCGGAATAGCCGACGTCGGTGCGCTCGATACGGATCGAGCGTGGACAGTGCGTCGCGGTCGAGACCGGTTGCGGGTACCCATCGGCGTCGCACCCGACGGCAGCGCGGTCGAGATCGATTTGAAGGAGTCTGCCGAGAACGGCATGGGTCCACACGGATTGTGCATCGGCGCAACGGGTTCGGGTAAATCGGAGTTTCTGCGTACCCTCGTTCTCGGGTTGGTGTCCACCCACGCCCCGCAGCAGTTGAACCTGGTACTGGTCGACTTCAAGGGCGGGGCGACCTTCGCAGGGCTCGAGGCCGCGCCGCACGTTGCGGCCGTGATCACCAACCTGTCCGAGGACCTGGCTCTGGTCGACCGGATGCGTGATGCCCTCGCCGGCGAGATGAACCGTCGGCAGGAGTTGCTGCGCTCGGCCGGAAACTTCGCCAATGTGTCCGACTACGAGAAGGCGCGCGCAGCGGGAGCTGCTCTGGCACCGTTGCCCGCTCTGTTCGTGGTGGTCGACGAGTTCTCGGAATTGCTCAGTCAGCAACCGGAATTCGCGGAATTGTTCGTGGCTATCGGGCGGCTCGGACGTTCGTTGCACATGCATCTGTTGTTGGCCAGTCAGCGTCTGGAAGAAGGCAAGCTGCGCGGACTCGACAGTCATCTGTCCTATCGAATCGGTCTGAAAACGTTCTCGGCCAACGAGTCACGTTCCGTTCTCGGTGTTCCCGACGCGTACCACCTGCCTGCCCAGCCCGGTGCCGGCTATCTCAAGTGCGATTCGGCCGAGATCGTCCGCTTCGCTGCGGCCTACGTGTCCGGACCGTACGTTCCGCCACGTTCGAGTGCGGGGGCACCCGCCGCGCAGGGCGTCGATATCCGTCCGAGGCCGTTCACCGCATATCCGGTCATGGTCGATCCCGTCGAGAACGACGTCCGTGTCGAGCCGGTGGTCGAACCGGATCCGGTCGAGAACGACGACACCGGCGCGACCGTTCTCGACGTCGTCGTCGGCCGAATCGCAGGCCGCGGTATGCCGGCCCACGAGGTATGGCTACCGCCGTTGGACAAGGCACCGACACTGACCCGCTTACTGCCTCGGTCGGTACTGAGCGGCGGCGTCGATGCGCTGAGCACACTTCGTGCTCCGATCGGCATCATCGACAGGCCGTTCGATCAGCGGCGGGATCTGCTCACCGTCGACCTGTCCGGTGCAGCCGGGCACGTCGCGATCGTGGGGGCTCCGCAGTCGGGGAAATCGACGGCCCTTCGGTCGCTGATCATGGCTCTGGCGATGACGCACACACCCGCTCAGGTTCAGTTCTACTGCTTGGACTTCGGGGGTGGAACGCTGGCCGGGTTGGCCGAACTACCGCACGTCGGATCGGTGGCCAACAGATTGGACGTCGACCGAGTGCGCCGGACCGTGGCCGAGGTCGCGGCTGTCGTTCGTCAGCGGGAGAAGACCTTTCGAGATCGCGGCATCGATTCCATGGTCGAGTTCCGGCGGCTGCGGGCGATGCAACCGGTCGATGCGAACGACCGGTTCGGCGACGTCTTCCTGGTGATCGACGGATGGCAGTCCATCAGATCCGACTTCGAGAGTCTCGAACAACGGATCGCGACGCTGACGACCCAGGGACTGGCATTCGGTCTGCACCTCGTTCTGACGGCCTCTCGCTGGGCAGAAGTGAGGCCCGCGACGAAGGATCTGATCGGGACCCGGCTCGAGCTGCGACTCGGAGATCCGTCGGACTCGGACATCGGCCGAACGAAAGCCGCCAGTGTGCCGCAGGGCCGACCGGGCCGGGGCATGACCAAGGACGGTCTGCACCTGCAGATCGCACTGCCCCGGGTGGACGACCGTCGATCGGTGGCCGACCTGTCCCGAGCTGTGGCAGAGTCCGTCACCGCGATCGCCGCAGCGTCCACGGGGCCGCCTGCCCCGCCGGTCCGCATGTTGCCGGAGATGCTCGAACGGTCGGAGGTGCTCGATCGACTCGGTGGCACCTGGCCTCGCGACCGCGGTACCGTTGCAGAACTGAGAGTTCCGATCGGCATCGACGAGGCCGAGCTGGCTCCGGTGACGGTCGACTTCGCCGAGAACCCACATTTCGTCGTCTTCGGCGACAGCGAATGCGGGAAGACGTCCCTGTTGCGGGGGATCTGTCGATCGTTGGTCGATGCGAACCCACCCGATCGGGTGAAACTGATCGTGGCGGACTACCGTCGAACTCTCTTGGGCACAGTCGATTCCGAGCATCTGGCCGGTTACGCGGCCGCGCAGGCGACGTTGACGGCGATGATCGTCGATCTCGCAGACAGAATGAGCAGGCGCATGCCGGGATCGGACGTGACCCAGCAGCAACTTCGCGAGCGGTCGTGGTGGGACGGGCCCGAGGTGTTCGTCGTCGTCGACGATTACGACCTGGTGGCCACGGCGTCCGGAAACCCGTTGTCTCCCTTGGTCGAGCATCTGCCACACGCCCGGGACATCGGACTGCACCTCATCGTGGCGCGTCGCTCGGGCGGGGCGGGGCGGGCACTGTTCGACCCGGTGATCGGGCGGCTACGCGACCTGGTGACTCCGGGATTGGTCATGAGCGGGAGCCGAGACGAGGGGAGCTTGATCGGCACCGTGCGTCCGAGCCCGATGCCGCCCGGACGTGGAGTGTTCGTCGATCGGTCCGGCCCCGCGCTCGTGCAGCTCGGACACTCGAGTTGACGAGGCCGCAGTGGCGTTACGCGGCTGTGCATTTGAGTCATTCGGAGATTTCTGTCGTCGCGTCCGGTGCGACGCTGCAGGGTCCACGCGAACACGTCGGATCCGCATACGCGGTATCGGAGGGTGGTCGTCTCGTCTTCGGGCGGGCGGGCGCGGACACCGAGGTCCCTCCGCTGCTGTGTCTCGACGATCGATCGATCCTCGTGGGCGGCGCAGTGTGGGATCGCGGCGAAGTCCTGCACGGGATCGTGTGGTCGGCGCTGCAGGGAGCCGGGATACACGACCGACTCGATCTGCTCGAGATCGCGTATCCCTCGACGTGGGGCGACGAGCGTCGAGAGCTCCTCCGAGCCGTGTTCGCCACGTCGGCGAGCGAGGTCGTCGTCGTGGAGACGGCGATCGCCGCGGTCGCGTCGGCGGGAGAACGCGCACCGGCTGCTGCGGTGGTGATCGAAGTGGGCACTCTCGACACGACGGTCGTTCTGGTGGACGAGGCAGGAACTCACGGCGGCGACATCGGTGCAGTACTTGCTGTCGGAGAACGAGACGACAGCTGGCGACGACGAGCCGACGACTACCTTCGATCGTCGGTGTCGCAATGTCCCGAGGACATTTTCATCGTGACGGAGTCGGGTTCGAGCTCGAGCCCCGCTGCGGAAGATCCGGCACGATGGCTGACCGGTCTCGACGTGGCCAGGTCTCTGTATCGACGTGCGGGAGCGGAGGTGGAGACTGCCCCGCCAGGTCGAGCCGCGGCAGGGCGCTCGGCGGCATGGCTCGACGAAGTGACCGTCGCGGTGCCACCTCCGCGAAGAAGCGGATTGCCGGTTCGAGTGTTCGGTGCGGTGGCCGCATCGGTCATCGTTGCCGGTGGTGTCGTTGCACTGACGTTCGTCCTTCGGTCTCCGGAAGAGGTGGCCGTCGCGACCTCGCCGCCGTTCGCGGTGCCTGCCACCCAGGCGGCATCGGCGACCGAAGCCACCTCCGCGACCGAAGCCGCCCCCACGACCGAAACGACCCCCACGACCGAAACGACCTCGGCGACAGCAGTATCGGCGACGAGCGAGTCACCGTCGGTGATCCCGTCGGCGACGTTCGTCTCGGGCCGGGCGTCGCTGCGACTACCGGCGACCTGGACCAGGATGGAGGACCCGGCCCGGATGGTGTTGATTCCGCCGACAGCACCCGAGCGTCGCATCGTCGTCACAGTGCAGGAACTAGTGCCCGGCGCGACGCTCGAACAGGTTGCGTCCGAGCTCGGTGCGGCAGTCGACGCGCGTGGACCCGACTCCCCGATCGGATCGCTGGAGCCTGCCCGTGATTTCGGAGGTCGGGTGGGGATCTCGTACGTCGAGCGGCCGGCCGATGCGTCCACTGTGTTGTGGCGTGTGCTCGTCGAATCGGCAGTGCAGGTGAGCATCGGTTGTCAGTTCGAGGGACCGGACTCGTCCGCGATCGACACCGAATGTGATCTGGCCACCCAGACTCTGGAGATCGTGCCGATGCGTTGAGGCCGCCGCGCAGATTTTCACCGTATGCCGGAACCGAACCGAGGGGTGGCTGCGTCCAAGGAGATGTAGGGGAGTGAGCGGGCCGCACGCGGTCCCTCGGTCGAGCGTCATGTGCGCCGCGGGCGTACGTGAATACGAAAATCGAAGCAGAGGAGTCGAAGTGGGATATCCAGGGGGACCGGAATCTACGGGTTCGTCGAACGGCGTCACCGTCACACCGCAGGAGCTCGTTGCTGCCGGGGCGACGATCGAGGGCCTGAGCGTGTCGATCGATGCGTCCAACTCGGCCGTGCGTTCCATCGTCGAGCAGACCGCCGAGGCGTGGGTGGGCAAGGCCGGCAAGTCGTTTCAGGATGTCATGTCGCAGTGGGACACCAGTGCCCAGAAGATGCGCAGCGCGCTCGAGCAGATCTCGGCGGACATCAAGACCAACGGCCACGGCTACTCCGATGCGGACGACGACAACGTGGCGGCTGTGAACCAGGTGGCGGGATCGCTCGGTTCGGGACTGACCACGTTCAACTGACGGCACGACCGGCCACCGAACGACCGACCACACGACCGAGCTCTATTTAGGAGACTGATTCGACATGAAGTACGACTTCGCTCAGATCGCGGCGTTGACCGAGGCGATGAACAAGCAGGCGAACGTGACCAAAGACCTTCTCGCCGACGTGGACGGCACTGCGAAGAGACTCTACGAATCGTGGGAGGGCGACGCGATGACGTCCTACTACGAACTCCAGCGTCAGTGGAACTCCGCATCCGACGAGCTCAATCTCATTCTGTCGAGCCTCGTCGCGGCCGCCCGCACCGGCGGCGAGGCCATGCACGGGGTGGAGATGGCGAACAAGGCGCGCATGGCGCGCTGACCGTCGACCACGAGCGTCGTATGCCCCGATCGGCACTTGTCGGTCGGGGCGTACGACTGTCGAGGGGCGCGGCACCTGGCGCGGGTTGTGGTGGCGGTGTGTACTGGACGGATGACGGATTTCGGGACGGCGATCGATGCCGAGCGTTCTCGCGCCGAACACCGCCTGCACTCCCTTCGCGACGAGCTCGCGTCGGTCATCGAAGGCAGCCGGTGGACCACCGACGACGACGAACACGACCCGGAGGGTTCCACCATCGCCTTCGAGCGTGCCAAGATCGCAGCCCTGATCTCCGACACCGAGTCCGAGATGCGCGAGCTCGACGCTGCGTCCACGCGGTGGGATCTCGGTACGTACGGCACGTGTGAGCGGTGCGGTGAGTCGATACCGGCCATCAGGCTCGAGGCATTACCGGCGGCCCGCCGCTGTGTGCGGTGCGTTCGCCTGTCTTGAGTCGGTCTTCTGCGTCGGAGGCGTTTTGACCTGGGCACCGGCTCCCGGTATCGTCTCCCGTTGGCGTGTATGGGCTCGCCGCATTTCTTCGATGCGCAGAGCTCTTGTCCTCGGGTCTCAACTGGCCGCCGAGGGCATCCACACGTCTTGGCCAGCAGCGACATCATGAAGACAGGAATTTTCTGTGTCTACTTACGCCCCGAAGGCCGGGGACACCACCCGGACGTGGCATGTGATCGACGCCACGGACGTCGTGCTCGGACGCCTCGCCGTCCAGGCCGCGACACTGCTCCGCGGTAAGCACAAGCCCACCTACGCACCCAACGTCGACGGTGGCGACTTCGTCGTCATCATCAACGCCGAGAAAGTTGCCATCAGTGGCAACAAGCTCGATGGCAAGTTTCACCACCACCACTCCGGCCATCCGGGCGGTCTGAAGTCGCGCTCGACGCGTCAGGTGCTCGAGAACAACCCCGACCGTCTCGTGGAGAAGGCCGTTGTCGGCATGATCCCGAAGAACAAGCTCGGAAATGCCATCGCGAGCAAGCTGAAGGTCTACGCGGGACCGAACCACCCGCATGCCGCTCAGCAGCCCGTTCCGTTCGAGATCAAGCAGGTGTCCCAGTGACGGCGCCGGAGGGAAATGACGTGACGTCGCAGGAGAACATCGAAGAGATCGCCGCCGACGAGTTCGTGGCAGTGGAAGATCCCGAGGTGGCCACGGAAATCGAAGCTGCCGCAGCTCCGGCCCCCATCGTGTTCGATCGCCCGATCCAGACCGTCGGCCGCCGCAAGGAAGCCGTCGCTCGTGTTCGGTTGTCCTCGGGCACCGGTGGATTCAAGCTCAACGGCCGCACCCTCGAGGATTACTTCCCGAACAAGGTGCACCAGCAGCTGATCAAGGCTCCTCTGGTGCTGGTCGACCGCGCAGAGTCCTTCGACATCGTGGCACTGCTGCACGGTGGCGGACCGTCGGGACAGGCAGGCGCGCTGCGTCTGGCCATCTCGCGTGCGCTGATCGAGCTCACCCCGGACGATCGCCCGGCTCTCAAGGCCGCCGGCTACCTCACGCGTGACGCGCGTGCGGTCGAGCGCAAGAAGTACGGCCTGAAGAAGGCCCGTAAGGCGTCGCAGTACTCCAAGCGCTGACGCGTCTTACCCGTTCCATCCTCGAGGGCAGGCTCCAGCAAGATCGGATGCCTGCCCTCGAGGCATTTTCCGACGATGTTCTCTCTGTTCGAAGGGGTCTTCATTCATGGCGCGATTGTTCGGCACCGACGGAGTGAGGGGACTCGCAGGCGGGGTCCTGACGGCAGAGCTCGCCATGACCATCGCCCGGGCTGCCGCCGCCGTGCTGGCACCGGATGACGACGGTGGTCGACGGACAGCGGTCGTCGGCCGTGACCCCAGAATCAGCGGTTCGATGCTCGGTGCCGCAGTGTCGGCCGGGCTCACTGCCTCGGGTGTCGACGTGATCGACGTGGGCGTGCTGCCGACCCCCGCGGTCGCCTACCTCACCGGCGAATACGGCGCGGCGCTGGGCGTGATGATCTCCGCCTCGCACAATGCGATGCCCGACAACGGAATCAAGATCTTCGCCGCAGGCGGGCACAAGCTCGACGACGACATGGAAGATCGCATCGAGGCGTTGCTCGGGGTGGACGGCCGCACCGAGAAGCCGGTCGATGTGACCGGCGCTGCCATCGGTCGCATCGACGTCGCTCCCGACGCTGCCGAGCTCTATGCCGGGCACCTCGTCGCACCGCTCTCGCACCGACTCGACGGTGTCACCGTCGTGGTGGATTGCTCGCACGGTGCAGCCTCGACGGTCGGACCGGAGATCTACCGCCGGGCCGGTGCGACGGTCGTGGCGATCAACGCCGAGCCCGACGGGCTGAACATCAACGACGGGTGTGGTTCGACGCACCTGGAAGGGCTGCAGAAGGCTGTCGTCGAGCACGGGGCCGACCTCGGGATCGCGCACGACGGCGACGCCGACCGCTGCCTCGCGGTCGATGCCTCCGGTGCGGTGGTGGACGGGGACGCGATCATGGCTGTGCTGGCCATCGCGATGAGTGAGAACGGCACGCTGACCGACAACACGTTGGTCGCCACCGTCATGAGCAACCTCGGGCTCCACATCGCGATGCGCGAAGCGGGAATCACGTTGCGTACCACCGCAGTCGGTGATCGATACGTCCTCGAGGAGTTGCGCCGCGGAGGGTACGCACTCGGTGGTGAGCAGAGCGGACACGTCGTACTCCCCGCGATCGGGACGACCGGCGACGGGATCGCGACCGCGCTGCGTGTGATGGAGCGGATGGCCCGGACCGGACGCACCCTGGCGGATCTGGCGTCGCCGATGCGCACGCTGCCCCAGGTGTTGATCAACGTACGTGTCTCGGACAAAGCTGCGGTGGCGTCGGCACCGTCGGTGTCGGACGCCGTGGCCGTCGCCGAGCTCGAGCTCGGCCAATCGGGGCGAGTTCTGTTGCGTCCCAGCGGGACCGAACAGCTCGTGCGAGTGATGGTGGAAGCGTCGGAACTCGACGTCGCGACCCGGCTCGCCGAGGAGTTGGCGGGCCGGGTCGCGGCGGTCTGATCGTCAGGCGGTGTCCGATCGTCAGGCGGTGAGTTCTCGCAACGCGGTGAGCTGCGCGACGCGTCCTGCGGTGTCCTCGGCCAACGGTGCGACGTTGAGTGTCGTCACGCCGGCTTCGGCGAAGGCTGCCACGCGCTCCTTGACGTAGCTCTCCGGTCCGATGAGATTCACCGAACGTGCGAGCTCGTCCGGAACCGCCGCCGCTGCTTCCTCTTTCTTGCCGGCGAGGTACAGATCCTGAATCTTCTCGGCCTCGGCTTCGTAGCCGTAGCGCTGAGCAAGGGAGTTGTAGAAGTTCTTACCCTTGGCCCCCATGCCGCCGATGTAGAGCGCCAGGTGCGGCTTGACCCAGGGGAGGTACTTGTCGGCGTCCTCGCCGATGGCCAGGGTGGGACTGGCGAACACCTCGAGTTCGCCGAGTGACGGATCGCGTTTGGCCTTGCCTGCGGCCAGCGATTCGCCCCACACGTCTGCTGCCTTCTCCGGGAAGTAGAAGATGGGCTGCCAGCCCTCTGCGATCTCTGCGGTGAGCTCGACGTTCTTCGGTCCGAGAGCGGCGATGACGACCGGAATGCGTTCGCGCACAGGGTGATTGATCAGCTTGAGTGGCTTGCCCAAGCCGGTTCCCTTGTCCGCCGGCAACGGGATCTGGTAGTGCTTGCCCTGATACTGCACTTTCTCTCGACGCCACACCTGGCGGCAGATCTCGATGACCTCACGGGTTCTGGCGATGGGTGCGTCGTACTTGACGCCGTGGAAACCCTCGACGACCTGTGGCCCGGATGCGCCGAGTCCGAGAACGAAGCGCCCGTCGGAAACGTAGTCGAGGCCGGCGGCCGTCATGGCCGTCAGCGACGGCGTTCTCGTGTAGATCTGGAAGATGCCCGACGCGATCTTGATCGTGCTCGTCTTGGCCGCAAGGAACCCGAGTTGACTGACGGCGTCGAAAGAATAGGCCTCGGGCACGAAGATGATGTCGAGGCCCGCCTTCTCGAGTTCGGCTACCTCGGCAACGGTCTCGGTGAAACCACCGCTGTAGTTCAGCATCGTTCCGATGTGCATGGGACTCCTCGTTCTCGAGTAGCTGGTGGAGCTGCTCGGTTGTCTGTTACCGACGTTTCGTATCGGGACGTTACCGCTCGCCGGGGAACCGATGGGAGTCGGCGCACGTCATAGAGGGAAAGGGGCACTTCGAGCGGGAACGGGCGGGCGATGAGCGACGGATTCTGGGTGGACGCGGTCCGCGTGCGCGAGGTGGCGAACTCGATGACGGCGTCGGCGGAGGCCCTGGGCACGGCAGCCGATTCGATCGCATCACCGGGATTCGGTACCGCCGCCGCAGGACGGAACTACGGCGACCTGGGCGCGGCCTATCTCGACGCCCACTCCGGGCTCGGGCGAGCCGTCGGGGTGTGGCGATCGTCGGTCGACGACATCGCGGATGCCCTCGTCGCCGCGATGAGCGCGTACGACATACAGGACGACGCCGGTGCCCACGCGATCGACTCGTTGCGGTGACTGTTTCTTCCACCTCGCCCGCCGAGGCAGCATCGGTCGACGAGATTCTCGACGCCAATGCCGTCGGGCTGCTGTACTTCGAGCGTTTCCTGCCGTTGGCCGAGCGCGTGCCCGGCAGCGTAGTCCCGCGCTACGACGAGGTGTGTGCACGGTACGACGAGCAGCGCGGCCTCAACCTGGATGCTTTGACGTCCGACGCAGATGCGGTCGGGGCGATGGCTGCGGCGCTGAGCGAAGAATTGGACGAGCAGGCGCAGCTCCTGATCGTTCTTCGACTGCGGTGGCACGGTGACGCCGGTGAGACGGCCCAGCGATATGTGGCCACCGAGCAGGAGAGAGCAGGAGTGCTTCTCGACTCGGTCGAGGATGCGCTGCAGACGATGTACGCGGCTGTGGACGTACTGCGTGAGGCTGTGACCGACAAGGCCGAGCTCGTCGGAAGCCTCGATACCGACACCGTAGAAGGACACGATCCCGACCGAATCGATGCGCTTCTGCTGGCCTCGGGCGTCGAGTGCGTTCCGGTCGACCGGGCAACCGTGTTCGCCCGCCTGGCACCGGCGTTTCCGGAATGGGCCGAGCAATTCGCGCGAGGAGACGTATCGGACGAGTTCGCAGCCGAGGTCGCCGACCGGTCTCGAGAATGGATCGAGGGCGAGTTCGTGCCACATGTGCAACGCACGTGTGCCGCAATGTCGTCTGCCTGCACGGCCACGGACACGGCCGTTCGAGAGTGCTTGGCCCTGGTGGTGAAGGTCATCGAGGAAGTCGTCCACCCCGTGTTCGACGAGCTCGACGAGCGCAGCTGGGTGCCGCTGGTTGTTTCCGAGCACTCGAGCGAGCGGTCGTCGCCCGAGAACTCCCCAGCGGCGGTCACGGCCGGAGCCGGGGGAGAGGCAGCCGTCACCGGACCCACATCGACAGCCCAACCTCCGTCCGAGGTGCCGGCCTCGGCTCCGCCGGCGCAACCGGCACCTGCTCCGGATGCACGTGCCACCGGTCCCACGGCGTGGGGCGAAACCGAGAACGACAATGGTCGTGAAGACAGTCGGGTCGATGCAGTCGCCGGCATTGTCGACGGCATTGTGGACGACATCGTGGACCGGGTTGTCGAGGCGCTCGGTGACACGACCGGCGACGGGAGTGTCAGCGACGAGACCGATGCCGACCCCACCGCAGAATCCGGCCCCACCGCAGAACCCAACCCCGCCTCAGAACCCGACCCCACCGCAGAACCCAATCCGACTGCAACGCTCGATGATCCGCCCGCTTCGATCCCGTCGCCGGAATTCGGTGATGCATCGAAGGTCGTCGGCGAGCGCGGCCATCTCGAGGCCGAACTCGACGGCCATCGTGCCCGTATCGCGCTCGAACACGATGGGGCCGTATCGCTTCGACTCGAGACACCGGGCCTCGGGGTGCGCACGTTCGAGTTGCGCGTCGGTCCCTTCGGATTGCCGGAGATCGTCGAAGTTCCCGGGACCGTCGATCCGAGCGGTGTCGGGGTGTCGAACCGGTCTTCGGCGACCGTGGAACCGCCGGAGCCCGCCGCGGGGGATCGAACCACACCCGATGCAGAACCCGAGATCGAACCGGCACCTCCTTCTGCCGAGTCCGGCGCTCCCGAGCCGAACACAGCGACCTCACCGCCGGTGGATGTCGCACCGGCCGACGAGCCGCAGGTGGGTAGTGAACCGACGGACTTGCAGCCCGCATCGACCGCGGACACCCTGGAGGTATGCGTTCCTGAAGCTTCGGGCGAGGAGCGCTCCGTCCGGCAGGGCTCGAACGAGACTCATGAGGTACCTGCAGCTCCCGTGGCCCCTCCGGTCACCGAACCTCAGCCCAGCTCGGCGGGGTCCGGCGCGGGCTTGAGCGAGGCGGGTGCACTGTGAATCCGGACCCCGCGTGGCGTCGTGAATTGCACCGTATTCGCGACGCGCATCGGTCGGCGATGGCGGATGCCGCCGAACGGCTACGAAATCCAAGAGAACCGGTGAGAACCCATGTGGGACAGGGGGTTTCGAACCCATTGAGCGGAAGCGACACTCGGTCGGCGGCGGGCTCGGTCTTGCGCCCGGCTCACCTGGATCGGCGGCACGGCGCACCACACGTCGAACCGGACCCCGACGAGCAACCCCGATCGTGGCTGGTGTGACGACGCCGAGCCCGGTGGGTCAGCCGCGACCCAGCAATGCCTTGATCGACGCGGTCGCCTTCGGCTTGGGCTGCTCGGTCAGCGGCGCGTGAGGATCGACAGCACGGGTGCCGGCGATGTCGCCGTTCGTTCCGGCCAATTCCTCGTAGTCGGAGTCACCGGTCAGGTGGTAGAGCAGAAATGCGGTCAGTACAGCGCGGGTGCGTTGCTGGGTCTTGCGGTCGGAGCTGTTGACTCCCAGTGCGCGGAGCATTCGCCGGCCTTCGACGAATCCGTCTGCCGTCGAGCCGTCGATCCGTCGGAGGACGGATGGTCCGTGCCAGGCCTGGGCGAGAGCCAGTGAATTGTCGTTGAGCGAATCTGCGTTCGAGCTGTCGCCGACGACCAGTCCGGGCACGTCGAGGCCTGCGGCGGCGTCCTCGGACGACGGTGCCGTCGGTGCCGGAAACAGGGCGGCGACCGCTTTGACATCCGGTCGTCGGGAGGCAGCGAGTACGGCGGTCCCGGCGCCCATCGCGTGACCGACTGTGGCCAAATTCTCGGGATGCACGCTGATGTTGCCCGAACCCAGGCGAACGCCGGTCATGATGTCGAGCACAGTGCCCAGGTCGGTGGCGAGTCCGCGGTGCGAGGGCACGAGGCCACGCTCGGTGTCGGGTGCTGCCACGACGAACCCCCACGACGCCAGGTGCTTCAGGGTGTCGGTGTAACTGCCGGGGCGCAGCATCCAACCGTGCGCGAACGCCACACCGGGCAGGCCGAAGCCTTCGGCCGGGGTGTAGACGACGCCAGGTTGCCCGGCCAGGGCCAGGTTCCCTCTGAGTACCTTGTGCGGGCCACGCTTGGAGAGAGCAGATGCCAGCTTCTTCGGTTTCGCCACGAGAGATGACGCTACCGAATGTGCTCGGGTATGGGGACGCCGGACACGGCGACCTGAGCGAATGGGTCGTGCGCGTCGTGCCGAGTACCCTGATGCACCATGTGCGGAATCGTTGGATATGTCGGCCACCGCCCAGCTTTGGGTGTGGTGGTCGAGGCGCTTCGGCGTATGGAATATCGGGGCTACGACTCCGCAGGAATCGCGATACTGGACGGCGCGGGCTCTACCGCGGTGGAGCGCAAGGCCGGGCGGCTGGCAAACCTCGAGGCCGAATTGGACGACATCGGCACCGATACGTTCGTCGGGACCACCGGCATGGGACACACGCGGTGGGCGACGCACGGGCGTCCGACCGACCGCAACGCTCACCCACATCGCGACGCGTCCGGAACGGTGGCGGTGGTGCACAACGGCATCATCGAGAACTTCGGTCCGCTGCGTGCCGAACTCGAAACGGCGGGTGTGGAGTTCCTGTCCGACACCGATACCGAGGTCGCTGTCCACCTCGTCGCTCGGGCATACGCGGACGGGCCTACCGCGGGCGATTTCGTCGCCAGTGCGAAGGCGGTGCTGCGTCGCCTCGAAGGTGCGTTCACGCTGGTCTTCACTCATTCCGATCACGCGGACACGATCGTCGCGGCTCGTCGTTCCACGCCTCTGGTGCTCGGAGTCGGCGACGGCGAGATGTTCCTCGGGTCCGATGTCGCAGCATTCATCGAGCACACGCGCGACGCCGTCGAACTCGGGCAGGACCAGGTCGTCGTCATCACGGCCGATGGCTACGACATCAGCGATTTCGACGGCAACGAGGCGCAGGGGCGTCCGTTCCGGATCGATTGGGACCTCGCGGCCGCCGAGAAGGGCGGCCACGACTACTTCATGCTGAAGGAAATCCAGGAGCAGCCCGCCGCCGTGGCCGACACGTTGCTCGGCCACTTCGACAATGGCCGGATCGTGCTCGACGAGCAGCGTCTCTCCGATCAGGAACTGCGTGACGTCGACAAGGTGTTCGTCGTCGCCTGTGGCAGTGCCTACCACTCCGGTCTGCTCGCCAAGTACGCCATCGAGCACTGGACGCGGCTGCCGGTGGAAGTGGAACTGGCCAGCGAGTTCCGCTATCGCGACCCGGTACTGGATCGGTCGACCCTGGTCGTTGCGATCTCGCAGTCCGGCGAGACCGCCGACACCCTCGAAGCAGTGCGGCATGCCAAGGACCAGAAGGCGCGCGTTCTTGCGGTGTGCAACACCAACGGCTCGCAGATTCCCCGCGAGGCCGACGCAGTTCTGTACACGCGTGCAGGTCCGGAGATCGGCGTCGCGTCGACCAAGGCGTTTCTCGCCCAGGTGACCGCGAACTATCTCGTCGGCTTGGCTCTGGCGCAGGCGCGCGGTACCAAGTACCCGGACGAGGTGGCGCGCGAGTTCGCCGAGCTCGAAGCGATGCCGGAGTTGGTGCAGCGGGTGCTCGAGACGGTCGAGCCGGTGCGTGCGCTCGCGCGCGAGCTGTCGACGTCGTCGACGATCCTGTTTCTCGGTCGACACGTCGGTTACCCCGTCGCTCTCGAAGGCGCGCTCAAGCTCAAGGAGCTCGCCTACATGCACGCGGAGGGATTCGCCGCCGGTGAGCTCAAGCACGGTCCGATCGCGCTGATCGAGGACGGCGTTCCGGTCATCATCGTCATGCCGTCGCCGAAGGGCCGTGCGGTGCTGCACTCGAAGATGCTCAGCAACATCCGCGAGATCCAGGCCCGCGGCGCTCGGACGGTCGTCATCGCGGAGGAGGGCGACGAAGCGGTCCGGCCTTTCGCGGACAGCCTCATCGAGATCCCGGCGGCGTCGACACTGCTGCAGCCGTTGCTCTCGACGATTCCGCTGCAGGTCTTTGCAGCCGAGGTCGCTCAGGCACGCGGCTACGACGTGGACAAGCCGCGAAATCTGGCCAAGTCTGTCACGGTCGAGTAGTAGGACCGGCGGGGCTCGACACACACGACGGCACGAGTGGGAGGACCTCGGCATGCGCGGCTACTACACACCCGAGCAGATCAGGAACGCCGAGGCTCCGCTGCTGCAATCGTTGCCCGACGGCACGTTGATGCGCCGCGCTGCGTACGGCTTGGCCTCGGTGGTGGCGCGCGAGCTCTTCTCGCGAACCGGCGGCGTCGCGGGGCGACGAGTACTGATACTGGTCGGATCGGGAGACAACGGCGGAGACGGTCTGTGGGCAGGTGCGTTCCTGCGCAGGCGTGGCGTCGCGGTGTCCGCGCTGCTGCTCGATCCGGACCGTGCGCACACCGAAGGTCTTGCGGCCCTGCGAGCCTCGGGGGGACGGGTCGTCACGGAGCCGGACGATCCGGACCTCGTCATCGACGCCATCGTCGGGATATCAGGGAAGGGTCCGCTACGTCCCCACGCTGCCGGGATGGTCGACCGGATCACCGCGCCCATCGTCTCCGTGGACATCCCCAGTGGCGTCGATGCAGAAACCGGTGAGGTGTCGGGACCGGCGGTGACCGCCGATGTCACCGTCACGTTCGGCGCTCGCAAACCGGTGCACGTGTTGGCCGTACCTCGTTGTGGCCGAATCGACGTGATCGACATCGGGCTGACCCTGCCGTCGCCCGAGATCGAGTCCTTCGAACCGGCCGACGTAGGCCGAATCTGGCCGATTCCCACCGCGTCGGACGACAAGTACTCGCAGGGAGTCGTCGGCGTGTTGGCCGGCAGCGCCACGTATCCCGGGGCCGCGTTGCTGTGTGTCGGCGCAGCCGTCGCCGCCACGTCCGGGATGGTTCGGTACGTGGGAAGTGCCGGCGCAGAAGTGGTCTCGCACCACCCGGAGGTCGTCGTCGCACCGGATCTGGATGCAGCGGGGAGGGTGCAGTCGTGGGTCGTCGGCCCCGGCTTCGGCACGGACGAATCCTCGGCGGACATCGTGCGTCGAGTTCTCGAATCGAATCTGCCGGTGGTCGTCGACGCCGATGCATTGACGATCCTCGCGGACAACGAGCAGTGGGCCGTCGATCGCACTGCACCGACGCTGTTGACCCCGCACGCCGGGGAGTTCGCCCGCCTGACCGGATCGGAACCCGGTCCCGACCGCGTAGCGGCCGTACGAGGCCTCGCCGCTCGGTGGGGCGTCACCGTGCTGCTCAAGGGCCGCGCGACGGTCGTCGCCGACTCGGACGGCACCGCGTTCGTCAGTGACGCGGGCGGATCCGCCGCGTCCACCGCCGGATCCGGGGACGTGCTGTCCGGCGTCCTCGGTGCCCTGCTCGCAACCGGAATGGCACCGTCGACCGCGGCCGCGTGCGGGGCCAAGGTGCACGCACTGGCCGCAGCCCATGCCGCGCACGGAGCCGATGGCGAATTCGCCGCCCCGATCTCGGCGACACCGTTGTCGAACAGCCTGCGAGAAGCCATCCGGACGGTCCGCTCGGTCGCTGTCTGAGCTGCACCGGGCTCGCCGGCCGACCTGACGGTGTGTCATGAGTTGTGCCACCTGATCCGTGGTGTGTGCGGCAGGGATGGCACTATCGAATGTTGTGACTATCGGTAACGGCGACGTGGAGACCGATCCGCGGACGGATTCGGGTGCTCTGGCAACCGTCGATCTCGATGCCGTGGCCCACAATGTCCGGGTTCTGCAGAAATTCGCAGGCAACGCCGCCGTGATGGCCGTCCTGAAATCCGACGCCTACAACCATGGGGCAGGCCCCGTGGCACACGCTGCCGTCGCGGCCGGCGTGCACGAATTCGGGGTCACGACCATCGGCGAGGCCCTCGAATTGCGCGCAGCCGGAATCACCGTGCCGGTGCTGGCGTGGCTGCACCGGGCCGATTCGGACTTCGGTGCTGCGATCGCCGAGGAAATCGGAGTCGGGGTGTCCACGGCCGGCCAGCTCAATTCGGTGATCGCCGCAGCCAGGCAGACCGGTCTCACCGCCGACCTCTCGCTCAAGATCGATACCGGCCTCAATCGCAACGGCGTTGCGCGGGCGGACCTCGATGTCGTCCTGGACGCCACCGCGTCGGCGGTCGCCGAGGGGTCCGTGCGATTGACGGGGATGTTCTCGCATCTCGCCTGTGCCGACGAACCGAATCACCCGGCCAACGACGCCCAGGCAGAGCGGCTCCGCGACGCTGTTGCCCGCGCCGGCCGGCGCGGTATCTCGCCGGCCGTCGTGCATCTGTCCAACTCGGCGGCAACGCTGACCAGGCCGGACCTCGGTTTCGACATGGTGCGTCCGGGTATTGCGCTGTACGGCCTGTCGCCGGTGCCCGATATGGGAGATTTCGGCTTGCGTCCGGTCATGACATTGTCCGCGCAGGTGGCCCACATCAAGAAGGTGAACCGAGGTGAATCGGTGTCGTACGGATACACCTGGACAGCTCCGACCGACACGGTGGTCGCACTGGTGGCGCTGGGTTACGCCGACGGGGTCGTGCGCCGACTCAGCGGTCGTTTCGAGGTGACCATCGACGGCCGTCGTTACCCGTCGGTGGGGCGCGTGTGCATGGACCAATTCGTCGTGGATCTCGGCGGCGACAGCTCGGGTGTCGCCATCGGCGACGAGGCGATACTGTTCGGGCCGGGGGACAGTGGAGAGCCGCACGCTCAGGATTGGGCGGATGCGCTCGACACCATCGGCTACGAGGTCGTCACCGGCGTTCGTGGACGTGTTCGACGTCGTTTCGTCGGCACGCGCTCAGGGGAGGCGACGAAGTAGGCCATGCTGGGATTGCTGGAGAGTCTTGCGATAGTGGTGCGGGAGACGGCGTTTCGATCCAACAAGGATCCGCTGGCGACCGAGAATCTCGACCTGATGGACGCCGATCGAGGCAGTATCGTCACGGCGGACGACGGTGTTCCGCTGGCGGTCCGTGAGGTGGGGCCGGCGGATGCACAACTGACCGTCGTGTTCGTGCACGGATACTGCCTGCGCATGTCGTCGTGGCATTTTCAACGACGTGCGCTCGAACAGCAGTGGGGTTCGAGCGTGCGCATGGTGTTCTACGACCAGCGCGGCCACGGCCGCTCCGGGGTGCCCAGTGCAAGCAGTTGCACCATCGGTCAGCTCGGCCTCGACCTCGACGCGGTCATCCGTTCGGTCGTGCCCAAGGGGCGCATCGTTCTGGTCGGGCACTCGATGGGCGGCATGTCGATTCTTTCCATGGCGCGACAGCGGTCGTCCGTCGTCCGGCAGCGAGTGATCGGTGCCGTGCTGATCTCCACTACGGCTGCCGGCCTCGCACAGACGGGAGTCGGCCGCAGCCTGCAGAATCCGGCAGTCGATGCTTTTCGACTGGCTGTACGCACGTCACCCGGCCTGGTGCAATTCGGGCGAGGAGCGGTGCGCGCCATCATTTCACCGGTGCTGCGCGCGGCCTCGTACGGAACGCGGGTGTCTCCTCGGCTGGTGGCATTCTCGCAGTCGATGATCGACGACACCTCCGTTGTCACTATCGTGAATTTTCTCGAGACGCTCGAACTGCACGACGAGTCGGCGGCTCTGGCGGAATTCGAGAACATTCCGGTGTCGGTGGTGTGCGGCGACGAAGACTGGATCATTCCCTTCGCGAGTTCGGAAGCACTCACCGACGCCCTGCCGAAATCGGAGATGGTGCGGGTGCGTCAAGGTGGGCACCTGGTGCAGTTGGAGTTCCCCGAACAGGTCAACGGTGCGATCCTTCGCCTGGTGGCGCGAGCATCGGAGCCCAAGAAGAAGCGGTGGGGCGTTGTCTGATTCCGAGAGTCCACCGAACTCGCGGCTCGACCTGCCCGTCGAGGCCGAACTGGCGACGGCGACGGACACTGCCGAGTTCGGTGCTCGGCTCGCGGACATTCTGGTCGCCGGCGATCTCGTCGTACTCGACGGTCCGCTCGGTGCGGGGAAGACCGCGATGACCAAGGGGATCGCGGCGGGTCTCGGGGTGCACGGTCGCGTCACCTCACCGACGTTCGTCATCGCCCGCGAGCATCGACCAGGCTTGCGCCCCAACGGTTTACCGCCTGTCGCTCTCGTGCACGTCGACGCCTACCGTCTGGGTATGACGGGACAGTCCGCGTTCGACGAGCTGGACGCGTTGGACCTCGATACCGATCTCGAGCACGCCGTCGTCGTCGTCGAGTGGGGCGAGGGCGTGGTGGAGACCCTGACGGATCAGCATGTCTCCGTGCGCTTGTCACGCGATCCGGAATCGGACGTCCGAAGGGTGAGTGCTCGACGGGTGAATGGCGATGCGCTCGGCCGCCCACCCGAGTGAGCACCGAAGCCCGGCGCGCCCGTAACGGCACTCGACGAAGCGTGCGATGCGGGTATCCCGGGTTCGTGGTGCCGCGGCGACGGGAGTGCTGGGTGCGGCCACCGGGCGGGTAGCCTTGATCCTCGTGCTCGTACTTGCCGTGGACACCTCGACCCCTGCCGTCACCGCAGGTGTGGTGCGGTTGTCCGACTCCGCTGCCGACGGGGCCGATGTCACCACCGTCGCCACCCGCATCAAGGTCGACGCGCGATCGCACGCCGAGGTTCTGACTCCCCACATCCTCGAGTGCCTGGCCGAGGCCGGCATCGTGGCTGCCGATCTGGCGGCCGTCGTCGTGGGAGTGGGCCCCGGTCCGTACACCGGCCTGCGGGTGGGGATGGCGACCGCGGCCGCATTCGGTGATGCGCTCGGACTGCCGGTCCACGGTGTCTGCAGTCTCGACGCGATCGCGGCTGACGTCGACGAATCCGGATCGCTGTTGGTGGTCACGGACGCACGTCGTCGTGAAATCTATTGGGCACGTTACGAAGCCGGGGTTCGGGTAGCGGGCCCCGACGTGATCGCT
The DNA here is from genome assembly GCF_002259025.1 of Rhodococcus sp. 05-2255-1e. NCBI lineage: Bacteria > Bacillati > Actinomycetota > Actinomycetes > Mycobacteriales > Nocardiaceae > Rhodococcus > Rhodococcus sp. 05-2255-1e. The sequence goes on along the minus strand of NZ_NOZE01000013.1, from coordinate 605,149 downwards.
CCGGCCGAACTGGAGCACGGAGGTGTCGACGCTGTTGCCGGTTCCGCGCCGCATGCCGCACTGTTCGGGTTGCCGGTGCGTGACGTGCAGGCCCCGTCGCCGGCAGGGTTGGTTCGGGTCGCTGCCACCGACATCGGCAGCGGGGTGCCACCGGGACCGCTCGTTCCGCTCTATCTGCGGCGCCCGGACGCGAAGACACTCGCCGAACGGGCTGCGGAGAAGGCCGCTCGATGACGGTGACGATCGAACCGATGACGGTGCACGACTGCGCACGATGCGCGTATCTCGAGACGGTGCTCTTCGAGGGTGACGACCCGTGGTCGGCAGACGCGTTCGTCGCGGAACTGGCTGCGCCGCACAATCATTACGTCACGGCGAAGGAGGCCGGCGAGATCGTCGGTTATGCGGGAATCTCTCTGCTGGGGCAACCGAGCCGCGGCGCATTCGTCGCCGGTGAGGCCGAGGTGCACACCATCGGTGTCGATCCCGCGCACCATCGCCGGGGGATCGGCGGACGACTGTTGAGCGAATTGTTGCGCGTCGCCGACGATCACGGTGGGCCGGTGTTTCTCGAGGTGCGCACCGACAACGACCCGGCCATCGAGTTGTACCGACGTGAAGGGTTCGAGATCGTGGGTACCAGGGCGAAGTACTACCAGCCCAGCGGAGCCGATGCGTTCACCATGCGTCGGCCGGAGAAGACGGAGGCTGCCCGATGATCGTCATGGGTATCGAAAGCTCCTGCGACGAAACAGGAGTCGGCATCGTTCGCTGGCGCGACTCGGGTGTGTGCGAGTTGCTGGCCGACGAGGTGGCATCCAGTGTCGACGAGCACGCCCGGTACGGCGGGGTGGTGCCCGAGGTGGCGTCGAGGGCCCACCTCGAGGCCATGGTTCCGACGATGCGCCGCGCTCTCGCCGCCGCCGACATCGATCGTCCCGACGCGGTCGCAGTGACCATCGGACCGGGACTGGCCGGTGCTTTGCTGGTCGGTGTTGCCGCTGCCAAGGCCTACGCAGCGGCGTGGGACGTTCCCTTCTACGCCGTCAATCATCTGGGCGGCCACGTCGCGGTCGACACCCTCGAACACGGTCCGATGCCGTCGTGCGTGGCACTTCTGGTTTCCGGTGGCCATACTCATCTGTTGCACGTCGACGATCTGTCCAAGCCCATCGCGGAACTGGGTACCACCGTCGACGACGCGGCCGGTGAGGCGTTCGACAAGGTGGCCCGCCTGCTCGGTCTGGGCTACCCGGGCGGTCCGGCGCTCGACGATGCCGCGCGCGAAGGCGATCCGACTGCGATTGCTTTTCCCCGCGGAATGACCGGCCCACGGGACGCCCGCTACGACTTCTCGTTCTCGGGGGTCAAGACGGCCGTCGCCCGCTTCGTCGAGGCACGTCACCGGGCCGGAGATCCGATTCCGGTCGCCGACATCGCGGCGTCGTTCCAGGAGTCCGTCGCGGACGTGTTGACGATGAAGGCGGTTCGGGCGGCGACAGACGTGAACGTCGATACCGTCGTTCTCGGTGGAGGTGCAACGGCCAACTCGCGGATCCGCTCGTTGATCGAATCACGGTGCGCCGACAACGGTTTGACGCTGAGAATTCCGAAGCCGCGGCTGTGTACCGACAACGGTGTCATGATTGCCGCCCTCGGTGCTCACCTGGTTGCCGGGGGCGCGGCACCGTCGGCTCTGACAGCGGTGACGGACCCCGGCCTGTCGGTCGCGACCAGTCAGGTTCCCGGCTGAGCGTCCTGAGGGGGCTCGGAGGTTCGCGGCGCTGCCGTGTCCGGTGACGTCCGGGGTTCGACGCTCTGACCGGATACAGCAGGTGGTGGTGACCAGACCGTCGGCGGAGCGGTCAATTCCGGAGTGGGATCCGAGCCACGGACGACCGTCGTGGGAACGGTGATCGATCCGGTCGGGACTTCCGAGCTTTCCGGAACCGACCCTGCCGAGGGCCGAGGTGTCGGTCCTGGGCTGAGCTCGATCGGGCCGGACGGCGTGGTGGGTTCGGAAGTCTCACCCGGGGCCGGGGTCGGCTCGACGGGCGAGCTGGTGGTCGGCGCGGGCGTCGTCGTGGGCTCGGGCGAGACCGGCGTCGACGGCTCGACGGTGACGCTGGTGCCCGCGTCGGGCGACGACGACTCCGGTGCCGGATCCATGGGCCAGTCGATCCGCGGGAGGTCGGGAGCCGGTCGCAGCGTCGGCGTGGTGGTCGGTGCCGAGGACGCGGGGAGTCGGGACGTCGGACGCGAGGAATCGGCTGTGGTCGCCGCGGGGCCGATCGGGTCAGCCGTGTAACGGGTCGAAGTCGGCGTATCGCTCGGCGAGTAGCCCTCGGCTGCGGGTCGTCCTGCGTCCCCGGCTGCGACGGGTTCGGTGGCGCTACCGGCAGGGGACACGCTGGGGTCGTCTGCCGGGGTCATCGTCTGCAGCCCGTAGGCGAGGACCAGCCCGCCTGCGACGACGGCCGCCGCGATCGCACCCGAGTAGCGACCCATCCGGCCCGCAGTCCGGCGTGCGGCCGAGACAAGGGGGTAATCGTTGTCGGTCACCGATGCGGCGACGACGGCCGCGCCCACGGCGAGCACGGCATCCGGCTCGGGGAGGCGAACGATGCGTGCATGGAACGTGTCGGTCAGAGACGTGGCCAGCAGCGGGATGTGGGCACCGCCGCCGATCAGCACGATGGCCTCGGGTTCATGGGTGCTTTCGTCGAACACGCTGCGCACGAACTGCGCTGCCTCGTCGAAGAGGGGCGACGCAGCGGTCTCGAATGCAGCGCGGCTCACGGTCAGCGGTACACCGCTGTATCGCTCGATGCGTGCTTCGTTCTCGTGTGAGAGCAGTTCTTTGATCGCCCGGTACCGCGCCGATCCGATTCCGCGGTCGTCGCGAATGTCGTCTCGCAGATTGTCGAGCGTCATGTTCTGAACGAGGTCCTTGACCAGTGCGTCGAGAACCACGCCGCCGATGGCCTCGGATCGGCCGTAGGACAGAACGACACCGTCGGTCCGGCGGGCCACGGTCACCGACAGTCCACTGGCTCCCAGGTCCACCAGGGCGATGGTGTCGTACCCGTCGACCAGACCGGTGGTGGCCAGATGTGCCGACGCGGCGGCGGCTTCCGGAACGAGCCGAACGTCTCGCGTGGTGTGTGCAAGTGCAGCGCGGATGCGCGCCGCATGTTCTTCGGTTCGGAAGGTGACGGCGATGGAATCGGGCTGCCGGTCGCCGGGAACGAGGGACGCCATCAGCTCGACCGCGGACGTCACGAGATCACCGACATCGATCTTCGCCTGGCGATCCGCCGAGACGGTGCGGTACTCGACTGCATGGCTGCCGTCGGATTCGACGGTGACCAGGGCTGCGCACACGCCCTCGGATCCGGTCGATACACCGACTCCTACCCGCATGGTGTACCTCCGCCCCGTTGTCCGTGTGTGGGAACCGTTCGGTTCCGCCGATGTCGTGCAGTGCCTCTCGTCTGTCGAGTCGTGGCACGGCTGTCGATCGTTATCGTTCGGACAGCTCCGTTATCGTAACGTTACCGATCCCGTTGCGCGACCGTAATAATCTGCTCGGTCGGTTACTTCGCAGGCTCGGGTGCGGCCTCACCTGCACCTTCGGCAGTGTCGCGGCGTCGAGAAAAAAGTGTGGAAATCCCCGTGTCGCGTGCCGAGGCGACCGGTGCGGGTCGGGTGGAAGTGCGATCCGGCCGAGTCGGTCGCCCTAACGCAAGCCTGGCGAACCCAGCCCTTGAGTGCTGGCACTCTCGTGTATAGAGTGCTAGTTGGCACCGAGCGAAGTCCCGGCACCCGCGACGACGGGACCGAGTTTCGTGCCGAGTTTGTCAGGACCGCACGAGAAGTACTTACACACAGCTGTCCGGGGATCCGACCCCGGACGCGTACCCCATAACTTTGGAGGGCTCAACGTGGCGAGCGTGAAAATCAAGCCGCTCGAGGACAAGATCCTCGTCCAGGCCAACGAGGCCGAGACGACGACCGCCTCCGGTCTGGTCATCCCCGACACAGCCAAGGAGAAGCCCCAGGAGGGCACCGTCGTCGCCGTTGGCGAAGGCCGTGTCACCGAGAAGGGCAACCGAATCCCGGTCGACGTCAAAGAAGGTGACACCGTCATCTACAGCAAGTACGGCGGCACCGAGATCAAGTACGCCGGCGAGGAGTACCTGATTCTGTCGGCACGCGACGTGCTGGCAGTCATCGCCAAGTAGGCCACAACGCATCCCGCCCCGGAATCCGATTTCAGTGTCGGTCCCGGGGCGGAGTGCGTTCGATCGAGTTTCTTTACTCGAAGGAGTAACACCGAAACATGGCAAAGCAAATCCAATTCAACGAGGAAGCACGCCGCTCTCTCGAGCGCGGCGTCGACAAGCTCGCCGACGCAGTCAAGGTCACTCTCGGACCGCGTGGTCGCCACGTCGTCCTCTCCAAGGCCTTCGGTGGCCCCACGGTCACCAACGACGGTGTGTCGATCGCTCGTGAAATCGACCTGGAAGATCCGTTCGAGAACCTCGGCGCCCAGTTGGTCAAGAGCGTCGCCACCAAGACGAACGACGTCGCAGGCGACGGCACCACCACGGCGACCGTTCTCGCACAGGCTCTCGTCCGCGGCGGACTGAAGAACATCGCCGCCGGAGCCAACCCCATCGCGCTGGGCACCGGCATCTCCAAGGCAGCCGACAAGGTTGCCGAGGCACTGCTCGCCGCCGCCACCCCGGTCGAGGGCAAGCAGGCCATCGCTCAGGTTGCGACCGTGTCCTCGCGGGACCCCGAGATCGGCGAGCTCGTCGGTGAGGCGCTCACCCGCGTCGGTGCAGACGGCGTCGTCACCGTCGAGGAGTCCTCGACGCTGCTCACCGAGCTGTCGGTCACCGAGGGCGTCCAGTTCGACAAGGGCTACCTCTCGCCGTACTTCGTCACCGACGTCGACACGCAGGAAGCTGTGCTCGAGGATGCCTACGTCCTGCTGTACCGCGAGAAGATCACCTCGCTTCCCGACTTCCTTCCGCTGTTGGAGAAGGTTGCCGAGAGCGGCAAGCCGTTGCTGATCATCGCCGAGGACACCGAGGGTGAGGTTCTGTCGACTCTGGTCGTGAACTCCATCCGCAAGACGATCAAGGCCGTTGCCGTCAAGGCTCCGTTCTTCGGCGACCGTCGCAAGGCGTTCCTCGACGACCTCGCAGTCGTCACCGCGGGCCAGGTCATCACTGCAGATGTCGGCCTGAGCCTGAAGGAAGCCGGCCTCGAGCTGCTCGGCCGCGCGCGTCGCGTCGTCGTCACCAAGGACGAGACGACCATCGTCGACGGTGCCGGCTCGCAGGACGACATCGATGCCCGCGTCGGCCAGCTCCGTCGCGAGATCGAGAACACCGACTCCGAGTGGGATCGTGAAAAGCTCGAAGAGCGGCTCGCGAAGCTCTCCGGAGGCATCGCCGTCATCAAGGTCGGTGCCGCAACCGAGACTGAGCTCAAGGAACGCAAGTTCCGCGTCGACGATGCAGTTGCAGCGGCCAAGGCTGCAGTGGAAGAAGGCATCGTTCCCGGCGGTGGCTCCGCTCTGACTCAGGCCGCGTTGTCGCTTGCCGACGATCTCGGCCTCACCGGTGACGAAGCCACCGGCGTCGCAGTGGTGCGCACTGCACTGAACGCACCGCTGTTCTGGATCGCCACCAACGCCGGCATCGACGGTTCCGTCGTCGTCAGCAAGGTGGCCGAGTTGCCGAAGGGCCACGGTTTCAACGCTGCGACTCTGACGTACGGCGACCTGCTGGCCGACGGTGTGGTGGATCCGGTGAAGGTGACCCGATCTGCCGTGGTGAACGCCGCATCCGTCGCGCGCATGATCCTGACGACGGAGAGCTCCATCGTCGAGAAGCCCGAAGAAGAGTCCGAGGCCGCAACCGGCCACGGACACGCTCACTGATTTTCGGGTAGTACGACGAAGCCCCCAACCCGAACGGGTTGGGGGCTTCGTCGTGTGTGCAGCTGTGAATGTCGTGTGCTCAGACCGCGATGCGGCGGCGGTTGTGCCGGGCGTGCAATTCGCGCTCCGTCTCGGACATCCCTCCCCAGATGCCGTACGGCTCGCTGACGTTGAGTGCGTGGGTGCGGCACTGAGCGAGTACCGGACAGCTGCGGCACATCTCTTTGGCGCGCATCTCTCGCTGTGCTCGCGCCCGACCCCGCTCGCCGTCGGGGTGGAAGAACATGGACGAGTCGACGCCACGGCACAGGCCGTGCATCTGCCAATCCCAAATATCGGCGTTCGGCCCAGGGAGGTGATTCGGCTGCGGCATGGAAACTCCTAGGGTGGTGTGGCTTCGACGGATTCGTGATCCGAACAGCGACAACGTTATGTGGGTCGACGAAATCGAGTCAATAGAGCTCGATCGTGGGCAAATGCATAGCGGGAGGGCGAAGAATTAACACGCTCGATATTTACTTCGAACCGCTCGCATGTGTGCGCTTCCGGTTGAGAAATCGGCCGAGTCGGGAGACGATGCTCATGGCACGACGCGGCGCAGGATCGACGGTGACGTGTCGGCGCGAGCCGGTGTCGCTCCGCATCCCACCGCGCGTTTCTCGAAGACCTGCAGCTCGAAGGTGTTGTCGCAGAGCGTCGAGCAGTGGCGGGCCGGGTTCGGCCTCGCTGCACGAGCGGCCGAGCGGATCGAGCGAGGAGTCGGTCGTTGCTGCCGAACGATTCCGATCGGCGGTGTCGAATGTGCCCGACGCATTCTTCTCCGACTCCGATAAACGACCCGCCGTTTAACCCATTCGCCACACAGCGTTCAGACAACTGTTTCCGAAACAACACCTATTCACATTGTTAATTCTGTGAAAACTGCAGCGGCGTCCTGAAAGGTCGTCGTGAATGCGACAGCCGTCCGGCGCGACATTCGCATTCGTGCGTTGCGTGTCCGTCGTTCTCGGTCGGCCGACTCGCGTGCCTGCAGTCCGTCCGTGGCCATACCCTGACGTCGTGCACAGTGTTTCGAAGTCCTCGCGCGTCACCGGAGAGCCCGATTGCATCGGGCTCGAGCTGAAAAAGGCGGCGTTCGGAGCAGACCCCGGTCGAACCGACCTTCCGGCGGCCACCGATGCGCGGCAGAGTTGGTACCGCGGCGTCGCGTTGGCCGGCCAGGGTCGGTACAACGCTGCCCGGGTCGAGCTTCGGCGGTTCCGGCCGACGTCGCCGGCGCTCGAGTCCCTGTACGAGTCGACCAGGGCGTCATGGCTACGCCAGATCGGTCGGCACCGGCTCGCCCGCGGGTTCGACGGGAGGGCGGTGTTCCTGATCGGGCTCACCGGCGAGGCGAGAACCACCGACGCGGTGGAGGCGCGCAGTGATGCACTGGTCGGATTGGCGGCGGATGCACTGGGGACCGGCCGATTCGGGTTCGCGGACGCGTTTCTGGCGCGCAACGCAGAGCTGCTCTCGGTGCGTGGCGGGTCGGATCTGTGGCGTCCGGCGCTGCGCGCGCACTGGGTGGCAGCCGAGCTGGCAATGATGCGTGGGGACGGCTCGGGAGCGCTCCGACACGCCGAGTCTGCTCGCGCACTTGCCGACGACACCGATTCGTTACGGCATCGCATCAAAACCGATCTGGTGATGGCCGCTGCCCTGAGCTGCGCCGGTGCGACCGAGCGCGCACGTGCAGGAGCCGTCGACGTGGCCTGCGCTGCGGCGATGCACGGTTTACTGCCCTTGCACTGGGCCGCGACGATGCTGTGCGAAGGAACCGGGGGAGCGGATTCGGACATGGTGTCGGCACGCGAGCTGGGAGCCGCACTCCAACGACTGGGCGGATCCGCGGTCGGTTGACCTGGACCGGAGCCGGGCACGGACCGAGCGGTTCGATTGCAGGCCGTCGGTGTCGCTATCCTTGGTTCGTTCCACCACCACGTGGAAGCGCTCCCAGGCGGGTGCGTACCTGTAACGCGGGGAAATTTGTCGACGATGAACAGTGCGGGTGAGGAGTTGGACTCTTTCGTCGTTGCCGCAGCGCAAGGCGATCGACTGGCTCTGTCCCGGGTCTTGGAATTCATCCGACCACTCGTCGTCCGGTATTGCCGGGCTCGAGTCGGTTCGGCTGAGCGTGGTCAGCTTTCGGCCGACGACGTGGCGCAGGAGGTCTGTTTGGCAGTCATGACCGCCTTGCCGCGTTACCAGGATCAAGGTCGTCCGTTCATGGCATTCGTGTACGGCATCGCGGCGCACAAGGTCGCAGATGCTCATCGCAGTGCCTCGCGTAACAAATCGGACCCGGCCGCCGAAGTACCAGATGTCGTGTCGACAGAACACGGTCCGGAGCAGCGAGCTCTGGAATCCGAGTCGAGTCGTCAGATGACTGCACTACTGGACACCTTGCCCGCCAAGCACCGAGAGATTCTGGTGCTCCGACTCATCGTCGGATTGTCGGCCGAGGAGACGGCAGCTGCGGTCGGCAGCACTGCAGGCGCTATCCGCGTGGCTCAGCACCGAGCTATCGCAAAACTGAAGAACGAAGTTGTGAGAGCAGGTGAAATGTATGGCTAGGGACAATGGTCACGGTGGCCCCGGTGAGACCCCGCGTCGCGGAATCTCGCGTATCGGAGAGCACGTGACACCCACTGGACCGAAGCAGAACGATCCCTATGCCGACATCGGCGCAGACGGTGGTCCCGTGGACCTCGTCGCCGTTCGTCGTGACGATGCCTTCATCGACGCGATCAGTGGTGACGGACCGATCGCAACCGATGATGCGGACGATTACCAACTCGCGCTCCTGCTCGCCAATTGGCGAGCGGACGTGATCACACCGTCCATGCCGGCCGGTCCTTCTCTCGACACCGTTGTGGCGGCCGTCGAGCGCGAGAAGGTGGCAGCCGACATGGCGCGATCCAGCGCGGCGAACCGCGGGGGCCGGATGCGTCTGTTGCGTCCGCTCGCCGGTGCCGCCGCCGCGATCGCCGTCGTGTTGGGCGGTCTGGTGGTCATCTCGTACAACTCGACGCCCGAGGATCCGCTGTGGAGCGTCAAGTCGGTCGTGTTCTCGGAGCAGGCCGATTCGACTGTCGCGCAGATAGATACGACATCGAAGCTGCAGGAGGCGGAGAACCTTCTGTCGTCCGGCGATGCCGACGCTGCCCGCGCTCTTCTCGACGGCGCATCGAACCGCAGTTCCGCGGTCATCGACGATGCTCAGCGAGCCGAACTCGACCAGTGGCTGGCCCGTTTGCTGCAGGAGTTGCAGGCCATGACGGTGCCGCCCGTAGTACCTCCGATGGGTGCGGCCCCGGCAGCCCCGTTGTCGGTGCCCAGCCAAGCAACTCTGGTTCCGACGGCTCCGGTGGAGACGGTTGCACCGGAATCCACCGCGGTTCCGAGCACGCCGAATCCGGAAACGACGACACCGGTCAGCCCGCCCGTCACCACGAGTACGAGTCCGACGACCACCGACGTCACACCGACGGTGCTCGACAACCCGAATCAGCCGACGGCCACTGCCAGTGGCAGTTCGTCCGAGAACGGCGACCGCATGTCGGTTCCGTCCGGCGGAAGCTGAGCGACAGGCACTGTTCGACGACGCAGACCGTAAACAACGAAGAAGCCCGACACGATGATCGTGTCGGGCTTCTTCGTTTGTCTGGGGACTCAGCTCTCGAAACCGTCTCCGTGCAGAGCGTCGTTCATGGATGCATCGGCGAAACCACGGCAGTAGTCCCACGTGACGTACGCGTCGGGCACCGGGTCGTAGGCCGGCTCGTGCGGGCGCACGGTGCCGTCGACGAGCAGCTGCAGCAGATTCGCACGCAGCATGTCCCAGTCGTGGTAGTGGTCCTGCTGGCAGTCCTCGCAGCACACGACGAGTCCACGGATACCGCGGTGGCCGAGGAGTGCCTCGTAGACAGCGAGGTCCGCCAAGTCTTCTTCTACGGCCAACCGTTCTTGGGGATCGAGAGGCTGGCCGGGCTCGATTGCATCGAGGGCGGCCGACGGGTCGGCGGGGTCTCCGGCGAACGGATCCGGGGGTAGACCGGGAGGCAGTTGATCGCGCACGCCTCCACGGTACGCAGAACTGGTGGGTCTGCGCCAGCCGTTCGAGTGCGACATGCCGGACGATCCGTACCGCCGGACCCCGTCGGGTCTTCGATTCGGTGCCTCCGAGCGTCCGCAGCGGGAGGCGTGCGCACTGATTGTGCCGCAGGCCGATACCATGGTTCCCGGCGCTGAACAGATGAGTGCAAGTGCCGAAACTCCATCCGTTCTCCAACACCGCACCGCGGTGCGCCTGCGAGCTCTCACCGGCCGCATGCCGCGCCCACGATGCAACCAGGCTCTAGGGAGGGCCAGATTCGTATGAGTAGTCCCGGAGCCCACGTCCGCACAGGCGGCGACGATCCCAACAAGGTCGCGATGCTCGGCCTCACGTTCGACGACGTCCTGCTGCTGCCGGCCGCTTCGGATCTGATCCCCAGCGCCGTGGACACGTCCAGTCAGATCACCCGCGAGATCAGGCTGCGAGTCCCGCTGGTCAGTTCTGCGATGGATACCGTCACCGAGGCGCGGATGGCCATTGCGATGGCACGTGCAGGCGGCATGGGTGTGCTGCACCGCAATCTCTCGCTGCACGATCAGGCGTCTCAGGTCGAGACCGTCAAGCGTTCGGAGGCCGGGATGGTCACCGACCCGGTCACCTGCAAGCCCACCGACTCGCTTGCCGAGGTCGACGCGATGTGTGCGCGCTTCCGTATCTCGGGGCTCCCGGTCACCGACGAGACCGGTGCGCTGGTCGGCATCATCACCAACCGCGACATGCGGTTCGAGGTGGATCAGAACCGTCGCGTCGCCGACGTCATGACGAAGGCACCGTTGATCACCGCGCAGGAGGGGGTCACCGCAGAAGCGGCCCTCGGCCTGCTGCGTCGCCACAAGATCGAGAAGCTACCGATCGTCGACGGCAAAGGCGCACTCACCGGCCTGATCACGGTGAAGGACTTCGTCAAGACCGAGCAGCACCCGGACGCCACCAAGGACCGTGACGGTCGTCTGCTGGTCGGAGCAGCAGTGGGCGTCGGGCAGGATGCCTGGGCCAGGTCGATGGCACTGACCGATGCCGGCGTCGACGTCATCATCGTCGACACCGCGCACGGCCACAATTCTCAGGTGCTCGAGATGGTCAGCAAGCTCAAGGCAGAGGTGGGCGAGCGCGTTCAGGTCGTCGGCGGAAACGTCGCCACCCGGGCGGGCGCACTCGCCCTCGTCGAGGCCGGTGCCGATGCGGTGAAGGTGGGCGTCGGACCCGGATCTATCTGCACCACCCGCGTGGTCGCCGGCGTCGGCGCTCCGCAGATCACCGCCATCCTCGAAGCCGTGGCCGCGTGCAAGCCGCACGGTGTGCCGGTCATCGCCGACGGCGGTATGCAGTTCTCCGGTGACATCGCCAAGGCACTCGCTGCAGGCGCGTCGACCGCGATGCTCGGATCGTTGCTGGCCGGCACCGCCGAGTCTCCGGGGGAGCTGATCCTGGTCGGTGGCAAGCAGTTCAAGAGCTACCGCGGCATGGGCTCGCTCGGTGCGATGCAGGGACGCGGGGGAGCGAAGTCGTTCTCGAAGGACCGCTACTTCCAGGACGACGTGCTGGCCGAGGACAAGCTGGTTCCCGAGGGGATCGAGGGACGCGTCCCGTACCGGGGTCCGTTGAACCAGGTCATCCACCAGCTCACCGGTGGGTTGCGCGCTGCCATGGGGTACACCGGGTCGACGTCCATCGAGCACCTGCAGCAGGCTCAGTTCGTGCAGATCACCGCGGCCGGTCTCAAGGAGAGCCACCCGCACGACATCACGATGACCGCTGAGGCTCCGAACTACACCACCCGATAGTCGTGTCGGCCCGTGTGGCCGATCGATTCGCTCTCGAAGTAGAAAGGTGCGCGCGTGCGCGACCTCGTTGAAATCGGCATGGGCAGAGAAGCCCGCCGCACCTACCAGCTGGACGACGTCGATATCGTGCCGTCTCGGCGCACCCGGTCGTCCAAGGAGGTGTCGACTGCCTGGCAGCTCGATGCCTACCGGTTCGACATCCCGGTGCTCGCCCATCCGACCGATGCGTTGGTCTCGCCTGCGTTCGCCATCGAGCTCGGTAAGCAAGGCGGGCTCGGGGTGATCAACGGCGAAGGGCTGTGGGCGCGGCACGCCGACGTGCAGGCCAAGCTCGACCAGTTGATCCACATCGCCGAGACCGATCTCGATCCCGACGCGCCGATAGCATTCCTGCAGGAACTGCACGCTGCGCCGTTGCAGCCCGATCTGTTGGCCGCCGCAGTGGGCCAGGTGCGTGATGCAGGCGTCACTGTCGCTGTACGAGTGAGCCCGCAGAACGCCCGCGCTCTGACGCCTGCGCTGATCGCATCGGGTCTGGATCTGCTGGTCATCCAGGGCACGATCATCTCCGCCGAGCACGTTGCGCACGGCGACGACGAGCCGCTCAACCTCAAGACGTTCATCGCAGAGCTCGACGTCCCCGTCATCGCCGGCGGCGTCAGCGATCACCGGACCGCGTTGCACCTGATGCGCACGGGTGCGGCCGGCGTCATCGTGGGCTACGGCTCCGTCGAAGGCGGCACCACCACCGGTGAAGTTCTCGGCATCGGTGTTCCGATGGCCACTGCGATCGCCGACGCGGCGGCCGCACGTCGGGACTACCTGGACGAAACCGGTGGACGCTACGTGCACGTCATCGCCGACGGTGACATCACCACGTCCGGCGCACTGGCGAAAGCCATCGCCTGCGGCGCAGATGCTGCGGTGCTCGGTGCGCCGTTGGCCGTGGCCGCCGAGGCTCCCGGTGGCGGCTGGTACTGGCCGTCCGCCGCGGCGCATCCGTCGATGCCGCGTGGCGCGTTGCTGCCGATGTCCGCGGGGGAGCGTCCGAGCCTCGATCAGGTGCTGCACGGACCGTCGCGTGAGTCGTACGGCTCGATCAATCTGGTGGGTGGGCTGCGTCGCTCGATGGCGAAGTCGGGCTACTCCGATCTGAAGGAATTTCAGAAGGTGGGCCTGAACGTTCGGGCCTGACAGAACCCCCATACGACAGGGCGCGCACTCGATCTCCGGGTGCGCGCCCTGTGTCGTTCGTCGGGCATGTCCCGGTAAGCCGACCCTCGGTTGGTGATACCTTCCGTAACAGCTAGAATCGCTTGTGGCGGTAGTCACACAGCGATGTGCATACTGTTCGACAGGTAACGGACGTAGCGGAGGTCACCATGGGTTCAGCTGGACGCGCAACGGATTACGACGTTCTCATCGTCGGTTCGGGCTTCGGTGGAAGCGTCACCGCGCTTCGGCTGGTGGAGAAGGGATACCGCGTCGGAATCCTGGAAGCCGGGCAGCGATTCGAGGACAAGGACTTCGCCAAGAACAGCTGGGATCTCAAGCGCTTCCTGTGGGCACCCAAGCTGGGTCTCTACGGCATCCAGCGGGTGCATCTGCTGCGCGACTGCCTGATCCTCGCCGGTGCAGGGGTCGGCGGCGGATCGCTGAACTACGCGAACACGCTGTACAAGCCGCAGGCACCGTTCTTCGAGGACAAGCAGTGGGCGCACATCACCGACTGGAGCAGTGAGCTCTCCCCGTTCTACGACCAGGCCACCCGCATGTTGGGTGTCGTGCGTAACCCGCACATGACCCCCGCCGACGAGGTGATGAAGTCGGTGGCCGAGGACATGGGCGTTGCCGACACGTTCATTCAGACCCCGGTGGGCGTGTTCTTCGGAGACGAACCCGGTAAGACCGTCCCGGACCCGTACTTCGGTGGTGCCGGCCCCGAGCGCACCGGATGCATCGAATGCGGCGAGTGCATGACCGGGTGCCGCCACGGTGCCAAGAACACGCTGCTGAAGAACTACCTCGGGCTGGCCGAACGAGCCGGAGCCGAGATCGTGCCGATGACCACGGTCACCGGCCTGAATCCTCGGTCCGACGGCACCTGGGACGTCGACACCGAGCGCACCGGAGCGCGTCTGCGCAAGGGTCGCAAGACGTACAGCGCTGCCAATGTCGTGCTGGCAGCCGGCACGTGGGGCACGCAGAACCTCCTGCACAAGATGAAGGACACGGGCACGTTGCCGCGGTTGTCGGACACTCTCGGTGAGCTGACCCGCACCAACTCGGAGTCGATCGTCGGAGCCGCGAAGTTGGCGGTCGATCCGAACATGGATCTCACCCGCGGCGTCGCCATCACGTCCTCGTTCCACCCCAGCCCCAACACCCACATCGAACCGTGCCGCTACGGCAAGGGCTCCAACGCGATGGGCATGCTGCAGACTTTGATGACCGACGGCGGGGGAAAGATTCCGCGTTGGCTCAAGTTCGTCTTCGCGCTGATCGCGCATCCGATCCAGTTCGTCCGCGTCGTCAACGTCCGGCACTGGAGCGAGCGGACCATCATCGCACTGGTGATGCAGAACCTCGACAACTCGATCACCACGTTCACCAAGCGGGGCCCCTTCGGCCGCAAGATCTCGAGCAGGCAGGGACACGGTCAGCCCAACCCGACGTGGATTCCCGAGGGCAACGACGCCACTCGGCGCATCGCAAAAAAGATCGGCGGCGTCGCAGGTGGGACGTGGGGCGAGCTGTTCAACATCCCGCTCACCGCACACTTCCTCGGTGGGTGCGCTATCGCCGAGGACGCCCAGCACGGCGTCATCGACCCGTACCACCGCGTCCACGGCTACCCGACTCTCAGCGTGGTCGACGGTGCGGCAGTCTCGGCCAACCTCGGAGTCAACCCGTCGCTGACCATCAGCGCGCAGGCCGAGCGGTCGGCGGCTCTGTGGCCGAACAAGGGCGAGTCGGACCTGCGTCCGGCGCAGGGCCAGCCCTACCAGCGCCTCGATCCGATCGCTCCGAACTCGCCCGTCGTGCCCGTCGACGCACCCGGCGGCCTGCGGCTGCCGATCGTGCAGATCAGGTCCGGTTCGGCGGCCATGCCCGTCGAACATTCGGGTGTCGCGTGAGCGATTCGGGTGCTGCGAGTACATCGAAGCCGTCCCACTAGACTGACCAGGTGACCGACTCCTCTGCACACGATCCCGCACACGCACGGCCGGTTCTGGTCGTCGATTTCGGAGCCCAGTACGCACAGCTGATCGCCCGCCGGGTGCGCGAGGCCAGCGTGTACTCCGAGGTCATCTCGCACACCGCGACCGCCGAGGAGATCGCCGCCAAGGATCCCGTTGCTCTGGTGCTGTCCGGTGGGCCGTCCAGCGTCTACGCCGAGGGTGCACCCGAACTCGACTCCGCTCTGCTCGAACTGGGCGTCCCGGTCTTCGGTATCTGCTACGGCTTCCAGGCCATGGCGCAGGCGCTCGGCGGAACCGTCGAGCACACCGGAACACGTGAGTACGGGCGTACTCAGCTCAGCGTCGACGGCGGCCGCCTGCACGACGGTCTGCCTTCCACCCAGCCGGTCTGGATGAGTCACGGTGACGCGGTCACCGCTGCTCCCGACGGCTTCACCGTCACCGCGACCAGTGCCGGGGCTCCGGTTGCTGCGTTCGAGAACGAAGAGAAGCGGATGGCGGGTGTGCAATACCACCCCGAGGTACTCCACTCACCACACGGACAGCAGGTCCTGAGCCGATTCCTGCACGAGACCGCTGGAATCAAGCCGGACTGGACCGCCGCCAACATTGCCGACGCGCTGGTCGACGCCGTCCAGGAACAGGTCGGTCCGACGGGCAAGGCGATCTGCGGCCTGTCCGGTGGTGTCGATTCCGCGGTGGCCGCGGCCCTGGTGCAGCGTGCGATCGGTGATCGGCTCACCTGTGTCTTCGTCGACCACGGCTTGCTACGCGCAGGCGAACGCGAGCAGGTGCAGCAGGACTTCGTAGCCGCGACCGGTGCCAAGCTCGTCACCGTCGATGCCGTCGACACCTTCCTCGGGGCGCTCGAAGGCGTGTCGGACCCCGAGGAGAAGCGCAAGATCATCGGCCGCGAGTTCATTCGCAGTTTCGAGGGTGCCGTTGCCGAGGTGCTGGGCGAGAACGCCGAGCACGGTGATTCCGTCGAGTTCCTGGTGCAGGGCACCCTGTACCCGGACGTCGTGGAGTCCGGTGGCGGTTCGGGTACCGCAAACATCAAGAGCCATCACAACGTCGGCGGTCTGCCTGACGATCTGCAGTTCGCGTTGGTCGAGCCGTTGCGTGCGCTGTTCAAGGACGAGGTGCGCGCCGTCGGACGCGAGCTGGGCCTGCCCGAGGACATCGTCGGCAGACAGCCGTTCCCGGGACCGGGACTGGCCATTCGCATCGTCGGCGAGATCACCGCAGACCGACTGGCCACGTTGCGTCACGCGGATTCGATTGTTCGAGAAGAGCTTACGGTCGCAGGCCTGGATCAGCAGATCTGGCAGTGCCCGGTGGTGCTGTTGGCCGACGTGCGCAGCGTCGGCGTGCAGGGAGACGGTCGGACCTACGGCCACCCCATCGTGTTGCGTCCGGTGTCGAGCGAGGATGCGATGACCGCGGACTGGACCCGGTTGCCGTACGACGTGCTGGAAACGATTTCGACTCGGGTGACCAACGAGGTTCCGGAGGTCAACCGAGTCGTACTCGACGTCACGAGCAAGCCGCCGGGCACCATCGAGTGGGAGTAGCGGGTTCAGTGCTTTCTGCTGGGACCCAGCAGTAAGGCCGCACCCACCACTACCGCGGCGATGACGAACACCCAGCGGAACTGAACCTCGGCCAGGGCGGTGACGGCGTCCTGGCCGATCAGCGCGGCGATCGCCACGATCAGCGCGGCGAGTCCGGCGAGGAACAACGGAGCCGACGGGCCCTGCCTGCTCGAACTCTGTGCCGCGGTGTCCGAAGAACTGTCTCCGTGGCCGTATTCGGTGTGAACCCCGTTGTCGCTCATTGCTGCACCACTTTCAGTTCTCCGAATGTCGCATCGCCTTCGATCGTCAAGACCGGCGCGTCGGGTCGTGCGTCCTTTCCGGCGCGGACGCCGGGACCACCGCACTCGGCCGAACCGAATTCGGCGTTGCATTTCGTCTCGATGCTCATCGTGCTCGGTACGGTTACCACGGCACTGCCGAACGTCACATCGATCGCCACAGTCTTGTTCTCGGTGAGCGTCAGGCCGGTGAGGTCGAGGTCCAGTTCACCGAAGCCGACGTCGTAGGCGGGGGCAAGTGCGGCGGCGGTGGTCGGGGCAACCCGTTGCGCGCCCGACACACTGTCGTCCAGATTCACCGGCCCGACCACCGATGCCAGGATGACGAACCCGGCCAGCGGCGCGCCGACGACCAACAGGCCGTAGCCCTTTCGGAGAAATGCGCCCAGGATCAGACCCACTGCGATGATCGACAACGCGACGGCACCGACGCGGCCCGGAGTGATCCAGTCGGAGCCTGTCAGTGCTCCGAGCCCGGTGGTGACGGCAGCGCCGAGCAATGCTAGGCCGAGAAAGCTTGCCGTCCAACGCGATCGACGCTTACGTTCGATCGCTGCCGGTGGGAAGGTGCCGGCCGGTTCGGGGAGGTCCCACGCAAACGGTGCCACTCCCAACGGGTCCCACGACGGAGGTGTCACGGCCTGGGGTGTGGTCGGAACGGCAGTGGCAGAGGTACTTTCGGCACGTGTGCTCTTGGTGAGGTCGACGGTCGGTGCAGTACCGGATTCCGATACCGGCTGTGTTGTCTGCGGTGTCGGCTCGTAGCTCTTGGGTAGCGTCGTGTACGGGGTGTACTGCTCGTACTGGAACTGCGGCGGCCGGTATTGCGCGGCGGACCACTGCTCCGCGGAGGTGGTGGTCGAGCCGAACGGGGTCGGTGCGTACTGCTGCCGGGTGAATTCCGCTGTTCGCAGGTACGGCGGCGGCTCGGGGCAGCGCTGGTGAAGCAACCACAGTCCGCCGAGCATCGCCGCGAGAGAGATCACGCCGGATCCGCCGAGTCCCACACCGGCCGGACCGAGTGTCGACAGTGCGATCACCAACGCGACCGCCACGACGACGGTCTTCGTCGTCGAATCGGAGCTGTGCCCGCGGCCCACCATGGATTCGACCCCCGAGGCGGAGTCGCCGGCGCGGCTGAGGACCAGCCACGCCGCCAGGTACAGCACGATTCCGGTGCCGCCGAAGAGGGTGGACACGACGAATGCGACCCGGATCAGTACGGGGTCGACGTCGTATCGGTAGCCGATACCGGCTGCTACACCCGCCACGTGTCCGCGTTGCGGCAAGCGGTGCGGACGGGTGCGCCACATCTGCTGTAGCTGATCCGAGACGGTCACGTTGTTCATGATGACCATCGTGTCGGCTCGAACCTCGGAACACATCAGGGATTCCCCTGATCTCGTACCCCGGACTTGCACCCGGGTCTGTTGCAAGGGCGAAAGATCAGGGCGAACCCTGATGCGGTACCGCCCTCGGCCGTGCCAGGATCGTGGGCGTGCACCCTGTCGACAATCCAGCCGTTGACGCCGCCGTCGGCGCGTCCGCCGCGCCCGGTGCTGCGCCGTCGACCCGTCCGCTCCCGCCGCACCCTGTCGTTGCGTCGGGTTCGGCTTCTCGTGCAGCGTTGGAACGGTCGGCCCCCGCACCGTATCGGCGCCGCGGCGGCGGTCGTATCGTCGGCGGCGTCGCGGGCGGACTCGCCGATCATCTGGGTGTCGACGTGTTCAAGATCCGGGTGGCGTTCGCGTTGCTCGCGGCGTCCGCCGGTGCAGGGATCGTTGCGTACGGCCTGATTTGGATGTTCACCCCGGTCGGTGACGACACGGTACGTCCGAGCGCTACCGAGCGGCAACGAGCATTGGGACTGGCCGCCATCGGCCTCGGACTCGCCGTCGGGCTGGCCTGGTTGCTCAGTGGTACTGCGGCATCGGTTGTCGTGCCGGTCGTCGTGGTCGTCGTCGGTGCTGCACTGGTGTGGCGCGAATTCGATGCCGAGGGGCCGCGGACGGCGCTGGGGCTGCCCAAGCAACCGACCGTGCTCAGCTGGGCTCGTGTCGTCGGCGGCGCGACGTTGATCGTCCTGGGCCTGGCCGTGGTGGTGTTGGCCCGCGTCGATCTCGCGTCGCTTCGGTCGTCCCTGTTGGCCGTGGTGGTCACCCTCGTCGGTGTCGGTCTGTTGACGGTGCCGATCTGGTTGCGGACCTGGCGTGCGCTCGGGGCCGAGCGATCGGCGCGTATCCGAAACGACGAACGTGAAGAGATTGCGTCGCATCTGCACGATTCGGTGCTGCAGACGTTGGCGCTCATTCAGAAGCAGGCGGATCGGCCGCAGGAGGTCATGCGGCTGGCGCGTGGGCAGGAGCGAGAACTGCGCAAGTGGTTGTTCGACGGCGGCGACACAGACAATTCGAGCTTGGCCGATGCGCTCAAGACCATCTCCGGCGAGGTCGAGGATCAACACGGCGTGACGGTCCGTCCCATCACGGTCGGGGACGTGCATCTGTTGCCGGACGACGTCGAATCGGGGCTGTCGCGAGAGAGCTTCACCGCGCTGCTGGGGGCCACTCGTGAAGCTCTGGTCAACGCGGCCAAGCATTCCGGTGAGACCAACATCGATCTGTTCGCCGAAACCGAACCCGAGCAGGTCAGTGTGTTCGTCCGCGATCGCGGTACGGGCTTCGACGAGTCCGCGGTGCCCGAGGACCGACAGGGACTGGCCAAGTCCATCCGTGGACGAATCGAACGCCGCGGCGGTTCCGTACAGGTGCGGTCCACAGTCGGTAAGGGAACCGAAGTACGAATCTTCATGCCACGCAACGGCGGGGCAGTGACCACCGAATCCGAATCCAACCATCAGGAGCAGCCGACGTGACCGACCCTTTCCGCGTTTTTCTGGTCGACGACCACGCGGTGTTTCGCTCGGGAGTACGCGCCGAACTGGGCCGTGAGGCGGACATCGACGTCGTCGGGGAAGCAGGCGGGGTCGCCGAGGCGGTGTCGGGGATCGATTCCACCAAGCCCGACGTGGTGCTCCTGGACGTGCACATGCCCGACGGTGGTGGAGTGGCCGTGCTCAACCGAATCGCCGAGGGCCCGGTGTGCTTGGCGCTCAGCGTGTCCGACGCAGCGGAGGACGTCATCGCCGTCATCCGGGCCGGCGCGAGGGGGTATGTCACCAAGACCATCTCCGGCTCGGAACTGGCCGATTCCGTCCGACGCGTAGCCGGGGGAGACGCGGTGTTCAGCCCGCGTCTGGCCGGCTTCGTCCTCGACTCGTTCACCGGCCGCAGCGCAGCTCCCGAGCCGCCGTTGGATCCGGAATTGGATTCTTTGACGCCCCGTGAACTCGAAGTGCTGAGGTTGCTGGCGCGCGGCTACACGTATCGCGAGATCGCCGAGGATCTGTTCATCTCGGTCAAAACCGTCGAAACGCACGCGTCCAATGTTCTTCGGAAGACCCAACAATCGAACAGGAATGCACTGACGCGGTGGGCGCACAAGCGTCGAATCGATTAGGCCGTCTGCGTTGGGCTTGACCTTCGACCGACGCGAAGCTTCAGAATTTCGGCATGACTGATTCGGACGAAGAATTCCTGACCATCGGTGTGTTCGCGCGCGAGAGCGGGCTGACCCCCAGCGCCCTGCGGTTCTACGACGACTGCGGGTTGCTGGCCCCGGCGTCCATCGATGCACAATCGGGCTATCGCTACTACACCCGCGCACAATCGAAGCGGGCGAACATCATTCGCCAGCTGCGCGAGATCGGGTTGCCACTCGACAAGGTTGCCGCTGCCCTCGACGGCGATGGAACTAACGCCATCGAAATCGTGGATCGACACGTCGAAGCTCTGGCTGCACAGGCGCGGGCGGCAGCCGAGGCAGCAGTGTCGATTCGCCGGTTGTTCGACGAAAAATACTGCACGGCAACGGTATCAGCCGAGGATTTGGCCTCGGCGATGGCGCAGGTTTCGTCGGCGGCCGGGGTGAGCCAAGAATTTCCGGTACTGCAGGGCGTACTGATCGAGGTGGACGGAAGCAGTGTCACCCTCACCGCGACGGATCGGTATCGATTGTCCACGCGCAGTCTCGTCGCGCAGTGCTCGCCCGGCCTACCGTGGTCGCGAATCGTAGCCGTCGGATCTCTCGAGGCCGTCCCCGCGTCGGGCGCCCTCGTGCTGACGCGAACCGAGGAGTCGATGGTGATCGACTCCGACGGTTCTCGGGTGCCGGTGAACACGGTCGACGGTGAATTCCCCGACTGGCGCACGATGATGGACGGTCTGGCTCCGACCGTGACGAGGGTTGTGCTGCAACGAGATTTCGTTCCCGTCGACGGCAGTACCCTGCGTATCGAGGCCGGGCCCGACGGTTTCTCGGTCGATGGTGTTCCGGTTCCTGCACGGGTGACCGGTTCACAGAGCGTTGTGTTCTTCGATGCGGCCGTTCTGCAGGCCGCCGTTGCATCGGCCGTCGGACCGGATCTGATGCTCGATATCGCTGCACCGGATCAACCGATGCTGGTGCGTTCCGCGGTCGACGGCGCTCTGACGACGTTGGTGATGCCGGTTCTCGGCTGATCGAGTACTTCCTGTCGTCGACTGTCGGCGAAGTGTCGACTTTCGATGACTGGGTACCAGCTCTCGCACTCGATACCGTGAGCATATGGACGACAAGAGGCTCGGGGAGACGCGGCCGGCAGTGCTGTGGTTCTCCCGCGGTGATCGGTTCTTCCTGATCGCAAGTGCCTTGATTATCGGTGGGTTGATGGGATTCGCGGTGCCCTATGTTGCGGAGTGGGGAGCATCGCTCGCGTGGATACCGTTCCAAGGCCCGCTGGAGCTGATCGCTTCCTGGACGCAGTGGTGGGTGCGATACGTGTGCATTGGCGTGGGAGCCCTGCTGGGGCTGGCGCTGGTGGCCGCCGCGTTCTACGACACAGCGCGGGTGGCGGTGTCGGAGGCGCAGGTACGCATCACCGAGAAGGGAGAAACCGTCACGGTGTCCAGATCGCAGGTCGGGACGGTGTTCGTCGACGGCAAGGAATTGGTACTGCTCGACGACGCCTCGCGCCAGCTGGCGCGAGTGCCGACCGAGGAGAAACGCGATGCGATCGAAGCGGCGTTTGCCGAGCGGGGGTACTCGGTTGTTTCCGGTGATCCCTATGACGACCTGTATCACCTGTGGGTGCCAGAAACACCAGTTCTGGGACCGGAGGTGAATGCGGTGTTGAAGGCTCGGGACATGGCGTTGAAGAAGAAGGCCGGCTCCGACGCTCGCGAATTACGTTCGGAACTGGACCGACTCGGCGTAGTGGTTCGTGACAAGAAGACCCGCCAGTACTGGCGTCCCCTGGTTCGATCATGACGGTACGAGCATGACCCTGCTTCGGAGGCATCGGGAACGTGCATGGGACGTCGCGGCCGTCGTGTTCGCGCTGTTTTTGGTGCTGCCGGTGGCTGTAGGCACCGAGGGAATGACCACCACCCGAACGGTCGTGTCGATTGTCGTGGGTGTGCTCGGTTCGGTGTTGGTGTGGTGGCGGCGCCGGTGGCCGATCGAGATCGCTGTGGCACTGGCGGTGAGCGCAGTTCTCACCGACGCAGTGGGTGGAGCGGAGCTGGTTGCCGTGTACACCGTCGCGTCGAGAAAGTCGTGGCGGGTCACCGCTTCGGTGGTGGTTCTGCACGTGCTGGGATCGATGATCTGGACGACGCTGTGGGTCGAGCAGTCTGTTCTCTACATCGCAACAACCAGCTTGGCCTTTCTGAGCATCCCGGCGGCGTGGGGCATCGTCGTCAAGTCTCGGCGCGAAGTGATCGCTTCGTTACGGGAGCGGGCCGCGCGGGCCGAGTCGGAGTCGAACCTGCTGGCCGAGACCGTTCGCGGACTCGAACGAGAGCGGATCGCGCGTGAGATGCACGACGCACTGGCACATCGGATTTCGCTGGTCAGTCTCCATGCCGGTGCACTGGAGGTCCGGCCGGACGTGGGTGCGCGCGAGGTCGAAGCGCTGGCGAGCACCATCAGGTCCAATGCACACGGCGCCCTCGAGGATCTACGCGAGATACTGGGGGTATTGCGCTCGGGCGAAGTCAGCTCTGCACGCCCACAATCGGGTGTGGCCGATATCGCCGACTTGATCGAGGACTCGGAAAAGGCGGGTACACAGGTGACGTTCGTCGAGGAGTTGCCCGCGGACTTCTCCCTACCTGCCTCTGCTTCTCGCACCATCCACCGCGTGATTCAAGAAGGTCTGACCAACGCCAGAAAACATGCGCCAGGGCTGCCAGTGTTCTGCGGAATTGCACCGGTGGGCAATGAAATTCGAGTATGGCTCGAAAACGGCATCAGTGCAGGAAGGCCCGCAACAGTGCCGGGTTCTCGATCGGGAATGATCGGTATCACCGAACGGGTCGAGCTGGCCGGCGGGCGAATCGAGTACGGAATCGCGCGAAGCGCCAGTGGAGTGGTCTACCGTCTGGAGGCGTGGTTGCCGTGCCCGAACTGACCGAATGTCGCGAAGCAGACAGTGTCCTCGAGGTGTTGTTGGTCGACGACGATGCGTTGGTTCGGGCGGGATTGTCGATGATCCTGAATTCGGATCCTGGTATCAGAGTGGTCGGTGAGGCGTCCGATGGACGCGTCGGCATCGACGCAGTGCATGCGTTGTCGCCGGACGTGGTTCTGATGGATGTTCGGATGCCGGTGGTGGACGGTCTTGCGGCCACTGAAATGCTTCGCGCAGAAGGCGATACGACGGCAATCGTGGTACTGACAACGTTCGACACCGACGAGTATCTGCTGCGGGCGTTGCGGGCGGGAGCCAACGGGTTCCTGCTCAAGGACACGCCACCACGGGACATCATCGATGCGGTGCATCGCGTCGGAACCGGGGAGTCGATGCTGTCGCCGACGGCCCTCGGCCGCTTGGTTGCCCATTGGCGCGAGCAGGACGCTCGATCTGATGATTCCGCAACGGTGCGTGCGCGGAAGATGCTCGATTCTCTGACCGACCGCGAACGGGAGGTGGCGGTCTCCGTCGGATCGGGAAAGTCCAACGCAGAAATCAGCTCGGAACTGTACATGAGTGTGGCAACCGCGAAGACCTACGTCTCTCGAATACTGGCGAAACTGAAGTGCAGCAACAGGGTTCAGATCGCGATCATCGTGTACGAGGCGCGCTGACGGGAACGGCTGCAGCGGTCAGAACAAAAGGGCGATCGCCAGGACCAGAAGAATCACGACCACGACGAGTCCGGCGAGGATGGCCGTCGCCGGGATGGACGTCCGGTCGCCGATAACGTCCTCGATGCGCATGATTGCGTCCTGGACCGGGTTCTTTTTCTTCTTCGGCAGGTCGAACGGCGGCGGTGAGTACGAGGAGGGAGTCGGATTCGTTCGGCTCTCACCCGGTTGCACGGCGGGCAGACCGGCGATGGTGCGTCCGAATTCTCGGGACGGTCGACGAGATTCCGAGACGGGAGTCGATCGTCTCGCCCAGGCGGGTACGACGCCGTCCGCTGAGGTCAGAGGTACTCCGCGCAACTGAGAGATGGTGCCGCGCTTGCTTATTGCGGCAAGAATGATCTCGTCACGGGCCTGCGCCATGGTGGGACGTCGAGCCGGATCGGGCTCGAGCATGTGCAGTAGTGGGCCGGTGAGGTCTCCGCTGCGAGTGGGAGAGATGATCTGCCCCTTGGCAACTCGGTGCAGGAGCGCAATCGAATCGTGATCGATGCCGAAGGGCGGCGCACCTTCCATTGCGGTGTACAACGTGGCGCCGAGGGAGAACACATCGCTGGCCGCAGTGGGGTCCTGGCCGCGCGCGACCTCGGGGGCGAAGTATGCGGGGGTGCCGGTGATGACGCTGTCGTCGGCTTCCTCCACGTCGCCCTTGGCTCGCGAGATGCCGAAATCGCTGATCTTGACGATGCCCAGATCCTTGCCGCGGTCGGCGATCAGAATGTTGCCCGGCTTGATGTCGCGATGCACGATTCCGGCGTCGTGTGCTTCGGTCAGGGCGTCGGCGATCTGCGCACCGATCTGAGCGACCTCGAACGGTGGTAGTGAGTCGGTGACGCCGAGCGCCTGCGCGAGGCTGCGTGAGGACAGGTATTCCATGATCAACCACGGCTCGCCGTCGACGAGAGCGACGTCGTGCATCGCGATGGCGTGGGGGCTCGACAGGCGGGCCGCGATCCGTCCTTCGCGCATGGCCCGGTTGCGCACGTCCACTGCCTGTTCCGGGGTCAATCGGGTGGTGGAGGTGACCTGTTTGACGGCCACCTGCCGGTGCAGAAGGGTGTCGGTGGCGAGCCAGACCGCGCCCATGCCGCCACCGCCGAGCTTGCCGGCGAGACGGTATCTGCCGGCGAGGAGGTAGTCGGGCCCGACTCCCCGTCGAACACGCTGCTGATCGGTCACGTCCACAGGTTAGTGGACGATGCCGCGGTGTGCCCGCAGCAGCGGTACTACCGCCTCTACCAGGGGCTACGGCATCGCCTTGACGAGTTGCCGTCCGAACGGCTTTACTGAGTGCAGATCGAAATTGTGTTCGAATACGTCACTTCCCGCGTCCGTCGAACACCGGTGTTTCGGCTCGATTTTTCATGCAGTGAAGGGGAGTGACATGTCTGTTTCCGAGGCTGCAGCACAGGCTTCCGTACCGCCGGATGCGCTCGACGGGTTGTCGCTTCCCGAGCGGGTGGCGCTGCTGCGCAGCCGGATGGCTGCCGTACCGTCTCGCGGTGAAACGGCCTCGGTGCGCATCGAGAATTCTGCTCCCGTTCGTCCCCGCCCTACCGACCCCGATTCCGACCCCGAATCCGACGCCGTCGACGGCTCGGAGCAGGTGTCGGTACCGACCCGTAGGCGACCTGTTCTTCCGGTGCCGTCGGCGCTGATGGAGGTTCTTCCGCACGGTGGTCTGGTGCGCGGAACGGTGGCCTCGGTGTCCGGTGCCGGTTCGTTGTTGATCGGGTTGGTGGCCGCGGTGACCGGTGCCGGTGGCCATGTCGCAGTCATAGGCCAGCCCCGCTTCGGGCTGCTGGCTGCGGTGGAGATGGGCGCGCAACTGAGCAAGTTGGCTCTGATTCCCGATCCCGGCCCCGACCCGGTGGAAGTGGCGGCGATCCTGCTCGACGGCGTCGATCTCGTCGTCCTCGGCCTCGGTGGCATGTCGGTACCACCGACTCGGGCCAGAGCAGTGGTCGCGCGCGCCCGCAGTAAAGGGTCGACGTTGGTGGTGACCGACGGGCACTGGGACGGAGCCGAGCTACGACTCGACGCGTCGGTGCACGGTTACGACGGCCTCGGCACAGGCCGTGAGCTGGGGCGTGGCCGGCTGCGTGGGGTTCGATTGTCGGTGTGCGCGCGGGGCAAAGCGATGCGTCCTCGTACGGTTCGATTCGACTTGCGTGCGGAGAACGGCCGCATCGAATGGCATGCCGAACAGCAGGAGTCGAATCCGTTGTCGATCGCGGTCTCGACATGAGTACCGGCCAGTCCAACCGTGTTCTGGCGCTGTGGTGTCCCGACTGGCCTGCCGTCGCCGCAGCAGCTCAGGCCGATCTACCGGCGACGCACCCGGTGGTCGTCACGTCGGCCAACCGGGTCGTCGCCTGCTCGGCCACGGCACGGGCGTCGGGCATCAAGCGTGGCCTACGTCGCCGGGAGGCGCAGGCGCGGTGCCCCGACGTGCATGTGGCCGTTGCCGATACCGATCGTGATGCACGCCTGTTCGAGCCCGTGGTCTCGGCTGTCGCGGCCATCGCCCCCGGCGTCGAAGTGCTGCGGCCGGGCCTGTTGGTTCTTGCAGCGCGTGGTGTCGGACGGTACTTCGGTACCGAGCATCGCGCCGCGGAGCGGTTGATCGACGAAGCGTCGGCTGCCGGTGTCGAATGTCAGATCGGGATTGCCGACGAGTTGTCCACCGCAGTCGTCGCCGCGCGGTACGCACAGGTGGTGCCGCGCGGTGGTGGTGCCGGGTTTCTTTCGCCGTTACCGATCGCCGAACTCTCGGCGGAGCCCAGTATGGCCGCGGCCGATCGTGGTGAACTGGTGGATCTGTTGCACCGCTTGGGTTTACGCAGAATCGGGGACTTCGCTGCCCTGTCTCCGTCGGATGTGGCATCGCGATTCGGTACCGATGCCGTGCTGGCGCATCGCAGTGCCCGCGGTGAGCCCGAAAGGCCGCCGTCTGCCCGTGCTCTGCCTCCCGACCTGGATGTGGAGTATCTGTGCGATCCGCCGATCGACCGGGTGGATGCAGCCGCGTTCGCCGGGCGCGCATTGGCCGAGCAGCTGCACACCAAGCTTGCCGCGGCTGCTGTTGCGTGCACTCGGTTGCTGGTGCACGCCAGTACCGGCAACGGTGAGAATCTGTCGCGAATCTGGCGGTGCGCCGAGCCGTTGACGCCGGAGGGCACGGCCGATCGCGTGCGGTGGCAACTCGACGGCTGGATCACCGGACGCAGCGAGAACAAGCCGACGTCGGCGATCACCGTCCTGCGCCTCGAGCCGATCGAAGTGGTGGCAGCGGGGGAGTTGCAGCTGGGCTTGTGGGGCAGTGTCGGTGACGAGGACGACAGGGCGCGTCGGGCGTTGGTACGCGTTCAGGGTCTGCTCGGTGGCGAATCGGTGCTCGGGGGTGTTCTCAGCGGTGGACGCGGGCCGGCCGAGCGGATCACGTTGCGTCCACTGGGAGACGAGCTGGTGCCGCTGTCCGATCCATCGGCCCCGTGGCCGGGCCGACTACCCGAGCCGGCACCGGCGGCGGTGATCGAGACACGCCCGGCAGTGACGCTGATGAATCGAGCGGGTTCGGGAATCGGCGTCACCGACCGCGGTGTGTTCGATGCGCCGCCCAAGAGATTGCGGTGGGGGACCAAGGAATGGGAGTTGACGGGCCTGGCCGGGCCGTGGCCCGTCGACGAACGGTGGTGGGACAGCGGGCAAGGATCGACGGGGCCGACGGCGCGGGCACAGGTGGTGCTCGACGACGAGAGGGCGTTGCTGCTGGTGTTCGACGACGGTCTGTGGCGGGTGGAAGGAATCTACGAGTAGGAACCGCTACCGTCGGGGAAATGCAGATGATGTCCGAGACGGTCGACCTCGATGGCGTCGACATCGCGTATCGCTCGTTCGCGCCGCTGGAACACACGAGTGCGGCACCGGTGATGCTGGTGCACGGCATGGGCGGAGACAGCGGAACCTGGGATCGCTTCGCTCGGGCTCTGACCGCGCACGGTCGCCGGGTGATCACCGTAGATCTGCGCGGGCACGGCAAGAGTGCCCACACGCCCACGTACGAGTTCGACATGTTCGGCGGTGATCTCCTCGCCCTGATCGATCACCTCGGGCTCACCGAAGTCGATCTCGTCGGGCATTCACTCGGTGGATACGCGGTCTCGCTCGTGGCGCAGCGTCGTCCGTCTCTCGTTCGCCGTCTGGTTCTCGAAGAACTTCCGATACCGATCAGGCCGGGGGACGCCCCGCCGACCCTGACCGGTCGGATGCCGTCGGTCACCGAACTCTGGCATGCGGCGACCAGCGTTGTTCTGCATCCCCGTGCGGTACTCGCGTTCGATCGATCGATGACCGCCACTGCTCTCGAGCAGTTCCGTCGGCCGAACCCGCGGTGGTGGGAGTCGTTGGCCGACATCACTGCTCCGACGTTGGTACTTCGTGGAGGTCCGGGCGGCATGGTCGATCCGGTTCGGCTCGACGCGATGGTAGCGAGCATTCCGAACTGTCGAGTGGAGGCATTCAGGACCGGACACAGCATCCACCGCGATGGCTACTCAGCCTTCGAAGCGGTAGTTCGTCCATTTCTGACACAGTAATCTGCTCTCATGTCGCTGACTGTGCTGGATCGGAAGCTACTGGGATGGTCGGCGTTGTTCGTCGTCTCCCAGGCCAATATCGCCCGGTTGCTCGGGCCCGCGGCACCGAAAGTGCTTGCCGTGCAGACGGCCTGGTCCGAACAGCGGTACCGGCAGATTCTGGCGAGCATGGACGAGACGGAGATCGCCCGCTTTCGCAGTCATTATCTGCCCGACTTCGTCCACCCGGCCATCTATGCCATCGCACTGCGTGCGGGTGCGAGGAGCTTGGCTGCGAAGACTCCGCTGAGCCCTGCAGTAACGACGGCATTGGCCGTCGCTCCCGTGGCCTCCGCTGCCGGTGACTACATCGAAAACATCGTCGGGCTGATACTGGTGGACAACCGAGAACAGATCTCCGACACCGTTGTCCGAGCCACCACCGTGGTCAGCACCGCCAAATGGGTGCTGGCCATCGGCTCATTGACATACCTGAGTCAGGGATTTCTGCGAGTGTGGGCAAGAGCTCTGTTGCGCTGAGGAAAAACCAGGCTAGAAAACGAAGGGCACCAATCGTTTCGAGCGTGCCATGTAGTCGGCGTACGCGTCTCCCAATCCCTCGAGCATGGCCTTCTCCTCCGATGGGATTCTGCGTACGTATCCTCCGGCCAGAAATGCCACCATGGCGGGAGAAAGACAGTTCCCGTACGCAATACAGAAACCGAGCGCACAGATCAGTGCGCCGGTATACGACGGGTGGCGAATGAACCGATACGGGCCCGTCCGAACCACGAGTTGATCAGGGTGTGTGTGGACCACGAAGGTGAAGGACTCTCCGAGTGTGCGAGCTGCCGAGACCCGAAGTGTCTGCCCGAGGGCTGCCGTGGCCAATCCTGTCAGGAAGACCGCTCGTCGGTGGCGGGTGCATACAGTGGCAGGCGAGATCACGCTCAGGAGAAGGCCTCCGCCATACGAGAGCACAAGGCCGCGGCCGACGGCGCGACCGGAACCATTGTCTCGATTCGAAGAGCCGGCCCGCGGCTTCCGCATTCCCATCTTGTATTCCGACCACACGAAGCCGGTGAATGCTGCCGCCAGAACAGCAGCGGCCGCACGATCGGTCACGAACAACGGCAGCTTCTCGGCGATCACGCGTGACAGCTTCGCAGACGTGGACCCGTAAAGGAACATCACCCAGACCGCCCACTCCATGATCGAGTGATGCGATGTCAGCGCGGTGAATCACCGGCTGACAGCGTGACGGTGGGCGGTCTATCGACTCCGCCCGAGCAACTCGTCCCCCAGCGAAGTGCGTACGTACAGCACCGATCGTCCATGTCTGACGCGTCGCACCACCGCTGCTTCGCGCAGAACGCGAAGATGCTGGCTCGCTGCGCTGGGTGAGACGGCCAGTGCCGCAGCGAGTTCCCCGGTGGTGGTGGGCGCATCGAGCAGCGTGAGAATCGTTGCACGTTGGGTGCCGAGAAGATTGGTCAGCGCCCGGTTCGGAGCTGTCCGCCCCATGTCCCACACTGCGCCTCGCCCGCGGGCCGGATACACCAGGGAGGGAGCTCGCGTCGGGCTCGTCTGCGTGATCGCGCCGTGCACGAACACCGACGGAATGAGAGGAAGTCCACGTCCATCGACGTCGACCCACACCTGGTCCTCTAGCCTGTCGACCCACAGCACGCCATCGTCCCATCGGACACGAGAATCGAGATGCTCGAACATCTTTCGTGCCCCGAAGTGCGAAAGCTGTTGCGCGCGGTAGTCCAGATCGCCATCCAATACTGCTCGGATCCTGGACCAGTCGGGTTCGAGGCACGTTGCCCAGTAGTACGAGAGCGCATGGACTGCACGGGTGCGCACCGCTCGGGCCGGACCGACGAGGACCGCAGGAATCTCAGCGGAGAAGGCGGCCGCGATATCGCGTCGCATCTCCGTTGCCGGTGTTGCCCCGACAACAGCGATCTCGTCGTCGAAAGCCGGCGACTGGGTGGGCGGTCGGGGTGCGAGGAAATCCGGGATCCTCCCATCGGGAGAGACCAGCGCCGTCAGCATCTCGGTGTCACACTGCTGCCACGCCGTTCGGACGCGTCGTCGCCAGGGCTCGTGCAGTGGGTGCCGGTTCGGAGCGGTCCATGTGCGCAGGCTCAGGACCGTCTCGAACAGAGGCGAGACGGTCAGTGACGTGTCCGCCAAGTCGGCGGCCCGAAGATGCAGAGCCAACATGTAGCCCCACACTAAATGGTGGACGCCCTCGGTGTGGATCGCTGTACTCGTTCACATGCCTATCGACTTTCGTGATCCGCGCAACAACAACACCTACTCGAACCGTGAGGCCGACTCATCTTGGAGCGACGCCGTCGTCCGTATCGTCGATCCGGTCGGATCGCACGTGGTCGATCTCGGGTGCGGCGGCGGAACCTATGCGCGGGCATGGCGTTCTATGGGGGCGAGTGTGACGGCGATCGATTCGAGTCCGCCGATACTCGAATCGGCCCGACGCTCGTCGCCCGAAGACATCGAATTCGTCTGCGCTGGTGCCGAGCACACCGGCTTGCCCAACGGACAAGCCGACATCGTGTTCGCTCGCGCCCTCGTTCACCATCTGTCCGACGCCTACACAGTGGCGCTCGAGTCTGCTCGGCTTCTACGACCGGGTGGGACGGTGATCATCCAGGACCGCACGGCCGAGGACGCCGGGCTGTCCGGCTCCGCAACCAACCCGCGCGGCTATTTTTTCGACGCCTTTCCACGGCTGATGGACATCGAACTTCGACGACGGCATGGCGTCGACGATGTCCGTGGCGCGTTGTCCCGAGCTGGATTCGTCGATGTCGCTACGCAGCAACTCTGGGAAACCCGTCGCCGCTACTCCGGCCAGGACGAATACCTCGACGAAATCGCGGGCAGAACAGGCCGCTCGATCCTGCACGAACTCTCCGACGTCGAACTTACGGAGTTGGTCGAGTATCTACGTGCTCGCCTGGCCGAAGGTGAGTTGATCGAACGCGATCGCTGGACCCTGTGGACTGCCGTGGCCCCCTGACGTGCACGTCACCAACTGGTGCCGGGTACCAACCTGCCGATGCGGCGGACGACCTTGCCGATACGCGCGCTGGGGGTCGACGGGTCGTACGGCCGAACCCGATAGGGCACTTTCCCGTCTTCGACGGGTACCGGCGTTTCGCCCTTGGCGGCGGCCGACTCGGCGAATTTTCGGTAGTGCTGATGCATCGTGCGATCTTTGCCCTTGGGGCTGAAGATGGCCCCGAACTGTCCGAGTGTTCCCAGCGGGGTGTCGATTCGCTTCGGCTTGTCGCTCAACGCGCGGATGACGATCGCGGCTGCCTTCTCCGGTGAGAAGACGGTGCCGACGTTCTTGTCGCCCGTCGGGGTGATCATCGGGGTGTCCACCAGCGGCATGTGAATGGTCGTGTAGGTGATTCCGTCCGAGAGCGTCTCTGCTGCAGCAACATCGGTGAAACCGTCGAGTGCTGCCTTGCTCGCCACGTACGCCGAGAACCGAGGAGGGTGCCCCAGTACTGCAGCGCTGGAGATGTTGACCACATGCCCGAAGCTGCGTTCGCGCATGTGCGGCAGTAGCGCCAACACCACACGAATCGCTCCGAAGTAGTTGACGGCCATGGTGCGTTCGTAGTCGTGCAGTCGGTCGGTGGAACGGTAGAGCGCGCGGCGAATGGATCGGCCCGCGCTGTTGACGAGCATGTCCACATGCCCGTGGTCGTGCAGTATCGCTTTCACTGTTCGTTCGACCGACTCGCTGTCGGTGACATCGCACGAATACCCATGAGCGACATGGCCGTCGGCGCGAATCTGCTGGACGACCTCGTCCAACTGATCTTGGCCGCGCGCGAGCACGATGACCACCGCTCCTTTTCGTGCAGCGGCCTCGGCGCTGGCCCTGCCGATACCGGAGGACCCGCCGGTGATGACGATGTGACGGCCGAACAGCGGACCGCGTGGATCGTCTCGGCGGTTGCGTTTGGGGTCGAGATTCTCCATCCAGTATTGCCACAGGCGGTCGGCGTACGTCCGCAGTGGCGGCGGTGCGATGGAGCTGCCCTGCAATGCTTTCTGTGTCGTTGCGGACTCGAAGACGGTCGGCAGAGTCAGATGATCGAGCATCACCGGCGGCACGCCCAGATCGCGAAGCGCAGCGTTGCGTTGTTTCCGAACCGCTGCGGATGTGGGTGACACCACGGGGGCAACCAGCTTCCCTGGGATGTCGACGATTCTGGCGCGGGATCCGGCAGCCGAAGAGAATGCGGAGTACACCTCGGCCATCGACTGAGGTTCCGGATTCACCAGGTGAAAAACGCTGCCGGACGGGGTGTCTCGGTGAACCAGTTCCACAATGGCGTCCGCGACGTAGTCGACCGGAACCAGGTTGGTGTGTCCGATCTTGGGTACCGTGATCGGCAGGACCGCCGGCAGTTTCGCCAGCTCGGCGAACAGTGGAAAGAAGTAGTACGGGCCATCGATCTTGTCTGTCGCGCCGGTCTCGGAGTGCCCGACCACGGCAGCAGGGCGGTACACCCGCCAGTCTGCGGAGCTGCCGCGAACCAGTTTCTCGGACTCGAACTTGGTGCGGTGATACGCCGTCGGAAAGTTCTGCCCCTTGTCGAAATCGTTCTCGGAGAACGTCCCTCGGTAGTCACCTGCCACTGCGATCGACGAGATGTGGTGCAGACGAGCGCCGGTCCTTTTCGCCAGTTCGACCACCGACGCCGTTCCGGCGACATTGGTCGGGGTTTGCTCGTCTCCCGCCGTGAGGTCGTAGACGGCACCGAGATGCAGAATGTGATCGACGTCGGCCGGAACGTCTTTCAGGCCGAGCCCGGGTTCGACGAGATCGCCGATCAGTGGGCGGATTCTGTCGCCGCCGTCCAGCTCGTCGGCCAGCTTCTCGAGTCGAGCGACCGATTGCGGTCGAACGAGTACATGGACGATGGCGTCCGCATCACGTCCGAGAAGTCGGGGCAGCACGTTCTTACCCAGAAACCCGGTACCGCCGGTCACGATGTAGCTCGCCATGCGAGGCGACCTTACTCCTCGGTAAGTTTGACGGCTAGTGCCCCATACCGGCCTTCTCGTGCACTTTCTTCATCCACGCCGGGGCCCACCAGTTGGCTTCGCCCATGAGCTTGACCAAGGAGGGCACCAGCAGCATGCGGATGATGGTGGCGTCGATGATCAGCGCCAGAATCACGCCGAAGCCGAGGAACTTCATGATCGACAGGCCCGAGATCGTGAACGCTCCGGTGACGACGATCAGGATCAGGGCCGCGGCAGTGACGATGCGTCCGG
The DNA here is from genome assembly GCF_002259025.1 of Rhodococcus sp. 05-2255-1e. Lineage (NCBI taxonomy): Bacteria > Bacillati > Actinomycetota > Actinomycetes > Mycobacteriales > Nocardiaceae > Rhodococcus > Rhodococcus sp. 05-2255-1e. The sequence continues at coordinate 571,012 of NZ_NOZE01000013.1, read as the reverse complement.
TGCGCTGGGCTCCGAAAATGACGGCCTCCTCGGTGGAAGCACCTGCCGAGCGCGCTTCGACCATCCGAGACATCAAGAACACTTCGTAGTCGGTCGACAGGCCGAAGATGACTGCGAGGATGAGTACGACGAAGGTCGACTCGAGCGGACCGGGCGTCACTCCCAGCAGGCTTGCACCGTGACCTTCCTGGAACACCCAGGTCAGTGCTCCGAAGGTCGCTGCCAGGCTCAGCCCGGCCATGAGAACTGCTTTGATCGGCAGCACTATCGAGCCGAAGGCCAGGAAGAGCAGGACCAACGTCGAGATCACCATGATCGCGATCATCACCGGCAGCCATTTCGCTATCGCGGCATTACCGTCGTCGACGTTCGCGCGTCCGCCGCCGACGAGGATTTCGGTGCCGTCCGGTGGAGTGATCGCGCGGAGGGCAGTCACCGCATTCGATTGGGACCGAGCCTCGGTCGTTCCGTCGCTGGGTTCGCTGTAGGACGCCTGGAATGCCACCAGATCGTCCTTGGATCCGAGGAATTCGGCTCGGGCCACGCCGGGGGTGGCGTTCATCGCTGCGGTCAGTTCCGCAACGGGCGGGCCCTGAGGCTTGACGCCGTCGAGACCCCGCAGCACCACGGTGGCACCGTCGCCGGTGGACTCGAAGTCGGTGGCGAGGGTTTCGAAGGCTGCCCGTGCCGGATCGTTCTTCGGTAGTGCGGTGTAGTCGACCTCCCCCAGGGAGACCTTCAGAATCGGGGTGGCGACAATCAACAAGCCGGCGACGATGACGGCGGCGACGATTCCTGGATTCTTCATCACTCGGGTGACGACACCACCCCAGAACTTGTGTGCGCGTGCGTCGCTGCGGTCCGAGGCGGTACGCGACCAGGTCCAGGAGTTGATGCGAGTGCCGAGAAGGGCGAGCAGGGCGGGCACCGCGGTCAGGGACAGCAGGGCGGCGCTGGCCACCGCGGCCATGGCACCGAAACCGAGGGATCGAATCACCGCCTGCGGGAAGACCAGCATGCCCGCGAACGCGCAGATCAGCAGCAGTCCGGAGAAGACGACGGTGCGGCCCGCAGTGGACACGGTACGTACGGTCGCCTCCATCGACGACGACCCGGTGCGGAGTTCCTCGCGGAATCGACTGACGATGAACAGTCCGTAATCAATGGCCAAGCCGAGGCCGAGCAACGACGCAACGTTGATCGAGAACGAGCTCACCTCGGTGAATTCGGTCAGCACCCGCAGGATTGCCAGCGAGCTGAGCACACTGAGAATTCCGACGAACACCGGTACCGCTGCGGCGATCACGCCACCGAAGATGAAGACGAGAAGCAGAAGTGTGATGGGGACGGCGATGATCTCCGAGCGCACGAGGTCTCGCTCGAGGGTTTGGCTGAGCGAGACTCCCACGACCGATGCGCCGGCGAATTGCGACTCGATGCCGGGGACGACGAGTTGTGGAGGTAGCTCACCGAACGTGTTGAACGTAACTCCCGATTTCGCACCCAGGGAGATGGTCACCAGCGCCTTGGTTCGGTCTTTCGAGACCAGGAATTCCTTGGTCACCGGGTCCGCGGTCCAGTAGGAGTTCACGTTTCCGAGGGTGTAGCGGCTGCGGAATTCGTCGAGTGTCGACTGCACCTGTGGTCCGATGTCGTCGATCGTGCGTCCGTCGGGTGCGGTGTAGATCGCGACGATGTCGGGGGTCGGTTGGCCGATGCCTTGGACCAGCCGCGCGACCTGTGACGATTCGCTGCCTGCGTCGGCGTATCCGCCCTCGCTCAGTTTCGAGAAGACGCCCAGTCCCAGCACGCCGCCGACGGCTACGACCGCGACGACGACGGCGAGCACCCATCGCTTGTGCGATACGACGAACGATGCCCAACGCGTCACAACTGTGCTCCGGCTCTGTGGAAGGGGTGAGTAGCGATTCGACTGTAGTTGATCGTGTCGGACCCTCGTGTTCTCATTAGAACAAGTGTTCGACGATCTGCGTGACGGTGTGAAGGAGGTGGACTCGATGGGATGGAACGACGGGCCGCCCACCTGGTCGGAAATGGAGCGAGTCCTCTCCGGGCGCCCCAAGCCGGTCGTCGAAGGCGATGGGGGCGACAGCCCGGCGTGGTCGCGCAAACGCGACGCCTACCAGGGTCGCCGGCTCGATTCGGTGGGGCCGTCGACACCGTACGCAGAACTGCATGCGCATTCTGCGTTCAGCTTTCTCGACGGAGCATCGCAGCCGGAGGAAATGGTCGAGGAAGCGGTGCGTCTGGGACTCGAATCCATTGCGATCACCGACCACGACGGCTTCTACGGCGTCGTACGTTTCGCCGAGGCAGCACGAGCCCTCGGCATCGGAACAGTGTTCGGTGCCGAGCTGTCACTCGACACCCACCGGTCCAGGGCCGGAGCGACCGATCCCGACGGTACGCATCTTCTGGTGCTCGCTCGTGGACAGGAAGGGTATCGGCGGCTGTCGCGTCGGATCGCGGCCGCGCATCTGGCCGGCGGAGTCAAGGGTGAGCCGCGGTACGACGTGGACGAACTCACCGAATCGGCGGGAGGGCACTGGCAGATCCTGACCGGTTGTCGCAAAGGGCATGTTCGCCAAGCACTCTCGCGGGGTGGGCCGGAGGCGGCCGATCTCGCGCTGCGTGATCTGGTCGATCGGTTCGGGGCCGAGCGCGTCACCGTCGAGCTCACCAGGCACGGTACTGCCGACGACGATGAGCGCAACGACGCTCTCGCGGCGCTGGCTCGCCGGTACGGTCTGCCGATGATCGCCACCACGGCGGCGCACTACGCCAGTCCACGTAGCCGAAGGTTGGCCATGGCGATGGCTGCGGTACGTGCCCGGAGCAGTCTGGACGAGGCGGCAGGGTGGCTGGCACCGACGGGTGGTGCACATCTGCGGTCGGGGGCGGAGATGGCGGAGCTGTTCGAGCACTATCCCGGTGCAGTGCGCGGTGCCGTCGAACTGGGTCGAGAATGCACGTTCGATCTGAAACTGATTGCGCCTCGTCTCCCACCGTTCGAGGTGCCCGACGGTTACACCGAGATCAGTTACCTGCGGGGGCTCACGTTCGAGGGTGCTGCCCGGCGGTACGGCCCGCAGTCGGCGAACCCGGCTGCATATTCGCAGTTGGAGTACGAGCTCGACATCATCGAGCGGCTCGAATTTCCTGGCTACTTCCTGGTGGTGCACGACATCGTTCATTTCTGCAAGACCCACGACATTCTGTGCCAGGGGCGAGGTTCGGCGGCGAACTCGGCCGTCTGCTACGCCATCGGAATCACGAACGTCGATCCGGTTGCCAACAAGTTGCTGTTCGAGCGGTTTCTCGCACCCGAACGCGACGGACCACCCGACATCGACATCGACATCGAGTCGGATCGGCGGGAAGAGGCCATTCAGCATGTGTACGCCAAGTACGGCCGTACCCATGCCGCTCAGGTCGCCAACGTCATCACCTATCGCGGGAAGTCCTCGGTACGAGACATGGCTCGCGCTCTCGGGTTCTCCCAGGGGCAACAGGACGCGTGGAGCAAGCAGATCACCCGGTGGTCCGGAATCGGCGATCAGGACGGCGACGGGATCCCCGATTCCGTTCTCGACCTCGCGCGTCAGATCGAGGGCTTTCCGCGTCACCTCGGCATCCATTCGGGAGGAATGGTGATCTGCGACCGACCGATCGCCGACGTGTGCCCGGTGGAATGGGCGACGATGGAGAATCGCAGTGTGCTGCAATGGGACAAAGACGATTGTGCCGCAGTGGGTTTGGTCAAGTTCGACATGCTCGGGCTCGGGATGCTCTCGGCTCTGCATTACATGATCGACCTGGTCGCCGAACACAAGGGCATCGAGATCGACCTCGCCTCGATCGACCTGTCCGAACATGCGGTGTACGAGATGCTGCAACGGGCCGATTCGGTCGGTGTGTTCCAGGTCGAGTCGCGGGCCCAGATGGCCACTCTTCCGCGGCTCAAGCCGCGTAATTTCTACGATCTCGTCGTCGAGGTCGCCTTGATTCGTCCCGGTCCCATCCAAGGTGGCTCGGTGCACCCGTACGTCAAGCGGCGCAACGGACTCGAACCGGTCACCTTCGATCATCCGTCGCTGAAGCAAGCTCTCGATCGAACTCTCGGCGTGCCGCTGTTCCAGGAACAGCTGATGCAGATGGCCATCGACGTCGCGGGCTTCAGCGCCGCCGATGCCGATCAGCTGCGTCGCGCCATGGGATCGAAACGGTCTCCGGAGAAGATGGAATTGCTTCGTGGACGGTTCTACGACGGAATGCGTGATCTGCACGGCATCACCGGTGCAGCCGCGGATCGAATCTACGAAAAGCTCTCGGCGTTCGCCAACTTCGGCTTTCCCGAGAGCCATTCGCAGAGCTTCGCCTCGTTGGTCTTCTACTCGTCGTGGTTCAAGCTGCACCATCCGGCGGCGTTCTGTGCTGGTCTCCTTCGTGCTCAGCCGATGGGCTTCTACTCACCTCAGTCTCTGGTGGCCGATGCCAGACGGCACGGCGTGGTCGTGCACGGTGCCGACGTCAACGCCAGCCTCGGCCATGCAAATCTCGAGGCAGACGGTCTCGAGATCCGCATGGGTTTGGCGGACGTGAAGTTCATCGGGACGACACTTGCCCAGAAGATCGTCGATGCGCGAGACGCACACGGGCCGTACACCTCGTTTCTGGATCTGACGGGACGCGTCGAACTGTCGGTGGCGCAAGCGGAAGCACTGGCCACGGCCGGCGCGCTGGGGTGTTTCGGCATCACTCGTCGAGAGGCGTTGTGGGCTGCCGGAGCGGCCGCGGGGGAGCGGCCCGGTCTGCTCCCCGGCGTCGGCGCATCGACGAAAGCGCCTGCGCTGCCGGGTATGACGGACCTCGATCTGGCGTCGGCCGATGTCTGGGCAACGGGAGTGTCACCCAATTCCTACCCCACTCAGTTCTTCCGGGATCGGCTGGATTCCCTCGGCGTGGTGCCCGCGAATCGGCTGCTGAAGATCCCCGATGGCGACCGGGTCCTCGTCGGCGGTGCAGTGACGCATCGTCAACGTCCGGCGACCGCGGGAGGCGTCACGTTCATCAACCTCGAAGACGAAACCGGCATGGTCAACGTCGTGTGCTCGGTGGGGTTGTGGGCGAAGTACCGCAAACTCGCAATCACCGCTCCGGCGTTGCTCATTCGAGGCAAAGTGCAGAATGCCGAGGGGGCGGTGACCGTGGTGGCAGACCATCTGCAATTGATGGATCTGCGAGTTGCGTCCCGATCCAGAGACTTTCGCTGACGGACTCCCGCCCTGCCCGCGCGTCATCGAGCAGGACGCCGGTGCAGAATCGAGGCGTGAAGCTACTGATCATCGCGGACACTCACCTGCCCACCCGAGCGAAAGTGCTGCCCGATCAGGTGTGGGCCGCCGTCGACGACGCCGATGTGGTGATCCATGCCGGCGATTGGGTGAATCTCGCGACGTTCGAGGCACTCTCGCAGCGATCTCGTTCGCTGGTCGCCTGCTGGGGAAACAACGACGGCGACGAGCTGCGTGCGGTCATGCCCGAACGTGCCGACGTGGTACTCGGCGGCGTGCGCTTCACCGTCGTCCACGAGACCGGAGCCGCGACAGGACGCGAGCGCCGGATGGCGACCGAATACCCCGATACCGACGTCCTCGTGTTCGGACACAGTCACATTCCGTGGGATACGACGGCCGACAACGGTCTACGGCTGCTCAACCCCGGATCGCCGACGGACCGGCGTCGGCAGCCGTTCTGTACCTACCTCACCGCCGTTGCCGATGGCGGCGAGCTGACAGACGTCGAGCTGCATCGACTTCCGCCTCGCTGATCGGCATGCCGGGTGTCCGTCACATTCCGCCTGCGACTCTGACGACCGTTCCGGTGGCGTAGCGCGAATCCTCGGACAACAGCCACGACACCGCGCCGGCGATCTCGTCGGGTACTCCAGGGCGGCCGAGGGGGATGCTCGACGCCATTTTCCGTGGTCGCTCACGGTCTTTGTGAAACTCGGTCTCGATGACTCCCGGCGCGACGGCGTTGACACGAATGTTCTGCGCGGCAAGCTCTTTGGACAGGCCGACCGTCAAGGTGTCGACGGCGGCCTTGGCTGCGGCGTAGTGCACGTACATACCGGGACTTCCGATGGTGGCTGCCGCGGAGGAGATGTTGACGATGGCACCGCCGTGGTCGGCCATCGCGTGTATGGCGTACTTGCAGCAGATCAGGACGCCGAGCAGGTTGACGTCCAAGTCTGCCCTGATCGTCTCGATGTCGTTGCTCGCCAGGGTCCCTATTGCACGCGCCGATCCGGCGTTGTTCACCAATCCGGTGACAGTGCCGATCTCGGCAGCAGCAGCGAACAGATCGATCACCGACCGCTCGTCAGTGGTGTCGGCACGTATCGCGACGACCGTTCGGTCGGCGCTCGACAGTTCGTTCACCACTGCGTCGGCGGTCGCAGAATCCGAGCGGTAGGCGATCACGACGTCGTGCCCATCGGCCACGAGACGCCGAGATACTGCGGCTCCGATTCCGCGGCTGCCGCCGGTCACGATCGTCAAAGGGGCATTCATCGTTCGACAATAGCGAGTACCGAAGGAGCACAATGGCGGGCAACGCACGACAGAGGAGGGTTCTGTTGATCGACAGACCGGAATTGGCCGCTTTTCTCAAGCAGCGCCGAGAGGCGCTACAGCCCGAGGATGTCGGACTTCCGCGTGGACAACGGCGTCGAACGCGGGGTCTGCGCCGGGAAGAAGTAGCCGGCCTGTGCCACATGTCGACCGATTACTACGCGCGCCTCGAGCGCGGAACAGGCCCCGCTCCATCGGAGCAGATGATCGCGTCGATAGCGCAGGGTCTGCACCTTTCGTTGGACGAGCGCGACCACGTCTTCCGCTTGGCCGGCCAGAGTCCACCGGTACGCGGTGCGGCAAGCGAGCACGTCAGCCCTGGCCTGTTGCGCATCATGGATCGCCTGCACGACACGCCGGCCGAGATTATCTCCGAGATCGGAGAGACCCTTCGACAGACGCCTCTGGCAGCAGCCTTGACCGGAGACGCAACGCACCGGACCGGGCCGGATAGAAGTCTCGGATATCGCTGGTTCACCGATCCTGCTGTCCAGCAGTCGTATCCGCTCGAAGATCGCGCTTTGCTGTCGAGGGCATACGCCTCGGGTTTACGGGAAGTCGCGACCCTGCGCGGCCCGGACTCGCAGGCGGCTCGACTGGCCGCTCGACTCCAAGCGTCCAGCGAGGAATTCCGAGTGTTGTGGGAGCGGCGCGAAGTGGGTGTTCGTCCCCCCGAGTTCAAGACCTTCATCCATCCGGCGGTCGGCCAGATCGAGCTGCATTGTCAGACGCTGCTCGACCCCGAGCAATCGCATCGACTGCTGGTGTACACAGCCGTGCCGGGCAGAGAGAGCTATGCAAGATTGGAACTGCTCTCGGTTGTCGGTACTGACGTACTGACCTGACGAGGTCTGCTCATCAGTGGATCGGCAAGTCCTGGATCAGAGCGGCGTGTGGCACGACCATGGATGTCAGCGCATCCAAATCGCTCGATCACTACAGCCGAGGAGCTCACAATGGCCCGCATCGCAGATACATCGATCAGGAATCTCACTGGAAAGCGTGCCGTCGTCACCGGAGCGAGTGACGGTCTCGGCGCGGTGATTGCGACTTCTCTCGCTCGTTCGGGAGCCGAGGTCGTCATGCCCGTGCGCTCAGCCGCCAAGGGAGAGCGGGTAGTCGAATCGATTCGGTCATCCGTGCCGAACGCGAAGGTCAGCACTCGGCTCCTCGATCTGTCGTCACTGACCTCCGTTGGCGCATCGGTCGACGAGTTCTTGTCGGAAGGCCGACCGATCGACGTTCTCGTCAACAACGCCGGTGTCATGCAACCGCCGCAGCGGCAGGTCACCCAGGACGGGTTCGAGCTGCAATTCGGTACGAACCACCTCGGTCACTTCGCCTTCACCCTCGGCCTGCTCCCACTGCTCCGAGAAGGCGCAGGACGGGTCACTCACCAGACCAGCATCGCGGCACGCGTGGGGGCCATCAACTGGGACGACTTGGATTGGGAGCAGTCCTACGACGTCATGAAGGCCTACAGCCAATCCAAGATCGCTGTGGTGCTGTTCGCCCGTGAGCTCGAGGCGCGCAGTAGGGCCGGCGGGTGGGGAATCACCAGCAACATGGCGCATCCCGGAATCTCCCCGACGAATCTGCTTGCGGCTCAACCGGGCCTGGGACGACCCAAGGATTCGGCCGGCCGCGGGCTGATCAGCGTTCTGGCTCGCGTCGGGATTGCGGGGAGCGTGGACAGCGCCGCGCAGCCGGCTGTGGTGGCAGCAGCGGGAACACTGTCGCGAGGCGACCAGTTCGTAGGACCCAGACGCCTGATCGGTGGTCCCCCGGCCGAGGTCTCCATATGGAAGCCGTTGCGCAGCATGGACGATGCGCGACGTCTGTGGGACGCATCCGAGGTTCTCACCGGTGTACGACTCGGATCCTGAGTCGCGGGCCCTGCTCGGTGCCCACTGCTGGGTTCTCACTGCTGGGTCGGTGCGGGCTCTCGGGCATGGTCGACCAAGTCGTGCACCAGTCCGATGATGACGTCCATCTGTTCGATGACTTCCACGCGCAGTCGGTCCTGTTGCTCGTCGGGCATGACCGGGGCATTCGGGCCGTCGAGGGACATCAACAGATCGATGTTGGTGCGCAGAGCGGTCAACGGTTCCATCAGTTCGGCACCTGCGTCGACTATCAACTGTCCCTGTCGTGCCCGCGACCGCGAGAGCGCAGCCAGCATCTCGTTGAAACTGTTGGCGAGAGACGCCAGTTCGTCGTCTCCGTTGACGTCGATGGGCTCGAAGGCACCCGTCCTGGCCACTCGTTCCGTTCCGGCGCGTAACCGTCTGACCGGACGAAGCCCGGTGCGAGCGACGGCTGCGCCGGCCACACCAGCGAGGGCGACGAGGAACGCCCCGACGAGGATCAGGGCAAGCGTGAGTTTTCCGAGCAGTGGTGACGTACCGCTCAGGGCTTCGGCCACCATGATCGTCTCACCGGAATCGGTGCGCTCGGCGGATATGTAGTAGCCGCGAACCTCCCGCAGTGACCGATCGGTGCGGCCCTCGGTGACCGCCTTCTCCGGATCGTCGAGCCCACCATCGGAGTTGGTGAAGGGGTAGGTGCCGTTGGACGAGGACACCAAGGTGCCATCGGTGGTCATCAACGCAACTTTGACCGCGGTTCCTTCGGTGTCCTCGATCCCGAACCCGAAGAGATCGGCAGGCACTCCCGACGCGGCGCTGGCGATCAGTGCATCGCTGTTTCGGCCGACACGGTCGATGATCTGCGAGCGAAGCGACTGCTCTGCGACGAGGTAGATCGCCAGAGCGCTGACCGCAACGGCGAGCGCGGCCAGGCTCATCGTCAACACTCGAATCCGTCCGTGCAACGACAGCGCCCTCGGGCGGGTGTGCGCACGTGAATACCTCATGGATCGAGTATGCCGGTCGGCAGCGACCAGAATTCGCGAGGCTGCCATGAGGAGGCACCGAAGAGCTCACCGATACTCAGAAGGGCGGCTCCTCGTCTTCTTCGTTGGTCGGTTCTGGCTCGGGGGTCGGGTTGTGGGGTGGGTCGGGGTAGGCGATGATGCCGGATCGTCTGGGTTGGGTGGGGATGTGTGGTCGTAGGTCGTTGCCGATGATGGGTACTGTGGTTCCGTTGGCGGGCAGGGTGATTCGGGTGGTCTTCGAGGTGGAGGTCCATAGGATGGCGCCGCCGGGGAGCATGACGGCGGTCCAGTAGCCTGCGGTTTTGACGCTGTGGTGGTTTTCGCAGAGGCATTGGAGGCGAAGCAGTACGAGGAGTGGAGAACGAATGACCGGGCGGGCGGATGGAAAGACGGTGCTGATCACCGGCGCATCTCGGGGAATCGGAGCAGAAACTGCATTGCAGTTGGGTGCTCTCGGTGCTGCGGTCGCGGTGAACTACCGCGAGAAGAAGCGTCGAGCCGAGGCCGTGGTGCGCGCGATCGAGGAGGGCGGCGGCACAGCACTTCCTGTGGGTGCCGACGTCACCGACGCTGACGCGATCGACGCTATGCTGAACGTTGTCGTTGCCGAGTTCGGCGCAATCGACGTTCTGGTTCTCAATGCCTCGGGTGGCCTGGAGTTCGGTGCAGAACCCGACTACGCGATGAGTATCAATCGCGACGCGCAGGTGGCGCTGGCTCGCGCGAGTATCGACCGTATGGAGCCGGGCTCGCGGATCGTCTTCCTCACCAGCCACCAGGCGCATTTTCACGGCAAGAAACCGGTCCCCGTCGAATACGAACCCGTTGCTGCGAGCAAACGGGCGGGGGAGGATGCACTACGTGGGATGATTCCTGAATTGGATTCTCGGGGAATCGAATTGGTCGTGGTGTCCGGGGACATGATCGAGGGCACGATCGTGGTCACCCTGCTCGAACGCCGTAACCCGGACTCAGTCGCTGCGCGAACCGCGCAGGGTGCGCTCCCGACCATTGCGGAGTTCGCGTCGGCTGTGACTGAGGCTGCAATCGGACCCATCGAGAAGTCCGCCCGGACTGTCTACGTAGGTGGAGCCGACTACCTCGACGGGTCCGTGTCGGGGTAGTCGGCTCCGCTCGATCGGATGAAGAATCAGCTACCGAGAACGCAGAACTGACCGCTCGTGAGGTTCAGTGCCAACGACAGCGGCCCGACGCAGTCGACGCCGCGTGCCTCGGATGTGGCACCGGATCCCCATCCTGCGACCGCGAGGGTCGTCTGGCCGGCATCTGCCCACGAGTGCGCGATTCCGCCGCCGAGTGCGAGCGCGTATGCCGTGCCCGCGTTCTTGCTCGCTCCGAGCGCGACACCGTAACCGTTGGCGTAGGTGTTGGTTGCGCCCGGCCCGTCGTTGACACTGACGGCAGTTCCGCTGTCAGCGGCACCGGCGGTGGCGGTTCCGGGTCCGTTCGAGGTGGCTCCGCAGCTCGCTGTGTCACTCACCTGGATGTCGTTGGCCGAGGGCGGCGACACGCACGTGACCGGTGCCGCCGACGCGGTGGCGGTGCCGGCGAAGGCGGCCGCCGTCAGGCCCGATCCGATGGCGAAAATAGCTGCGGTGCGGGCAATTCGACTACCGAACCGACTGAACGTTCGCGCGGAGGAGGAGTTGGAAGAAACCGTACGGGGCAGGGAAACAGAGAACAACAGAAAGCTCCTTCACGAGCGAAACGGGTCGGTGCGGCACACGGTACCCCGCTCCGGGGGTCCGTGACAGCAAGCAGACACAGATTGTGTAACGGTGCCGATGGCATCGGGAGATGAATCGTCGTAGAAGTCCGATTTCTCGGACCCTGCGGTAACGGTCGAGCCGGTTCGTACCGCCTTTGTACTGCCCGGTTCTACGTACGGAGTCCGGTCGATTCCGTTCCGTCAGTTCGTAATTGGGGCTTGCCTGTCGGCCCGGTGCCGGTCTCCGAAGCGGGTGGCGATGCTCCGAGTCGGCATGCCCGGGCGACCGCCGAACGAAAGGAAATTGTTATCGGAGGGCTGGCGAGCCGTCGGACGCGGCTCGATAGTTGGGTCTCACAGCGCAGGCGCCGTTCCGACCAGATCGATTTGTCGACGCTCACAATCGATTTGACGTGCAAGGACGCAGACATGCCCACCGGGCCGAACGGTCCTTTCGATGCGGGCCCCACGGCGACAGAGTCCGTCGTGCCCCGGGCACCACGGAATCGTTCAGTCGAGCGCACTCGAACGCAAATCGTTCAGACGCTGCCCTGATAGTCGTGTTGGCGCCAGGCCTCGTACATCGTCACTGCTGCGGCGTTCGCCAGGTTGAGTGATCGTCGTCCGGGGATCATCGGGATGCGCAGCTGATCGGTCACATGGGGGTCGTTCAAGACGTCGTCGGGGAGTCCGGTGGGTTCCGGTCCGAACAGTAGGACGTCACCGGGTTGGTAGGCGACGTCGGCGTAGGAGCGTGTTGCGTGCGCGGTGAAGGCGAAGACCCGTTTCGGGGCCAGTGCGGACCACGCCGACGGCAGGTCCTGGTGCACGGTGACCGACGCGAGGTCGTGGTAGTCCAATCCCGCGCGTTTGAGCTTGGGTTCGGACATGTCGAACCCGAGGGGGCCCACGAGATGCAGTTCGCATCCGGTGCCGGCGACGAGGCGAATCGCATTGCCGGTGTTCTGCGGAATCCGGGGCTCGAAGAACATGAGTCGAAACACCCGGATCACTCTGCCACCACGAGCCCGGGGAGGATGGGGCAGGTGGACGACGAACAGACCATCGGCGAAGATTTCTCGGATTCTCGACTCGACGGGCGGGAGTGGTCGGGCAGGCAGTTCGTCCGGTGCACCTTCCGTGACGCGGACATGAGCAATGTGCGAACCGACTCGGTCGTCTTCACCGAATGCGACTTCACCGGTACCGACCTCACGGATTCGGTGCACACCAACTCGGCCTTTCGATCGTGCACGTTCACTCGAACCAATCTGCAGCACAGCGTCTTCCGTCACTCGACGTTGATGGGATCGGTGTTCGTGGACACCCGCATGCGGCCGGCCACCTACGACGAAGTCGATTTCACGTTGGCCTCGCTGGGTAATGCCGACCTGCGCGGCGTCGATCTGACCGGATGTCGGATGCGGGAAGCGAACCTGACCTCGACCGATCTTCGCAGAGCGGTGTTGCGGTCCGTCGATCTCGCGGGAGCACGAACCGTCGGTGCCAAAATGGAGGAGTCGGACCTGCGCGGAGCCGTCGTGGATGCGTCCCTGTGGGTCGGCGCAGGGGTGCGCGGGGCCAAGATCGAACTGATGCAAGCAGTGGCCTTCGCGGCTGCGCAGGGTCTGATCGTCGAGAGCTGACCGCGGTGATCGGCCCGGCGCGCCGCCGGGCGGACAGAACCTGAAACAATGGCCCGGTGACTGCAACGATCCTCGATGGCAAAGCGACTCGTGACGAGATTTTCGTCGACCTCACCGCCCGTGTGGCACGGCTGCGGGAGCAGGGCATCACTCCCGGCCTGGCGACGGTGCTCGTCGGAGATGATCCGGGTTCTGCCGCGTACGTGCGGGGCAAGCACAACGACTGCGCGAAGGTGGGCATCACTTCCATCCGACGCGATCTTCCCGCGAATATCACCCAGTCCGATCTCGAAGCGGTCATCGACGAGCTCAACGCCAACCCCGACTGCACGGGGTACATCGTGCAGCTTCCGTTGCCCAAGCATCTGGACGAGAACGCCGCGCTCGAGCGCATCGATCCCGACAAGGATGCCGACGGTCTGCACCCGATCAACCTCGGCCGCTTGGTGCTGGGCAAGGACGCCGCATTGCCGTGCACCCCGCGGGGCATCGTCCACTTGCTGCGTCGCTACGACGTCGCACTCGACGGGGCGCGCGCTGTGGTCATCGGCCGCGGTGTGACGGTGGGCCGGCCGATCGGACTGCTGCTGACCCGCCGTTCGGAGAACGCGACTGTCACGTTGTGCCACACCGGAACTCGTGATCTTGCCGCAGAGGTCTCCCGCGCCGACATCGTCATCGCGGCCGCCGGGGTTCCCGGTTTGATCACCGCAGACATGGTCAAGCCCGGGGCGGCTGTGCTCGACGTCGGGGTCACCCGCACCGAGGACGGATTGCGCGGAGACGTCGCGGACGACGTCGCCGAGGTGGCCGGTTTCCTGTCGCCCAACCCCGGTGGAGTCGGGCCGTTGACGCGCGCGTTTCTGCTGTCCAATGTCGTGGAGCGAGCCGAACGCGCTGCGGCCCAGAGTTGAGCGAGCCGAGGTGAACGACGTACAGGATGCGCGAGGCGATCACGTGCCGGGTTTCCGAGCGGCGCTCGCTCGAAATCTACCGATGGTCGTGGTGTCGGTCATCGTGCTCGCTGCGCTGGTCCTGGTTCTCGCCGACCGTTGGCGGCGCGGCTCGTTCATCTTCGGGTGTGCAGCGGTGGTGGCAGCGTTGCTGCGACTGTGCCTGCCCGAGTCACGCGTCGGCACCCTGAAGGTGCGCAGCAGGGGATTCGACGTATTGGCGCTGGGAGGCGTCGGCGGTGCCATCGTCTTTCTGTCGCTGTCGATCGATCCCCTGGGGACGGACTGACGTAGACCGATCGACTCGGGTCAGCGCCGTCCGAGGCGGGCGAGCTCCATCGTCTCGGCCAGCAGCTTCGCCACCGAATCGGCCTCGGTGAGAAATCCGTCGTGGCCGTCTCGCGACTGGATCACTTCGAGCCCCCGGCACTGTGGGAGCTCACGCGCGATTTCTTTCTGCAGTCGAAGCGGGTAGAGGCGATCGGAATCGACGCCCCCGACGATGGTCGGAACCGGCACGGACGCAAGGGCTTCGGCAACGCCGCCGCGTCCTCGGCCCACGTCGTGGCGGTTCATCGCTTCGCTCAGAAGAACGTACGTCGCCGCGTCGAATCGATTGACCAGTTTGGCGGCCTGATGCTCGAGGTAGCTCTGCGCGGAGTACCTGCCGCCGGCCCACGGATCCTCGTCGTTCTGCGGAGAGTTTCCGAACCGAATGTCGAGTTCGCTCTCGGTTCGGTACGTAAGATGCGCGATGCGTCGAGCGATCCCGAGTCCGGCGGTCGGGGCGGTGCCGGTGTCGTGGTAGTTGCCGCCGAGCCAACCCGGATCGGCCTTGATCGCAGCGATCTGGGTGGTTTGTGTCCCGATCTGGTCCGCTGTCGCGCGGGCACCGACGGCGAGCACCAGCGCGGCACCCACTCGATCCGGATGTCCCACAATCCATTCGAGGGTGCGCATGCCACCCATCGACCCGCCCACGACGGCGGCGAACCGATCGATGCCCAGAACATCGGCCACCGCCACCTCTGTCGCCACCTGATCGCGAATCGAAATTTCCGGGAAGCGAGAACCGTACGGGGTGCCGTCGGGGGAGATGCTGCTCGGCCCGGTGGTGCCTCCGCATCCGCCGAGCACGTTGGTGGCCACGACACACCATTCGTCGGTGTCGATGGGGCTGCCCGGGCCGACCATCCCGTTCCACCAACCGGGCAGTACGTGGTCGGCATCCGGCGGTCCCGAAACGTGGGAATCGCCGGTCAACGCATGTTCGACGAGCACTACGTTGCTGCGATCGGCCGCCATCTCGCCCCAACGCTGCACCGCCACGGTCACGTGCGGAATGTGGGAACCGTTCTCGAGATCGAGACCACCGATGTCGATGGTTCCCAACCGCCCGTCCGGAGACGGAAGGACCGCCTCCGGACGAACGCCTGTGTTCAAGCTGTGGCTCAAGACGCCGCCGCGCGGAAGCCGACCTCGAGATCGGCGATGATGTCGTCGATTCCTTCTATACCGACGGCCAGACGCACGAGGCCGGGAGTGACGCCGGAGGCCAACTGCTCTTCCGGGGTCAACTGCGAATGCGTGGTGGACGCGGGATGGATGACGAGAGAACGCACGTCTCCGATGTTAGCCACATGACTGTGCAGAGTGAGAGCGTTGACGAACTTCTTGCCCGCGTCCACTCCTCCCTTCAGCTCGAACGCGATGATCGCGCCCTGCCCCTTCGGGAGCAGCTGCTGCCCGCGCTCGTACCAGGGCGACGATTCGAGTCCGGCGTAGTTGATCGAGACGACGTCGTCGCGACCGGCCAAGAAGGTGGCCACCTTCTGCGCGTTCGCCACGTGCCGCTCGATTCGAAGACTCAACGTCTCGAGGCCCTGGCTGATCAGGAACGCATTGAAGGGTGACACCGCAGCCCCGATGTCGCGCAACAACTGCACCCGCGCCTTCAGCGCGAAGGCCGGAGCGCCGAGATCGGCGAAGACGACACCGTGGTAACTCGGATCCGGGGTGGTGAAGTTGGGGTGACGGCCCTGCGTCCAGTCGAACGTTCCGCCGTCGACGATGACGCCCGCGATCGCCGTGCCGTGACCGCCGAGGTACTTCGTCGCCGAGTGCACCACGATGTCGGCACCGTGCTTCAGCGGCTGCAGCAGGTACGGCGTCGCAACGGTGTTGTCGACGATCAGCGGAATGCCGTTCTCGTGGGCGATCGCCGAAATGCCGGGGATATCGAGAACGTCGTTCTTCGGGTTGGAGATCGTCTCACCGTAGAACGCTTTGGTCGACGGTGTGATGGCCGCGCGCCACTGCTCGAGATCGTCCGGATCGTCGACGAACGAGACGGTGATCCCCAGCTTGGGAAGCGTGTAATGGAACAGGTTGTACGTGCCGCCGTAGAGCCGCGGGCTCGAGACGATGTGATCGCCCGCCTCGGCGAGATTGAGAATGGCGAACGTTTCTGCCGCCTGGCCCGACGCGAGCAGAAGCGCTGCGACGCCCCCTTCGAGAGCGGCGATGCGCTGCTCGACGACGTCCTGCGTGGGGTTGATGATGCGGGTGTAGATGTTGCCCGGTTCCGCCAGGCCGAACAGTGCGGCCGCGTGATCGGTGTTGTCGAACGTGTACGAGGTGGTCTGGTAGATGGGCAACGCACGAGCCCTGGTGGTGCCGTCCGGTGTCTGACCCGAATGGATCTGCTTGGTCTCGAAGCTCCAGTCGGCTGCGGGATCGGTGAACGGATCCTCGGTGGGTGCTCCGGTGGCGTCGACGACGTCGGGGGTCGAATCGGTCATGGCTGGTGATACTCCGTTTTCTCAGACGTGTTTTCTGTCGAATGAAGCTCGAGAACTCGAGCGTTACGGGGCGTATCGGTACAGCAACACATGAGAACCTCCTGACATGCCTCGGCCCGTGGGGACCGAAGATCAGTGGGTCCGCTTCGGAGCGGACCCGCGCTTGTCGATACGACACGGATGTGTTGCATCGGCCTGGTCGTTCACCCGGGGCACCCCACCGCGGTTGGAGGGTTGCCGGCCAGCAAGCCGGGGCTCGATGCTGGCACTCATGACCTGGCTGGAATCTTAGCGGGTACGGGTGTCTCGGGGGAACGAGGGCGCTCACGACCCTCGAGCAGATGCTCTGGTGAGGACAATCACCGCCCGACGACTCGAAAACCGGTCGCCTCGGGGAAGACAATGAACACGACGAACGTTGTGCCGTCCGGTCGGGCTGTACTGAATCGATCCACCAGGTCGTCGATTTACCAGGTCGTCGATCCACCAGCCCCTGGCCCGCTCTGTAATCCGATTGCTTACGAAGGTTGTTCTGCTGTGACTGTCACCGATTCCGCTCTCGCCAGAAACGTCAGCGCCGTGCGCGGCAAGGTGTCGAGTGGGTTGAGTGTCGGCCATCGACCGCACTCGACCCGCCGCAGGCTCGCCATGCTGGCCCTGTCCATCGGCGGCTTCGGCATCGGCACCACCGAATTCGCGTCGATGGGCCTGCTTCCGGACATCGCGACGACGATGGGAATCTCGGAGCCGTCGGCCGGCCACATGATCTCCGCCTACGCGCTCGGCGTCGTCGTCGGTGCGCCGACCATCGCTGCTCTTGCGGCGCGTGTTCCTCGGCGCATGTTGTTGCTGGCGCTGATGGTGGCGTTCACTCTCGGCAATCTCGGGACGGTCTTCGCGCCGAGTTTCAACGAGTTGGTTGCTTCCCGGTTCGTGGCCGGTCTGCCGCACGGCGCGTATTTCGGCGTTGCCGCACTGGTGGCAGCGCACCTCGCCGAACCGGGCAAACGAGCGAAGGCCGTCGCGATGGTGATGATGGGTCTATCGGTGGCGAACGTCGTCGGTGTACCGGTGGCGACCTGGATCGGCCAGGCCCTCGGGTGGCGAAGCGCATTCGCGCTCGTCGCCGTGATCGGGTTGCTCACCGTCAGTGCGCTGGTCCTGTGGATGCCGCGACTCGACGCCATGCCGACCACCAGCCCGATCACCGAGCTCGGTGCCCTCCGCCGTGGCCAGGTGTGGATGACCCTGTTCGTCGGCATCGTCGGATTCGGCGGCATGTTCGCGGTGTACACCTACATCGCGTCGACCCTGACCGACGTCGCAGGCCTTGCCCGTGCACTGGTTCCGGTGGCCTTGATGATCTACGGCCTCGGCATGGTTGCCGGCAATTACGCAGGCGGTTGGTTGGCCGACAAGTACAAGCTCAAGGGCACCTTCATCGGGCTGGCCGCGACCGCAGTGTCCCTGGCCGTCTTCGTCGTCGCGGCTCACAACCCGGTGACCGCGCTGCTTCTCGTGTTCCTGATCGGTGCGTCCGGCTCGTCCGTCGTCCCCGGACTTCAGACCCGTCTGATGGATGTGGCGGAGGACGCGCAGACTCTCGCCGCGTCACTCAACCACGCGGCGTTCAACCTGGCCAATGCCATCGGAGCCGCGGTGGGCGGTGCGGTGATCGCCGCCGGTCTCGGCTACACGGCACCGGCCGCCGTCGGCTCGGGTCTCGCTGTTGCCGGCCTGGGCGTTCTGTCCGTCGCCATGTGGATGGAGAAGCGCTCCGCGGCATGAGTCAGGACGTGATGGTGGTGGCGGTTCCGCCGAGCGCCTCGGAGAGTGCCGGAGCCACCTTGTCGATCACGTACGGCAGGCTCAGCACACTCGTGAAGTAGATCGCCCCCGCCGTCACCCCATCGGTGAAGACGAGGTTGCCGTCCTTCACCGGCTGCAGAGCGTTGTACACCGGTTCCTTCTCCAACTGGCCGCGATCGCCCGGGTTCTCCGTTCCCCAGATCAGCACATCTGCAGTGTCGAGGACCGACAGGTTCTCCAGCGGGATGCTCGCCTGCGCACTGCCGTCGGCCGGCACGAACGCGTCGATGTCGTCGGGGATCACAAAACCGAGCTTCGTCAGGAAGTCGGTGCTCAAACCGTCCTGGTACGCGATGGCCTTGCCCTCGTAGAACGCGTTCTGCAGGAAGATCGCCTTCTTCCCTGCGAACTCGGGGTGAGCCGCCGCGGCATCGGCGAACTTCTGATTCACACCGTCGATGAGTCCGTCCACTTCGGCTTTCTTGCCCAACGCCCGGCCGATCTTCTCCGCCTGTACGTCCCAGGGCTCGAAGTAGGCGGTCGACGCGTCGGACTGGGCGAGCGTGGGTGCGATGTTGCTCAGAGTCCGGTAGCTGTCCGCGGTGAGACCGGCGTTGGTGGCGATGATCAGATCGGGCTCGAGGGCGGCGATCTTCTCGGTCTCGAAGCCGTCGCCGTTGTTGGTGAGCACCTCGGGCTGGGCATCTCCCAGCGCGTCCCGGGCCCAGGGCCAGGTCGCGTACGGCTGGTCGCCGTACCACTCCGTCACTCCGACGGGGATCACGCCGAGGGCCAACACCGTGTCCTGTTCGGTGTATCCCGCCACCACGACGCGCGTGGGCTCGTCTGGAACGACGGTCTCGCCGAACGCATGCTCCACCGAGACGGGAAAGACGCCCGAGCTGGCGGTCGTGGGGGAGTCGGCACCGTCGGATGCGCCGTCGGAGTTCGAGCAGGCGCTCAGCAGTCCTGCCGTGGTCAACGCGATCGCGCACACCGCCAAAGTTCTCCGAAGTGGTCGCGTACGCATCGAGTGGGCCTTTCGTCAGGGCGGGTATCGAAAGGAAGGGTAGCCCACCCTTAGTCCGACTTTCAGGTCAACCTTCACCGAACCTCCACATTTCCCGACGAAGTCCTCCATGTGCGACCTCTAGGGTCAATTCTCATGAGCCGCACAGTTCTCGTAGTCGACGACGAACCCACGATCTCCGACGCTGTTGCCGCTCGACTGCGAGGCGAAGGGTACGAGGTGGTCACTGCCGCCGACGGCCCCTCCGCGGTGGAGGTGTGCGGCCGGATCGACCCCGACGTGGTGGTGCTGGATCTGATGCTTCCCGGTTTCGACGGACTCGAAGTGTGCCGACGCATCCAGGCATCCCGACCGGTACCGGTGCTGATGTTGACGGCCAAGTCCGACGAGACCGACATGCTCGTCGGGCTGGGCGTCGGTGCGGACGACTATCTGGGCAAGCCGTTCAGCATGCGTGAACTGGTCGCGCGTGTGCACGCTCTCATCAGGCGCGCCGAGCGCGTCGTCACTCCCGAGCAGTACACCACTCGAATCGGCGACGTGCACATCGATCACCGGGAGCGACGCGTCTCCACCGACGCGGGCGACATCCACGTCACCAGAACCGAATTCGACATCCTGGCGTATCTGGCCGCTCGACCTCGCACGGCGGTGTCCAGGGAGACCCTGCTGTCGGAACTGTGGGGTTGGGACGATTCGGCCAGCAGTCGTACCGTCGACAGTCATGTGAAAGCGTTGCGGCGCAAGCTCGGTGGCGACCTGATTCGTACCGTCCACGGCGTCGGATACGCCGTGGAGGCACCGCGATGAGGCCGATGCTGCCGCGTCCGCTCGATCCCTTGCGGTCGTTCAAACTCAAGGTCTCGCTCGTGGTGGGCATCGTGCTGGTGCTGGCGAGCGTCGTCTTCTGGATCGGGGCCGGCTGGCAGTTTCGCTACACACTTCTCGCCGCATTGATCGTGTCTTTGGCCGCAACACAATTCGTCGCGCACGGCATGACGTCGCCCCTGCGAGAGATGACCTCGGCAGCCAAAGCGATGGCGCGAGGCGACTATTCGACCCGGGTGCGTGCCACGTCCCGCGACGAGGTGGGCGAGCTCGCCATCGCGTTCAACACCATGGCGAGCGACTTGGAAGCCGCCGAGAAGTACCGCCGCGAGCTGATCGGAAACGTCTCCCACGAGTTGAAGACTCCCATCGCTGCCTTGCGGGCAGTGCTCGAGAACATGGTCGACGGGGTGACCGAACCCGACCCGGCCACGTTGTCTGTCGCCCTGGGCCAGACCGAGAGACTGGGAAACCTGGTGACCGAACTGCTCGATCTGTCGAGGGTCGAGGGCGGAGTGCTGAGCATCGCCCCGACGGAATTCCCGGTGCGCCCCTTCCTCGAGGAGGCGACCGGCGTCCACCGAGAACGAGTATCGATCGTCGTCTCACCCGGTGCCGGGACGGTCGTCGCCGATCGCGCTCGAATGACGCAGGTGATCACCAATCTCGTCGACAACGCCGTACGGCATTCGCCGCAGTCGGGCACGGTGAGTATCCGGGCGCATCGAGCCGGGGACCGGTTCGCGTTCGATGTTCGCGACGAGGGTCCCGGCATCGCACCGGCCGACCGTCACGCGGTGTTCGACCGGTTCACACGCGGCGGATCCACCGACGGCGGAACAGGTCTCGGACTCGGAATCGCGCGGTGGGCCACCGAACTGCACGGCGGGACCATCGACGTTCTCGACAGTGAATCGGGCTGCCACATCCGAGTGGCCATCCCCGGGCGCTGACGACCCACCTTCTCTCACACACCCACTCACCTCGACTGCTCGTCCCTGGACCGCAGCCGCGGTTCGGCATGCCTCGAACACAGAAATGGATCACAATCATGACCACGATCGGAATACCCATGCACCCCAGAACGCGGCCTCGTCGATCGCTGTGGAGCCCTCGAACCTGGCCGGTGCTGCGACACTCTCGGGCACCCCGCGCGGCACTTCTCGGAGCGCTCGCTGCCGGGCTCGTCAGTGCAGTGGTATTGGGCTACAACAACTTCGGCGTACCCATCACCGCCGCGAGCATCATGGCCGTCGTCGTAGCGGTTCGGCGCGCGTCGTTGTCGCCGTGGGAGTGGGTGGGTGTGGCGGGGGTCCTCGCCTTGTCCAGCGTCGCGGCGCTACGAGAGGCGGAGTGGATCGTCGCTCTGTCCGTTGCCCTTGCGGTCGTCGTCGGGTCGGTCGTTCTCTCGCGGGCCTGGACTTGGACGGGCATCGCTCTCGGCGCCGTGCTGCCGCTGCTGCTGCCCTTGCGGGTCGTGCGGTGGACGCGACGAGGGGCGGGAACCATCGATCTCGACGGGCCCAAGCCGATCCGAATCGGCGTGGTCGCCGCCGTCACCGTCGCGCTCTGTGTGGTGTTCGCCGCGCTGTTCGGGGCGGCGGATCGACGTTTCGCGGATGCTCTGGGCTCGGTCACTCCGCAGTTCGATCTCGGATCGATTTTCGGCCGAGTGATCGTATTCGTACTGACGGCTGCAGGTGCGCTTGCCGCCGCATACGTGGCCGTGCATCCGCCGCGCTTCGACCGCCTGCCGGTAACACCGCGTCGCACACTTCGGTTGTGGGAGTGGGCAATACCGCTCGGCGCTGTCGTCGGCCTGTTCGGGGTGTTCGTCGCCTTTCAGATTCCGAGCTTGTTCGGCGGCCAGGGACACGTTCTGAGCACCGAAGGTTTGACCAACGCCGAGTACGCACGGCAGGGATTCTGGCAGTTGCTGACGGTGACGGTATTGACCTTGCTCGTCATCGCGGTCACCGTGACCAAGGCCGAACGAACGGACCTACGCGACCGACTTGCATTGCGGGTTCTGCTCGGCGCGCTGTGCGCACTGTCGGTGGTGATCGTGGCGTCGGCGTTGCATCGAATGTCGTTGTACGAGGAGCAGTACGGCTACACCACCCTGCGGCTGTTCGTCACCGCCGTCGAATGGTGGTTGGGTTCGGTGTTCGTATTGCTGCTCGTCGCGGGCGTACGTATGTCGGGTCGCTGGCTTCCGCGAGCAGTCGGTGTGGGAGCAGTGCTGACCGTTCTCGCCCTCGCGGCCGTGAACCCGGACGCATACATCGCGCGGCAGAACGTCGAACGGTTCGAGGAGACGGGGCGGATCGACGTGTTCTACCTCGGCGGGTTGTCGGCGGACGCAGATTCCGAACTCGATCGCCTGCCCGAACGTGTGCGTAAGTGTGTTCAGGCCCGAGGCCCGGTCTCCTGGGGAGACAGCTGGTACCAGTGCACAGACCCGACGGTATCTGTACCCTGAGCAACGACTCGACGACCGGTGACGTAAGGACGGAGGTGCACGATGGGCTATCAGAACCTCGTCGTCACGTCGGTGCTGTTCTTCACGCTGCTGCTGACTACTCCGGCCGGACCGGCGGATCTCGCGCTGATCATCGTCGCTGCTCTGGCGGCGGCGGTGTTCTACGCGCATCGTGCCGGGGCGCTGAGCCTTCTGTACCGTCCGTCGAACGTCGGACCGAATGCGGAGGAGCGCCACCTTCGTGGCTCGTTCCGACGTCAACATCGCCCCGACGCACCCGGTCGCCCGCAGCCGCGAGCACCCGGTCTCCTGGTGGGAGCGCTGTAGTTCGACAGCTCTCCCACACCTCACGTGCCCCTGGTCCACGAGGTTCATCGGGAGAATCACTATGTTGTCCATCGACAACGCCACCCGCCGTCTCGATTCGACGGCTGCATTCGACGTAATTTCCAGGCGTGCGGTGTCGCCGTGGCGAGCCGCAGTGGTCACCCTCGTCGGAGTGACGGCAGTTCTGCTGGTCGTCTTCGCCGTCGTCGATGCCCAGCCCGCGGCCCAGATAGCGATGTTCGGTGCGCTGGTGGCTGCGGCACTGCTGGTGACGGGTGCATCGGCCGACATCCTCGTCGTGGTGCCGCCCGCGTCCACAACCGCCGGATCCGACGGCGGCAGACTCCGTGGGGCCTACCGCAGACAAGAGCAACCCGACGCGCCAGGTCGCCCTATGCCGAGAGCACCCGGATCGGTTCACGGACCGGATCGGTGGCTCCAGTTCCGCTGAGTCACTGCGAGATCCGGTCGAGACGTCATCCGACCGATTTCTCTCTCAGTGAGGCACTCCATCATGCTCGATTTCGTCTATTACCCCGTCTCCGCGGTGCTGTGGTTCTGGCACCGGGTCTTCGGTTTCGTGCTCGGCCCCGACAACGGCGTCGCCTGGGCCTTGGCCGTCGTATTTTTGGTCTTCACGCTACGAACGCTGTTGATCAAGCCGTTCGTGGGTCAGATTCGTTCACAGCTCGCCATGAAGAAACTCCAACCCAGGCTCGAGGAGGTACGGAAGAAGTACTCCGGTGACCGGGCTCGACAGGCCACGGAAATCCGCACAGTGCAAAAGGAACACGGTGTGAACCCACTGATGGGTTGCCTCCCGCTGATCGCGCAAGCACCGGTGTTCATCGGTCTGCTGCACGTGTTGCGCTCGTTCAACCGGACGGGAACCGGGTTCGGGCATCTGGGTATGTCGGCGCAGGAGAATGCGAGTACAGCCAACTACGTGTTCGGTGCGGGCGATGTGCAGTCGTTTCTCGACGCGCGGCTGTTCGGCGCACCGATCTCCGCTGCCGTCAGTAGCTCTCGAGATGTTCTCGAAGCGTTCGGTCCGTTCGGTGGGGTGCCGTCGGTGTGGAGCATCGCGGTCGTCGCGGTGCCGTTGATGATCGTTGCCGCGGTGGCTACCCACCTGAACTCCCGGGCATCGATCGCGCGTCAGGATGCGGCCGCCGCGGCGAACCCGCAGACCGCGATCATGAACAGGCTCGCGCTGTGGGTCTTCCCGGCCGGGGTGCTGATCGGTGGCCCGGTGTTGCCCGTTGCGGTGCTGCTCTATTGGGTGAGCAACAACATCTGGACCTACGCCCAGCAGCACATCGTCTACCGACGGATCGACCGGGAGCCGGTCGCGGTGCCGTCGATGACTTCGGCGGTGACGGCTCCGAAGCCAGGAGCCAAACCGAAGAGAAGGTGAGCCTGCGGAGGCCACCTGCCGGTTGTCGGTGGCCTCCGCTACGGTCGTCGGCGTGCCGATCACTATTTCCACTGTCAACGTCAACGGGATCCGCGCGGCTGTTCGCAAGGGCATGCTTCCGTGGCTCGAGGCCACCGATGCCGACGTCATCTGTCTTCAGGAGACGCGGGCCAACGACGGCGAGCTGACCACAGCACTGGCCCCGGCCCTCGATGCGGGATGGCATCTGGCGTCGGCGGAACCGTCGGCGAAGGGACGCAACGGTGTGGCCCTGTTGTCGAGGGCCGCGCCGGAGGCGATCAGAACCGGCATCGGAGTCGCTGAATTCGCCGACGCGGGTCGCTACATCGAAGGAGACTACGGTGACGTCACCGTGGCGAGCCTGTACCTGCCGTCGGGCGAGGTGGGGACCGACCGACAGGACGAGAAGGAACGCTTCATGGCTGCGTTCGCGAAGTATCTCGCCAAGACCGCCAAGGCAACGACGTCCGCCGAGCGCGACGTCGTGGTCTGCGGCGACTGGAATATCGCCCATACCGAAGCAGATCTGAAGTCGTGGAAGACCAACCGCAAGAAGTCGGGATTCCTGCCCGAAGAACGTGAGTGGGTATCGCGATTGCTCGCCGAGAAGTCACCGTGGACCGACGTCGTGCGTGAGCTGCACCCCGGCGTCGAGGGGCCGTACAGCTGGTGGTCTTACCGCGGTAAGGCGTTCGACAACGACGCCGGGTGGCGCATCGACTACCAACTCGCCACCAGTGATCTGGCCGAGCGTGCGAAAGAAGCTGTCACCGAAAGAGCGGAGGCGTACGACCAGCGGTGGTCCGATCACGCACCGGTGACGGTGCGCTACCGCTAGGAGCGGAGCCTGCGGAGTGACCGGGGTGGCGGGAGCGGAGCCTGCGGAGTGACTGGTGTGGCAAGGCAACGGGTACGGGTCGGGGACGGCGTGAAAAGATTGCCGCATGTCTTCTCCTGACTCGATCGACACGTCGCAGGGTCCGCGTCGTCGGGTGCTCTCGGGCATCCAACCGACGGCGGATTCGTTCCATCTCGGTAACTACCTGGGTGCGGTGCGGAACTGGGTGGAGTTGCAGGAGGAGTTCGATGCGTTCTACTTCGTTCCCGATCTCCATGCGATCACGGTTCCGCAGGACCCGAAGGAATTGCGCCGGCGCACCCGGATAGCGGCCGCACAACTGTTGGCGGTGGGTATCGATCCCGAGAAGTCGACGTTGTTCGTGCAGAGCCAGGTTCCCGAGCATGCGCAGTTGGCGTGGGTTCTCAACTGCATCACCGGGTTCGGCGAAGCCGGCCGGATGACGCAGTTCAAGGACAAGTCCGCCAAGCAGGGTCGCGATCACACCAGCGTCGGGTTGTTCACCTATCCCATTCTGCAGGCCGCGGACATCCTGCTGTACCGGCCGAATCTCGTTCCGGTGGGCGAGGATCAGCGTCAGCATCTGGAGTTGACTCGCGATCTGGCGCAGAGGTTCAACTCGCGGTTCAAGAAGACCTTCGTGGTTCCCGATGCACACATCATCAAGGGCACGGCCAAGATCTTCGACCTGCAGGATCCGACGGCGAAGATGAGCAAGTCGTCGTCGAATCCGGCGGGCATCGTCAACATCCTGGACGATCCGAAGGTGTCCGCGAAGAAGATTCGTTCGGCAGTGACGGACAACGAACGCGATATCGTCTTCGATCCGGAGAACAAGGCAGGCGTCAGCAATCTTCTGGTCATTCAGTCCGCTCTGTCCGGGAGGAGCATCGATGATCTGGTCGCCGGTTACGCAGGCAAGGGCTACGGCGATCTCAAGTCCGACACTGCCGACGTGCTGACCGAGTTCGTGGTTCCGCTGCGCGAACGAATGGACGGATTCATGTCCGACGTAGCCGAATTGGATCGCCTCCTCGCTGTCGGTGCGGATCGAGCCAGGGAGGTCGCGAGCAGAACGCTGGCTCAGGTGTACGACAGGGTGGGGTTCCTTCCTCCCGGCGCATAGCCCTGTCAGTACACGATATTCGCGCTACACGACATTTCGAGGACACGGCCCGAACAGCCGCCGACGACAGCGAAAAGGTGAGTGCCATGCCCGATTTCAAGGCCATGCTCGACGATCGGCGTGCTCGGTGGCCGTGGCTGGATCACACTGTTGTTGCCGCGCAGCGGTATCAGGGGCAGAAGGGCGATTACTACGCCGCGGGAATGACGTATTTCAGTGTGCTGGCGTTGTTTCCGCTGCTGATGGTTGCATTCGCCGTTGCCGGGTTCGTACTGGTGAATCAGCCCGAATGGCTTGCCGAGATTCAGTCGCAGATCGCGGAGAATGTCCCGGGCAGCTTCGGTGAGACGATCAGCTCGCTGATCGATACCGCGATCGAGTCCCGTACCGGTGTCGGTGTCATCGGTCTGTTCGGCGCGCTGTACGCGGGGCTCGGTTGGGTGGCCAATCTGCGTGAAGCCCTGACCGCGATGTGGGAAAGCCAGCACGAGTCGGGCGGATTCCTTGCGACCAAGGCCAAGGACCTCGCGGCTCTGCTCGGCCTGGGAGCAGCACTGGTGCTATCTCTCGGGCTGTCCGCGTTGGCCGGGGGCGGCGTCATGCGTGGCATTCTCGAATGGTTGAACCTCGATTCCGTTCCCGGCGTCGGAGTGGCGCTGCGGGTCTTCTCGATACTGCTCGCGCTTGCCGGAACCTGGGCGCTGTTCACCTGGGTGATCTCACGTCTGCCCCGCGAACCGGTGTCGTGGCGCAGTGCGGCCAAAGGTGCGCTGTTGGCCGCAGTCGGTTTCGAGATCTTCAAGCAACTCGGCGCGATCTACCTCGCGTCCGTCACGAGCGGGCCCGCCGGAGTCGTGTTCGGTCCCATCATCGGTCTGTTGGTGTTCGTGTTCACGACGTCGCGGTTGGTGCTGTTCTCGACTGCGTTCGCAGCCACCACTCGGGAGAGCATTGCTGACGCCCATGTGCCGGCGCCGGACCCCGCGGTGATCAACACCCGGGTCGAGGTGAGCGACGGCCCGGGTGTCAAGGGTGGTCTGGCCTTGGTGGGCGCGGGCGCTCTGGCCGCTCTGGGTATCGCTGGACTTCGCAATCGGCGACGCTGATCCGAGGCAACCTACTTGCGAATGTGAGAGGCGGCGGGGGAGTTCAGGGGCGGCGAGACAGTGTGCGTGCGCCCCACAGCAAACCGGCCACGACCAGTGCACCGATGACCCAGATTGCGATGCGCACGACCGTGTCGCCCTGCGCCTGCAGATCGGATTGTCGGGTACCCGATTCGGCACTCGACGCCGACGCAGGGGGTTGAGCAAGGGTCGGCACCGCGCTGGTGGCACGTGTACTCGTTACCGGCGACGTGGAATCCGGTTCGACCAGATCGCCGACGCTGCTGCTCGTATCCAGGGCGAACCCGTAGTCGAGCAGCCGAGCCGCCTGTTCCCACGGCCGGATCGGTAGTACGTCACCCTTCATGAGCGTCACGACCAGACGGCGACCGTTGCGTTCGGCACCCGCCACGAAGGTCTGCCGGGCATCGTCGGTGTAGCCGGTCTTGCCGCCGAGAGCGCCCGGATAGTTGTAGAGCAGCTGGTTGTCGTTGGACAGCGTGAAACCGGGGCGGTCTTGGTCGTCGGGGATCGTGGGATCCTTCGGATAGCCTGGAAACTGCACGTTCTCGGTCGAAATCAGTTGCGCGAAGGTCGAATTGCGCATGGCCTCCCGGTAGAACAGTGCCAGGTCGTAGGCCGAGCTCGCCATGCCGGGCCCGTCCAGGCCGGAGGGGGTCGCGGTCCGTGTGTCGAGCGCGCCCAACTCTGCTGCCTTGGCATTCATCTTCTCGACGGTCGCGGCGTCACCTCCCAGCTGAGCCGACAAGGCATGCGCGGCATCGTTTCCCGACGCCATGACCAGGCCCTGCAACAGTTGCAGATTGCTGTAGACACCGTTTTTCCCGATGCCGACGGCGCTGCCTTCTGCGTCGGCGTCCTCGGCCGTCGCGGTGATCTGTTTGCCGAGGTCCAGCTCGTCCAGAGCGACGAGGGCGAGCAGTATTTTGATCGTGCTCGCCGGTCGGTGCCGACCGTGTGGATCCTTGGCGGCTACCACCGATCCGGAATCGAGGTCTGCCACCACGAACCCGGTTGCCGAGATGTCCGCGGGCAGTGGGGGCGCGCCGTCCGGCACGATCGCGCCGCACTCGGCCAGTCGGGATCCGCCCACCGGGCCCGCCGGGATCGGAACCGGTTGTGGCGCAGTGCTACCCGGAGCCGGAACTTCCGAGGAATCGATCGCCGGGGGCGGCGAGGCCGCGAACGGGCACGCGTCGGTGTTCGGCGTCGTGAACGGTGGCGTCGTCGATACGACGGGTGGCTCGACTGCCGGCTGCGCCGATGCCGGGCCGCCGCCGACGCCGGCGAGAGCGAGAGCTGTCGCCCACACGGCTACGAACTTTCGAGTCCTTTTCATCGCGAATTACCATAGGCGCTGCAGAGGTCACCGAGGCCGCGACCCACCGGGGAGCGGGCCGGTTCGAAGGCCCTGCCAAACTACGTCCATCGTCTGTGATCGGCATTACGTTGTACAGACAGTGATCCGCCGAGCTGTACTACCGACAGCTCGGTCGCCCGAGAGGAACCCGGATGACATTTCGACAGGCGGCCCGTACCGGCTCGCTCCGCTCGGTTCGACGCCGCGCCGGTGGGGCGGGTGTCGCACTCGGGTTGGTGATGGTGCTGACGCTGACGGCCTGTTCGAGCACCGGTGGGGCTCCACGATCTACCGACAACGGCAGCAATGCGGGAGTGGCGAACACGCCTGCGGCGACGGTAGCGATGATCACGCACGAGGTACCGGGCGACACGTTCTGGGATCTCATCCGAAAGGGAGCCGAGGCCGCAGCCGCCAAGGACAACATCGAGCTCCGCTACTCGGCCGATCCGGAGGCACCCAATCAAGCCAATCTCGTTCAGAGCGCGATCGACTCGAAGGTGGACGGCATCGCTCTGACACTGGCCAAGCCCGAGGCCATGGCTCCGGCTGTCGAGGCGGCAACCGCAGCGGGCATCCCGGTCGTCGCCTTCAATTCCGGCTACGACGCATGGAGCGCAATGGGGGTGCAGCAGTACTTCGGTCAGGACGAAACCATCGCGGGTAGGGCTGCCGGGGCGCGGCTCACCGAAGACGGTGCGCGAAAGACCTTGTGCATCATCCAGGAGCAGGGTGCAGTAGCGCTCGAAGCGCGCTGCGCAGGAGTTCGACAGGGCTTCACCGGGGGCAGCACCGAAATTCTGAACGTCAACAGCAAGGACATGCCGTCGGTCGAGGCGACGATCACCGCGAAGCTCCAGCAGGACCCGAGCATCGATCACGTGGTAGCGCTCGCAGCCCCGATCGCACTGACCGCGGTGCAATCGAAGACCAATGCCGGTAGCGACGCCACCGTCGTCACGTTCGACACCAACGCGGCCCTCGTCGACGCGATCGAGTCAGGCGACGTCGCCTGGGCCATCGATCAGCAGCCCTATCTGCAGGGTTATCTCGCCATCGACTCCCTGTGGCTGTACCTCAACAACGGCAACACCATCGGCGGCGGCACCCCGGTGCTCACCGGCCCGGCCTTCGTCGACTCGACCAACATCGAGGCCATCGCCGAGTACGCCCGCAACGGAACTCGCTGAGCGTCGTCCGGACGCGGAAGGAACATCATGCCAACACAGGCCGACCCGGCTTCGGGAACGCACGCCGTGATCCTGGACGAGCGGGTGAAGAAACAGAAACCGTTGCAGCGCTTGCTGATCCGCCCAGAGATGGGTGCCCTGTTCGGTGCGATCGCCATCTTCGTCTTCTTCTGCATCGTCGCGCCGCCGTTTCGGTCTCCCGAAGCACTGGCGACCGTGCTGTACGCGTCGTCGACGATCGGAATCATGGCGATCGGTGTCGCGCTGCTGATGATCGGCGGCGAGTTCGACCTGTCCACCGGGGTCGCGGTCACGTTCTCCTCGATCATGGCCTCGATGCTCGCCTACAACCTGCATCTCAACGTGTGGACCGGAGCTGTGCTGGCGCTGGGCCTGGCATCGGCGGTCGGCTTCGTCAACGGGTATCTGGTGACGAAGACGAGAATTCCGTCGTTCCTGATCACGCTGGCGTCGTTCCTGATGCTCACCGGCATCAATCTGGCCGTCACCAAACTCGTCACCGGACAGGTTGCGACCCCGTCGATCTCGGACATGCAGGGCTTCGATTCGGCGAAGGCAGTGTTCTCCTCGTCGTTCTCGCTGTTCGGGGTCTCCATCCGCATCACCGTCGTGTGGTGGGTCGTGTTCACACTCGTGGCCACGTGGGTGCTGATGAGAACTCGCATCGGTAACTGGATCTTCGCCGTCGGCGGCGATCAGGAATCGGCCAGGGCCGTCGGTGTTCCGGTGACCAAGGTCAAGATCGGTCTGTTCGTGTTCGTGGGGTTCTGCGCGTGGTTCGTCGGGATGCACCTGCTGTTCGCGTTCGACACCGTGCAGTCCGGCCAAGGCGTCGGCAACGAATTCCTCTACATCATCGCGGCAGTCATCGGAGGGTGTCTGCTCACGGGTGGGTACGGCACCGCCGTCGGAGCCTTCATCGGTGCGTTCATCTTCGGAATGACCAACCAGGGCATCGTGTACGCCGGGTGGAATCCCGACTGGTTCAAGTTCTTTCTCGGCGCGATGCTTCTCTTCGCCGTGATCGCCAACAACTCCTTCCGTAACTACGCGGCGAAAAGGTGAGCATGACTACCTCCTCGGACCAGCCCGTCCAGTCGCCGTCGGCGCCGCTCATCGAGCTGAAGAACGTCGGTAAGAATTACGGCAACATCGTGGCGCTGCACGGAATCGACCTACGCGTCGGTGCCGGTGAGGTCACCGGAGTTCTCGGTGACAACGGCGCAGGCAAGTCCACGTTGATCAAGATCATGGCGGGCCTGCACAAGCAGTCCGAGGGGGAGCTGTTCGTCGACGGGACACCGAGGACGTTCGACTCGCCGAGGGATGCCCTCGACCTGGGTATCGCGACGGTCTACCAGGATCTTGCCGTGGTTGCGCTGATGCCGGTGTGGCGCAACTTCTTTCTCGGCCAGGAGCTCACGAAGGGCAGATTCTTCAAGACTCTGGACACGAACGCCATGCGCGCGACGACCATCGAGGAGCTGCGCAAGATGGGCATCGATCTGCCCGACGTCGATGCCCCCATCGGGGCGCTGTCCGGCGGTCAGCGGCAATGCGTGGCAATTGCGCGCGCGATCTTCTTCGGAGCCCGTGTGCTGATTCTCGACGAGCCGACCGCGGCGCTGGGAGTCAAACAATCCGGGATGGTGCTGCGCTACATCTCCGCCGCCAAGGAACAGGGACTGGGCGTCGTGTTCATCACCCACAATCCTCACCACGCGTACCTGGTGGGCGATCATTTCGTCCTGCTCGACCGCGGCCGCCAGAAATTGGACTGCACCTACGACGACATCTCGCTCGACGAGCTCACGACCGAAATGGCCGGGGGCCAGGAGCTCGCAACCCTCACCCACGAACTCGGTCGCTGAGACCCGCGATGGGTGAGACAGGGGCACGGCGGGTAGAAGAGCAGTAGTGGTGCCCGAGCGCGGCACCGGACGAAGGAGTCGACCATGAGCAAGCACGAGCCCCTCGGGCCACTGTCGCCGGACTTCCTCGAATCGGATTTCTACGGGTATCAGGGCTTGCTCGACGAGGCCGAAGTCGACGTGGTGCTGCGTACCCGCCGGTTCCTCCAGGAGCAGGTTGCGCCGCGAGCCAACGAGTTCTGGGAGAAGGCCGTCTCACCGGTACACCTGATGCCGGCCATCGCCGAACTCGAAATCGCGGGTCTGGGATACGCCTTTGACGACCGCAAGGCCTCTCGCAAGCTGCTCACCGGCTGGCTCGAGATGGAATTCGCACGGGTCGACCCATCGACGGGAACGATGTTCAGCGTGCACAGTTCGCTGGCCATGAGCAGTATCTCCATCCTCGGCTCCGAGGAACAACGGCAGCGCTGGTTGCCCAGCATGCGGCGGATGGAGACGATCGGGGCGTTCGGACTCTCCGAACCGCACGGCGGATCGGACGTCGCCGGCGGGCTGGAGACCACGGCTCGCCTCGATGGAGACCATTGGATTCTCAACGGAAGCAAGCGATGGATCGGTAATGCGACCTTCGCGGACCTGACGATCGTCTTCGCCAAGGACGAGGCGGACGGCGAGGTCAAGGGCTTCGTGGTCGAGAAGGAATTCGAGGGGTTCCGGGCAGAGAAGATCGAGGGGAAGTACTCGCTTCGCGCAGTGGAGAACGCCGACGTCCATCTCGAGAACTGCCGCGTCCCGGTCGCCAACAAGCTGGCCGAGGCCAACTCGTTCGCCGACACCGCCAAGGTGCTTCGGCTGACCCGCGGGGGAGTGGCGTTCCAAGCCGTCGGCGTCATGATGGGCGCGTACGAGCGAGCCGTCGCCTACGCGCGCGAACGGGAGCAGTTCGGGGCCCCGATCGCCTCGTTCCAGCTCATCGCCGATCTCATCGCGCGGATGACGGCGAACATCACCGCGTCTCTGGGGATGGCCGTTCGCGTCGCACAACTGCAGGGCAACGGAGTTCATCACGACGAGCATGCGGCGCTCGCGAAGACGTTCTGCACGACGCGTCTGCGCGAGGTGGTCGGATGGGCCCGAGAGATCATGGGCGGCAACGGAATTCTCATCGAGCACGAGGTCATCAGGTTCTTCTCCGATGCCGAGGCGTTGTACTCGTACGAGGGCACCGCTCAGATCAACAACCTCATCGTCGGCCGCGGCGTGACGGGCTACAGCGCGTTCGTGTGACGGACAGACGAAAGCGCCCCTTCGCGTGTGCGAAGGGGCGCTTTCGTCGTAGCCGTGGTGACTAGCGAGCGAACAGCAGTGCGCGCTTGACTTCCTGGATGGCCTTGGTCACCTGGATGCCACGAGGGCATGCGTCGGTGCAGTTGAACGTGGTGCGGCAGCGCCACACACCCTCGACGTCGTTGAGGATGTCCAGACGCTCGGTGGCACCCTCGTCACGGCTGTCGAAGATGAACCGGTGCGCGTTGACGATGGCCGCCGGACCGAAGTAGCTTCCGTCGCTCCAGAACACCGGGCACGAGGTGGTGCAGCACGCACACAGGATGCACTTGGTGGTGTCGTCGAAACGGGCGCGGTCCGCAGCCGACTGAATGCGCTCGCGGGTCGGCTCGTTGCCCGTCGTCATGAGGAACGGCTTCACGGCGCGGAACGCGTCGAAGAAGGGCTCCATGTTGACGATGAGATCCTTCTCCACCGGCAAGCCACGGATGGGCTCGATGGTGATGTTGAGGGTCTTCGACGAATCCTTCGGCAGCATGTCGCGCATCAGCACCTTGCAGGCGAGACGGTTGACGCCGTTGATGCGCATCGCGTCACTGCCACAGACGCCGTGGGCGCACGAGCGACGGAACGTCAGAGTTCCGTCGAGGTAGCCCTTGACGTAGTGCAGCAGGTTCAGCAGTCGGTCGGTGGGCAGCGTGGGGACCTGGAAGGTGTCCCAGTACTGGCCGTCGCCGCTCTCGGGGTTGAAACGAGCGATCTTGAGCGTGACCATGACCGCGCCGTCGGGCACGGGAGGCAGATCGTTCTGTTCGGACTTCTTGTCCAGTGTGGGTGCGCTCATGTCAGTACTTCCGCTCCATCGGCTCGTAGCGGGTCTGGATTACCGGCTTGTAGTCCAGGCGGATCTCGGTGAGCAAACCTTCGCCCTCCTTGTAGGCCATGGTGTGCTTCATGTACTCGGCGTCGTTGCGATCGGGGAAGTCCTCGCGAGCGTGTCCGCCGCGCGATTCCTTGCGATTGAGCGCTCCGACGACGGTCACCTCGGCCATCTCGAGCAGGAAGCCGAGTTCGATGGCTTCGAGCAGGTCGCTGTTGTAGCGCTTGCCCTTGTCCGCGACGGTGATGTGGTTGTAGCGCTCCTTGAGGGCACGCACATCCTTCAGCGCCGTCTCGAGGCGTTCCTGCGTGCGGAAGACCGACGCGTTGTTGTCCATCGACTGCTGCATCTCGGAACGGATGTCGGCCACCCGCTCGTGACCGTGGTCGGACAGGATCAGCTCGAGCCAGTCCTGCACCATCTTCGCCGGCTCCTCGGGGAGCGGCGTGAAGTCCACCGAGTTGGCGTACTCGGCTGCGGCGATGCCCGCACGACGACCGAAGACGTTGATGTCGAGCAGCGAGTTGGTTCCCAGACGGTTTGCGCCGTGCACCGACACACAGGCGCACTCACCTGCCGCATACAGGCCGGGGACGATGTCCTCGTTGTTGCGCAGCACCTCACCGCGAATCTTGGTGGGGATACCGCCCATGACGTAGTGACAGGTCGGGTAGACCGGCACCGGCTCCTTGACGGGGTCGACACCGAGGTAGGTGCGCGAGAACTCCATGATGTCGGGGAGCTTCTCGTCGAGAACTTCCTCGGGAATGTGGGTGACGTCGATGTAGACGTAATCCTTGTTGGGACCACCGCCGCGTCCCTCGAGAACCTCGAGCACCATCGACCGCGCCACGATGTCGCGCGGAGCGAGGTCCTTGATGGTCGGGGCGTACCGCTCCATGAAGCGTTCACCCGACTCGTTGCGCAGAATGCCGCCTTCGCCGCGGACGGCCTCGGAGATGAGGATGCCCAGGCCTGCGAGGCCGGTCGGATGGAACTGGTGGAACTCCATGTCCTCCAAGGGAAGTCCCTTTCGGAACACGATGCTCATGCCGTCGCCGGTCAGAGTGTGCGCGTTGGAGGTCGTCTTGTAGATACGTCCCGAGCCGCCGGTCGCGAAGATGATCGACTTGGCGTGGAAGATGTGCAGTTCGCCGGTGGCGAGTTCGTAGGCGATGATGCCGGTGGCAACCGGCCCGTCGTCCGTCTCGGTCAGGCAGAGATCGAGCGCGTAGAACTCGTTGTAGAACTCGACGTCGTGCTTGACGCAGTTCTGGTAGAGCGTCTGCAGAATCATGTGACCGGTGCGGTCGGCTGCGTAGCACGCGCGACGAACGGGTGCCTTGCCGTGGTCACGGGTGTGGCCGCCGAAGCGTCGCTGATCGATCTTTCCTTCGGGTGTCCGGTTGAACGGAAGACCCATCTTCTCGAGGTCGAGGACGGCGTCGATGGCCTCCTTGGCCATGATCTCCACCGCGTCCTGGTCGGCGAGGTAGTCGCCGCCCTTGACGGTGTCGAACGTGTGCCACTCCCAGTTGTCTTCCTCCACGTTGGCCAGGGCGGCACACATGCCGCCCTGAGCTGCTCCGGTGTGGGAGCGGGTGGGGTAGAGCTTGGTCAATACGGCTGTCCGAGCACGGGGTCCGGCTTCGATCGCAGCACGCATTCCGGCACCGCCTGCGCCGACGATCAGTACGTCGTAACGATGTTCCTGCATGTAAGCGTCAGTGTCCTTAGCTCGCCGAGATGTTGGGATCGAAGGTGAAGATGACGTAGGTGCCGACGCCCATGATGAGGATCATCGACAGCACCAGCAAGGTCGTCAGCCAGAATCGCGTCGAGTCCTTGCGGGAGTAGTCGGCGATGATGGTGCGCAGACCGTTGCCGCCGTGCAGCTGTGCCAGCCACAGCATCGTCAGATCCCAGAACTGCCAGAACGGGCTGGCCCAACGGCCGGCGACGAAGGCGAAGTTGATGCGGTGCACGCCGTCGTCGAGCATCAGCATGATGAACATGTGGCCCAGGACCAGCACGACGAGTGCCAGGCCGGAGAACCGCATGAACAGCCACGCGTAGAGCTCGAAGTTGCCCTTGCTCTGACGCCGCGGCGAACGCGGGTTGGCCAGGCTGGCCGGACGGTCGTAGTTCGTGCCGAGGACCTTCGCCTCGGGACCCTGCGTCGACATCAGTGACCACCCGCCGTGAACATGTTGTAGAAGATTCGTCCCGCGCCCGGGATCATGACGACGAGCCAGACGACTGCGATGACCCAGAGCATCAGCTTCTGGTACTGCGGTCCCTTGGCCCAGAAGTCGATCAGCATGACTCGGATGCCGTTCAACGCGTGGTACAGCACTGCCGCGACGAGGCCGAGTTCCATGAGTCCGACGAGCGGGGTCTTGTAGGTTTCGATGATGGCGTCGTACGTCTCGGGATTGACCCGAACCATCGCCGTGTCGAGAACGTGGACGAACAAGAAGAAGAACGTCAACACGCCTGTGATGCGGTGCAGAACCCAGGACCACATTCCCGGGTCCCCGCGGTACAGAGACCGCTTGCGCTCCTTGACCGGAGCGGCTTCCGTCGTGCTACTCATCGAGTGCAATGCCTCCAACGTCGTTGGTGGACGCGTCGAGCCCGGTGGCCGGGCTTAACCTGGCTCGATTTGTCGCGATTCGGCCCTAGTGCTGGTTGTACTAGCCGCTTGATAGAAACTGTAAACCCATTCGAAACACGGAACTAATTCGACTCGAGGTTCGTATGGTGCCGAAATCCCGTGTTAGGTTTGCCTTCCCAATTCATTCGGGCGGTTTCGGGTAGATCTCTGCATCAATTCAGACAGCGTGATTGGATGGGTGACCATGAACGAAATCGACTGGAATGCGTTGCGCGACAATGCCCATGGGGCCATGAGGCACGCATACGCCCCGTACTCCAATTTTCCGGTGGGCGCGGCAGCTCTGGTGGACGACAATCGCATTGTCACCGGGTGCAATGTGGAAAATGTCTCATACGGTTTGGGCCTGTGCGCCGAGTGCGGGTTGGTGTCGAACCTGCACTCGACCGGCGGGGGCAGGCTCGTTGCCTTTTCCTGTTGCGATTCCCGACGCGAGATCCTCATGCCGTGCGGGCGGTGCAGGCAGTTGCTGTACGAGTTCGGCGGCGCGGATCTGCTCGTCGATACCGCCACCGGGCCGCGTCGGCTGGCAGAGTTGCTCCCGGACGCTTTCGGCCCCGACAACCTCGACGAAGGACGCGTGAACAACCATGCCTGACGCCGTATCGATCATCAGCGCCAAACGCGACGGACGCGTTCTCGACGACGAGCAGATCGAGTGGGTGATCGCCGAGTTCACCCGCGGAAGCGTCGCGCCGGAACAGATGTCGGCGTTGGCGATGGCAATTCTGCTGCGCGGATTGTCGCGCCGGGAGTTGAGCACATGGACGAACGCCATGATCGCGTCGGGCACGCGAATGGACTTCTCCGCGTTGCCGCTCCCTACCGTGGACAAGCATTCGACCGGTGGCGTCGGAGACAAGATCACGCTGCCGCTCGCACCCTTGGTCGCTGCGTGCGGAGCGGCGGTGCCGCAACTGTCGGGCCGCGGGCTGGGACATACCGGGGGCACCTTGGACAAGCTCGAGTCCATCCCCGGATGGCGAGCTGATCTCAGCGGCGACGAGATGCACCGGATTCTTGCCGACCCGGCCGTGGGCGCGGTGGTCTGCGCGGCAGGCGCAGATCTGGCTCCGGCCGACAAGAAGCTCTACGCCCTGCGCGACGTCACCGGAACCGTCGAGTCGATTCCGTTGATCG
The DNA here is from genome assembly GCF_002259025.1 of Rhodococcus sp. 05-2255-1e. Taxonomy (NCBI): domain Bacteria; kingdom Bacillati; phylum Actinomycetota; class Actinomycetes; order Mycobacteriales; family Nocardiaceae; genus Rhodococcus; species Rhodococcus sp. 05-2255-1e. The sequence goes on along the minus strand of NZ_NOZE01000013.1, from coordinate 532,876 downwards.
CCAGTTCGATCATGAGCAAGAAGATCGCGGAGGGCACGGGCGCGTTGGTGCTCGACGTGAAGGTCGGGGCGGGCGCGTTCATGAAGAACGTCGACGATGCACGCGAACTGGCAACGGCGATGGTCGAACTCGGAACGGATGCGGGCGTACGGACCCTGGCGGTGCTGACGGCGATGGACACACCGCTCGGCCTCACCGCGGGCAACGCGCTCGAAGTGCAGGAGTCGGTGGAGGTTCTGGCCGGCGGCGGGCCGGCGGACATCGTGGAGCTGACGATCACGCTGGCACGCACCATGCTCGCCGCGGCCGGGATCGAGGGCATCGATCCGGCCGACAAGCTTGCCGACGGGTCCGCCATGGACCGGTGGCGCACGATGATCGCGGCGCAGGGCGGCGACCCCGACGCCGCGCTGCCTGTCGCCCGTGAGAGCCAGGAATTCACTGCGACGCAGGACGGCGTCGTCACCGGCTTGGATGCGATGGGCGTCGGCCTCGCGGCGTGGCGGCTCGGCGCGGGCCGGGAGCGGCAGGGCGAGCCGGTACAGAGCGCAGCCGGGGTGCGTCTGCACGCCAAGCCGGGCGATCGGGTGCGGGCCGGGGATCGGCTCGCAACCCTGTACACCGACACCCCGGAGAAGTTCGACTACGCGCAGCAGGCCCTCGAGGCCAGTTGGGAGATCGGCACCACCGCCGCGCAGCCGACCCCCCTCGTCATCGACCGGATCGGGCAGTAGCACCGGCGATCAGATCAGGTTGCCCGCCTCGGTCAGCACGCTGCGCAGAATCTGTTCCATCTCGTCGAACTCCTTCTGCCCGCAGATCAGTGGCGGAGCCAGCTGTACCACCGGGTCGCCGCGATCGTCGGCCCGGCAGTACAGCCCGGCGTCGAACAAGGCGGTGGACAGGAACCCGCGGAGGATGCGTTCTGCTTCGGCGTCGCTGAACGTTTCCTTCGTGGCCTTGTCCTTCACCAACTCGATGCCGTAGAAGTACCCCTCGCCGCGCACATCGCCGACGATGGGCAGATCGTGCAGTTTTTCGAGCGTCGCGCGGAACGCGGGTGCGTTGTCCGCAACGTGGGCGTTGAGCCCCTCGCGTTCGAAGATGTCGAGATTGGCCATCGCGACGGCTGCGGAGACGGGGTGCCCGCCGAAGGTGTAGCCGTGGGCGAAGCTCGACGTGCCGTCGTCGAACGGCTCGAAGAGCTTGTCGGAGGCGATCATCGCGCCGATGGGGGAGTAGCCCGAGGTCATTCCCTTGGCGCAGGTGATGATGTCGGGCACGTAGCCGAAGTCGTTGCAGGCGAACATCGATCCGATGCGCCCGAACGCGCAGATGACCTCGTCCGAGACCAACAGGACGTCGTAGCGATCGCAGATCTCGCGGACCCGCTCGAAGTATCCGGGTGGAGGAGGGAAGCAGCCACCCGCATTCTGGACCGGTTCGAGGAACACCGCGGCCACCGAGTCGGGGCCCTCGAATTCGATGGCCTCGGCGATGCGGTCGGCCGCCCAGATTCCGAACGCCTTGGGATCGGTGTCCATGGGGGCCGCAGCCCGATAGATATTGGTGTTCGGCACCCGAAATGCGCCCGGGGTCAACGGTTCGAACGGTTCCTTGAGTGCCGGGATACCGGTGATGGCCAGAGCGCCCTGCGGGGTGCCGTGGTACGCGATGGCACGCGAGATCACCTTGTGCTTACCTGGTTTGCCGACCTTCTTGAAATACTGCTTGGCCAGCTTCCATGCGCTCTCGACTGCTTCGCCACCGCCGGTGGTGAAGAAAACTCGATTGAGGTCCCCAGGGGCGTATCCGGCGAGCCGTTCGGCGAGTTCGATGGCAGGCTCGGTGGCATACGACCACAGTGGGAAGAACGCCAATTCCTTGGCCTGCTTCGCTGCGGCCTCGGCCAGTTCGTCGCGGCCGTGCCCCACCTGCACCACGAACAGGCCCGACAGTCCGTCGATGTAGCTCTTGCCGTTCGAGTCCCAGATGATCGAACCCTCACCGCGGGTGATGATCGGGGGAGTGACCCCGCCGCCGTGACGGGTGAAGTGGCCCCACAGATGCTTGGCCGCGGAGGCGTCGAGTTCGGATGTGGATCGCGTCATCGTGTTCCCCAATTGTATTGCTGCTTGACGAGTTTCAGATAGACCAGGGTTTCGGTACTGGTGACCGCGTCGAGGCTGCGGATCTGCTTGTTGAGAATCCGTAGTAGTTGTTCGTCGTCCTCGCACACCACTTCGACAACGATGTCGAAGGAGCCTGCCGTGAGGACCACGTAGTCGATCGCGTCGATCGCCGAGAGTTGCTCGGCCAGTGCATGACTGTCCCCGGTGCACTTGATGCCGATCATGGCCTGCCGCTTGAATCCGACCTGTACCGGATCGGTGACGGCGACGATCTGCATGACGCCGGAGTCCGTCAGGCGTTGAACACGTTGCCGCACGGCAGCTTCCGACAACCCGACGGCTTTGCCGATCGCGGCGTAGGAGCGTCGCCCGTCCTCCTGAAGTTGTTCGATGATCGCCTTGGAGACGTCGTCGAGTGCGATGGGTGACTGATCCGGCATCGGTCGATCTTGTCACCGACACCGCCGCCGACACAAGCGATAGGCGATGAAATTCGCAATAAATATCTGTGTCGACGACAGAATCGGTTGTTGCGGGATCGGAAACCGGGCGAATCCGTGGATCGGTCGGTATCGTGCAGTCATGGCGAACATTCCTGGTTGTTGGATCGACGGACGCGCAGTGGACGGCAGCGGCGACCGCTGCGGCGTCGAGAACCCGGCGACCGGAACCGTGGTGTCCGAGTTCGGTCTCGCCACGGCAGAGGACGTCGAAGCGGCTCTCGTTCGAGCGCGCTCGGCGCTACCGCAGTGGGCCACCGCAACGCCGGCCCAGCGCGGCGCGGTGCTTGCCGACTTGGCGCGATCGGTGGCGGCCGACGTCGAATTCGCCACCGAAGAGGTGGCCCAGACCGGTAAAACCGTGCGTCTGGCAACGGAGTTCGACGTTCCGGGCAGTGTCGACAACATCGAGTTCTTCGCCGGAGCTGCCCGACATCTGGACGGCAAGGCAGCGGCCGAGTACTCGGGCGAACACACCTCGGCCATCCGACGCGACCCGGTCGGCGTGGTCGGATCGATCACGCCGTGGAACTATCCGCTGCAGATGGCCGTCTGGAAGGCGATCCCGGCGTTGGCGGCCGGGTGTTCCATCGTGCTCAAGCCCAGTGAACTCACGCCTCTGACCACGCTGCGTCTGGCGCGTCTCGCCTCGGAGGCCGGCCTGCCCGACGGGGTGTTCAACGTGGTCACCGGAACCGGAGCGGAGGCCGGAGTCGCGTTGTCCTCGCATGCGGGCCTGGACCTGATGACTTTCACCGGTTCCACTCCCGTCGGGAGACAGGTGATGTCGCAGGCAGCCGTGCACGGCACCCGGGTGCAGCTCGAACTCGGCGGCAAAGCCCCCTTCGTGGTGTTCGACGATGCCGACCTCGAAGCTGCGATTCACGGTGCCGTCGCCGGTTCGTTGATCAACGGCGGACAGGACTGCACGGCAGCCACCCGCGCCATCGTCGCGGACTCGCTGTACGACGATTTCGTCGCCGGAGTAGCCGAGGTGATGGAACGCGTCGTCATGGGAGATCCGACGGATCCGGCGACCGACATGGGATCGCTGATCTCGATCGCGCATCGGGATCGGGTTGCGGCCATGGTGGATCGGGCTCGCGATATCGGAGCGAGGATCGTCACCGGAGGCCGTGTCCCGGACGGTAGGGGTGCTTTCTACCCGCCGACGTTGATCGCCGATGTGGGTGAGCAGGACGAGATCTACCGCGACGAGGTGTTCGGACCGGTGCTCACGGTGTCGCGGCACTACGGCGACGACGATGCGATTCGGCGGGCCAACGACACCGCGTTCGGACTGGCGGCCTCGGCGTGGACCCGCGACGTGTACCGCGCGGGCCGAGCGTCGCGGGAGATCGCGGCCGGTTGTGTGTGGATCAACGACCACATCCCGATCATCAGCGAGATGCCGCACGGCGGTTTCGGAGCGTCGGGCTTCGGCAAGGACATGTCGAGCTACTCGCTCGACGAGTACCTCACCGTCAAACACGTGATGACCGACATCACCGGTGTGGCCCGAAAGTCCTGGCATCGCACCGTTTTCGCTAGCGCAGGACCCGAGGATCAGGAGCTACGACGATGAGCGCATCCTGGGCTACCGAACCCACCGATCGCGGCGTGGCGATGGTTCTCGGAGCAGCGCCGCAGCCCTTCTGGCTCGACCGACCGGAACGACCGACGCCCAGGCCGCGGCACTCCGGTTCGACGTCTGCGGATCTGGTGATCGTCGGCGGCGGGTTCACCGGATTGTGGGCGGCTCTGCAGGCGGCAGAGGAGAACCCCGACAGATCAATCGTGTTGCTCGAAGGCGACCGCATTGCCGAGGGCGCCACCGGACGCAACGGCGGCTTCTGCGCGGCCAGCCTGACGCACGGACTGGGCAACGGACTCGACCGGTATGCCGACGAACTACCCGAGTTGCTGCGAATGGGAACCGAGACGCTCGACGCGATCTGCGCGACTGCGAAGAAGTACGGAATCGACGCCGACATCGAACGCACGGGCGAGCTCGACATCGCCAATTTCGACTGGCAGGTCGACGACCTCCGTGAGCTCGGCGACGAGGGGAGACGACTGTCGCAACCGATGGAATACCTCGACGCCGCTGCAGTGAGAGCCAAAATCACCTCACCGATGGCGCGCGGTGCCCTGTTCGACCCCGACGTCGCGATGATCGATCCTGCCAAATTGGCCTGGGGCCTGGCCGACGCGGCGGAGTCGCTCGGCGTACGCATCCACGAGAACACTCGGGCCTTGTCGATCGACAAGTCCGGCAACGGTATTCGGGTGAAGACGGGCTACGGCACCATCGAGGCAGTCAAGGTTCTGCTGGCCACCTCGGCATCGAAATCGTTGCGCCGCAAGCTCCGTCACTGGATAGTCCCGGTGTGGGACTACGTGATCATGACCGAACCACTGACGCCGGCGCAGCTCGCCGCAATCGGCTGGTCCGGCCGCGAAGGATTGGCCGACTCCGGCAACCGATTCCACTATTTCCGGTTGACGGCGGACGATCGCATCCTGTTCGGTGGGTGGGACGCGCACTACTTCTACGGTAGCGACACCGACCCACGCCGAACCCAACATCCAGAAGAGTTCGCGTTGCTCGCCGAACATCTGCTGCAGATGTTCCCAGCCCTCGAGGGAATCCGTGCGACCCACGCGTGGGGCGGATCGATCGACACGTGCTCGCGGTTCAGTGCCTTCTGGGATCTGGGTATGAACGGGCGAGTGGCGTCGGTGGCCGGGTTCACCGGCCTCGGCGTCGGCGCGTCGCACTTCGGGGCCCGCACCGCGCTCGACCTACTCGACGGCAAGGACACCGAACGAACGCGCCTGAAGATGGTGCGTACCAAGCCGTTGCCGTTTCCACCCGAGCCCCTCAAGTCGATCGGGATCAACATCACTCGTGCGCAATTCGCTCGTGCAGACCGCAACGAGGGACGGCGGGGATTGTGGCTGAAGGGAATGGACGCGTTGGGTCTGGGCTTCGACAGCTGAGGTGCCTGCGGCAGTGGTGCGGTTGAGTGCCACCCATGGCACTTAACCGCACCACTGCCTTGGCACTACTCGTGCGGAACGACGACCACCGGCACCGGGGCAGCACGCAGAATCTTGGCGGCACTCGAGCCCAGGAACACTCGCTTGGGGGTCGCCAGCCGACTCGAGCCGAGCAACAACACATCGCCCGGCTTCCACTCGAGGTTGCCCACGGCCTCGTCCAGTGTCGACCCGTCGGCCACCACGGATTCGAGGCCCTCGATGCCGGGGAGAGTGCGGGCCGCGAGTTCCAGATTCTCCTGTGCGGCAGCGACTTGCCGTCGACGCGTGTCCAGTGAAGTCTCGTCGCGCGGGGTTCCGGTCGATTCCAGAGAGACCAGCGAGACCAATCGAAGAGGCACGTGCGCAGCGCTGGCGAGAGTGAAAGCGAACGGCAACGGGTTCGGGGCGGATGACCGGGTTGGGACGGCGACGGTGAGATCGGTGATCGGTGCGCTGGAGAGCCGGTAACCCCGAGGGGCAAGTGCCAACGGAACTTCCGAGGCGTGCAGAAGCTGACCGGCGACCGAGCCGATCGAATGTCGGTTCAGCAGGCCGTCACTGGCACCGCCGACAACGATCATGTCGGCATCGGAGTTCACGGCGAAGTCGATCAGGGCGCGGGCGAACGACTCGTGGCTGAGCACGTGCGTGGTCACCTCGATACCCGACGGGACCTGGGCGGCCGCGTCGTCCACCCAGCCCTTCGCCTTGGCCTCGAGGATCTTTCGATACGGTCCGCTGCCTTCCATGACAGGTTCGTCGACGGCCATGACCAGCACGATGTCGATGGACGCGTCGAGGGCGCGGGCGAGGGCGGTGGCCAGGGCTACGCCGTCGTCGCCGCTGGGGGTGGCGAGGTAGCCGACGGTGATCTTCATGAGTTTCGGTCCTTCTCTTCTAGTAAGTGTCCGGAACCTTGACTTCGGTGGACGCGGTGAGTGTCTTGCCCTGGAAGAAATCCTTGTTACCCACGAAGCAGAGCAGCATCAGTGGGATTCCGAGTACCAGCATGCCGACACCGAGGACGAACACTCCGCCGATCGGACCGTAGACGGTGTAACCGTAGTCGGGCTTGATCATGTCGACTGCGCTCTGTACGAACGCCCACGTCATGGACAGCCCGCCGAGAAGTGGAAAGATGCCGCGCATGAACAGGTTTCGGGCGGACGAGAACAGTGTCCGACGGAAGTACCAGGTGCACGCGTAGGCGGTGATGCCGTAGTAGAACGCGACCGCGAGCCCGAGCGATGCCACCGAATCCTGCAGCGCGTTGGCGCTGACGAAGGTGAGCACAAGGTAGAACATCAGGGCTGCGGCACCCATGACGAGCGTGCCGAAGCCGGGCGTCATGTACTTGGGGTGCACACTGGCGAACCGCTTGGGGATTGCCTCGTACACAGCCATCGACAGTGTTCCGCGGGCCGTGGGCAGGATGGTCGTCTGTGTAGAGGACAGCGCCGAGATGGACACCGTCAACAGCAGCAGCGACGCGACGATCGAGCCGGCGACCGGATCGCCGAGAATGGTGAGCACATCGTCGACGTTGTCCGGGTTGTTCAGACCGATACCCGTGTCTCCGAACCCGGCGAACGACTGCACGGCGTATCCGACGAGCACGTAGGTCGCGACGAGAATCAGCGTGGTGATCACTGCGGCTCGTCCCGGCGTCTTCTCCGAGTCCTTCGTTTCCTCGCCGACGGCAAGGCAGGCATCCCATCCCCAGTAGATGAAGATGCACAGGATGATGGCCTGGGCCGCGTCGGACATCGTCACCCCGGTGGGCACCAACCAGCTCCATTGCGGCGTGATGGCCTGCGGACCGGCCGTACCCGTCCCCACCTTGACCAGTGCCGTCACCGACACTCCGATGAGTACGCCGAACTGGACGACCAGCAACACGTTCTGCATGCGTTCGCTGATGAGGATGCCGCGAAAACTCACGTAGGTCATCGCGACGATGAAGAACGAACCGAGGGCGACCTTGGCCGCGGTGGACTCCGCCAAGTCCGACAGGCCGAGGAACTCGAACAGGTAGATGGCTGCGATCTCGGCAACATTGGCCAGCACGATGATCGCCGAGACGGCCAGCCCCCACCCGGCCATCCAACCGACCCAGGGCCCGAAGGCCTTGGTGCCCCAGGTGAACGACGTACCGCAGTCCGGTGTGTCGCGCCCGAGCTCGCGGTAGGCGAAGGCGGTGAGCAGCATCGGAACGAAGGCGATGAGAAACATCGACGGTGCTTTGTCGCCGACGGCCAGAACGACGTAGCCGAGGGTGGCGGCGAGACTGTAGGCCGGGGCCACCGCCGACAGTCCGATGACGATGTTGCCGACCAACCCGAGCGCGCCGGTGTTGAGTCCCTTGCCCGGAATGGTGTTGGGCGGTTCCGCAATCGACATAGGTCTCTCCGAGGTTCGAGTCGACCGAGGCGTCGGAAGGGGACCCGACAGAATCGGTCGCGTGTGATGGATGAACACTACGATTTCCGTCGCCGATTCGCTGTGTATCGACGGAATAGTTTTCATCGGAGTAACAATGCAACGAAATAGGTCGCGGAAGTGGCGGACGTCGGGGGAATCCGCGGACTCGCCGAGTGGCGATGACAGGCGCGCGTCCGCGCACGACGCGCGCTACCGTCGACACATGAGCACCGCGGAGAACACTCAGTCCTCGATCGGTGGCAGTGCGCCACTCGATCTCGCGTCCATCAGGTCGGCTCCGAAGGCGTTGCTCCACGATCATCTCGACGGCGGACTCCGACCGCAGACCGTGCTCGAACTGGCCGACGAATGCGGATACGACGGGTTACCCGCGACCGACGGTGCCGCTCTGGGGGAGTGGTTCCGCGACGCAGCGGACAGTGGATCGCTCGAGCGCTACCTCGAGACCTTCGCGCACACCGTGGCCGTCATGCAAACCCCCGAGGGGTTGTTCAGGGTGGCGCGCGAATGCGCCGAGGATCTGGCCGACGACGGCGTCGTGTACGCCGAGGTGCGCTTCGCGCCGGAACAGCACCTCGAACGCGGGCTGACCCTCGACGAGGTCGTCACCCACACCCTCGCCGGTTTCGAGGCGGGCATCTCCGCAGCCAAGGTGCGGGGCAAGAACATCACCATAGGCACCCTGCTGACGGCCATGCGGCACGCCGCACGTTCACGAGAGATCGCGGAACTGACGGTGCGTTTCCGTGACCGCGGAGTGGTGGGCTTCGACATCGCCGGGGCCGAGGCGGGCTTCCCTCCCAGCCGCCATCTCGATGCCTTCGAATACATGCGAGCCAGCAACGCGCACTTCACCATTCACGCGGGCGAGGCCTTCGGTCTGCCGTCCATCCAGGAAGCGGTGGCGTTCTGCGGAACCGACCGGCTCGGACACGGCGTGCGCATCACCGACGACATCACCACGAACTCCGACGGCACGCCGTCACTCGGTCTGTTGGCCGCGTACGTCCGCGACACCAGGATGCCCCTGGAGTTGTGCCCCAGTTCCAACGTGCAGACCGGTGCCGTCGAATCGTTGGCGACGCACCCCTTCGATCTGCTCGCACGACTGCGGTTTCGCGTCACCGTGAACACCGACAACCGATTGATGAGCGACACCTCGATGAGCCGAGAGATGGTCAAACTGGTGGATACGTTCGGCTACGGGTGGAGTGACCTCGAGCGATTCACCATCAATGCGATGAAGTCCGCATTCCTGCCGTTCGACGAGCGATTGGCGTTGATCGACGACGTCATCAAGCCCGGCTACGCGGTGCTGATCGGCTGACGAGCGAGCGCGCGGCCGGGCGAGAACGCCCTACTTCTTGCGGAGACGGCTCTCGAACTCTCGCTCGAGGGCGCGCCAGGCCTCGGCCTCGACGTCGAACGGTGCGCTCGGGGCCAGCCGATCGGGACTGGGCTCGAGGGTGTACGAGACGTACCAGCCCAACGGTGTGGACGTGGCGAGGGCCTCGTCCACCGAGCTGTCGCCGGCGAAATCGGCTGCATCGGTGAACAATTCGACGGCAAGATCGAGCTGATCGACGTCCACCGCGGTGGGCCCGTCGGCAAGGTCGTCGGCGAGTCCGGGCAAGACGTAGACGTTGTCGTCGGTGATCGTGATGTCCAGTGAGCCGTCGATCGCGGCGGTCTGAACATCGGAGTAGGTGCTGACCTGCGCCAGATCGTGATCGTGATCGTCGGCGAGATAGCGAGCCAGCGACCGCTCGGACCCGAACACGCTGATGGCGCCACCGCGGCCGAGGAAGACGGGCTTGTCGCCGAGGTAGCACCGCAGGGTGTACAGCGTGTCGTCGGACGTGATGATGCGAATGGGATCGATACCGACGGTGGTCCAGAACGTCTCCTCCGCCGCGGCAGCGGCGATGGGATCTCGGTCGGCGTCGTCCTCGTCGCTCTCTGCGTCGTCGTCGGACTCTTCGTCCTCGGTGTCGTCGTCGATGTCGTCCGTTGCGTCGTCTGCATCGACGGCGTTCTCCGCAGCCGCGGTGATCTCCGCGTCGGCGACGGCAACGGCGGCGCTGTCGACGTCGGGGGAGGTCACGATGGAATCGACTGCGTCGAGGACTTCGTCCCAATGCTTCGCCACTGCTGCGCCGATGCGGTCCCACAGCTCGGCACCTTCACGGCCGAGAAAGTTCTCGACGCCACCGGCCACCGCTCCGACGAACGGATTTGTTCCGAAAAAGCTTGTGACAGGCCGTAGTTCGCAGACATCACCGATGGACGAGACAATGTCGAAGGTGGCCTGCAGTTCGGCGAGAACGTCGGCTTCGGGGTCTGCAGCCACCAACTCGGGCACTGCGACGAGGTCGAACCGATGCAGCTCGTCGGGCTCGAGTTCGTAGGCCGCGAGAGCGGACACCACCGGCCACGACGGGTGGTCGACGAGGTCGTTGTCGTCGTCGGATCGGACGAATGCGGCGAGCTCGGCAACCGTGGCGAATCCGTAGAGATCTTCCTCGTGTCCGAGGAATGCCTCCCATTCGTCGTCGCCTTCTCGCCACTCCGGTGCCCACAGTGTCGAGAAGTCACCGGCGGTCAGACCGAGTTCGATCGGGATGATGTCTCCAGCCATGGCGCGAAGCCTATCTCAGGAGTCTGTGAACGAAGCCTGCAGACTTTGCAGGATGGTCTCGCGCTGGTCCAACGCTGCGGACGCCGCCTCGGCGGCTGTGAGAACGATGGTCGACGCGAGTTCGCGGGCAGTCACCGATCCGAGATCTTCCGCGAGATCGAGCCCGACCATGGCCCCGGTACCGTCCGCGACGACGGTCACGAGCCCGTTGCGCGAGGCCACTCGAATCCTGATGTGGTCGACGCGCTCCTGTGTCTCACGCAATCCGTCGAGCCGGTGTCGGGCTTTGTCGATCACGGTGTCGAGATCGGTGGGGTGAGAATGGGTCATACCGGTCGCAACCAACTCGTGGGTGCCGGTTCCTGGGCCAGATCGTCGTTCGCGTCGGCGGCCACTCGGGCGTGGGTCGGCAGACCCAGGCGATCGAGGATGTCGGCGGGAACCCCGTCCTCGGCCAACCGGATTCGGCGCTGTGCCCGAGCGGCTGTGGTCGCCCGCGTGCATCGATCCAGGATCGTCGACGCCAATGCTGTTCCTCCGTAGCGTAATTCGCGTGGGTCGACAGCGATTGCGATCGGCACTCCATGCTCGGTGGCGCGAACGGATACCGAGCCGGATCGAGTTGCCGATACCGCGCTGACGACGGTGGTGTTCGCGTCCGTCATCGACTTCCTCTCATTCGGTCTGCCTCTCGTTCGGTCCGACCGTTACTGGGTCGGGCGGTAGAAGCCCTTGAATGCCATGTCGCTGTTGGTCGTTCTGATCGGTCCTACCTGCACCGGGTCTCCCGCCTCGACGAGCTGGCCGTTGCCGATGACCATCGCTACGTGGCCGTCCCACACCGCGAGATCGCCGGGCTGCACGTCACCGGCCGCCACCGATGTGCCGATGTCCTGTTCCTGCGCCAGCCGGGGGATGTCGACGCCCTGCTGTGCGTACGCCCATTGCGTCAACCCACTGCAGTCCAGTCCGGTGCCCGGCGTCGTACCGCCCCAGGCGTAGGGGACGCCCTGCTGCGTCAGCGCGCTGCGAACGGCACCTGCGGCTTCGGCGTTGGGGGCAGTGACGGTGCTCCCGTCGGGCAATCGCACCTCTACTCCTCGGCCGGCGTCCCCGGCGCGGGGTGAATCCATCGCCGAATTGCCCAAGAAATGCTGTGCTCCACCGGCTCCGGGGGCCTCCGGCGTGCCGCCGGCCGGTGAGAGCGACTGCGCGAACGTCTTCGCCAGCTTCTCGCCGGCCTCGATCACCTGAGCCGTTGCAGGTGAGGTCATCAGGTTCGAGGGCGAGCCCGGCACCGCTGCCGGGCCGGAGTCGATGGGTGCGGGGACCGCGGGTGGGGAGGCCATCTCGCCGGCTGTCGCAGCGTGCACGGCCAGTTCGGCGCGCACGCGCGCAACCACCGCCAGGGCGCGCTCGAGGTGCTCGATCGCGGCCGAGATCAGCATCGTCTGCCCCATCGGGGTGGCAATGATCGGTCCTGCGGAGAGGGCGATGCCCACGAACGACTGCACTACTGCCTGTAGTTCGACGAAACCCTGCTCGGTATCCCGACATGCCCGATCGACGACGGCGGCGATGTCGTCCGCGTGATCGGCAAGGGCCAGGGCACTCGCATGAGCGTTCTCGGCGTACCGAAGTGCTGCGTCCGCGGCCTCGCCGTTCCAGTTCGAAGCAAGTTCGGTGATCGCGATCCGGCCGATTCCTTGGGCGGCCTCGATCGCAGCCGACGACAGTCGCAACACGTCGGCCGGGCCTCCGGAGGGAACGGTACCGCCGCCGAAGGCACCGAGCAGCTCGACGATGGGGCGAGAGAGTAGATCGATCATCGCCGCTTACCGAGCGTCCGACGCGCGACCGGCAGAGTGGGCCGTGACGGCCGCCCCGGTTGCGTCGTCGGTGCGGGCATAAGACACCGCAGCATCGGTGGCCGCAGAACCGAGGCTCGCCACAGCTCCCGCCAGGCGAACGACCGCATCGGTATGCGCCAGATGGGTTCCGGTCACGGTGGCCAGAAATTCCTGCCCGATCAGGCCGAACACCGGTGCCAACACTGCGGGCCCGCAGGCAGCGGCGGCAGCACCGGCCGCCGCGATCTGCTCGGCCATGGTCGACGCCGCCGCACCGTAGGCGAGCACCCCCTCGGTCTCGACGACGAGTTCGTCCATGAGTCCCCCTGAAATCGCGTGCGTTCGCGCAGTCGCCGAATGCGACGCCCAACTGGTTCGACGCGAGTGCGGGCACATCGGTTCCCACGACTTGCCGTTCGCCGTGCGTCTCGGCGATCTCCTCCGGTGGGGCTCATCGTGTGGGGCCTCATGGTGCTGGGCCTTATCCTGTGAGACATGGATACACACGTGGTCGACCACCCACTGGCCGCCGCCCTGCTCACCACCATGCGGGACGAGCGGAGCGACAACGCCACGTTCCGAACTGCGCTCCGCCAGCTCACCCACATGCTGGTGTACGAGGCCACCAGGGACGCCGACATCGACACGTTCGAGGTACGTACTCCCGTCGCAGTCACCCAGGGCACCCGGTTGGCTCGTCCGCCGCTGCTCGTGCCCGTACTGCGTGCCGGTCTCGGCATGGTGGAGAAGGCGAGCGGTCTGATTCCACAGTCTCGCGTCGGGTTCGTCGGGATGGCCAGGGACGAGCAGACGCATCAGCCGGTGCCCTACATGGAGTCCCTGCCCGACGACCTGTCCCAGACTCCGGTCTACGTGCTCGACCCCATGCTGGCGACCGGCGGATCGATGGTGCACACGATCGAGCTGCTCGTCGGACGCGGCGCAACCGATGTCACTGCCATCTGCGTCGTGGCCGCCCCCGAAGGCGTCGCAGCGCTCGAAGCATCGGGACTCCCGGTGCGACTCGTTGCCGCGAGCATCGACGACGGACTCAACGAGAATGCCTTCATCGTCCCGGGCCTCGGCGACGCGGGCGACCGTCAGTTCGGACCCCGCTGATTCGCTCCGGTGCAACCCTGCTCGCGCTCGGGGTGTCCTGGCCCTCCGCCGGTCCTGACACCCCGCGGTTGCGACTGCTCGACATCGAGACCGAGCAGGTCGAGTTCCAGGAGCTGGTGGGTAACACACTGAGCTACCGCGCTCTCGGCGGTGCAGCAGACCGATACTGCACGGGCCGAACGGCATTCACTGCGGACGGGCCGCCGCGGTACGTTCCGTGCCCGGGCCGAGAGCCGGCCGTCGGGTCGAGCCAGTGCGCACGGTGCTCGGAAAAGGACGTGTTTCGTTTCGTTCATACCGTGCACCGCAGCGGATTCGTCTCCCGCGATTTGGAAAAGCATGTCATGGCACCGCATTGGCTCTACCTGGCGGCGTTTGCCAACGGCACTTTCAAGATCGGGACGGCCGCGCAGACTCGCAAATGGGGTCGGCTGGCCGAGCAGGGGGCTATCTGTGCGCAGTACGTCGCATACGCGGACGACGGCAAGGCCGTGCGTGTCGCCGAGGACCTGGTGACCGAAAGGCTCGGACTACGGCAGGCCGTACGGTCGGCGACGAAGGCAGCATCGCTGTGCGTGCCACTCGATCTCGACCGGTTGGAGGCAGGCACTGCCGCGCGTGCGGAGCTGGTCCGTCAGCTGTTGACCGACGCCGCGATCGGCGGATGTCGGCCGATCGCGGAGCGGTGGACTCCGCCTGCGGGGCGGGAAACATTGAGCGAAAACGATACTCGGGTTGCCTACCCCGCCGATGTCGCAACCGGCTCTCATGGACTGCAGATCAGGACATGCGTCGGGCAGGCGGTGATCGCCTCGGTCGACGAGCAGACCTACGTCGCGGATCTGGCGGCATTGAAGGGTCGGCGCATCGAACTCGGGGCTTTCACGTCCGATCTGCCTGCGGTGCAGTCGGCATTGTTCTGAGTTACAGCTCTTTTGCGAACGCGGAGAGCTGGGCCAGGAGTTCGTCCGCCGTCGCTCTCGCCCTTGCCAGATCCTGCCGGTCCGAGACGGGCTCGACGATCTCGAGGTACGCCTTGAGCTTGGGTTCGGTCCCGGACGGCCGCACGATGACCCGGAGCCCGGATCCCGCGATTTCGACTGCGTCGGTGCGCAACTCGTCGTCCCGGTCGGCGTAGTCCATGACGGTCACCGTGCGTCCGGCCAGCTCGGTCGGCGGCGTGCTGCGTAGTCGGCGCATCATGTCCCCGATGTCGGTGAGATCCTGCACTCGGCGCGACACCTGCGCGCCGCTGTGGACTCCGAATTCGACGGCGAGGTCGTCGAGTACATCGAGTAGCGTGCGTCCGTCCTGCTTCAGCGCTGCCGCGAGGTCCGCCAGCACGACGGCGGCAGAGATCCCGTCCTTGTCTCGCACCACATTCGGATCTACGCAGTGACCGATCGCTTCTTCGTAGGCGTACACGAGGCCGTCTCCGGCGCGCACGAGCCATTTGAAACCGGTCAGTGTGCGGGCATAGCGCGCGCCGCGGGCCGGTGCCAGTGCCGAGAGCAGCTGCGAGGACACGATGGTATTGGCCACCAGTGAGCCGGGCGGCGCGTCACGCAGCAGGTAGTCGGCCAGCAGAGCGCCGGTTTCGTCCCCGGTCAGCATCCGCCAACCGTGAGCGTCTCGGACTCCGACTGCGCAGCGATCGGCATCGGGGTCGAGTGCCACGGCGAGGTCGGCGTCGGTCTCGGCCGCCAGCGCGAGAACCGCGTCCGCAGCACCCGGCTCTTCCGGGTTGGGGAAGGTCACCGTCGGGAAGGACGGATCGGGCTCGAACTGCTCCTCGACCACCCGGATGTCGCGGAACCCAGCGCCGCGCAGTGCCGCCACGGCGAGTTCTCCGCCGACGCCGTGCAGTGCGGTCAGGGCGATACGAACATCGCGTGATCTCGAACGGGGCAGTCTCACAACCGAATCGAGGTAGCGCGACGCGATGTCCGAGCCGCTGGGCTCGACGGCTGTGCGAGGCACGTCGACTGCATCTGCACTGGCGTCGATGAGCGCCTCGATCTGGGCATCGCTCGGCGGAACCAACTGCGACCCGCCCCGCAGATACACCTTGTACCCGTTGTCGGCGGCCGGGTTGTGCGATGCGGTGATCTGCACCCCCAGCTCGGCATCGAGCGCCCGTACGGCGAAGGCGACAACGGGCGTGGGGAGTGGTCGAGGGAGAAGGACCACCGAAAATCCCTGCGCGGCCAACGTTTCCGCCGCTGCGAAGGCGAACTGTTCCGAACCGGTGCGCGCGTCACGGCCCACCACGACGGTGGATCCGCCGAGGCCCTGCCCGAGCAGCCACGCTGCGATACCGGCGGTTGCTCGCACGACCACGGCGACGTTCATGCCGTTCGGGCCGGCGCGCACCGGCCCTCGGAGACCGGCGGTGCCGAAGGTCAACGGACCGCTGAATCGGTCCGCGAGTTCGGAATCGGAGAGGCCGTCGAGTTCGTCGCGGCTCGCCGGATCGGGATCTCCCGCGATCCAGCGTTGCACGCGCTCGGTGAGATCCTCGATCACAGTCGGGTGACCAACTCGTGCAGCAGAGCGCCCATCCGAGCTGCCGAATCCTTGCCCGCAGCGAGCACTTCGGAGTGATCGAGGTGTTCTCCGGTCATGCCGGCAGCGAGGTTGGTGACCAACGAAATTCCCAGCACGCGAGCACCCTTTGCACGGGCGGCGATCGTCTCGTGCACCGTCGACATGCCCACCAGATCTGCACCGAACGTGCGCAGCATCTTGATTTCGGCAGGCGTCTCGTAGTGAGGGCCCGGCAGTCCCGCGTAGACGCCGTCCTCGAGAGACGGATCGATCTCGGCCGCGAGAGCGCGGAGTTCGGGTGAGTAGGCACCGACGAGATCGACGAATTCGGCGCCGACGAGCGGCGAACGGGCGGTCAGGTTGAGGTGATCGGAAATCAGAACGGGTTGGCCGACGCTCATGCCTTCACGGATGCCGCCGGCGGCGTTGGTGAGGACGACGGTCGTCGCGCCTGCCGCGATCGCGGTGCGCACCGGGTGCACGACGCGTCGGAGGTCGTGACCCTCGTATGCGTGCGTACGGCCCTGGAGTAACAGAGTGTGGGTTCCGCCCACGTCCACCGAGGTGATCGTGCCGGAGTGGCCCGACGCGGACGGCGGCGCGAAGCCGGGGAGATCGGCCATGCGCACGGTGGCGGTGGGGGAGCCGAAGACATCTGCGGCCGCCTGCCAGCCGGAGCCGAGGACGATGGCGACGGTATGGGTGTCGATGCCGGTCGCTGCAGCGAGAGCATCGGCGGCGGTGCGCGCCGCCGCATCGGGATCGGTCACGGGATCGGTTGCTCGTGCGTCGGAAGTTGCCACGATGAACAACAGTATGAGATCGCTGCGATGGATGTGGAACCGAGACGGTGCGACCGGGAAGTTACCGCCGAGTAGTATCCGCTGCATGCCTTATCTCGAACGCGACGGTGATGTCCACATCTTGTTCCTCGGTGCCCAGGAGGGCGCGGGCAATCCAGAGAACAGGTTCCACCCCGACTGGATAGATGCCGTCCATGCACTGCTCGACGAGGTCGAGGCATCGACCGG
Source organism: Rhodococcus sp. 05-2255-1e (assembly GCF_002259025.1). Classification (NCBI taxonomy): domain Bacteria; kingdom Bacillati; phylum Actinomycetota; class Actinomycetes; order Mycobacteriales; family Nocardiaceae; genus Rhodococcus; species Rhodococcus sp. 05-2255-1e. The sequence goes on along the minus strand of NZ_NOZE01000013.1, from coordinate 515,572 downwards.
TCCGGCCGCGCTGGTCACCACCTCGGCAGGCAAGTTCTACAGCAACGGACTCGATACCGATTGGCTGTTCGCGAACCTGGACCGGATCACCTGGTACCTCGACCGCGTGCACACGCTCTACACGCGGCTGCTGGCGTTCCCGATGCCCACGGTCGCAGCGGTGCAGGGCCATGCGTTCGGTGCCGGCGCGATGTTCGCAACATCGCAGGATTTCCGCATCCAGCGCGCAGACCGAGGCTTCTACTGCCTGCCGGAGGTCAACCTCAACATGCCGTTCACCGTCGGCATGTCTGCCCTGATCAATTCCAGGCTGCCCAAGCAGACCGCCGTCGAGGCGATGCTGACCGGCCGTCGTTACGGCGGGGCCGATGCGGTGGCCGCAGGAATCGTCGAGGCCACCGCGTCCGAGGAATCGGTGGTCTCCGACGCCGTTGCCAAGGCGGCGGCGCTGACCAGCACCCGGGGAGCGAACCTGGCCGGCATCAAGAGTCGGATGCACGTGGACCTGCTCGCTGCGCTGACGACGCCGACGGACGACAGCAACTTCAGCTTCGGCAACTAGCCTCGTCCGGCACTGTTCGGGCTCGGAGTCGGCACAGCCGTTCCGACACGCCGCCGCGCTAGTGACACACTGTCTCTCGTGATCGACGAACCGAACAGTGCCGCCGTGGGCGAGGAGATCGGCCGCGCGCTCGCTCACGCAACCGACGAACTGGTTGCGCTGTCGCACTCGATTCACGCAGAACCGGAACTGGCGTTCGAGGAATATCGCAGCGTTGCGAAGGTCCTCGACACGCTTCGCGCCCACCATTTCGAGATCGAATCCGGGGTCGCCGGCATCGACACCGCATTCACCGCGTCGGTGGGTAGCGGCGAGCTCGTGATCGGAATCTGCGCGGAGTACGACGCGTTGCCCGAGATCGGTCATGCCTGCGGCCACAACATCATCGCCGCGTCTGCGGTGGGTGCCGCCCTGGCGCTCGCGCCGGTGGCCGATGCGCTCGGCATCACGGTCCGAGTGCTCGGCACCCCTGCCGAGGAAACCGGCGGCGGCAAGGTCCTGATGCTCGAGCGCGGCGTCTTCGACGACATCGGTGCCGCACTGATGGTGCATCCGGGCCCGTTCGACATCGTGGGCGCGACGTCGCTGGCATTGGCCGACGTTGCCGTCAAATTCACCGGCCGCGCTGCCCATGCCTCGGCCGCCCCCGAGTGGGGAATCAACGCGGGCGATGCCGTCACCGTCGCACAGGTGGCGCTCGGGCTCATTCGGCAGCACCTCTCGCCCGGCCAGCAACTGCACGGCATCGTCAGCGACGGCGGCGTCGCGCCGAACATCGTGCCCGGACATGCCGAGCTGCTCTACTATCTTCGCGCGAACAGCACCGAGTCACTCGAGGCGCTGACGAAGAAGACGTTCGCCTGTTTCGAGGCGGGTGCCATTGCCACCGGATGCACACACGAAATCCGCACGGTGTCGCCGACGTACGCGGCCCTGACCCCGGATTCGTGGCTGGTGGCGGCATTTCGTCAGGAGATCGAATCATTGGGACGGTCGCCCTTGGCACCGGATTTGGAAGGATTTCGCCCGTTGGGCAGCACTGACATGGGAAACGTGACGAATGTTCTACCCGGAATCCACCCCGTCGTCGGCCTCGATGCCAGAGGGGCGGTGACGCATCAACCGGAGTTCGCCGCAGCGTGTGTCACCGAGTCCGCCGATCGTGCACTGCTCGACGGTGCTCTCGCCCTCGCCGGAACGGCCGCTCGTGCCGCAGCCGATCCACAGACCCGGGCGCGTCTGCTCGACGGTGTGAACGCTCGATCGGCGGTGCAGCGATGAGCGCAGGCGAAGAGGCAGAAGTTCGGATGAGCGCAGGCGAAGAGGCAGAAGTTCGGATGAGCTCAGGCGAAGAGGCAGAAGTTCGGATGAGTTCACGCGAAGCCGCGATCGATCGGTGGATTCAGGCTCACACAGAAGATCTGTCCCTGTGGCGTCGGCACATTCACGCCCATCCGGAACTGGCCCGTCGTGAATTCGCTACGACGGCGTTCGTCATGGAGCAGCTCTCGGCGGCAGGCCTGTCACCCAAACCTCTGCCCGGCGGTACGGGCTTGATCTGCGATATCGGTCCCGACGGCCCGCGCGTCGCGCTGCGCGCGGACATGGACGCGTTGCCGCTGCAGGAGATCACCGGTGCGCCGTACACGTCGACGGTTCCAGGCGTGTCCCACGCGTGCGGGCACGATGCGCACACCACGGTGCTGCTGGCGACCGGACTCGCGCTGGCGTCGCTGCCGGACCTGCACTATGGCGTTCGGCTGATCTTTCAACCTGCCGAGGAGGTCATGCCGGGCGGTGCACTCGACGCCGTTGCCGCGGGTGCGCTCGACGGGGTGTCGAAGATTTTCGCGTTGCACTGCGATCCGCGGCTCGAGGTGGGGCAAGTGGGAGTGCGTGTCGGGGCCATCACCTCCGCCGCCGACACCGTCGAGTTGCGTCTGGACTCGCCTGGCGGGCACACGTCGAGGCCGCATCTGACGACCGATCTGGTCTACGCATTGGGGACCGTCATCACCGGGCTGCCCGGCATGTTGAGCAGGCGAATCGATCCGCGAACCAGCACAGTGATGGTCTGGGGCGCGGTCGTGGCGGGGCAGGCCCCCAATGCCATTCCGCAGACCGGCATGCTCACCGGAACCGTACGGACCGGCGACCACGAAACGTGGGCGCTGCTCGAGCCGCTCGTTCGCGAGATCGTCACCGGTCTGCTGGCACCGACCGGGGTGCGCTTCGAGCTGCACTACCGTCGCGGCGTACCGCCTGTGGTGAACGACCCGGCGTCCACGGCCACCTTCGAGAAGGCAATCGGCCGAGTCGGTCCGACAGCATTGGCCGACACGGCTCAGTCCGGTGGTGGCGAGGACTTCTCGTGGTACCTGGAGAACGTGCCGGGAGCGATGGCCCGACTGGGCGTGTGGTCGGGGACCGGTCCGCAACTCGACATCCATCAGCCGACATTCGACCTCGACGAGCGAGCCTTGGCCGTGGGTGTAAAAGTGATGACCGGAATCGCATTGGACCCGAACTAGCGGAGGGGTAACCGTGGATTTCGCGGTCTCACCGATCGGGGTCGTTCGCTCCGATCGCGCAGAGGTGGTGGACGACAACTGGGGTGAAGTCGTGTCCGTGATCGAACTGGACGAGACCGTGCTGGACGCCGATGCGACTCTCGGGCTCGAGGAGTTCTCTCACCTCGAGGTCGTCTATCGGTTCCACCTGTGCGATCCGGACTCGACGACACTCGGCTCGCGCCACCCCCGCGGTGATACGACGCTCCCTCGGGTTGGCGTCTTGGCGCAACGCGTCAAGGACCGGCCGAATCACCTCGGAGTGTCGCGGTGCGAGATCGTCGAGGTCCAAGGTCTGCGCATCCGGGTCCGCGGTCTCGACGCGATCGACGGGTCACCGATATTCGACGTCAAGCCGTTCCTTCGGTCCATGGTTCCGACACGTGAAGAAGTGACCGAGCCGGCCTGGGTGGCGTCGGTGATGAAGAACTACTTCTGATCTGTCCTTCTGGCTACGAGGCTGTACCGGGTCCTACGTTGCGGCTGTTCCTGGTGCGCAGGTCGCGCACGTATTCGGCTGGGGCACCGGCAATTTCGGCTGCCTCGGCCATGACCCCGAGGTAGCGTGCCGACGGTAGGCCACCCTCGTAGGCGTCGAGAACGTAGAGCCACGCCAGGACCGGCTCGCCTCCGGTCTCGATGCGCAGCCGGATCTTGCGGTGGATGCCGAGCTCCGAGCCCTCCCACCGATCCAGGCTCTCCTCGTCCTCGTCGGAGACGTCGTAGAGCACCACGAAGACCTGTGAGTCCGGGTCCTCGACGATCGTGGCGAGCGCGCCCTCCCAGCCGATGTCGCCACCGCCGAAGGTCAAGCGCCACCCGTGCAGCCACCCGGTTCCCGACAGCGGTGAGTGGGGGCAACGCTGCAACATCTGCTCCGGATGCATGTTCGATCCGTAGGCGGCATAAATTGGCACGTCGGCCAGCCTAACGTAAACACGCTGGTCAGGTGGCATACGGGTCGTGAGCAGGGAACTTACGGATGCATCGAAAGGTGAACCCGTGGCACGCAAGCTCGAAGCACTGCTCAAGTCAGCTCAGAGGAAACGAGACCTACGAGATTCGACCGTGGAGAGCTATAGACGGTTCCTGACACGTATCGGGGTTGTAGACGACTCTCTGAGCCTCGAAGAGCTTGAAGCCAGGCTCTTGGACATATCGAACGTCAACACCCGCAGATCGACTGTCACAGCCATACGGGCGGTACTCGGAGTTAAGTTGAAAATTCAACCAGGGATACCGAGACGCTACGACCTCCCGAGCGAAGATGTTCTGCGTTTCGCTCTGATGCAGTGCAAGTACGAACTTCGGGCCTTGCTCATGATGTACGGGGGTCTGCGATTGGGCGAAGCGTGTGCGATCACCTCGAAGCAACTGAACGGGGACCGGCTGGTGGTGGACCGTCAAGTCTTGGAGTTCTGGCAGGACGGGAAGCATGTTGTACGCATCGCATCGGTGAAAACCTTCGATGGAGTCGTGATAGTCCCTCAATGGCTGGCTGAGCGGGTCAAAGGTCTCGATACGACCGATACACCTGGCAGCGTACGAGCAGCGATGCATCATTGGGGCAAAAGGCATGGGATACAACTGAATCCACACATGCTGCGTCATTGGCACGCTACGACTCTCCTGAACCGTGGAGTCAATGTGGTGGCTGTATCGAAGCAGCTCAGACATTCGGACCCATCTATTACTCTGCGTGCCTACATACAGACAGGAGAAAATGATATAAGAAACGCGTTCTGAGAATATTTCTCCGAAGCCCCCGGCGATATGTCGGGGGTTTCGATTTGTCGCGATGAATTGTCGAATGATTAGAAGATTACCCAAAGTAATCTTTAATAGATTCCAGAAATCTTTGACGCATTGTCGAATAGAATCATAGAGGCTGAGTTAAACGCAGAGCCACGAACGGAGCCTTACCTAGGGTGCAGCATAGGCCAAAGCGTCAATAAGCTCTCAGCCCCGAATCGCCTGTTGGGGCATCACGTGACAAAACGAACCAGGTCATCTGGCATGGGCCGAAAACGTTATTAAGTCATCAAACTTTCTTGCTCAGACGGGAACAATGCGGGAACTCCAACCGTTGACGAGATAGTGGGTGCAAAAGCACCTGCATAACCCCTAATCCGCAATGGCGGGAACGAAAAGAGGCAGCAATGGATGAGGAAAAGCAGTCTAAGCCGAAGAATGCCCCGACGCGCCTGCGTGAGTGGTGGGCCAGCCTGTCGGAAGAGGAGCGAGCTGCGCTTGCGAGCGATAGCAAGATCGTCGATCCGTTCAAGAAATAGTCGCACATATTTGCTATACTGAGCATAAGAGATTCACCAACCGAAGCCAGGCGGAAGGAAACAACTCACACAGATTTCTTTTGATAGAGAATCCCGAGAACCCCTTGATGTCCTGGCTGGAAGTCAAGGGGTTCTCTTCTATCAAAAAGAAAGAAGTGATTATTTTGAAGAATTGGTTACAAACGAAAACCCACCTATTGGTGGACACGCAGGACTTGATCCTGTTGCAGCATTGCATCAAGCTAAGCGAAGAATCAGAATGGTTCCGAATCGACAGCTCAGATGTAGCAAAACTATTGGGTGTAGGGCCAAAGCGTATCGCAAATCGTAAGAAGCGTCTGGTTCGTGATGGTGTATTGGAACGTGAGATGCGCTTCGATGAAAAGCAGCATTATTTCTGGTTCCGATTGGCAGGCGTCGAAGAGTGAACAAAATGAAGTACGTTCAGGCTGTCTTCAACCGTCTAAAGAAGCAGGACGCAAATCTGTACGAATCTCATCCAATGCAAACATACCGTGATGCACTGTTGGACAGTCTCGATCTATTCGAGAAAAATCTGCCGGGGGAAGTGAGAGATTTACTTTCCTCTGAAATATCCGACTCTGATGCTTGGATTGATGAGGCCATAGAGCATGTAGCAAACAGGGTCATTGGTTCCGCACTCCACTACTCTGGAAAGTTACCCTTGTGGTTTACAGATTCATATACGGAGTGGTTGGACGATGGGGAGAAGTATTCCCCCTCACTCTCTGTTCCTATTGTTTCTACAGTTGACCTTGAAGAACCAGCAGGTCCAAACACACTCACTACTAGTAACCCCAAAAATGACCAAAACGGCACACTTTTTCTTGAAAAAGATCAAGAAATTTTTGAGGATGAAGAAACGGTAGGGGTGAAGCACAGACGCCAACATACCATTGGTCTGAGTCATGAATACGTGCCTAGTGAGGATTGGATGCAGCCGGGGGTTCAGGAGCATCAAAATCATGTACGTCAAATAATGAGGGAGCTCGAAAAAGGATATAACCGCCAAGCACCCCAAAGACCGGTTATGTACTGGAAAACTAGTGAGTCGTTTACAACCGTCGTAGGGATCGATCATCCTTCAAGCTTTGTTGAAGATGATGTGATCAAGAAGCTAAGAGAGGTAATTCAGGGTCGCAGGGGATTGTATGGAACGTTGCTCGATGACTTCATGGCCGATTCCATGATTCATTACGCAGAGCAGAAGCAGGCTCATCCTGATTATTCGACCTCTCAGCTTGTGAATGCAATAATCAGTAAGATAAACAACGAGTTCAGAGACTCGAATACTAAGAAGAATAGGCAGGTTGATATGGAGTTCGTAGATGAAACAGACTTTCCTGAGACATACACAATTGAAGAGCAGATAGAAATAGATACGTGGATTCAGTCTCAGTCTCATGTGTGGAAAAAAGTAATCAAGGAGTTTTCGGAGTGGAACGAATCTGCGCCAGAGGGTGAGCCGGTACCTAAGAAGCTACGTCAGCGTCTTAAGCGTCTGTCTAAGCCAGAGGTTCACAGCCATACGCAGAAGCTCAACGCGCCTAGGTCTGGTTCTGTGAGGGGACTCAGAGACAGCAGCGAAGATTACGATTTTGAGGTTATAGTTTCTCAGCGAGAACCGAAGATCAGAAAATACATGAGCAAAGTTTGATATACTTAGGTTTCTAACATTTCGATTGTTGTTTAGCTCCATCGCCCCGCTCAGGTCAACTTAACTTGAGCGGGGCACCTTCATAAAATGGTACAATTGTATCGAGTTAGTTCGTTTATATTCATATTGGTTCAACTCGATTACGGTATTGCCACCTATGTAATCAAATCTAGGCCCCTCTCCGCGTTTATTGGTTTAGCCCGGAGAGGGGCCCTTTCTATGTTCAGAGCAAAAGAAATATTCGTACAATAATGGTAAAATTGAAGAGTAATGAAGAAATGCGCTAGATGTAATGAAACTAAGAATTTAGATCAGTTCGGAAAGAACTCAGCACTCGCCGATGGTAAGTGCGCATATTGCCGTGAGTGTGCTCGCCAGATCGGTAGAGCGACATATGAACGTTTGGCAGATAGGCGTCGTAAAGCACAGCGTGACCGCTATGCCAACAACGAAGAGTATAGAAAGCAATGCAACGAGCGTCGCTATGTCAACTATTGGTCGAATAGAGACGCGATCTTGGAGAAGCAGCGCCGCAAACGCGCCGGGGATAAGAAATGACTTACTCCCTGATCAAGAAATATTCTTGCAAAGAACACCAAGAATGCACATGCAGCAACAAAAGATTATGGCTCATGCAGTACACATTAAATAATGAAGGAGAGAATGAAGACTAAATGACATTGAAAGACGACATCAACAATTTGCCGGTGCAGCCGGAAGAGGGGCAGGCGGGACACAGAAATAATCACAAGGTTGTGCACGCAGCTTTGAAAGATCATGAACTAAGGCTCACAGCAGAAGAAGCACGAACATATACTTGGACAGATGTAGCAAATAAGCCGACAACATTTGCGCCAGCAGCTCACAATCATGCGATAAGTGATGTGACAAATTTGCAGGCCACATTGGATTCAAAAGCAGCGGCATCTCATGGTCACAGCATTGCAAATATCACCAATCTCCAAACAACGCTCGATTCCAAAGCGGGATTAGTTGGGGGAGTGATTCCAACTTCTCTATTGCCACGAGTCAATATCGGTGAGACATATACAGCAGCGAACTCTACAGCTCGTTTGGCTTTGGATGCGCAGCCAGGCGATGTTGCGATTCAATCGGATAACGAAACTCTATGGATGCTCAAGAAGTCACCAGCATCAGCAGCATCTAGTTGGATGGATTTGACCGCAATCGGTGCATCAGCGGGAGTAATCAGTGTCAACGGTCAGACCGGCACGGTTGTACTCGCAGCAGCAGATGTATCGGCAGCACCAACGTCACGCACCATCGCGGCAGGTACCGGACTCAGCGGGGGTGGAGACTTAACCGCTAACAGAACAGTCTCTCTCAACAGCACTTCTCAGGCATCGTTAGTTAAGGCAGATTCAGCAGTTCAGGGATTTGTGAACGGTACTTCGACCGGGACGAAGATCGAACGTATGACAGCAGCACAGTATGCAGCTCTTGCAACAAAAGATTCCAACACGATCTATGTGGTGACAGCGTGATCTATGTAGGCGAGACAACTGCATCGAAGTTCTACATTGGTTCGACAGCGGTCAGCAATATCTATGTCGGTAGTGAAGCTGTGTGGTCATCGTTCGTGGCAATGGGTATCAACAAAAACGGTGGGCAGAGCATCTCATCAGGAACGTGGACTTTGGTAACGAACTGGGTTGCAAGGTCTGGTTATCCCGATACCGTCATTACATCGAACGGTTTGGAGATTCCAGCGGGTGCAACGGTCACATTGACAGGGCAGACTCAGCACGGTGGCAGCAGCACCGGTAATGCATGTCGCATCATTGCAGATGGAACAGTATTGGCAACATCTGTTTCATCGAGTACTTCGACTCCATCGGTATCTGTGACATATACGCCTACCGTGACATCTCTTGTTCAGTTGCAGGTATTCGCTAATGGTCTTACCGCAACGAGGGCTATCAGCTCAGGTGCTAATACATACCTGGTGGCGCAGCCATGAGCGATAAGCGTATCCACTCGGGTAAGTGGACAAAGTTTGCACAGCAAGTACTGAAAGAAGATGGTTACGTTTGTGCTGTAGAAGGATGCGATACCAGGGCCTCACATGTTGATCACATCTTGCCTAGGTCGAAGTTCCCAGAGCTAATGTATGACCGCAGTAATCTGCAAAGTCTCTGTCAGTTCCACAACACATCAAAAGGTGCGAAGATGCCGGGGGATCAAAGAAATACTTGGTTCAATCCTGACTGGTTCCCCTCTGAGTATATAAAAGAAAGGATGAAGCAATGACAATGAAAGAGATAGAAGATATCGAACAATTATGCAACAGAACATTGAGCGATGAAGAGAAGAAGATGCTTATGAAGATTGGTGAGTGATCCGTTTGAGGACTTGGCGGGGGAGATAGAAAGCCATGAACATAGAGCCAAAGAGATAGCAAGACTGATAGAAGAGTTAGAAGATAGATTGAATACATTGAGAGAAGGAATGCAGCATGAATGAGATAGATAGCGTGATGAAGCATGAAGTGTTGAGAGACATTGCGTTGAGAAGCAGCGTATGGATGGTCATGCATAGCAATGAATGAGGCAACAGGCGTCATGCATGACAGTGCATATTCATCCATTCCTGCATGGGGTGCGTTTCTTTGAGGAGACATAGCGACCCCAAGAGCGGAGCGTCTTACTTTTGACGGGCTGTCAAGGGCTTTCATCAAAAATGGGAGACGAATCCATGCATGGACACCGAAAACCATGCATGGACCAGTGCATATTATGCAGGCAGTGTGCATGTAGATATGCGCAGCGCACAGACATCAGCGTACAAACGAAAGGAAATGAATTGAGATAATGCCGAGAAAAGAAGTAGATAATGACAAATTGGAGAAATTAGCGGTTCGCAGCTATGAATCCAGCATAGATAAGTACATTACGAAGAACGAGAGCTTCATCGATGATGATGTTGAGCCTTTTGTGGTTCAGCTGTACACGTTGGCGAAGACGCTTGATGAGAAGACGCAGCGTAACGCTCAGACATCGGGCACATTGACGCAGGAGTTCCGTATGAGCTTCAAGGAGCTTCACGGGATGGTTGCAAAGGAGAAGGATCGCCAGGCGGCAGCAGCTTTGGCGGCAGAGCTTGAATCGCAGGTTGATCCCGACGAGCAGGCCCTAGGGGAGTACCTGCGCTAGATGCTGTATCCGAACGAGTACACCCAACCCCTTAGCGAGAACTTCACCACCAGACTTACGCAGTCGGACATCGATCTGGTCAACAAATTTTACATGCTCCCAGGTCAGGAGCTTGACCCTTGGCAAATCTGGCTCATGCGCTCTGTGTTGGAGACATACCCCGACGACCATGAAGACCCGCATCTAGCTGGGAAGCTCAGGTATCGCGAAGGTGTGCTCATCGAGATACCGCGCCAGGTGGGTAAAACCACCGTCTTGGGTGCGCTCATGTTCCTTGGGTACCTCAAGTCCGCGAACGGTCGCAACGTTACGTACATGGGGTGCGTAGCCTCATCGGTCCAGCAGGCTCAGATCCTTCACGAGCGCGTTACGTTGCCGTTCCGTCAGGTTCCAGCACTGTCCAAACGTCATGGCATCAACAGGCAGCAACGCAAATTGACGCCTAAGGATGGTCGAGTGCTTGCGGAGCTAAAAGCCTATGCCACAACGCAACCGAAGACTTTGCAGTCGATTCCGTTCAACGCAGAGGGCAATATTGCCGTTGTCATCGATGAAGTTCACCTACTCGATGAGTCCGTTTACACCAACATGAAGATGGGCCTCACGGCTCAACCGGACAGCATCCTTGTCGGCATCACATCGGCTGGTGACGAGACTTCGACGCTTCTGCACACCTTGGAGCTTCACGGCACAGAGGCTATGGCCGGTCTGCACGAACGATTCGGGTACTTCAAGTACTTTGCTCCCGAAACGCTGGACTACCCGCTCAGAAGCCGTGAGATGGTCGAGCAGGCCAATCCAGCAGTCGAGTGCGGGCGTATCCCGTTCCAACGAATCTTGGACGAGAACGGCGCTCTGCCCGATCATGCGTGGAGTCGTTACGTCCTGGGCCGTCATGGTCAGTCGGACAACCTGTTCCTACCTGCGAGCATGTGGAACAAAACGGCTGGTCAGGGAGTGCCGGCGGGGGCTAGGAGAGGAACTGTCTTCTCTATCGACCGTACAGAGAACTGGGAGTTCGCAACCATCGTCGCCGCCAACAGGGTGGACGGGAAGGTTTACACAGAGGTTGTCGCTCAGATCAAGAATCCGAACACCGATCTGCTCATCGGTATCTGCCGCCAGCTCTACAAGAGTCACAGGGGCATCTTCGTCATGGATGCGATCATGCTCAGGGAGCTAAGAGTCAGTCTCAGAGAGCGCTACTCATTGCCTGTGGAGTTCTACACGATGCCTCAGCTAGCTCAGGCGACATCGGTGACGTTCTCGATGTTCTCCACCAATCGCCTGAGTCATAAAGACGATGATGTGATGCGAAAGCAAAGACCTATTGCCCTGACTGTCTCATCTGGTGATGGTTTCAGAATCAGTCCGAAAGATTCTTCTGGTGACATTGATTCTATTAAGGCAATGGTTATGGCTGTGCACTGGGCGGATAGCAGAAATAGAGCAAAACTTCAAACAATTAGTGCCTAATAATGCTACAATAGAGATAACGTTATGGGTACATTTAGAAGGTTATTCGGGTTAGAAGTAGTAACCCCAATGCAGGTTAGAGAAGAACAATTACCAGAGGGCTATGACCCTCTATCTGGTGTCACTCCACCCAGTCATTCAAGTATTTATCTACCGAAGGCAAACGAACTTCTTCAGATTGATATAGTCTTTCGAGCAGTCCAATACCTATCGACTCTTGTCTCAGAGCTTGAGGTCGAAACATTTTTGGATGATCGCAAGGTTGAGAACTCTAGTCTCATCAACAGGCCCGATCCATTTCAGTCTCGCAAGGCATTCATTCAAGAAACTGTCTCATCGATGGTTCTTCATGGCGAAGCGTTTTGGCGTGTGACTCGCAACGGTCGCAATGAGGCTACAGCTTTGGAGGTTTTGGACCCAGAGGAAGTTGCAGTCGAGAAGCGTAACGGCAGAGTTCGTTATTACATCGGTCAGACAGAGATTCCTAGGGACTCGATCCGTCACCTTAAGTTCTTACCGATTGTGGGCAAGCTCAGAGGTATCGGTGCCATTCAGGCAGCGCCACAGGTGTTCAGATTTGCTTTGATGCTTCAAAAGTATTCAGAACAGTGGTTCTCAGCTTCGACTCCACGCGGGGTATTGAAGACGAACGATCAGATCAACATAGATGATATGCAGGATGCAGCAGCAGGCTTCATCAAGTTCGTCAAGGAGAATCAGCAGCTAGCGGTATTGCCGTCAGGTCTAACTTACGAGTCGATCAATCTCGATCCCGCTTCAACTCGATACATCGAAGTATTGCGCGAGGTGAACCTGTCTATGTGCCGTCTACTGGGTGTTCCAGCAGAGGCTATGGAAGCACAGACGCAGTCTTCGACCACCTACCAGAACTTGCAGGACTCAAATGCACGATTCTTGCAGGGAACGCTCTTGAACTACATCTTGGAGATTGAAAGTCATCTCAGTGACCTTTTGCCGGGTCGCAGAACAGCAAGCTTGCGTGAGACAGACCTAATGCGTCTCGATCCTCTAGCGCAGCGTCAGGCAGAAGCAATCGATATCAGCAACAAAGTCGTGACACCTAATGAAGTTAGAGAGTCACGAGGATTAGAACCATTGGCCGTTGAGCCGGTGGAGCAGGACGATATTTCAGATAAGGACTCTGCTACGGCAGACAACACAGAAAATGGAAATTAGAGAAAGTGAAATCCTAGAGGTTCGTGCAGATGCTAGAGAGGTTGTTGGGCTTGCAGTGCCTTACGGCCAGGTAGCAGAGGTTCGCGCCGGGGGATACAAAGAGCGCTTCGAGATTGGATCAATCGAAGATAACTCAGAGGGTCCAGTATATTACCGCCACGATTATAAGCATCAAGGTTTGGCTATTGGCTATATCAAAGAAGCTAGCAGCTCTGAGCAAGGTCTCAAGGTAGTTGCGCGAATCCATAAAGGCCCTAAAGGTGATCAGGTACTCAACCAGGTTGCATCAGGCCAAATCAAAGGTTTCTCCGTTGGTTTCTCTCCTATTGAGCAGAGGGACGAAGACGGAGTTGTAGTAAGAACAAAGGTTTCGCTTCTAGAGGTTTCTCTAGCGGAACTACCGATTTACGGTGCGACTCTCTTAGAAGTTCGCGAAAATAACAAACAGAAAGAAGATGATGAACAAATCATGTCAGAAGAATTTGACAAGCTTTCTAGCGAGAATGCAGAACTCAGAGAGTCTGTAGCAGAGCTAGATCGTAAAGTAAGCGTTTTAGATAACAAAGAAACAATTGAGGTTCGTTCAGACGAAACTCTGGCCGATGCTGTAGTTGCAGCATACAACGGCAAAGATGCATCACGCGATGCATTACAGGTTCGTGCCTATACAGGTGGATCGACAGCGGATAACGCGTTGCGTCCAATCTGGGTAGACAAAGAACTCAATTTCATCGAGAAGCGTCGTCCCCTAAGTGCAGTATTCGGACACGATTCAATTCCCGGTGATTCAGGAACAACAATCGAGTACGCGAAGGTTGCGACTCGTACAGGCTCAGTTGCGAAGCAGACCGCCGAAGGTGAACCACTTACCTACAACAAGGTAACAATCACAACCGACTCAGCACCGATCGAAACTTTCGGTGGATACGCAGAGCTTTCAGTTCAGGCACTACGTTTCGGTAAAGCTCCATTGCTCAACACAACTCTTAAGCATTTGAGCGTTGAGTACGCAAAGGCAACAGAAGCGAAGGTTGCATCGACTCTTACAGGTATCGCAAACGCGAACTTGAACGTTGTTGCTCGTGGAGCTGTGACAGGCGCAAGTGCGGCATCAGGTTGGATCGGTGCTGTAGAGGACTCATTGGTTGCGATCGATGACAACTCTCGTGGCCTAGCAGGTTCGCACATCATCGTGTCCCGCGATGTTCACAAGGCACTTTTGACAACTGTTGATACAACAGGACGTCCATTGTTCGTGGTGAACGGCGACGGCTCTAACACATACGGTTCTGTAACCGCAGGTGCAGCAGGAAGCGCAGCTATTGCAGGTCTACCTGTTGTTTCAGGTCCGAACCTTGCAGCAGGCAGCTTCTACGTTGTAAGCAACGAGGCAATTTTGGTGTGGGAGTCTTCAATCTTTGAATTGAGCGACGCAAACATTGTGAACCTTACAGAACTACGCAGCCTTTACGGATACCTAGCAGCAGGTGTCTATGACGGCAAGGGAATCGCAAAGGTTACTTGGTCCTGATGATTACAGTTGTTGAGCTACGCGCATTCGTCGGAAATCCTAAAGACATTGGTGACACAGCTGTTACCGATGAAACTTTGGATCGAATCTTGGCTACAGCAGTAAGTCTTATCGATACTTGGTTGGGGACTCGCAAAGTCAAGGTTCCAGCCGATGTTTATGACACTGTTCTTCTGGGTGTAGCTCAACAGCTGTATTACCGAGATACCAAGGACACTTCATCGGCAGGCCAGTATGGGCCTAGTGGTGACTTCGTTACGACAATCGTTCGTGATCCTATGCATTACGCGTATCCAATCCTGCGTAAATATGTGGGGTGGTTCTGAGTGTCAGCTTTGAAAGACTACAAGCAGAGCGTTATCGATGAACTCAGAGCGTTGAACTATACAGTTTACGCGGGGGCGATGATGAAGCAAAACTATCCCTACATTCAGGTATATCCGCAAGGAAGCTACATCACTGGTGGTTCAGGTTCTGTAAGCACTAGAGAAAACACAGTTCGCGTCAGCATGAACATCACGATTGTCGCGGGATTAGAAGATAAAGATTCGTCCTGGGAAGCAATGGACGAAATGATCAGCAAATGTTGGTCAGTAGTAAGAAACTTGGACGGGGTCGAAGTGGAGACTTTTCCTCTCGAAGACCGTAACGGTGGACGACTTTTAGTAGCAAACATTGGGTTTTCCAATGAAATAAATATTTATGAAGGAGATTTATAATGGCGATTGCCAACGGGAAATTGAAGTCGATCTTTGCGCTCAAGGTTGCAGGGACCGACTACGTATCAGATGTAGTTTCATTCGAGATGACTTCTGATGATGCAGACAACGATTCAACTACGTTTGCGGAATACAATGCAGGTTCTAACCGTAAGTGGACCTTGCAGGTAACAGCGGTATTCGACGGTGGTTCAGTAGGCTCATTGCACGATTACCTATGGGTGAATGCAGGAGCATCAGCATCATTCGATATTGCACCGCTTTCAGGCGCTACAAGCACATCGAAGCCACGTTACACAGGAACGTTACGTATTCCGTTCCGTCCTGATGTATCCGTAGAAGCTGGTGAAGATGCAACTTTCGATTACGAGTTCGAGGTTGTTGGAACACCTAACAAGGTAACAAGCGGTACGGGTCTGTAAATGATTGAGATTTCGGTATCGGTCGAAGGCAGAGACAAACTTATTGCGAAGCTCTTGAAGTTCAAGGCTTCTTTGAGACAGTTCAATTCTGCCTTCGACCGTATCGGAACGTTGATGTTCGACAATGCGATGGACGAAGCACCGGAGTTCACGGGAGCTTTGAAGGGCTCTCACCAGCTCAAAAGCACAGCCATGCAAGCCACGGTCAAAGCCGGGGGATCGAACAAGAGAAGTCATGGCGGTGGCATCTATGTCGCCAAACAACATGATGGCGGTTTCGCCAGAGGCTCATATGGACCTCACCGAGTAGGACCTAATCCCTGGCTCGATAGAGCGCTAGTTCAAAGCACACCACGAGCCATAGCAATTATCGAAGAAGAAATAGCAGTAAAAATTGCAGAAGCAGGACTATAGAAAACATGAAAGGTAACAGTAATGAGTAAAAATGCAGAGATGAAGCTTTGGGAAGTCAACATGATCGAGAAGCTATCAGGAGAAAAAATCGCAGACGCAGATCAGTCATACGAATTTCAGGCAGCGTTTGCCTACGTTCTAGATTTGCGTAAGGACAAAGAAAAAGCAAAAGGTATGTCGTTCGCAGCACACAGGAAAGCATTCGAGGACTACTTTTTCGAGCTGGAAACAGATCATCTAGCGGAAGTATTCGCAGAGCACGGTTTCGCGGGTGAAGAGTCGGAAGACGAAAAAAAAGACTAGAGATTGACGCCGAATACATCAAGATGAAGCTCTTGTTCGCGCGTCAGTACAACATGGATTACGACCGTGTTGACGATTTGACGCTCCAAGAAATCAACATCGGTATAGAGATGCTCTTGGAGACACAGAAAGAAAATACATTGAAGGAGAAATAACACGCAGTAATGGCAAATCAGGTGAAAATTCAGATCGAGGCGAAAGCTAACCTCGCAGCTATCGACGAGGCGATAGCGAAACTCAAAGCTTTGAAAGACAAGAGAGTCAAAGTCGACATCGATGTCGATAATGCTTCGTTGCGCAAATTGGACAAGATCAGAGACAGACGAATCAAGGTCGATCTTGATGTCAATGATTCCCGTGTCACAGCTTTACGTGATCGCAGAGTCAAAGTCACTGTCGATGTCGATTCGTCAGCTTTGAGTGCGCTTCAAACCAGACTTGCCAGTCTCCGCAATCAAACCGTCAACGTGCGTGTCCGTGCCACAGATGACCGCATCAACGAACGTGCCCGCAACCTCATCCGCAACCGCACAGCCAACATCAACGTTGCCGTACAAGGTCTGGCAGCAGCAGAGGCAGCGATTTCAGCGGTAGCACGTAACCGCACAGCTCGTATCCGTTTGGACGTGGACGCAGGCGCAGCAGCAGCGTTGACACAGATTTTGAACGCTTTGACCGGGGCCGGTGGAGCAGCAGGCAACGCCAACCGTATTGCCGGTGGCATGTCGTCTATGGGTGGCAGCGCAGCCCGTATGGGTCCAGCCCTATTGGCCCTTACGCCGTTTCTGGGTGTTCTCGCATCCGGTGCCATCGGAGCAGGTGTCTACGGCGTAGCGGGTGCATTGGGAGCAGTGACCGCAGCAGCAGGAGCGATGTCGGCCGGTGTGACAGCAGGTCTGGCAGCTATCCCCATCGCAGCAGCAGCGACGAGTCAAGAGGTCAAAGACCACTTCTCGTTCATGAAGGACGATGTCGTCAACACGATGAAAGAGATTGCGGTACCGGTTCAACAGCCGCTCATCAATCTCGCAACATCATTGGGTGCAGCTTTTCATCAGATGCGTCCCAATTTGGAAGCTATTACGCAGGGCACAGCCAACCTGGTTGATCATCTGTCAGGCAAGCTACCCGCCATTGCCGAGAAACTGGGACCGGCTTTGCAGAAAGCTTTCGAGGCTGGTGTTCCTCACGTCAAGAATTTGATCGACAGTTTGCCGAGACTTACAGAGTCATTCGGAAACTTCATGCAAAAGCTAGGTTCACCTGAGGTCGTAGAAGGTGCCAAGCGTGTCTTTGAGTCGATGCCGGGATGGATCGAGGGAGCCGGTAGGGGAGTTGAAAAGCTAGCAGCAGGTTTCAACAATGTCATGGGTTTCTTGGATTCAGGAAAAATGGATGGATTCGGTAAAGGCATCAGTTCGTTCATGGACAAGCTCGGTAACACTGACTGGTCCGGTGTAACAGATGGTTTGGCGCAGGCCGGTAATGCTTTCGGTGACTTCATGGCCAACATCGATACGCAGAACATGGCAGACAACATTGCAGGGTTTGCCGACGGTATGGCATCTCTGACCAATGCAGCCACAGAAATTGTGTCAGGTTTTCAGACAGCCGATGCCGCTGTACGTACCTTCTCCGACAACTTGAACAACAGCATCGAGCAGCGTTGGGGAGAGGGCGGTCTGGGTAAGAAAATCTTCGGTGACGGTTGGGACCCGAACAGATGGCTCAACGATCATGCCGGTTGGCTAGGAGACTTCGAGGAGAACATCCCCGAGGTCGAAATACCTGTGAAGGTGAAGCCACCAGAGAAGAATTTCGAGGACCCTGGTTTTCCTCCTATCGAGGTTCCGATGCAGCTCAAGCCGTCTACGGACACACCAGCGTTGCCACCTATCCCCATCGTGGGTGAGCTACAGCCGGTACAGCCTCCTACAGGCATGATCTTGCCGTTGATCGGTGAGTTCCAGGGACCACCCGATGTTCCGACACCGGCACCGGTTCCACTGACAGGCGTCATGCCGGACTTCGTTGCACCGACTGTTCCACCGGTTGAACTCACAGCAGCACCGATGGAGCCACCACCCCCACCACCACCTGTTCCGGTGGACATCGTGGTTGCGGATGGACAGGTAACCGTTCCACCCCCTCCACCTGTGCCGGTGACCTTCGATGTCACACAGCCCACCTTGAATCTGTCGGTGCCACCGGTTCCGATCACCTTCGATGTCGCGTTACCGCAGATCACCATTCCACCTGTGACAGCCAATGCAACGGTGACCGTGACAAGCAACGTTGCGGAGGTTTCTGCACAGATCAACGCATTGAGTGCCGGGACAGCAAGTTTCCACACAGTCAGCAGCAATGTTGCATCTGTTGCAGCTCAAATTCAGAGCCTCAACGGTCAGAACACATCATCAACACACACAGTCAATTTTGTTAGAACCGGGGATACCGGAGAAGGAGCACCTAGATAATGGTCAAACCAACACGAATCATCAATGGATTCAACAGCGTCAAAGTTCAGATCGAATCATGGAGAGAAGATGTGGCGGTACCGGATGGTATTGCTATCAGCAACGGAATGTATGACAAAGATTTGTCCTACGATCTACCGGCAACAGCCATAACGCCGATGGGTATGAACAAGAACAATGCTCAGACCTTGGCGAACAAGACGTGGACAGATATTACGTCCTGGGTGGTGCGTTCCGGTTTTGCAGGCACCGTGATCGCGAATGACGGTTTGGTGGTTGCTCAGCCGATGAGAGCGAACATCTCGGTTGTTCTGTCCTATGCGAGACCATCAGGTACATATGTGGCTCAATCCACTTCTACTCGCATCCTGATCAATGGTGTCATTGCAAAGGAATCGGCTATCGAAGGAACAGGAACATCGAAAGTTGGTTTGACCATCGATGTGAAAGCCGGTGATGTCATCAAGGTTCAAGGTTGGACCAATTTCGCTCGATACACTGTCGGCCTTGGATTCATCAACACAACGCTTCTGTCTGCAACGTTGAATGCTGGTACAGGCACATACGTTTCGTTCAGCAAAGCTAAGCTCGGTGCAGTTGACTTTCAAAATGATCTTGTTTTCGAGCAGGAATCGAAGTTCATCGAAAAAGACAACGGTGTGTTCGTGATGCCCAACGGTAAGAAGAAGGCGTTACCTCTCAATCGTATTACTGCATCATGGTCCGGTTCCATCAGCAACAACGTCAGATTGACCAAATCATCCGGCAATGTGACCGATGTCGATATCACGTCAACTCCATCGGGTTCCAACTCCATCACCAACTATTCGGCGGTGAGTTTGGGTCCAGTGCTGGCTCAGTCCAAGATTCCATATCCGGTGTCTGAGGGCATGTTGGTGAACTTCGGTGGAACTCTCATGGTGAGACGTAGCGGTACAGCAGAACGTACAGAAGAAGATGCTGCAACAGGTATGAAAGTCAGGTTTGCTCTCTGGGGTAAAGGCAAAGATTCAACCGAATACGGTGACATCGATGTGGACTTGGAGTTGATATGGTTCGAGGCCGAGTTGCAAGCATCTGGTTCGCTCAGCAAAACCACTCAAGTTTATACAATTCCTGCGATGGCAGATGCGGTGGTTCCACCGAATATCAGCCAGGTGTACTTCACGGCAGCGTTGAAGCAAACAGCGGTTGACGATTATGCGTCAGCTACATTCGAGAACGCTGAACGAGCGGGATCGAACGCAGCATATTTCGGAACATCGTTCAGTGATCCTCTGTACATCAAGTTGGAGTTGCCATCAGCGGAGCAGAACACTTACAGGCATCCTCTCTCTTCGACAGGTGTTGCTTTGAAGAATCGCAAATACTTTGACAATATGCAGCGTCCCAAAGCGTTGACGTTCTTCGGCAACAATTCAGCTGTTTCTCTGGACATCTACAAGTCAAGCAATAGGACCAGAGGCTCATTGATCGGCACTTTCGCAGCATCGGCGGGGGAGCGCAAGACAGTTGTCATCGAATCCGATACAGGCCAGATCGAACTTGTATCATCCGATCCTTACTGGGTGGAGTCATGCAAACCGATCAGCTACGACACTCTCGATGAGACCCAGACAACGTTGGAGCGTATCGAATGGACAGATATCTCCGAACCGTTGAACAGCATTGTCGCGGGGAGAGATGAATATGCCATCAGCAAAATGCAGCTATCTTTCGTATCCGACAGCTTGGCTAATTCCAATCTTCTGATGCCCGGCAAAAGGGTACGTATGCTCATCAACCATTACGGAAACAGTCCGATTCCAACATCGATGTACGGTGACACTTATTCTCCCAGCTATGCAGCTTCGGCATACAATGTTGCGTTCACCGGAATGATTCGTGACTACCGAGTGAAATACGATTACAGGAACAGACCGTTCATCGAAGTGACAGTCGAAGATGCGCATAGATCGTTGGCAGATACAGACGGTAAATACATGTACGACTTGCCCGAGGAATATGCGCCTATGCTCAACGGCCTGGGTCACAGCGTCACAATCGATGGTATCGATGTTTCGGGATCGTGGAGAAACAAGACGGACAGCAGCAAGAATCAGCCGTCAGCTTTTGTGGACGGTATGAAGGTCGATGAAGCGCTTGCATCGATGCGTAACAGCCGCAAAGGCTTCGTCTATGTCGACAGATTCAATGTGATTTGTTACAAGTCGACGCTTGATACGCAACCCAAGTTGACTCTTGCCGACAGCTTCGCTCGTGGTGACATCAGTTACAGCAAATTGGACAAAGGTACCGATACAGAAGCGGTCATCAATCAGGTCAAGCCGAGTGAGTATCGTGTTGACCTCGATGAGCTAAAGAAGCGAACTGTGGACAGTGATCTACCGGCACAGATCGAACCTATTCAAACGTTGAACGAAACATCTCAATGGTGGTACGACCAGCAGTCGATTCGTTCCTATGGTGCTAGGGAAGCAACTTTTCCGGTTGTGCGCGGGACAGGAAAGATAGAAGACATCAGAAATGGTGAACTGGGTCCAGGTTTTCATGATTGGGCAGATGCCATTATGGACGATTATGTTCTGGCGAAGAACAAGGTATCGAGAGTGATGATCATTCCTGACAACTTCTACGATCTGAAAAGACTATCCGAGCTAGACATCTTCGATGCTGTCAAGATCATTTGGAAGAACGAGCAGCATGTGTGTTTCATTCGTAAGATGGAGTGGACCATAGCCGATAATCATGTTCGTTTGGAATTGTTCTTCTCGCGTGAACGTTCCGGTGTGGCATGGACACCGTTGATTGTTCCTGGTGAGTCTTACGCAGATATCTATTTTGATATTTACTAACGATCAGAATTTGCAATGATCACCAAGAGGGCTTTCTCTATTGGTTTTAGTCGACAGAACTTTTTCGCAACTTCTCCAACAGTTTAGAAGTGTAGTGAATTGCTTTTGATCGAATTTTACCGGGTTGGGAAGTAGTCACGTATGCATGGTCCGGGTCTATCTCAATTCCTGTCAGTCCAATCTCTTCTTGCAGTGAACGAATTAGTTGACGGTGGAAGAATTTTAGCTCTTTTGTGTTTGGTTGAGCCTGCTTCCTAAGATCGTCAAGAACTTCAGTGTCTAGCTGTCTAATTGCATCTTTTATATACAATGCGACGTTCTTTGCGTGTGTTCTGTTCAGTTTAAAAACGTGGTCGGCATAGTGCTTCACTTTTGGCGCTATGCATATTGATATCTGTTCAATCGATCTTTCGGTTCGCCTGCGGCTCTTCACCAACTCAGCCATAGGGTCAGTAAGAGACTCTTTATTGACTGATTTGTAGTTGAGAATGGACGTGATCAGGTCGAGTTGAGTATTTGACGATTCGAGAAGTTCCGAAACCGCCCGGGTAAGTGTGTCCCTACGCCAGTTCTCTCGGTCCCTTGATTTGCTGGTGCGGTGGATGACGTACCAACCGATGAGCGCGACGAGCACAGCAGAACCAATGGTCCACCAGGGCGTCGCAGATTGCACAATGATTTCTTGAACCGGCTCTTGAGCTAGAAGCATGTCCGAATCTTAGGTGCATCGGGTGCCCGGCTTACACATTCCCATATGGTTGGTACACCCGATGCAGGGCTAACGGTACGGCAGGCGTTTTGGCGCATCGGGACTACAGGTTGTCCTACGTACGACACGCGGGAAGCTGAGAGTTTCCTGTGAAAAGGTCGTCCAGCGTAATGCCGGATTGTTACGGATAGTGCCTCAGAGTGAGGAAAAAGTGTCGGCCGCCACCGCAGGGCGGGACCACGGTCCTGCGACAGAGCAAAGAACTGTCGGTGTTAACGCTTAGGCTGGCAGTACACCAGGCGAAACCCCACGCCAATGAAGATCGCCCGGTGTAGCCATCGCAGCCCAACGAAAGGACTCACATGGGCCAGCTTACCGACCCACCATCAGAAGATCACAGGCCACCGACAAGAAACCGCGTTACGGAGACGGTCAATCTCCTGGCGGCAGTCGGTCTGGCAGCTCAGGTACCGAACGTGACCACCGGTGTTCTCATCGCAGCCATCGGTCTGTGCGGGGTCATCGCCAGAGAGAAGTAGGTGCGGTTGGTGGTGCCCTGTGCCAGGACTTGATGGGGCACCATCGACAACTTTGCTCAACATCAACCGCAAGGACCGTTGTCGTGGTCAACGTTGACTAGATCATCTACAAGGCCATGATGGGCCTACATAGAGTACGAGAAGTCCATCCTGCATCGCCGGGGTCAAATGAAAATAAAGTTCATTCACCCTGAGCCTGTTAGTCTTTCGTACTGAATCTATCCATAGACGTAAGTTCTGCCGGATGCATGTTCGATCCGTAGGCGGCATAAATTGGCACGTCGGCCAGCCTAAACCGTATCGCTGCCCGTTGACGCCCCGTGGTGGTGTTTCGGTGCGTCGTCGCAGGTACGCCGAGCGACGGGTGGAGTGAAGCTAGCCTTACCGACGCGCGGAACCGGACACTGCAATACCGTTGACGTGACACAGTACAAAGATTTCAGCACGCGAGAAGAGGATCAATGACCCGGATTGTGATCATCGGTGGTGGTCCGGCAGGGTACGAAGCAGCATTGGTGGCGGCGCAGCACGGCGGACAGGTGACGCTCGTCGATTCCGACGGCATCGGTGGTGCCTGCGTTCTGTGGGACTGCGTGCCGTCGAAGACGTTCATCGCCTCGACCGGCATTCGCACCGAGATGCGTCGCGCGAGCGACCTCGGAATCTCACTCGACCCATCACAGGCAGCCGTCGCGCTGCCCCAGATTCATTCGCGAGTGAAGAGCCTCGCGCAGGCGCAGTCCACCGACATCGCGCACCGGGTCACCTCGGTGGGCGTCGAAATACTGGCCGGTCGCGCCGAGATGATCGACACGCACGTCGGATTGGCCTCGCACCAGATCAAGGCGGTGTTGGCCGACGGCGAGGAGCGGATTCTCGACGCCGATGTCGTCCTCGTCGCCACCGGAGCGCGCCCCCGCGTCGTCAAGGGTGCCGAGCCGGACGGCGAACGCATTCTCAACTGGCGTCAGTTGTACGACCTCGAAGCACTGCCCGAACACCTCGTCGTCGTGGGATCCGGTGTGACCGGTGCCGAGTTCGTCTCGGCCTACACCGAGATGGGCGTCAAGGTCACCGCGGTATCGAGCCGCGATCGCGTCCTCCCGCACGAGGACGAGGACGCTGCCCTTGTGCTCGAAGACGCGTTCAACGAACGTGGCGTCACCCTCGTCAAGCACGCCCGCGCAGACTCGGTCGTCCGCACCGACGACGGTATCGTCGTCACGCTGTCCGACGGGCGCACCGTCGAGGGCAGCCACGCGCTGATGACCGTCGGATCGGTCCCGAACACGTCGGGACTCGGTTTGGAGAAGGTCGGGATCGAGCTCGACAAGGGTGGATACCTGCGTGTCGACCGCGTGTCTCGTACCGCGGTCGCGGGCATCTACGCGGCGGGTGACTGCACGGGTCTGCTGCCGTTGGCGTCGGTGGCCGCGATGCAGGGACGCATCGCGATGTACCACGCCCTGGGCCAGGCCGTCAGTCCCATCAAGCTCAAGACCGTGGCGTCGGCGGTGTTCACGCGGCCCGAGATCGCATCGGTCGGCGTCGCACAGTCCGCGATCGATGCAGGCGACGTACCGGCACGCACGGTGATGTTGCCGTTGACGACCAACCCGCGAGCGAAGATGAGTGGTCTCAAGCGTGGTTTCGTCAAAATATTCTGTCGCCCCGCCACCGGTGTGGTCATCGGTGGTGTGGTGGTTGCTCCGAGCGCATCGGAGTTGATTCTTCCGATCGCGATGGCCGTGCAGAACAATCTGTCGGTGAACGACCTGGCCAACACGTTCTCGGTCTATCCGTCGCTGTCGGGTTCGGTCATCGAGGCCGCGCGCCAGCTGATGGCGCACGACGATCTGGACTGATCTCGCAATGTGAGAAACGCGTTTCATATTTCGGACGCACATGACATAGTCGAGAGAGCGGACACACCCGTCCGCTCTCTCTTCGACTCTGCGGATCCGCGGGCCGTTCTTCCCGTCCCTGCTGCCCTGGAGTCTCTTTCATGTCTTCGATTCATCCGTTTGCCGGCTTGGCCCGACGCACCGCAACACTCGACAGCTCGGCCATCCGCGACCTTCTGGCCCTGACCGCTCGCGACGAGATCATCAGCCTGGCCGGCGGTTTACCGGCCACAGATCTCATACCGGTCGACCGCATCGCTGCCGCAGCGGACGCAGTGCTGCGACACTCCGACGCAGTGCAGTACTGCGAGACCTCCGGCCACCGAGCCCTGCGCCGCGTCATTGCAGCCAGGGAAACCCTCGCACGCGAAGGGGGTACCGTTCCGGTGGAATCCGTCGTCGTGACGCACGGATCGCAGCAGGCCTTGACACTGCTCGCGCAGGCGCTGATCGACCCGGGTGCCGTCGTGGTGGTCGACGAACCGGCGTATACCGGAGCGCTGCAGGTGTTTTCGATTGCCGAGGCGCAGATCGAATCCATCCCCATCACCGATGGCGGGATGGATGTCGACGAGCTCGAAGCGCGGCTGCTCGCCGGCCTGCGGCCCGCGGTGGTCCATACGGTCGCCAACTTTCACAACCCCCGCGGCGTGACGATGACCGAGGCTCGCCGTCGCCGACTCGCGGCCCTGGCCGACCGGTACGGATTCTGGATCATCGAGGACGATCCGTACGGCGAGATCTGGTTCGACACAATTGAATCCGGACCGTCCCCGTTGCCGATCGCGTGTCACAGCGATCGTGTCGTCAGGTTGTCGAGCGCGTCGAAGATCCTGGCGCCGACTCTGCGCGTGGGATGGTTCGTTGCCCCGCCCCGAGTGTGCGCGGCGGTGGAACTGCTCAAACAGGGTGCCGATCTGTGCGGTTCCTCGCTGACACAGCTGATGGCAGCGGACATGCTGGGCGACACCGGGTGGCTGGCGGACCACCTGACCGATCTTCGGCGTGAGTACGGTTGTCGCGCAGACGCATTGATGAGCGCTCTGTCCGGGGAATTCGGTTCGGCGCTGGACGTCTCGCGACCCACAGGTGGAATGTTCGCATGGGCGACCTTTCGCGACGGGACCGATACCACCGAGCTGCTCGCTGCGGCGCTCGCGCACGGCGTCGCGTTCGTGCCGGGTAGCGCGTTCGTGCGCGCTGCAACGTCCACGTCGGCCGAGTACTTCCGCCACTCGCTGAGGTTGAGCTTCGCCGGCTCCACACCGGAGGTGCTGAACGAGGCAGTGCGGCGGCTGAGCGCGGCACATGCGTCGATGACACGGCGAAGCTGAACCGCAGACCAGGCTGCGCTGGTTCTGCGCTTGGCCGACCTGGGGCGGTAGCCTGACGTGGGAGACATCGCGAGGAATTTTCGAGGACAGGGAGCGCCCAGTGAGCAACCGATCGAACACGAAGTTCCTCGGACCCACCCAACGGGTGGAGGCGTGGGACCAGCTCGGACGCGAACAATTCGACGTCGTGGTCGTCGGCGGTGGCGTCGTGGGTTCGGGTGCCGCGCTCGACGCGGCAACACGAGGCCTGAAGGTGGCGCTTGTGGAGGCGCGTGACTACGCGTCGGGCACGTCCTCTCGCTCGTCCAAGATGTTCCACGGTGGCCTTCGCTACCTCGAACAACTCGAGTTCGGACTCGTCCGTGAGGCGCTGCACGAACGTGAACTCTCGCTCTCCACACTCGCGCCGCATCTGGTCAAACCGCTGAAATTCCTGTTCCCCCTCACCCATCGGGGGTGGGAGCGCCCGTACATCGCGGCGGGTATCTTTCTGTACGACCGGATGGGCGGTGCCAAATCGGTTCCGCAACAGAAGCATCTGACCCGTTCGGGTGCCCTGCGGATGTCGCCCGGCCTCAAACGGAAATCGCTGATCGGCGGAATTCGGTACTACGACACCGTCGTCGACGACGCGCGGCACACGATGACCGTCGCCAGAACGGCAGCCCACTACGGCGCAGTGGTGCGTACATCCACTCAGGTCGTGGGGTTCCTCCGTGAAGCCGACCGTGTTTCCGGTGTGCGAGTGCGAGATTCGGAGACCGGGGCCACCACCGAGGTGCGTGCGCACGTGGTGATCAACGCCACGGGCGTGTGGACCGACGAAATACAGTCGCTGTCGAACATGCGTGGTCGCTTCCGAGTACGGGCCTCGAAGGGTGTGCACATCGTGGTGCCGCGCGATCGCATCGTCAGCGAAGCCGCGATCATTCTGCGCACCGAGAAGTCCGTGCTGTTCATCATTCCGTGGGGCGCGCACTGGATCATCGGCACCACCGATACCGACTGGAACCTCGATCTCGCGCACCCTGCCGCGACCAAAGCCGATATCGACTACATTCTCGGCGAAGTCAACGGGGTGCTCGTCACGCCGCTCACGCACGACGACATCGACGGCGTCTACGCGGGATTGCGGCCGCTACTGGCGGGTGAAAGCGACGAGACGTCCAAGCTGTCCCGTGAGCACGCGGTGGCGCGGGTGGCACCGGGACTCATTGCCATCGCAGGTGGCAAGTACACGACCTACCGGGTGATGGCCGAGGACGCAGTGGATCTCGCGGCCGAGGACATCCCGGCGCGGGTGGCGTCGTCGATCACCGAGAAGGTGCCGCTCGTCGGCGCGGACGGTTACTTCGCGCTGGTCAATCAGGCCCCGCACCTGGGCGAAGTACACGGGCTGCATCCGCACCGAGTGACTCATCTGCTGGACCGATACGGCTCGCTGATCGACGAGGTGCTGGCCATGGCGGACGGCAAACCCGAACTGCTGCAACCGTTGACCGACGCGCCCGCTTATCTGCAGGTCGAGGTGGTCTATGCCGCTGCGGCCGAGGGCGCACTGCACCTCGAGGACGTGCTGTCGCGGCGCACCCGGATTTCCATCGAGTACTCGCATCGTGGGATGAACTGCGCGGGTCAGGTCGCCGCACTCATTGCCCCGATCCTGGGTTGGGACGAGGCCACGGTCGACCGTGAGGTCGACACGTACCGGGCTCGGGTCGAGGCCGAGATCGCGTCGCAGCGTCAGCCGGACGACGAATCTGCCGACGCTCTGCGCGTCGTCGCCCCCGAAGCGCGTCAGGAAATTCTCGAACCCGTCCGGACCCTCTGAGTCACGGAACCCGAACCAGCGTCCGCGGTGCGCGAGCAGCCGTCGCGCCGGAGACAGCCATGACCAGCAGGGTGAGTATCGCAAGTGTCAACATACGATCCATGGTGATCGGCGAAGCTGTGAGCAGGCTTGGTCTCACCTGACAGTGAGCCGTCAGATTTTGCCCGGGCGGTGCTGGTCGGGACCGACCGGCGATTCGAGCTGCGCGCGTAAAAACGCCCTTTCCGCCGGCGACGGGTCGAGAGACAGAGCGGTTGTTCGTGCACTTCTGGCCTCCTCCGCTCGGCCGAGTCGGTCCAGCATCACAGCTCGACAGGCATGCCACAGATAATGCCCGCCCAGCGAGGCGATGGCATCGAGTGCTTCGAGTCCGGCGGCAGGACCTCGACTTTCCCCGACGGCCACCGCTCGGTTGAGTGCCACGATCGGAGTGTTCTCCACCCCGGACAGCACGTCGTACAGCTCGACGATCCGAGACCAGTCGGTGTCGGCGTAGGTTGCCGCGCCGGAGTGACATGCCGCGATGGCTGCTTGAACGGTGTACCGGTTCGGTCGGGTGTCGCTGCGACGTAGTGCACTGCCCACCCACTGCATGCCCTCCTCGATCGCCTCCCGATTCCAGCGAGATCGGTCCTGGTCTTCGAGCCTGACCAGGCCGCCCTCCTCGTCGATCCTCGTAGCCCGGCGCGAGTCCGTGAACAGCATCAGTGCCAGTAGTCCTCGAAGGGATGGCTCGTCCGGCATGAGCTCGATCATGAGGCGAGCCAGGCGAATTGCCTCGTCACACAGCTGGGGCCGCATCAGCGTCTCGCCCCCGAGATGCCCGGCGGTGAACAGTAAATACACGGTGGTGGCCACCGCGTCGAGTCGTTGCGGCAACTCCGCCGAGTCCGGTACTCGGTACGCGATGTTGGCGGCGGCGATCTTCTTCTTCGCGCGTGTGAGCCGTTTGGCCATCGTGGCTTCCGGCACGAGCATCAGGCGGGCGACGTCGACCGTGGCGAGCCCGCAGAGGGTGCGCAGGCTCAACGCCACCTGTGCCTCGACGGAGAGCGCCGGGTGGCAGCAGGTGAACACCAGCCGCAGCATGTCGTCGCTGATCGAGTCCTCGTCTTCCTCACGCCAATCTTGGTTCAGCAGTGCAAGATTCGCTGCCTCTCGCTCCTTCACGCTGCGGCCGGCCTCGCGTCTGACGATGTCGAGAGCCTTGTTGCGCGCGACGGTCGTGAGCCACGCTCGTGGGTTGTCGGGGACGCCCGATCGAGGCCAGTGGTCGAGTGCGGCTACCACGGCCTCGGAGACCGCATCCTCGGCTACGGCAAGACTGCCGGTGATGCGGACGAGGGTCGCCAACACTCGGCGACCCTCGTCACGGATCGTGGCCGACAGCTGCTCGGCCGGTGTGCTCACTGAGCCATCGGGATGACCGGCCGGACTTCGATTGCTCCGTTCCACGCCGCGGGAATCTGCGCCGCCATCGCGATCGCCGCGTCGAGGTCCGGTGCCTCGAGGAGGAAGAACCCAGCGAGTACCTCTTTTGCTTCGGCGAACGGACCGTCCGTCGTCAGGACGTCACCGCCTTTGCCGCCCGACACACGCACCGTGGTGGCGGTGGACGTGGGGTGCAGGACCGCGCCGCCGGTGATCGCCGGTCCGGCCGAGGCGCTGAATGCACCGTATTCGGCCATCTCGTCGGCCACGTCGGGCGAGGTCCAGTCGGCATCGTGGGTGTAGACGATGGCTGCGTATGCGGTCATGGTGAGCTCCTGACGATTCGTCGTGGTCTGCGCCGTTCGCCGACCTACATACGAAGGACGAACGGGGTTC
This sequence comes from Rhodococcus sp. 05-2255-1e, assembly GCF_002259025.1. Taxonomy (NCBI): domain Bacteria; kingdom Bacillati; phylum Actinomycetota; class Actinomycetes; order Mycobacteriales; family Nocardiaceae; genus Rhodococcus; species Rhodococcus sp. 05-2255-1e. The sequence continues at coordinate 485,760 of NZ_NOZE01000013.1, read as the reverse complement.
GCCGAAAAGGACACCACGAACAGGACTATCTCGCCACACCTCGAGGTTGGCAGTGCGGGCAGTAGTAGATCTGCCGTTCTTCGAGTGGGTTGTCGCCGATCAGTCCGAACTCGATGGTGGTACCGCACCGCCTGCACGGCTTGTTCTCACGGCCGTACACCCAGAAATGACGGCCCGCGCGACGATCCCCGGTGGTGACGCGCTGATTGCGATTCTTGTTGGCGGTGATGGTGCGGAAGGACAGGTCGATCATCTTCTTCAGGTCTCCGGAGTCCTCGACCGGCGTGCGGGGATCGACACCGCGAAGGAAGCAGATCTCGTTGCGGTAGACATTGCCGAGTCCGGCTATGTTGCGCTGATCGAGCAGGGCCAGGCCGATCGGTCGGCCGGGGTCCGACTCCAGATTGGTCAGGGCGACACCTGGGTCCCAGTCGGGTCCGAGTAGATCCGGTCCGAGATAGCCGACAGCGTCGTCCTCGTTCTCGAGGATCTCCAGCACGCCCAGCTCGAATCCGATGGCCTGCGCCTTCTCGGTGTTCAGAATGATCCGAGCTTGGAAGGCCGGACGACGCCAGCGAGCCCCCAGTGCGTAAACGTGCCAGGTGCCTTCCATCTTCAGGTGCGAGTGGATCGAGTAGCCGCCCACTCTGATCAGCAGGTGTTTGCCCCTCGACGCGACGGACTCGACCGTTTCGCCGGTGAAGTCGACTGTGGCGTAACGGGGTACACGAATGTCGCAGGCAGTGAGCTGCTGGCCCTTGAGCGCTGCCCGCAAAGTGTTGGCGGCGCGCCAGACGGTATCGCCCTCGGGCATCTACGTCCTCTCTCGTTCTTCGGTTCTCTTCTTCGTCAGTGGTGCGGTGCCTCAGCGCCGCAGGCGTAGTCCGCGGGGAGTCGCCGAGAAACCGGCCGCGGTCAACGTCTTGGAGAAGTCCGTGCCGTGGATGTCGTGACCGTTGATCCGTTCGACCAGTAACTTGTCCACCCCGCCGCGCTTGACCGTGGTCGCCAATGCCGTTGCTGCAGAAGCGATGTCCTCGGTGTTGTCGCCGAAGGTCAGCACCGACTTCCCGCCACGTTCGACGAACATCGTCAACTCACCGCGAACGAGGACGACCAGCGCTCCCGCCTTGCGGCCGGGCCGATGCTTCGTCGTGTCGTCCGGCTCATCGCTGCCGCCGGCCTTCGGCCAGGGCAGTGCACCGCCGTACGGGTTCGCCGGATCGCACGAGGCGAGCACCACGGCAGTGGCGTTCTTCTTCGGTTCGTCGTAACTACGCAACCGGTCGACGACGTCGGAGGTGGAGAACTGAGCGCCGCCGAGCGAATCGACGAAGTATCCGCGTCGGCAGCGACCGGAATCCTCGAAACCCGTGAGCACCTTGTACATCGTGGCGAACCCGCCGGGGACCCCTTCGTTCATGACCGAACCACGCGTCACCACGCCGTAGCGTTCCAGGAGTACGTCTGCGGTCGCGTGAGCGCGGACGGTGAGGTCCGGTTCGAGTTCGGGCAACCGTGACCACCGACCGCCGGCCGTCGGTGGGCCGGTGCGGGTGGGCAGGGACGGCCGCTCGAACTGACGGTAGGAACGCAGGCGCGGGGTTCGACGCGGTGATCGATGACTCGGAGCCGAGCGGGTGGCCGTCGAGTTCAACAAAGCTCGCAGTGGCGCGAACGTGTCGTTGCTCAGTCGTCCGGCCCACACCAGCTCCCAGAGCGCAGCCTGCAGAGCCGTGTCGTCGGTGCTGCCGACGGTGTCCGACAGCTGCCGGAAGAAGTACGCACCGCCGCCCGCGACGGCGTCCTGAATGCGAATCTGCAACTCCGACAGGTCGGATTCGGCGGCAGGCACCAGGGTCAGTGGCGCGGTATCGGCCATGTGCAGGCTCACCCAGCCGTCCTTCGACGAAATCGCACCGTGTCCCGCCCACAACACCTCACCGGTGGAGGTCAACTCGTCGAGCATGGCGGGGCTGTAGTCGCTCACCCGGGAGGCCAGCACGAGAGATTCCCACGCCGACGCCGGAACGGGCACGCCCGCAAGCTGTTCGATGACCGTTGCCACACCGTCGATGCCGCTCAACCGGCGACTGTCCACGTGCTGCCACGCCGGCAGGAAGCGGCCGAGCGTGGCGGTGGACACGGGTTCGACTTCCTGCCGTGCCGCCGCCAGAGATCGCCGCCGCAATCGCCGAAGAACCTCGGCGTCGCACCATTCGCTGCCCGTTGCACCGGGACGGAATTCGCCCTCGACGACGCGTTTGTCGACGGCCAGTCGGCGCAGGACGTCACGCACCACGGCGGTACCGACGCCGAACCGCGCGGCTGCGTCGTCGAGGGTGAACGGTCCGTGGGTTCGGGCGTACCGGCTGATCAGGTCGACGAGTGGGTCGTCGACGGGCTCGATGAACGCGGCGGGAGTGCCGATCGGTAGCGGAACACCGAGTGCATCGCGCAAGCGAGCCGCGTCCTCGATGGCCGTCCACCAGTTCTGGCCGGCGAACGAAACTTCCATTGCCCGCTTTGCATCGGCCAACTCGGCGAGCCACTGCGGGAATTCGTCGCCGTTGGTGCGCTGTCCGACTTCCGTGGCGGTCAGCGGACCGAGCAGCCGCAGCAGATCCGCAACGCCTTCGATGTCCTTGGCGTGTCGTTCCTCGGGCAGTCGCTGCAATTCGAGTTCGGTGGTGGTGATGACGCTGTCGTCCAGCAACTCTCGCAGCTCGACGCGTCCGAGCAACTCGGCCAGCAGCGCCGAATCGAGAGACAGTGCGGCGGCCCGGCGTTCGGCGAGCGGGCTGTCGCCCTCGTACATGAAAGCGCCGACGTAGTTGAACAGCAACGAATTCGCGAACGGTGACGGTGACGGCGTCTCGACGTCGACGATCCTGATCTGGCGTCGCCCGATGCGGGCCAGGATGTCTTCGAGGGCGGGGAGGTCGTAGACGTCCTGCAGGCACTCGCGCACGGTTTCGAGCAGGATCGGGAACGTGGGGTATTTACGAGCGACGTCGAGCAGCTGTGCCGAACGCTGCCGTTGTTGCCACAGCGGTGCCCGCTTGCCGGGGTTGCGGCGGGGCAGAAGCAGTGCGCGAGCGGCACATTCGCGAAATCTCGACGCGAACAATGCCGATCCACCGACCTGCTCGGTGACGATGTCGGCAATCTCGTCACGCTCGAACACGAACAGTTCCGCGCCGGGCGGCTGGTCGTCGGTATCGGGAAGCCGGACGATGATGCCGTCGTCGGATGCGGTGGGGGCGGCGTCGATGCCGTATCGCTCGATCAGCCTCGCGCCGACCGCGAGGGCCCACGGCGCGTGTACCTGCTGACCGTAGGTGGAGTGCAGCACCAATCGCCAGTCGCCGAGTTCGTCGCGAAAGCGCTCGACGATCATCGTCTTGTCGGTGGGGAGCTGGCCGGTGGCCTCGAGTTGTTCGTCGAGCAAAGCGATCAGGTTGTTGACCGCGTTGGCGTCGAGACCGTCGGTGCTCAGCCGCTCGGCCAGGTTGCTGCGGTCGGTGGTGCTCCGCAGAAACTCGCCCAGGGCCCGGCCCAATTCCGCCGGTCGACCGAGGCCGTCGCCGTGCCAGAACGGCAGCCTGCCCGGTTGGCCGTATGCGGGACTGACCAACACCCGGTCGTGCGTGATCTCTTCGATGCGCCAGCTGGTGGCACCGAGCGCGAACACGTCGCCCACTCGCGATTCGTAGACCATCTCCTCGTCGAGTTCGCCTACCCGTGACTGCTTTTCGCCCACCATGTAGACGGTGAACAGGCCGCGGTCGGGGATGGTACCGCCGGACGTGACGGCCAGTCGCTGCGACCCGGGACGGCCGGTGAGAGTGTTGGCGTCGCGGTCCCACACGAGCCGTGGCCGTAGTTCGGCGAACTCGTCCGACGGGTAACGGCCCGAGAGCAGGTCGAGTGTCGACTCGTAGGCAGATCTGGGCAGAGTGGCGAAACTGCCGGTGCGACGGACTGATTCGAACCAATCCTCGGCGTCGATGGGTTCGAGTGCGCACGCTGCGACGGTTTGCTGGGCGAGGACGTCGAGGGGATTGGCCGGGACGAAGAGGGCCTCGATCTTGCCCGACGTCATGCGTTCGACGGTGACCGCGCAATGGATGAGATCGGTGCGGTGCTTGGGGAACAGCACGCCCTTGGAGATCTCGCCCACCTGGTGGCCGGCGCGACCGACGCGCTGCAGGCCACTGGCCACCGACGGCGGTGCCTCGACCTGGACCACCAGATCGACTGCGCCCATGTCGATTCCGAGCTCCAGGCTGCTGGTGGCCACAACGCAGCGCAGACGACCGGTCTTCAGATCGTCTTCGATCAGCGCGCGCTGATCCTTGCTGACACTCCCGTGGTGGGCCCGTGCCAGCAGAGGATCGGCGCCGTGGTTGACGTCGGATGCGGTGCCTACCTGAGATGGTGGTTTGTGCTCGGTATCGACTCCGCCGCCGATACGTTCGGCGTACACCTCGTTGAGCCGCGCGGTCAGGCGTTCCGCGAGCCGGCGGGAGTTGGCGAAGACGATGCACGATTTGTGCTCGAGGATGAGATCGACCATCTTCTCCTCGACGTGCGGCCAGATCGATCCCTGAGCCGGGGGAGCGGCGGAGGTGTCCGCATTCGGGTCGGTGACGCCGAGTTCGGTCATGTCCTCCACGGGCACCTGAACCGTCAGGTCGAAGGTCTTCGGTGCGGGTGGGGCGACGATCTCGATGGGAGCGGCACCGGCGAGGAATCGGCCCACTTCCTCGTGGGGGCGCACCGTCGCGGACAGGCCGATGCGTTGCGCGGGCTTGTCCAGCATCGCGTCGAGCCGCTCGAGGGACACTGCGAGGTGCGCGCCACGTTTGGTGCCTGCGACGGCGTGTACCTCGTCGACGATCACCGTGTCGACCTCGGCCAGGATGTCCCGCGCCGCGGAGGTGAGCATGAGGAAGAGGGACTCGGGAGTGGTGATGAGGATGTCGGGCGGAGTCTTGATCATGGTCCGGCGATCGGCAGCGCTGGTGTCGCCCGAGCGGACTCCGACGGAGATCTCCGGCGGGTTCAGACCGAGACGCTTGGCCGTCTGGGTGATGCCGACCAACGGAGCTCGCAGGTTGCGCTCGACGTCCACTGCGAGTGCTTTGAGCGGCGATATGTAGAGCACCTTGGTCTTGCGGGTGCTGTCCGCACCCAGTTGGGCCAGCTCGTCGAGGGCCCACAGGAATGCCGACAGCGTTTTGCCCGAGCCGGTCGGCGCGACCACCAGGGTGTGCGATCCGCTGGAAATGGACGACCACGCACCGAGTTGCGCCGACGTGGGGGCCGGAAATGCGCCGTTGAACCACTCGCGAGTCGGCCGCGACAGCTTCTCCATGATGTCGGTGCCGATACTGTGCGTGGCCATCCCACCATCATGCCCCGAGGCACCGACAGGTAACCCCGGAGCGCGAAGCTCGTGCGCTGCGGTGTCGTTTCGCCCGATTCGGGTACCCGGTGGCCATGACCGACGACCAAGAGATCATGCAGAAGATTTCCGCGAAACTCGACGCACTGCTCGGCAGCAAGACGAACGGCCTGCAGAACGAGGTGCCGCCGGGTGCAAGCATCCAATCGGACGAGGACGACGCCGAGCACGGTCCACTCGGCCGGGACTACCACCTGGCGAGCAAGTACGCCCAGGCGCTGGCCATCAACGAGCCTCAGGTGATCGACCGTGACGAGTTCGACCGCTTGGTCGCCGAATACGGCTGAGCCGACGCATTCGAGTGAGCCCCGACCCCTGCATGGGATCGGGGCTCACTCGTCTCGGGCGCACCTGGCGAACACCCGGGGCCGGTTCTACAGTCGATGGAGTGACCGAACGCAAGAAGCCAGGAGTCACGTTCGAGTCCTGGGTCGACAAACAGATCCGCGAGGCGCAGGACGCCGGCGCATTCGAGGGACTCGACGGCACCGGCAAACCCATCCCGATGGGCGATCCCGACGACGAACTGTGGTGGGTTCGCGGCTATCTGAGGCGAGAGAATCTGCCCGTCGATGCGCTCTTGCCCACGGCGTTGGCGTTGCGCAAAGAGATCGAGCGGCTGCCCTCGACGTTGATCGGTCTCCGGCGCGAGGAGTCCGTACGAGACGTGTTGGACGAGCTCAACGCTCGCATCGTCGACTGGATTCGCTTTCCCACCCCGCCGATCGTGCCGCTCGGCCCCGTGGATGTCGAGACGTGGGTGTCCCGGTGGCGTACCAATCGAGCCGAGGTCGACCGCCTGGAAAGACAGCACGACGCGGAGTCGGCTGTGACGTCGGGTCGATCCTCGGCGGCGAACCACGACGGTGCATCGTGGTTCGCGCGCGTTCGCAGCAGGTTCAGCTGGTGGCGCTGAGTCCGATCGTCCTGGCGCAGTAGGCCATAGCGTCCGCCGCAGTGGACACGAACGGAAGCGCAGCTGTGCCGTCCACGCGAACTCGAGGAGGCAACAGCCCGTCGGGGCACCTCGGTTCCTCCAGTGTCGTCCACCCGGTTGCGCGCCTGCGCAGGCCGCCGACCACGGTGTCGGTCGCGTGCCGGACTCCGCTGCGGAGCGCAACCGGGGCGGTGTCGAGGTGCGTGCGAGCGAAGCGCAATGCGGCGTCGACCGCGTCGACGGTCTGGGTGGCCGATGATCGACCGCGCAGCCCGGTGCTCAGGCCGTGGCCGGGGAGGTCGAGTACCACCACGTCGACGCCTGCCCGTGCGATCTCGGCGGCCAGGGGTGTCAGGTAGCGGGCATGCAGACCGGAATCGGCAACCAACACCACCGACTGGTCGGTGGCCGTCGCCGATCGGTGTACTTCGATGTGCACTCGACCGCCGGCGATATCGAGCTGCCGGTGCACGATATCGAGGCCGGCGACATCTGCGCGGGCGAGCGCGACCGCGTCGGAGGCCGGCCGCAACGCTGCCTCGCAGGCGAGGTCGCGTTCGAGGGCGTCCTGACTCCTCAGCAGCGACTTGCCCTGCAGCAGAATCATCACGGCGGCAGCCTCGTGGGAGGTGAGGGTGGGTGCCCAACCGGTGGCAGCACCGAGCGCGGTCGAATCGACGATGGGCTCTCCGGGCGTGACCCACTGCCCGGAGAACGGCGTGAGGCCGAGGGCGAAGGCGATGTTCGCGATACGCGTCGCCGCTTTCTGTGGAACGTCGAACATCAACTGGCCCTGCATCGCAGCGAGTTCGCGCACGCCGACCCAGTCCACCGGACCCAGGTTGTACGGACCGACGAGGTCGGTCTTGGCCGCGCGGTGGAAGGCGTCGGCCATGTCGTCCTGGAACAAGAATTGATACGAGGCCCGATCCGCTTCCGGGAACGCGCCGATCGGCCCGGTGAACTGGTCGATCCCGTCGTTGGCGAAGTCGGGTCCGACGATGTACGTGCACCGCAACATGGAGATGGCCATCTCACCGGGGTGCCTACGGAGCCACCACTCCGCATAGTGTTCTACCTCGGCCTTGTCGTAGAAGTAGTAGCGATTGGGATCGCCTGCGGGATAACTGTTCTCGGTGAGCGGCTCCGGAGCTATGTCGGCACCGTACGCGTTGATGCTGGACGCGATCACCACTCTCCCCACGCCTGCTCGATATGCGGAATCGATGACGTTGCGTGACCCGCGCAGGTTGATGTCGTGGGTCTCGGTCTTGTCTTTGAGCTCCTCGACCACGAACGCCAAGTGCAGCACGACGTCGCACTCGGCGAACGTCTCCTCGAGGTCGGGAGAGCGAATGTCCGAGCGGATCGCGGTGAACTTCGGGTGCGTGATTCGGGCTGGGCGACGGGCTATCCCGACGACCGCGTCCACCTCGGGATCCTCGAACAGCCTCGGGAGAATCGCGGCCGCGAAGTCACTGGTGGCTCCGGTGACCGCGATACGCACGCCGCGGTGGCGCTCACTCATGAGGGCAGCTCCGCTACGGCCTCGATGATCTGCTCCGTGGCGGTCGACAGGTGTTCTTCGGTGTGCGTTGCCATCACGCACAGGCGAAGAATGGCACCGGATTTCGGCACGGCGGGATGCAAGGCAGCGCTGGTGAAGATGCCACGGTCGTAGAGGTTCTTCCACAGGCTCATGGCCACGAGGTCGTCGCCGATGTGGAGTGAGACGATGGGGGCGGCCGTATCGCCGTGGGGTGTGGACGAGCGGCCTGCCACGTCGAGGCCGGCCGATTGCAGTCCGCCGCGCAGGATCTCGGCGTTGTCGAGTACGCGTCGAGCCCGATCCTTGCCCTCGTCGCTTCGGATCAGGCGGACGGAAGCCAATGCGGCACCCACCGCAGCAGGCACACCGGAGGTCGTGAACAGGAAGGCGCGGGCCTTGACCCGGAGGGTGTCGATCAAGTCGCTCGAGCCGGTCACGAACCCGCCGGTGGAACTGGGGCTCTTCGACAGTGACGCCATCGTGACGTCGACGTCCTTGGTGATGCCGAACAGCTCTGCCGCTCCGGTGAGTTCGGGGCCGTAGACGCCGAGGCTGTGGGCTTCGTCGACCATCAGCGCTGCGTGATAACGGATACACAGCTCGGAGACGACGTCGAGCGGTGCCAGGTCGCCCTCCATGGAGTACAGACCGTCGACGATGACCAGCACGGCTCCGTCGTCGACGACGGGTTGCTGGAGTTTGGCTTCGAGATCGGCCATGTCGTTGTGCTTGAACTTGACCACCGACGCGCCCGAGAGAGTGCTGCCGTCGCGGATCGATGCGTGGGCCGCCGAATCGACGATCACCGTGTCACCGGGGCCGACGATCGCACTGATCGTTCCGAGGTTCGTCTGGTAGCCCGTGGTGAAGACGAGTGCGTCGTCCGTTCCGTGCCACTGGGCGATCTCGTGCTCGAGTTCGAGGTGGAGGTCCAGAGTGCCGTTGAGCAAACGACTTCCGGTGACTGCGCTGCCGAATGTGTCGAGCGCGTGCTGGGCACCCTCGACAACCTTGGGATGGTCGGCAATGCCGAGGTAATTGTTGGATCCGAGCATGATTTTGTCCCGGCCCTCGACGCGAACGACCGGGGCAACGGCCGATTCCATCTTGCGGAAGTACGGGACCACATCGGCGTCTCGAACAGCGCGCAGCAAATCCACGCGCTCGTCTCCGCCGAGTCGTTTCATCAATCTGTTGACAACCATCGTGTACCAGAACTCCTCACAGAGTCGATTGTGAATTGTCGCGAATTCATGAGTTCATTCGGAGCGGGCGGCGCGGGCGATTGGTATTCGGCAGAAGAATATTCAGCGTTTCAAAAGATGCTCTTGCGACGGAAATAGGTTGGTAAATACGCCCCGAAAAATAACTTCGGTTTCTTTCGATCGACAAACTTTACGAGACCTTTAGTTTATCGCCGCAGGTGGCGGGGTATTGTCGGGGTCCAGCGCGAATTCACCTGCTTTACCGCTGTCCATGTTGATATTCGACTGATTTGTCCAGGTCGACTAATGGTACAAAATGGACGACGCCGCAATCAATCAGTGACACACAATCGATTAGTGACACAAGGAGATGAACAGTGACTGGATTAATGGTGCGCGAAAGAGAAACGCTCGAGAAGTACATGCCGGGTTTGCTGCACTATCTGGACACAACCCCACTGGACCGACTGGAGTCCCGCGATTCGGACGCGATAGACAAGTTTCGGGAATTCGGCGGTACCGGCTTGGTGGTCCCGGGCGAACTGGGTGGTCTCGGTGCTCCGGCCATCGACGCGGTTCGGGCGCAGAGGGCCATCGGGTCTCGCTCACCCTCTCTGGGCGCGGGAACCACGATGCACCATCTCTCACTCGCGTCCCTGACCGAATTCGCTCGTGGTGCCACCGACGACGACCGAGCATTGATCAAGGGATTGGTCGACCAGAAGGCGATCGTCGCTTCCGGGTTCTCCGAGGGCGTCACCGGCGGGAGTGTGTTCATTCCGACGATGACCGCCGTGAAGAAGGGCGACAACTACATCGTCAACGGAAGCAAGAAGCCGTGCAGTCTGGCACGTTCGATGGACTTGCTGACCTGCAGCGTCGAGATCGACTCCGGTGACCGCGCCGTCGCGCTGATTCCGGCCGGCCTTCCGGGTATGAGTGTGAAGCCGTTCTGGACCACCGACATTCTGGCCGGCGCGCAGAGCGAGGAAGTGTTGCTCGAAGACGTCGAAGTACCGGCAAGCCTCGTCCTACCCAACAAGGACGACGATCCCGATGGCGTGCACGAGATGACCGGCTACCTCTGGTTCGGGATGCTGATCTCCGCCAACTACATCGGCGCAGCGACCTCTCTGCTCGAGCGGATGATCGAGCAGGACAAGGGTGACTACGAAGGCTACGTTCGAGCGGCGGCCGAACTCGAGGTGTCCATGGCGGCAATCGAGAACGTGGCCCGTGCCTTCGACGAAGGTGAACGCGGACAGGACATCTCGGTGCAATTGCTGTTCAACCGCATCGCGATTCGTGACGCACTGGTGCGCAGCAGTTCGGCTGCCATCGAATCGCTGGGCGGGATCGGTTTCATCAAGTCACCCGAAATCGCTTACGTCGCAGCAGCATTGCACGCGTTCGCATTTCATCCCCCATCACGGCGGTCCATTTCGGAGACCCTGGCCCGTTTCCACGCAGGTGAAGATTTCGCGTTCGTCAAATAGCGACTACCGCTGTTCGTCTTCCATCTCGTCGTTCAACTTGTCCTCGCCCCGGTTGCGGAAGAACTTGAATCCGGGGATGCCGATGACGGCGCGCCTGACGTCCTTCGTCACTCCGAGAAGCTCGTGGATCTCGGGGGAGACCGTATCGAGGGTCGCGAGGATGGGGAGTAGAGCTTCCATGTGGTCGAGGAGTCCGGGAAGCTGATCGACCATGGCGATCGCTGCGTCGACCTCGGCGTCGGACAGGTTGTCGACGAAGCGTCGCGCCATCGGCTCGGACTTCTTGGCGATGGGATCGAACATCTCGATGAGCTCCAACGCCGTATGCGAGGCGGCCGATGCCGACGCGACCACGGTGTCCGCGGCACCGGTCGTCCGTTGTACATGAGCAACCACGGCATCGGCCGAATCGATCACATGGTCGATTCGTGTCATCAATGTCTCTATACGGCTCAGCAGTGCTTCGATTCTGCCGGGCAGGGTAAGCGCGAAATCGGCCGTGGTGAACATCCAGCTCACACCGGCCCGCGCCACTGCGGCTCCTCGCCGAAGCACCGTTTCGGTACCGAGAGGGTCGGGGAGGACCACACCTGCCAACACGAGAGCCATAGGAGCGACAATGCCATACCGACGCAACGCCCCGACTGCCGTTAGCCTCGACGCATGAGAGTCCTCGTCACCGGTGCCAGCGGGTACATCGGGTCTCGGCTGGTGGCGGCCCTGTTGGCAGACGACACGGACGTCGTCGTCGGGTCTCGGACTCCGAAGAACCTGCGCACTTTCGACTTCTACGATTCCGTGACCGCGGTGTCGCTCGACGTCACGGACGAACAATCCTGTGCCGCGGCCTTCGCCGAGTCGGGCGACATCGATGTCGCCTACTACCTCGTCCATGCGATCGGCGAAGCCGACTACCGTGCCCAGGACCGGACGTCCGCCGAGCAGTTCGCCGCGGCCGCCGCGCGAGCGGGAGTGCGTCGCATCGTGTACCTGGGCGGCTTCGTCCCCGACGACGCCCACCTGTCGGAGCACCTGGCCAGTCGCGCCGACGTCGGTGAGGCGCTGACGGTGGACGGAATCGACCTGGTGTGGTTGCGAGCGGCGATCGTCATGGGCGCCGGCTCCACGTCGTACGAGATGCTCCGCTATCTGGCGGACCGCCTGCCGGTGCTGCCGTTGCCGAGCTGGCTCGCCGAGCCCGTTCAACCGATAGCAGTCGACGACGTACTGCACTACCTGGTGGCGTCGGCCGATACCGACACCGTCCCAGCAGGTTCCTACGACATCGGCGGCCCGGACGTGGTCCCGTACCGCGACCTGGTGTTCGCCTACGTCGAAGCCGCCGGGCTGCAGCGCATCGGGATACCGGTACCGCTCGTTCCGACGTCACTCGCCGGCAAGGTGATCGGAAAGATCATTCCTGTGCCCGCCGGGCTCGCCGAGGATCTGGTCGGTTCACTGCACAACACGATGACCACGTCGGAGAGCCGGATTCGGGATCTCGTCCCCGATCCGCCCCGTGGTCTGACCACCATCGCAGACGCCATGGCCCGTAGCGTGCGAGGAACCGTGGGCGAGCCGCCCGGGGTCTGTGCACTGAAGGACCCGCTGCGACTGGCGAACACCGACGCAGCATGGAGCGGCGGAGATGCGCTCGGCGTCCGGCGGCACGGCGTGGCAGCGTCCTCGGACCGCACCTGGGGTCTGGTCGAGGCTCTGGGCGGCCGTCGACTGCTGGCATCGAAGCCCGTGGCAGCAGCAGTGCGTACCAACCTCGATGTGGCTGCGAGTGTGAACCGACGCGCGAAGTCGGTCGTGCGCCGACTGACCGATACCGAGGAGGCATGATGGCAACGTGGTCGACGACCGCGCTGAACGTGATGAAGTCCGCTCTGGTCGATCCTGTCGAGCGAGACCACCGGGAGTCCGACGCGGCGTTCAGGAAACGGCGCATCATCGTGCTGATCACACTGGTGATCGGGGCGACGGTGCTGTATTTCTCGCTCAAGGTGGAACCGGGTGACCCGTCGTTCTACGCATTGACGCTCGTGTTGGCCGCAGTGTGGATCGTCGGTGGATGTCTGTCGGGGCCGCTGCACCTCGGACGGATCAAGGTGGGCGGGTCCATCCGGCGGCCGATCGTCACCCCCATCCTCATCGGTCTCGCCGTCGGTGGCGTGTTCATGCTCGGCGGCCTCGTCGTCCGTCAGATTCCGCCGCTCGCCGATTTCACCGAGAACGTGCTCGCACACGCCCGAGTGGGGTCGCTGGTACTGATCGTGTTCATCGCGTTGCTCAACGGTGTCGCCGAGGAGATCTTCTTCCGAGGAGCCTTGTACTCCGCCATCGGAGTCAAACATCCGGTGATCATCTCGACGGTCGTCTACACCATCGCCACCCTCGCGTCCGGCAACCCGATGCTCGGCTTCGCCGCCGTGCTGCTCGGTTACGTCATGGGGCTGCAACGTCGCGCGTCGGGCGGAATTCTGGCACCGATCCTGACGCATGTCAGCTGGTCGGCGGTCATGGTTCTGGCCCTGCCCCCGCTGTTCGTGTGAGCAGACGGTCATGTCTCGTGCGGGCAGAGGGGCATCGGCGGGGATCTGAGCTAGATTGCGCACGTGAGTGAAAACCTCGATCGCGTCGACCGCCTGATCGTCGACGAATTGATCTCGGACGGCCGCGCGACGTTGGCAACGTTGGCCGAGAAGGCGTCTCTGTCCGTGTCGGCTGTCCAGTCGCGAGTTCGACGCCTGGAGTCGCGACGAGTCATTCGCGGCTACACGGCGCAGGTCGATCCCGAAGCTCTGGGGCGTCCGTTGTCGGCGTTCGTCGCGATCACTCCGATCGATCCGGCTCGGCCGGACGACGCCCCCGCACGACTGAAGCATCTGACCGCCATCGAGTCGTGTCACTCGGTTGCAGGCGAAGAGAGCTACGTCCTGATGGTGCGCGTCGAGTCGCCGCGCGCCCTCGAACATCTACTTCAGGAAATTCGCGCTACGGCGCACGTGCAGACGCGCAGCACGATCATTCTGCAGACGTTCTACGATCGTTGACCGCTCGCCAGACGCGGTCCGAGGACATGGGCAAGTGGTGCAAGCGCACTCCCACCGCGTCACGGATCGCGTTGGCCAGTGCGGGGGCGACGGGGTTGTACGGTGACTCGCTCATCGACTTCGCGCCGAACGGGCCCAATCGGTCGTAGGTGTCCGCGAACAGCACCTGGGTTCGTGGAATGTCCGCGAACTGGGGAACGTGGTAGCTACGAATGGAGTCGGTGGTGATTCGCCCCGCACCGTCGGTGCGCATCTCCTCGTACAGTGCGCTGCCGATGGCCTGCGCGACACCGCCTTCGACCTGACCCCGGCACTGCTGCGGGTTCATCACGGTGCCTGCGTCGGCGCTCTGCACCGACTGGAGGATCGCGACCGTACCGGTCGCTTCGTCGACCGCCACCCGAAATGCCTGCACGTTGAACGCCAGTGATCGCGGGAGTCCGCCGCTGTTGCCGTTCGCCGTCAACGTGCCGCCCGCCGATGCCAGTACGTCGTCCAACGGGACGAAGCGATCTCCGCACCGCACCCCCTCGGGCCCCAACGCGCAGTCCGAAGGGCGGTGCCCGGTCGCGGTGACAGCGACCTCGACGATGCGGGCCGACAACCCGCGCACCGCCGCGTAGAGCGCCTTGCCTGCCACGACGGTCCCCGCCGAGCCGAACGCACCGGTGTCGTAGGCGACCGACTCGGTATCGGACTGCACGACGCGGATACGGTCGACCGACGTACACAGCTCGCTGGCCGCGATCTGGGTGTGGACGGTGGTGGTCCCGTTTCCGAACTCCGCTGTTCCTACGCGTATCTCGTAGCCGCCCTCGGGCAGCAGCGACGCGGTGGCCTCGGCGCGGTGGCCACGGGGCGGAATGGTGGCGATCATGGCCACCGCCATTCCCTCACCGATCTTCCAGCCGGACGGCGCAGGCTCGCCGTTGCCTTGCCTGATGGCCTTCTCGGCGAGGTCGATGCACTGATCGAGACCGTAGCTGCCGAATTGCAGGTCGTCGCCTTCGAGGTGCGCGGCGACGATCTCGTCGCCGGGAACGATGACGTTGCGGCGGCGGAACTCGAACGGGTCGATATCGAGCTCTCGGGCGAGATCGTCGATGGCCGATTCGATCGCGAACATGACCTGTCCCAGTCCGTAGCCGCGGAAGGCACCCGATGGAATGTTGTTGGTGTACACGGTCTTCGCGTCGACCCGCTTGTTGGCGCACCGGTAGATCGCAACCGATTCGCCGCACCCGTGAAACATCACTCCGGCACTGTGATTGCCGTACGCCCCGGCGTCGGTCAGCACGTCGATCGACAGTGCGGTCAACACGCCGTCGGCGCTCGCGGCGGCGGTGACGTCGACGCGAAACGGGTGTCGGCACGGTGCGACCGTGAACTCGTCCGTGCGGGTGAACTCGAACTGCACCGGCCGACCGGTCCGCAGAACGGCCAGGGCGACGACGTCCTCGGTCAGTAGTTCCTGTTTGCCGCCGAACCCGCCACCCACCCGTGCGGTGAACACGCGGACACGATCCCGGGGGAGGCCGAAGATCTCGCATATCTCGTCGCGCACCAGGTAGGGAACCTGGGTGCTGGTGCGCAGATGAAGCCGGCCGTCGGCGTCCAGCCAACCGATGGTGCCGTGAGTTTCCAGGTGCACGTGCTGAATTCGCTGAGTAGTCCATCGTCCGGTGGCCACCGCTGCGGCATCACGTACCGCGGCGTCGACGTCACCGGTGCTGCCGTGCAGTTCGGCCACCAGGTTTCGGGACGGGTCGGCGATCCGAGCCGCTGCGTCCTTGTCGCCGTGGATCTTCGGTGCGTCCGGGGCGAGTGCCGACTCGGGGTCGAACACGGCGGGTAGCACCTCGTACTCGACGATGAGGGCGCGGCAGCCCGCCTGTGCGGCGGCGATCGACTCCGCGACCACGATCGCCACACGTTGGCCGATGAACCGGACGACGGTGTCGAGTACCCGGGTGTCGTCGGGGTCGTCGACGCGGCTGTCGTGTCTGGCTGTGGAAAATGCCACCGCCGGGCTGTCTTTCGAGGTGAGCACCAGCTGCACGCCCGGCACCTGTTCCGCGGCCGTGGTATCGATGGAGACGATCCGCGCGTGGGCATGCGGACTGCCGAGAACGCTGGCGTGCAGCAGCCCGGGCGGGGAGTGATCGAGCGTGTACGGCTCGGTTCCGGTGACTATCCGTGTGCTTGCGGGGGCTTCGAGCGAACGCCCGCATGCCGGACCGTCGGCCACCTTCTCGGTGTTGACCACCCCGCTCACGGCATCGGAAATGGCGCGATACCCGGTGCAGCGACACAGGTTTCCCTTCAGTCTTGCCGGCAGCTCGTCCCTGTCGTCCGCGGTCAGGGTCGACGCGGTCACGACCATCCCGGCCGTACAGAACCCGCATTGGAATCCGGCGGCCTCGACGAACCGGCGCTGCATCGGGTGCAGATCCTCCGGGGTGCCGAGCCCGGCCACGGTGGTGACGGACCTGTCGGCCGCGCGGTAGGCGGGAAATATGCACGAGTGCACCGGTTCTCCGTCGACGAGGACCGTGCACGCGCCGCAGTCACCGGCGTCGCAGCCCTTCTTGACCTCGAAACGGTCGTGTTCGCGGAGCAAAGTGCGCAGACATTGACCCGGTCGCGCGGCGACCTCGGTCGGTACGCCGTTGATGTCGACGATCATGACAGCTCCTCGCGAACGGACTGCGCCGCAGCGCAACTGATGTGTCGACGCCAATCCGGCGCACCATGGGGATCGTCGTACCAGTGCTGCGGGCCGATAGTGTCGGCAAGGGCGTCGTCGAGCTCGTGCGCCGTCGGTACAGCCGAAAACCGAAGTACGAACGGACGAACGGTCGACGCGGTGACGGTCAACACGAATGTGCCGTCGGGGTCGACGCGGCCGATCACCACCGCCGCCGATCGGCCGAGAGGTGAGAGCGACATCGTGCGCATCGCCGTTCTCGACTCGAGGGCGTGCCGCGGAACGTCGATGCTGCGCAGCACATCCCCGGGTCGGAGCACCGTGGTCTGGGGGCCGACGACCAGCTGGTCGATAGGCAGACGGTAGTCGTGCTCGGGGCCGTGTGCCGACCACACCTCTGCGACGCCGTCCAGGGTGGCAGTCAACGAGATCATGGCTCCGGCAGGCAGGGCGAGCGCTACGTTTCCGCCGACTGTGGCCGTCTTCCAGATCTTGAACGAGGCCAGCAGGGCGGCTGCACACCGAGGGAACAAGGTGGTTGCGGGGAAGGCGGACTCGAATCGAGCCAGAGTCTCGATCGTGCACGTCGCTGCGATCCCGAGTCCGTTCTCGTCGACGATCAACGGCTCCCATCCCAGGGCCGTGATGTCGATCAGGGTGGTCAGGTGGTCCTGTTTCTCCGAGAACAGCCACGTGCCGCCCGCAACTACCGCGGCGTCCGCGCTGCCCGGCGGCAGATCCGCACGCGAGCGGGGAAGCAGAACACGATCGACAGTGCCGAGATCCATGGCTTCGTTCACCTCATTCTCGCCGGCCCGGATTCACCGCCCGGTGCGCCTTCTCGAACTGTAGTGACTTTCTGTTACCGATCTCGGTGCTCACGCGATACGCCCGAAACTCGGCGGAAACAACCCGCGCTTATCTTTGCCTCCGGCACGGCCGAACACACGAGGCGGGAGGTTCAGCGATGTACGTCGGAGACCTACTCGATGCCTCGCACCTGGGCATCCGATTGCTCACCTCCGATCGCGACGCCCTCGGACGTACCCTGCGGTGGACGTTCACCACCGACCTACCCGACCCGTCCCGATACATCGCGGGCGGCGAGTTGGTCATCACCGGACTCGTATGGCGGCGCACGCCCGACGACAGCGAAGTGTTCGTTCGATCGGTGGCCGAATCCGGTGCGACGGCATTGGCCGCGGGGGAGGGGTTGCTCGGACACATTCCGCTCGATCTCGTCGACGCATGCGAGCGACACGGTCTGCCGCTCCTCGCTGTTCCCGACACCGTGTCGTTCGGTGAGGTCACCGAATTTCTCGTCGGCCGGGTCACCGGTGATCGAATTGCCTCGCTGAACAATTCGCTCGTGCGCCAACGCCAGTTGCTCACCGCGTTCGCCGACGGCAGAGCCCTCGACGAACTGGCACTGCACATCTCCAGAGAAACGGGAATGGCGTGTCTGATCTACACCGCCACCGGGCGTCGGTTGGTCACCGAGGCATCTGCTTTGTCCGACGCAGATGTCGACACCTTGACGCACGCGGCACTCTCGTCCGAAACGCTTCCTACGACAACCGTTCTCGCTGATGGATCGACCTACAGTGTCTTCGGCGTCGGGCCATCGCTCGTACAGCGCACCACGCGATGGTTCCTGGCCGTGGCCGGAGACATGGATTCGTTCTCTCCCGACGTCTCCGAGGCGTTCGGGCAACTCGCAGCCATCGCCGCGCTCGATCGTGCCCGGCGTGAAGAAGGACGGCTGGTGCGGCGTGAGATCGCAGATCAGGCGGTGGCGTTGATCGAACACGACAGCACCGGATTCGAGGCACTGGCGAGGCTGCGCCAGGCAGGAGTCGACTCCGACAGGCCGCTCGTCGTCGTCAGAGTTGCCCACAGCGGTCGCGTCGACCTGCGAGAGATGCTCCGATCCGTCGTCGGTGACACCCTGACCTCCTTCGGCGGTGGGTGTGTCGGATGCAGCGCGCACGGCGACATCGTCGCTGTCGTCAATACCGACGACACACTGTTCGCGCAGACCATCCGCATTCGGCTGTCCCGGTTGCGCTCCGGGATCGGACCCAGCCGAATACATGTGGGCGTGAGCGCCGTGGCCACCGGGCTGACCATCGACGGCGCACTGAGGTCGGCTCGTCACGCTCTCGAACTCAGCAGGCAGGGATCCGCGGCGGTGACGGTCACCGCAGGCACCAAGCCGACCTCGGCAGTGTCGATGATGTCGGCGCTTCCCGACGACGTACGAAAATCGTTCGTCGAGCATGTCCTCGCGCCGCTGCTCGAGCACGACCGACGCACCGACGCCGACCTGACCGACACGCTGCGGGAGTTTCTGGCCAACGGAGGGTCCTGGCATCGAACCGCAGAGTCGATGCACGTCCATCTGAACACCGTCCGATATCGCATCAAACGCGTGGAGGAACTGCTCGGGCGAGATCTCGGCTCCACTGCGGACAGACTGGATGTCTACCTCGCCCTGCAATCCATGCCTCGGGCGTCGGCCCACGGCGCTGCATAATGGGGAAATGACTGCAGGCTTCACCGGAATCCCCTTCACCGCCCTGGACTTCTACGAAGACCTCGAAGCCGACAACAGCAAACTCTGGTGGAACGAACACAAGGACGTCTACGACAGTGCCGTCAAGGCACCGATGACCGCGTTGCTGGCGTACCTGGAACCCGAATTCGGGAGCGCCAAACTGTTTCGGCCGTACCGGGACGTTCGATTCTCGAAAGACAAGACCCCGTACAAGAGTCACCAGGGCGGGTTCGTCGCACGGGGCGACAGCCTCGGCTACTACGTCCAGATCGATCCCGCCGGATTGTTCGTCGCAGGCGGCTTCTACAACAGCTCCCCGGACTCGATCGCGCGTTTCCGCAAGACCGTCGACGACGACGTACGCGGAGCCGAACTCGAGACGCTGCTGGCCACGCTGACGAAATCCGGGTTCGAGATCGGTGGTGACGTGCTCAAGACCAAGCCGCGGGGCTACGAGGTCGATCATCCGCGCATCGATCTGCTGCGGCACAAGACGTTGACTGCCGGCAAACATTTCGGCTCACCCGCGTGGCTCGAAAGCCCCAAGGCAGCAACGAAAGTACGCGACGCCTGGCGTGCTCTGAGCCCACTGGTGGAATGGTCCGCGGCACTGCACACGTGAGCGCAATGCGTTACCCGACGACGGAGTATGTGCGCCAAGCACTTCCGGCGTCCGGAGCGTCCTCTCGTTCGACCGTTGCCTGAATCAGACCGTAGGGCCGATCGTCGGCGTTGAACACCTCCAGGTTGTTCTCGATGCCGAACTTGCCCAAGTCGTAGACGAAGTGGTGCTTGTTGGGGGCCGACATCGAGATCTCGGCAATGAACGGATACTTCTCCAGTACCGCCTCGCCCATGGCGTACAGGGTCTGCTGAAGAGCCAGCGACTGCAGGTTGGCGAATCGCTCGATCATCGCGGCCTTGACGCCCGCGTACACCGCATCCCACTCGACATCGGTTGTGGTGTAGCGCCACTGCGCTGTCAGCGACGTCGCCATCACTCGGTCGGTCGTGGGCTCGAGAATCGTCAGATCGTCCTCGAGGAAGCCGTGGAACTCCGAACCCGTCGACTTGAGAATCACCATCTCCTTGAAACCGCTGACGACCCAGGTTCGCTGCGCCTCGCCCTTACCCTCGACCGTGACGGCCGAGGTGCGAATCTCCTCGCCCTTGCGGGTCCACGTGTGGTCGTGCTCGACGCCGTCGACGACCGCACGCGCCCAGGCGTACTCCTCGAGTTCGATACGGGCACCGTCGACGGGCTCGACGTCGTCGACGTAGTGACGGGCGAGGTCGAGCCCATAGCTCTCCAGGTGAAGCAGACCCTTGGTCTTGGCATACGCGTACGCGGTCTGCTTCTGGGTGTCGGTGGGCAGAACGGCGGACTGATCGCCGGCCAGGTGTGCGGCAGAGAAATCGCCACGCAGCGCACTCGATACGTTGATGTCGTGAATCTCGTGCCGCGGAGAATCTCGATAGATCCGCACCACCCGGTTCTCGGCTTTGCCGTACTGATTGGCTCCCAGAACGATCTTTCCGGTCAGGTCGGTCATGTCAGCTCCCGCGGTAGGTCGAATATGCGAAGGGGGACAACAACAACGGCACGTGATAGTGGGCGTCGGGGTCGATGACGGTGAAGGAGACGGACACCTCGGGGTAGAAGCTCGGGGTCGAGGTCGCCTCGAAATACGATTCCGTGTCGAACGAGAGCCGGTACACGCCCGGTTCGACAGGTCCGGGAATCACCTCACCGATGCGGCCGTCTCCGTCGGTGGTGGCCGTCGATATCTCGCCCTGTTCGGAATGGAACAGCCGCACACGCATGCCGACCGCCGGTGTACCGGCCGTGGCGTCGAGCACGTGCGTGGACAGCCCGGTCACTGCTTCGGTCCCAGCACGCGGCCGAGGCGAATTCGGTTGATCTTGGCCAGTTCCACGCGGAGCACCCGTCTTTCGGTTTCGGCATCGTTGTCGAGCCTCTCCTCGAGGATAGCGAGCAACTCCTCGGCCGACCTGCCGGTCGCGCACACCAGATACACGTGCCCGAACTTGTCTTCGTACGCGCGGTTTCCCGCCGCCAGCTTCTCGCGTACTTCGGTGCCCGCAGTGGTCACTGCGGCCTGCTCACGCTTCGACGACGGGTTGTCCGCAGTGCCCCCGATCCGGGGATGGCCGTCGAGTGCATGATCTATCTCGGCCTCCGGCAGCTCGGCAAGTACCCGATCTGCTCTGTCCAACAAAGAGTCTCGGCTGGCGAACGGTCTACCCTGGGCGACTCGACGGGCCCAGATCGAGGACGCGCAGCACTCGAACAGTGCATGCATCGCCTGTCGATCGGAGAGCTTGTTGAACCCGTCGAGTCCTATCCATTCGTGCAGCACATCTCGCTCGCTATCTGAAGTCGTTGATCCGGCCGAACCGCGCGGCCGCGATGGGGTTGGCGTCCGCAACCAGATCGTCGAACCGATAGTTCGCGATCTTGGCGATTTCGATCATCGCGAAAGATCGCTCCGCCGACGGCGCATTCTCCACCCGCGACCATCCGTTGGCCAGAACTCGATCGTAGCGTTCGGTCTCTCGGGCGCAGATCACCAACGGGAATCCGAAGTGTCGCCGATACTCGGCGGCGAGCTGAACGATGTTCTCGTGTTCGTCCTCCTCGAGGTTGGACAATCCGACGTGATCGGCAGCGTTGAGGGTGCCCGTCGCATCCTCGCTACCGAGGTCGGGGTAGCTGTTGATCAGCTCGATCTGTTCCTCGGTGGTACCGGCCAACAAGGCTTCCTGGAATGCCTCACGCAGACCGTGGGCGTCGGCGAACGGGCGCTGCTGATACGCACGCTCGACGACCCACGGGGTGCCCTGCACCAGACCGCCGAACGTGGCGGCGAACTCCTCGGCCGACATCTCGTTGACCCGGTCGAGGGTGATACCTGCACCCGGACCGCCGGCCACGGCCTGACCACGATTCCCGATGTGGAAGAACAGGACGTTGAGGACGATGGCAGAGACGGCGCCCAGGACGATTCCGCTGCC
This sequence comes from Rhodococcus sp. 05-2255-1e, assembly GCF_002259025.1. Taxonomy (NCBI): domain Bacteria; kingdom Bacillati; phylum Actinomycetota; class Actinomycetes; order Mycobacteriales; family Nocardiaceae; genus Rhodococcus; species Rhodococcus sp. 05-2255-1e. The sequence goes on along the minus strand of NZ_NOZE01000013.1, from coordinate 463,744 downwards.
GAACAGCATCTCGAGCCAATCCGGCACGCCCTGCGAAACGGTGGGTTGGATGGTGACGAGCATCGCCAGTCCGAGACTGGTGGCGACGATGATCAAGTTGCGATGGTCGGTGAAGTCCACCTTCGACAGAGTCTGGATTCCGACGACGGCGACCGTCGCGAACAGGGCCAGTGCGGCACCGCCCAGTACCGGTGGCGGGATGGAGGCGACGACGGCCGCCGTCTTCGGCAGCAGACCGAGCAGAATCATGATGCCGCCCGCGCTGGCGACCACCCACCGACTACGCACACCGGTCAGTCGGACCAGGCCGACGTTCTCCGAGAATGCCGTGTACGGGAACGAGTTGAACGTGCCGCCGATGACGGTGGCGACTCCATCGGCCCGCAGCGTGGCAGCGATGTCGTCCTTCTTGATGCGCTTGCCGACGATCTCACCCGTCGCATAGACACTGCCGGTGGTTTCGACCGCGATGATGAGCATGACGACGATCATCGAAATGATGGCGACGACACTGAATTTGGGCACACCGAACAGGAAGGGCTGGGTGAATCCGACCCACGATGCTTCCGCGGTGCCGTCGAAGTTCATGTCCCCCAACACGAATGCGACGGCACTGCCGATGACCAGACCGAGCAAGACGGCGATGGTGGCCATGAAGCCCTTGAAGAACCGTTGGATCAGCACGATGATCAGCAGCGTGCCGATCGCGTACGCCATCCATCGACCGTTGGTCGGATCCTGTTCGTGTGTCGCAGGATTGGTCACCGCATCGTTGACCGCTACCGGCAGCAACGCGACGCCGATGATCGTGATGACGGTTCCGGTCACCACTGGTGGGAAGAAGCGCAGCAGCCTACTGAAGTACGGTGCCATGAAGAACGTGACCAGACCGGCGACGATGACGGCACCGTAGACGTACAGCAACCCCTCGGTGCCGCCGCCGTTGGCCATTGCGATCGCGATCACCGGCGACACACCGGCAAACGTGACGCCCTGCAGAAGTGGGAGCCGGACACCGATCTTCCAGAACCCGACCGACTGAATGATCGACGCGATACCGCAGGTGAACAGGTCCGCGTTGATGAGATGGATCAGCTGTTCGTTGGTCAGCCCGATTGCACTGCCGATGATGATCGGGACGAGAACGGCACCGGCGTAGAACGCGACCACGTGTTGAAACCCGTACGCGGCCAATTTGGGAACAGGAAGCACTTCGTCGACGGGATGGACGCGCTTGCGTGTGATGGGCTTGACGGACATCGGTGGGCACCTCGCGGACGCAACAGGGTGGATTCCTGCGACGCTGCAGGAGAAGTGCACCAAGAATCGGTCATTGCGACCGCTGCCGCCAGTCGAGCGAGCACAAAGTTTCCGCCGCGCTCGAGGCGCGTGTTGTGCGATCATCCAAGACTCGGCAGGACGACAGAAGGAGTGACGATGTCCGACGCTGTCGTGGGAGTGGTCCTGGCCGCAGGTGCCGGAACGCGATACGGATCGCCCAAAGTGCTCGCTCACGACGGGTTGTGGCTTCGCACGGCCGTGCAGGCACTGACCGATGGTGGTTGCGACCAGGTGATCGTTGTGCTGGGCGCGGCCGACGTCACCGTGCCCGATGGCGCGACCGCAGTACACGCTCCCCATTGGGAGCAGGGAATGAGCGCATCCTTCACCGCCGGCTTGGCGGCCGCATCGGACGCGGAGTACGTGGTGGTTCACGTGGTCGACACACCCGACGTCGGACCGGAGGTCGTCCACGCCGTTCTCGACGCCGCACCGCGGACGGGTCTGGCGAGGGCAGTGTTCGACGGCCGCCCAGGTCATCCGGTCGTTCTGGCGCGTCGACACCTCGAGGCAGCTGCGGCATCGGCGTCGGGAGACTCGGGGGCGCGGGACTTCCTGCGGGGGAGGGACGACGTGATCGCCGTCGAATGTTCGCAGTGGGCAACGGGAATCGACCACGACTACCGGTAGCTACCGAATGTCGGCAACGATCGTCTCGGTCACGCGGACGAACTGGTGACCACCGCTGGGATAGGCGATCACGGTCGCGGACGGTAGGGCGGCCGAGTTCAGCGCCAGATGCGACACAGGGACGACCTCGTCGTCTCGGCAGTGCAGCAACGTCAGGTCGGTCCGCGGTTCGCCGGTGAGCGCGTACTGCGCCACGCCCCAGCCCTGCGGACTCCAGTCCGGCATGGCCAGCAGCGTGGCTCGCTCCGGATGGGCGCGCATCGTTTCGGCCAGGACCCGAACCACGATCGTGGCTCCGAAAGAATGCGCGACAACGCGGTCCGCAGGTCCTGCGTCGTCGAGCAGCTTCCGAACCGGCACAGCCCAGGCCTCGTAACCCATACTGCTGTCGGACAGTTCCGGCATGACGAGGTCCAGGCGCAGCGCCTCAGCCAACCCCTGCGCCAGCTCGGTGTCGTCGACGTAGCCGCCGGCACCGTGAACGAACAGAAGTCGGCCGACCATGCTGGGATCCTCTCCTCGACAACGCTGTCGTAGAAGGAGACCGAATCGCGGCCGTGAATTCACCGGTTGACTCGGATTCGGGGACCGTGCGAGCATCGACGGCAGCGTCGCGTGTCGATGACGGACTGCGTCAGGCATGGAGGCGTCGTACTGCCCAGGAGGCAGCGCATGTCCGTTTCGTTCGATCACACCATCATTGCTGCGAAGAACAGTTCTGCGTCGGCGGCGTTCTTTCGCGAACTGTTCGACCTGCCGGAGGCACCCTCGTGGGGCCCGTTCGTCAACGTACAACTCACCGACGGGACGTTGATTCAGTTCGCCGAACCACCGATGGATGACATTCAATTCCAGCACTACGCATTCAGAGTCACCGACGACCTCTTCGACGCCGCCTACACACGGCTCGTCGGTATGGGCGTCGAACACTGGGCCGATCCACGGATGACTCGGCCCGGGGTAATCAACACCGATCATGGCGGTCGAGGGGTGTACTTTCGCGACCCCACCGGCCACTTCTTCGAGATGCTGACGCGCTCGTACCTGGCCGAACCGTGCGAGTCTGTACCGTGACGTTTGTGGCCGAACAGCAGCACGTTTCGATGACGAGGGCGGCATACGACACCGTCGCCGAAAGCTATGCGGACCTGGTTCGCGACGAGCTGGACGGCAAGCATCTGGAACAGGCGTTGCTGGCCACATTCGCCGAGCGTGTCGACGCTGGGGACGTAGTCGACGTGGGATGCGGCTCGGGACGCATCGCGGGCCATCTACGTCGCCTGGGCCTGAGAATGACCGGAATCGATCTGTCGCCCAGCATGATCGACGTTGCGCGTCGTGAATTTCCAGACGTCCGTTTCGTCGTGGGCGCGATGCAGTCGCTCGACATGGGCGACTGCACCGTCTCGGGAATTGTCGCCTGGTATTCGATCATCCACACCCCGCCGGCCCAGCTGCCGCAGGTGTTCGCCGAACTGCATCGGGTGCTGCGTCCGGATGGACTGCTGCTGTTGGCATTTCAATCCGGGGACGAGCGGGTGCGACTGGAACATGTGTACGGACACTCGGTCTCGTACGACGCGTATCGACTGGACCCCGACGCCATTGCACAGATGGTGGTCGACGCCGACTTCGAACTGGACATCCGTGTGCACCGGGCTCCGGTGGGATACGAATCGACGCCGCAAGCATTTCTGATGGCGCGCAGGCGAACATCGTGACATCTCGAGACCGATAGCGCAGGAACGCGACAGGCATTGCCGCTGATGTCCTACTGGCTACCGCACCGATCGGTAGGATCTGCCCGATGTGTGCACCCCGTCCACGCGTCCTGTTCAAGACCGACTTGGCGTATCTGTCGAGGGGCCGACGCTACTGCGACGAAGACATCTTCTTGTCTTCGCAGCTTCGCGAGTGGGTCGACATCGCGCTGTGTCACCCGCTCGATGCGCTGGCACTGATGGACGGATTCGATGCTGTCGTCGTCCGGAACTCCGGGCCTGTGCTGGGATACCAGGAAGCGTTCGACGCGTTTGCTCGCCATGCGCGCGAGAACGGCACGAAGGTTTTCACCCAACTGACCGGCAAAGGCGACCAGAGAGGCAAGCAGTACCTGGTCGATCTTTTCGCAGATGGTTTTCCGGTCATACCTACCGTCGACGATCCGCGGGGCGTCTCGCGCTTGCCCGAGGTGAATACCTATGTGGTGAAACCGAAATGGGGTGCCGACTCGATCGGCATGCGTCAGATCGGACGCGCCGAACTGTCGGAAGTCGAGCCGGGCACATTGATTCAGCCGCGGATCGATTTTGTCTACGAAGTGTCGTTCTACTTCATCGGCCGCACAGTGCAATACGCCCTGTACGCTCCGGACCCCGGCCGACGTTGGGAGTTGGAGCCGTACTCGAGTACTGCTCAGGACGAAGAGTTCGCGCAACGTTTCGTCGACTGGAACGACATCGACCACGGAATCACGCGAGTGGACGCATGCCGCACCGTCGACGGAACGCTGCTGTTGGTCGAGCTCGAAGACCTGAACCCGTACCTCTCACTCGACCGGCTGCCCGAAACGGCGCGTCGACACTTCGTGAGCAACATGGCGGACGCGATCGTAGCGCTCTGTGCTCAACCGTAGCGGGCGAAAAAAAGTCGTGATTCTCGGACCGAACGACGCGGTATCGCGTCGCCCCTCGCGAATCGTGGTGGCAGGAACATCCGGTTCCGGTAAGACCACGTTGTCGGCTCGTCTCGGATCGATTCTGGGAATCGAACACATCGAGATCGACAGCCTCTATCACGGGCCTGACTGGACGCCCCGTGTCACGTTCGAGCAGGACGTGAAGGAGTTCATCGCCCGCCCGGCCTGGGTCACCGAGTGGCAGTACAGCGTGGTGCGCGATCGTCTCGTCGATCGCGCGGATCTGATGTTGTGGCTCGATTTGCCTCGTCGAACGGTGATGCGGCAGATCGTGATTCGAACGGTGCGTCGACGGCTGGGTCGAACAGTGCTGTGGAACGGCAACTTCGAGCCACCGCTGCATCGCATATTATTCGATCGCGAGCACGTCGTCCGGTGGGCCTGGAACACGCATCGGATGACGGCCGCGCGCGTTCAGCGACTGAACATGCGCCGACCGGACCTGACGATCGTGCGATTCCGATCGCACGCAGAAGTGAACAGGTGGCTGGCCGATCGACTGCTTCCGGCGGCGAGGATCTGAACCGCGTCTGTCAGCAGTTGAGTCGGTCGGCAAGGGACTCGATCGAGTCTGCGCTGTAGGTCCACTCGGCTTCGGGAGCAAGGTCGAACGTCTGCGTAGGGCCGTGTTCCAGCGGGCGAGCGACGAATGCGGTGGCGAAGCCACACTCGGCTGCGGCGGCGAGGTCGCTGTTGTGGGCGGCAACCATCATGCACTCGTCGGGACGGAGCCCGAGGATGTCCGCGGTACGCAGGTAGGCGTCGGGCATGGGCTTGTACGCCTGCACCGGTTCTGCGCCGAGGATGGCGTCCCAGGGAAGGCCGGCATTCTTGGCCATGTCCAGCAGCAGAGAGATGTTGCCGTTCGAGAGCGGTGCTACGACGAACTCGGTGCGCAGCCGCGTGAGCCCGGGAACGGAATCGGGCCACGGCTCCAGTCGATGCCACGCGAAATTGAGTGCGGTCGTCGCGTCCGCATCCAGGTCGATCTCGAACTCGGAGAGCACCGTTCGCAGGGACTCCAGGTGCAGTACGTCCAACCGAGTGAAAGGTCGCCCACCGGACCGCACCTGTTCCATGGCCGGTTGATAGAGGCTCCGCCACCGATCGGCAAACCGATAGCTGTCGACTCCCGGACCGCAGATTTCGGAGACCTCGCGGGCGATGCTCGTGCGCCAATCGACGACGGTGCCGAAGACGTCGAACAGCAGCGCTTTCAACGCTTCTTCTTCTTTTTCTTCTTGTCCGCCGGATGTCCTACCGCAGACAGGATGGCTCCGGCCAGGGGAATGAGAAGGAAGAAAAGCCACTTCTGGTCGAAATCGGTGAGAAAGAACAGAGCAAGTGATCCGAAGATGACGATCGGCATCACCACTGCAGCCCAATCGATTCCGCGGTCCTTCACGGCCGGTGCGTCGGTGCCGGATCGAGCGACCGACGCAGTGCCGGACGCGGCAGGGAGGTCGACGAATACCGATTCGAGCTGTCCACGCGTCGTCGCGGATGCGATTGTGGCACTGCGCTCGTCGAATTCGGGAACCGTCAGGCGGCCCTCGCTGAAGTGCTGACCCAGCACATCGAGGGCCTTCTCCCGATCAGCGGTACCGATACGTATTTCCGGAAGCTCGGACATTGCTACAGGGTAGCGCTATCCGCGCCGCCGTTCGATGCCGAAAGTCGCCCGGGGGTCGATCCGTTCGGCATCGAACGTCGGTGTCACTTGATTTCTGCGAGGACGGTGCCTTGGGTGATGGCGTCGCCTGCGGTGACGGACAGGCCGGTGATGGTGCCTGCTTTGTGGGCGGTGACGGGGTTTTCCATTTTCATCGCTTCCAGGACGGCGACGAGGTCCCCGGCGGCGACTTCCTGGCCTTCGTCGACGGCGACTTTGACCACGGTGCCCTGCATCGGTGCGGTGACAGAGTCACCGGAGGCTGCGCCTGCTCCGGCACCACCACGGGTGCGGGCCTTGGGCTTACGCCGCACCGCACCGGCATTCCCGCCGCTACCACCGCCGAGGGTGAGCTCGCCCGGGAGGGAGACCTCGACGCGTCGGCCCCCGACCTCGACGATGACGGACTGCCGCGGCAGGGCCTCGTCGTCGTCGATCGGTTGCCCGGCGGTGAACGGGGGAACCTGGTTGTCCCATTCGGTTTCGATCCACCGGGTGTGCACGGAGAAGGAGTCGCCGTCGCCGATGAACGCGGGATCGGAGACCACCGCAGCGTGGAACGGGATCACCGTCGCCAGGCCGTCGACGGTGAATTCGGCCAACGCCCGACGCGAGCGGGCGAGGGCTTCCTCGCGGGTGGCTCCGGTGACGATGAGTTTGGCGAGCATCGAATCGAACTGGCCGCCGATCACCGAGCCGGATTCGACACCGGAATCGACGCGGACACCCGGGCCGGAGGGGGCGGTGAAGGTGGTGACCGGTCCGGGGGCGGGCAGGAACCCACGCCCGGCGTCTTCACCGTTGATCCGGAACTCGAACGAATGCCCCCGCGGTTCGGGATCTTCGGTGATGGTCAGTTCTTCGCCGTTGGCGATGCGGAACTGCTGCAGCACCAGGTCGATGCCGGAGGTTTCCTCGGTGACGGGATGCTCGACCTGCAGGCGGGTGTTGACCTCCAGGAAGCTCACCAGGCCGTCTTGGCCGACGAGGTATTCCACGGTCCCGGCGCCGTAGTAGCCGGCTTCGAGGCAGATCGCTTTGGCGCTCGAGTGGATTTCTTTGCGTTGGGCGTCGGTGAGGAACGGGGCGGGTGCTTCTTCGACGAGTTTCTGGAAGCGGCGTTGCAGGGAGCAGTCGCGGGTGCCGGCGACGATGACGTTGCCGTGTTGGTCGGCGATGACCTGGGCTTCGACGTGGCGTGGTTTGTCGAGGTAGCGTTCGACGAAGCATTCCCCGCGCCCGAATGCGGCGACGGCTTCGCGGGTGGCGGAGTCGAACAGTTCGGGGATTTCCTCGCGGGTGCGCGCGACTTTCATGCCGCGTCCGCCGCCACCGAACGCGGCTTTGATGGCGATCGGGAGGCCGTGTTCGTCGACGAACGCAAGGATTTCGTCGGCGTCTTTGACCGGTTCGGAGGTGCCGGGGACCGAGGGTGCTTTGGCGCGGGCGGCGATGTGGCGGGCGGTGACTTTGTCGCCGAGGTCGCGGATGGACTGCGGGGACGGTCCGATCCAGATCAGACCTGCATCGATGACGGCTTGGGCGAAGTCGGCGTTCTCGGAGAGGAATCCGTAGCCGGGGTGGATGGCGTCGGCTCCGGATTTGGCGGCGGCGTCCAAGATTTTGTCGATGACCAGGTACGACTCCGCGGAGGTTTGTCCGCCGAGTGCGAATGCTTCGTCGGCCAGGCGGACGAACGGTGCATCGGCGTCGGGTTCGGCGTACACAGCGACACTGGCCAGCCCGGCATCAGCGGCCGCCCGGATCACCCGAACCGCGATCTCACCACGATTGGCAACAAGAACCTTGGTGATCTGAGCACTGGCATGGCTGGGCACTGAGCCTCCTACAGATGTGTTTTTCGCATCCATCGTCACGAACGTCACGTCGGAGTCTAAGCACCGACTCGGTCGTCGCTGCAATCGGTCCAGGCCGCTGCGGCGCGTCCAGGGCGACAGGATGGGACTACTGGCTGGTAGCGATCCGCCCGGTATCGGAGTGCCCGGGATCGGGATGCTGGAACGTTGCGGCAGAGAAGGAGGCGGTACCGGTGTCGGCCACCTCGGTCAGCAGGGCGCGAAAGGTGCCTATGTATTCGTGTACCCGGGCAGTTGCGAGCTCGGTGTTGGGATAGCGAGCCGCGATGTTGATTCCCTGAGGTGTGCGGTTGATCCAGATGTACACGTCGTGTTGGTACTGCTTGCTGCGCAGCGCACGCGCGTTCCAATCGGGCCAGTGCTCTGCTGCCGGCGCGAACCGCACATCCATGAACGAGACGACGAAACGTGGCCTGGCCGAGTAGCCGAGGGTGGTGAACACCCGATCGAGCGGAACCCGCGCAATCGGCTTGGTCTTCTTCACCTCGGCCGATGCTGCGGCCACGACCGAGCCGAACGACTCCGCGCCGGCGATGTCGAACGAGATGGGACACAGTCCGACGAACCACCCCAGTGCCGACGCCCACTGCGGCTCGTCCCGGGTGTGTACCGGGGTGACAGTCCGAAATTGGGTGCCCCCGCCCAGCTCGGCGCCGGTGATGGCCAGGACCCCCAGTAATCCGGCGAACAGACTGTTCCCGGTCTTTCGGCACGCGACCGAGAACGAATCGGCTTGCTCGGGGTCGAGCACCCAAGCAGAGAGCCCACCCTGAGGTACGTCGTCCGGGCTGGGATCACCGATGTCGAGCGGGAAGTCGGGCAGCTGGCCTTCCCCGTCGATCAGCAGATCGCGCCAGATCGCGACGGCCTCGTGCGAATGTTCCAACTCGGCGTTTCGCTCGCGTTCGGAGGACCCGAAGTCGAGATAGCTGCCGGCCTCGAACAGGGCGGCCGGTGCCCCGCCCAGCTCCTCGCCGTACAGGGCCGCGATCTCGTGGGCGACCAGGACAGTGGACAAGCCGTCGATGATCGAGTGATCTGCTGCGAAGAAGACGGTGATCGGCCGCGTCTCGTCCAGTGGTTCGAGAGTGACGAACGCGTAGGCGGGCCAGATCAGGGGCGAGGTGAACTCGTCGAAGAGATACTGCAGATGCTCGAAGACTTCACTCGATTGCGCACACCGTTCCTGCTCGACCTGCCAGATGTCGACGGCTCCCTGCGCAGCGGTCACCCGGGTCATCTCACCGGTGGCCTCGTCGATCGATGCGCTCGACCGCATGGCTTCGTGTCTGTCGATCCAGTTCAGCACCGCCCGCCGGAAGGCGTGCTTGTCCAGGGGACCGGCAATCTCGAACGCCGCGCCGAGCCACGACTCGCGTCCGCGGCGTGGGCTGCTCAGGCTGGTACGCAGGTGCGCCTCGTGGACGTAGGACGTCGGGCGAGGGTCGGGCTGCCACCCGGCGGCTTCAGGAGTGTGGGCGTGTGGGCCGACACTGGGAATCCATTCGGTGAGCGTGCCCGCGGGAACCGCGTAGTCCGCCAACTCGGTGAACTCCATATCGGCAGCAACCAGCCTTCGTCAGACGCATTCGGTGGATTGTTCGGACAGCGGGCGACGATGCCCACTACCGAAGTCTACCGACGGCGGCGTGTATCGATCAAGACGAAGGCCGGGCGCTGCCGACCACGAGGTCAGCGCAGGTGCCTCTTGATACGTGCAAGCATCGCCGACATCCCTCGGAGACGCAGGGGGCTCACCGCATCGCTCAATCCGAGAGCCGAGTAGAAATCGTCCGGAACGTCGAGGATTTCCTGCGCGCTGAGACCGTCGAGCCCCTGCGCCAGGATCGAGGCGAACCCGCGAGTCGTCGGAGCCTCCGGCGGCGCGCTGAAGTACAGCTCGATCCGGGCGGGATCGGATGCATCGACCGACAGGAACAACGGCGACTGACATTCGGGGACCGGCTCCATCGCATCCTGGGCCAGGTGATCCGGCAACGGGGGTAGTTCCCGGCTGAATTCGAGCAGGAGCTGCAGTTTGTCCTGGCCCTCGACTGCGGCGAAATCCTCGACGATCTCGGCCAACGATTCTGGAAGTGAACTCATCGAGTGGCCGGTGCCGATCCGGGCTCCTCGCCCCTGGCGATCGGAACGCGCACAGCATTGCCCCACTCGGTCCACGAGCCGTCGTAGTTGCGGACGGACTCGTACCCGAGCAGATGCGTCAGCACGAACCAGGTATGGCTCGACCGCTCGCCGATGCGGCAGTACGCGATGACCTCGTCGGTTGCCGAGGTCTCGGAGTAGATCTCGTCCAGTTCTGCGCGTGAGCGGAATCGACCGTCCGGTGCTGCTGCCTTGGCCCACGGGATGCTCACGGCGGTGGGGATGTGGCCGCCGCGCAGCGCACCTTCCTCCGGGTAGTCGGGCATGTGGGTGCGTTCGCCGGTGTACTCCGCGGGGGAGCGTACGTCGATCAGAGGCACGGAGCCGAGAACTCCGAGCACGTCCGAGGCGAATGCGCGGATCGGTGCATCGTTCCGCTCGACGACGGGGTAGTCGGTCGCCGGAAACTCGGGGACATCGAGTGTGGTGTCGCGATTCTCGGACAACCAGGCATCACGTCCGCCGTCGAGCAGCCGCACGTCCTGGTGTCCGAACAGCGTGAACACCCACAGTGCGTAGGCGGCCCACCAATTGCTCTTGTCGCCGTACACGACGATTGTGTCGTCACGCGAAATACCCTTGCGGCTCATCAGTTTCGAGAACTGTTCGCCGTCGATGTAGTCGCGCGTGACCGGGTCGTTCAGGTCGAGGTGCCAGTCGATCTTGACCGCGCCGGGAATGTGGCCGACGTCGTAGAGCAACACGTCCTCGTCGGATTCGACGACGCGGAGCCCGGGCGTACCGAGATGAGCGGACAGCCATTCGGTGGATACGAGACGATCCGGATGCGCGTAGTCGGCGAACATTGCGTTGGAATCGGTTGGTACAGGCACGTATCGGCTCCTACGGAAGATATTCGGCTGGCGGCCCGCTCGGGGGTGAACGGTCTCCGTCGACAATCCTATGCCGTACCGCCACCGAGTGGCGGGAGCCGCAGGCACAGAGCGCTGCGTCGGTACTGTCTCAGCGTGTCAGGGCCGTTGTGGTGGCCTGGTCGGTCGCCTCGGCCAGCAGCGCGACCAGCGCGCCGCTGAACGCAGTCATGACCGAGTGCGCGAGGACGGTGTCGGGAAAACGTGCCCGCAGCGCCAGACCCGACTCTGTCCGCGACACCCAGAACTGCGCGTCATCGGACACCGTCGCGTTGCTGACGTGGTGTGCGTTGGATTCTTCGAGTCGGCGGTGGCCCTCGATTCTGGTGTAGTCGATGTACGACACCATGAACACGTCGTTTCGCGAGAGGGTGAACGTGTCTCCGAGGGATGCCAACACCTGGGGGATGGGCACTGTGCTCAGCGGTAGCGCAGCACGAAACTCCCGTTGGGCCGCGGCGATCGTGTCGACGAGCACGTCGCCGACGTCCACGGTCATCGGGGCGTTGGTGGTGAACCAGCCCAGCGCCCGCCGAAACCGATCCTCGTGACGGGTGTGCAACGGGAACAGGAACGGTATCTGCCGCGGTCCGCCGATGGTGGCGCAGGCCTGACCGATCGCAGCCACGACCCCGGCGAACATCCCGCCGCCCGACCGAGTACACAGGCGCTCGAACTCGGCAGTGCGGTCGGCATCGAGGATCGGCGCGACAAGGGTTGCCTGCGTGGCAGTCTCACCGTCCGCCAGTCCCAGGTCGAACGGAAAACTCGGCGTCGTACCACCGCACCGGACAAGGAATTCCGACCACCGCACCATGCGCTCGTCATGGCGATCCACTGCCGGCTCGGTTGCTTCGATACGGCAGTAGTCGACGAATCCTCCCACCGGACTCAGCTCGATGTTCGGATTCGACGGGCAGCGCCGGTACGCGTCGTACCAGGCGCGAACCTCGTCCACGGTCACTGCGATCGACAGCGCGTCGACGTTCGAGTGGTCGAATGCGCAGACCACCGTCGAGACGTCGGGCCGGTCGATCGCGACGCACGTGTACGACGGGAACCGTCGTGCGTCGCAACGTAACTCGAGTATTCGGCGGAGATGCTCACGTAGCTCGGTCGGGCAACCGAATTCGGTCCGGTTCGACACCGCGATCTCGACCGAACCGGGGCGATGGAGCATCCTGTCCAGGCCGTCGGTCGCCTGGACGAACGAGCTGCGCAGAGTGTCGTGTCGGTCGATCAGTCGAGCGAACGCCCACGCGAGAGCGTCGACATCGATGCGGCCGGGCACATCGAACGTGCCCGCGATCCATACTCGCCGAGCCTCGCCCAGATCGCCCAGATGAAACCGTTGATTGAACGACGGTGGAATCGGGGATCGTTGTGCATCCCCGGTGACGTCGGCGGTGAATTCGACGACGACACCGGCCGCGGGATGGTACTCAGTGATCGAGGTGACCCGCACCGACCCGCTCCTGAACCGAACCGGGCGTAAGGACGTAATCGCCTGTGCGCGCGATCTTTTCCAGTACCGATGCCAGGTGTGCGTGGTACCGCTCGACCGATTCGGCAGCGACGGCCGTGTCGGGGGTCTGCGCCACCAGATACAGATGCTCACCGTCGCGGTTGATCCACATCGACGCGTTGGAGGTCGCGCCCTCGCCGGTGAAATGCTTGGCACGAGTGTCCGCATCTCGCCCGACGCCGGGGAACCAGCGAAAGTCGATGTACGAGAGCATGTTCGGGCTCACGGCGAGTTCGCTTCCGAGCGTGCCGTCTGCGGCGAGAGCGCCGAGTACCGCATGGACCGGTGCTTCGGCGATCTGCTTGGCCCGCTCGAAACCCTCGTGCGCCGGGCCCGCGACGTCGGAGAAGCGCTCGTGACCGGCGATGTCGAACGCGACCGGCGCGAAGTTGACGAACCAACCCTGGGATTGTCCGTAGTCACCGTGGTGGCGAGTGCTCAGCACCGTGATTCCGAAGTACTCCGCGTTCCCCGCGAGCTCGAAGTCGGTGATGCCGACGGCGGCGAAGATTCCACTGCTCATCCGTGCTCCGGCGGCCTTGCACGCGGCATCGAAGGCTGCCGTGAGTTCTCGGTCCAACAGGTGGCGTTCGACGATTCGGACCGGGGCGCGTTCGCCGGGTGCAAGCCCCAGATCGAGGGGGAACCGAGGCATACGGCCCTCGTGCCAGGTGAAGATGTCGCGCCACGCGGCGATCTCGGGGGAGTCTGCACCGAACGTCGCGGCCCGGGCGCGCTCGTCGGCGGCGTACTCGAGGTGACTTCCCGCCGAAGCCGGTTGCGGAACATCCGCCCCGATTTCGATCGCGTACAGATCGGCCAGTTCGCTGATGACCAGAGCCTGTGAACCACCATCGGTGAACGCGTGATCGGCACCGTAGTACAGCGTGAAGCTGCCCGGCCTCGATACCACTCCGACGACGAACCCCGGCCAGATGTCGGCGGTGGCCTCGGTCGAGAAGCGCTGCCGCACATAGTGTTGGAACTGCTCGTCGTCGGATGTCTCACCTGCGTCGACGGTATCGAAACGAGCAACTTCCTGGCCGCCGAGGTGTCGAACCACGTCGGTGCCGTCCACCTCGAACCAGCACCGCAGACCCTCGTGCCGCAGTACGTACGCAGTCAGCGCACGGCTCATCGCCTCGGTGTCGATGTCGCCGTCGATCTCGGTGGCCACCCCGGTGTACGCCGTGTGTACGTCACCACGTGCGCGCGCTGCCCACGCTGCCTTCAGGTGGTCTTCCTGAAGAAACGACGGTGGAGTCGAATCGATCGGTGCCGCAGCGGCGCTCGCCTGTGCCGCCGCGGTGGGATGCCACTCGAGCAGTCGGCCGGGCGCGGGGTTCCAGCGGCCCATTGCGGTGATGATCATGTTCGCTTCACTCTTCCGGTCGGGGCGCAGTGGACGGAACGTACCGGCTGCCTACGCCGCCGTCTCCGTCCACTCCGCATCCACTTCTCCTGCGTGCACGCCTATTCTGCGTCCATGCTCATTCTGCGGCGACGACGACCGACGGCGGGGCCGCCGCGAGCACCGTATCGCTACCGCCGTCGGAGTCGATGACCGCCGTCAGAACCGCGACGAACTCGGTGATGAACCGATGGACGTTGGTCGACGCGACATCCGAACTGGGGAAGCGGGCCGAGATGTTGAGCCCTTCGAGTGTGCGATTGACCCAGAAGTAGACCTCGTCGTCGGCGTGGCAGTTGCTCCTGAGCGCCCGCCCCTTGCGCCCCTGCCACTGGGCGGCGTCGGGCAGGAACCGCAGGTCGATGTACGAGACCACGAACCGGGGGATTTCGGTGGAGTCGAGGATCTTGGCGATCTTCGAGTACGGCATACGGGCCAGGCCCTTGTTCGCAGCGCCCGCGGTGGCCGCGGCCTCGAGTGCCTCGACGAAGGTGCAGGCGTTGTCGAGCTGGATCTCCATCGGAAGAATGCCGACGTACCACCCCACCGACGCGGCCCACTTCTGCTCGTCGCGGGTGTGCATCGGCATCACCGTGCGCAGAGACCGACTGCCGGACAGGCGAGCATTCGTCAATGCGAGCGCCGCAAGAATTCCGGCCTGCATGTTGTATCCGGCAGCGCGGCACGCCGCATTGAAGCCGTCCGACTGTTCGGAGGTCAGAAGCCACGACGAGATGCTGCTCTGGGGCGCAGGGCCGGTGTCGGCGCGGGGCCGGTCGCCCGCCAACGGAAGCGGGAAAGCCGGGAAGCGGCCGTCCTCGACAGCGAGGAAGTCCTGCCACGTTCGCACGGCACCGTGATCCGCGGTCAGGGTGTCGCCGAGTGCCCGTTCGGACTGACTGAAGTCGACGTAACTACCCACCTCGGGCAATTCCGGGTCGATGCCGTCGAGGGCCTGCGCGTACAGCCGGTCGATCTCGTTGATCGCATAGATCTGGCTGTATGCGTCCATGACCGAATGATCGGCCGCGAAGGCGAGCAGGAACGATTCCTCGGGTCCACCGGCGAGAGTGCGGGACGCGTCGTCGGGTTCGATGGTGGCGAGAACGAAATGCGGCCATGCCGTCGGAGACACGGTGTCGCCGAACCACGACTGCAGATGGCCGAACACCTGAGTTTCCGATCGCGACTCCGCGTGTGGGCGATCTGTCACCTGCACGGCGTCGACCGGTGCGGTGAAGCGCTGCCACGAACCGGACTGCTCGTCACGACGAACCTTGGTTCGGAACGCCTCGTGCCGACCCATGTACGCGGCGATGGTGCGGCGTACGGCCTCGACGTCGTAGCGACGATGGATCTCGAATACCGTGCCGATCCAGGAGCCCGGCGCGCTGCGCTCGCAATGGTCCTCGTGCGTGAACGACAGCCCGCGGGGATCGAGAGCCCACTGGGCGTCGTCGACGCGGGGAGTCCACTCGGTCAAGCGTCCGGCGGGAAGTGGATAGTCGGCGAGTTCGGTGTATTCCATGGTGTCCTCTTCCGTTCCGGGCTCGGCCAGCGGTATTCGGCAGTAGTGGTGTCTATCGGCATTCGATTACGGTCGAGTGGTGGATGTAACGGCGGAAGTCGTCGGTCCGGCTCGCTTTTATCGGGTGCACTCGCAATGCTTTCGACATTGAAAGAACAACTATTCGACGGACCGTGAAGTCGCCGTCCGGTCGACGTGAGTACGGCACTCACAATAGGGCGAAAGCGAAACTATTTCGCGACGCGTAAAAGTAATTCTTGTCACTGTCGAGGGGGTTGACCGACGGGTGGAACGTCGGTCGGAAAACTGATTCTCGCACACGTCGGCACTGTGATTCCAGCGTAACCGCACGTCAGGGCCCGATGATTCGAGAGAGCCGATCCGGGTGACGGGTTCGGAACCCAGACCTCGGGCCGGACCGGCACCCCGAGACCGGAGTCACATTCGCGCGTCCGCTCGGTGGAATGGCACTTATTGCAAACATTGAATGAATCGACCGACGAGAAACAGCACCACCTTCCCGTTTCTTTCGATGTAGTAGGTTCGGCGCGTGACTCGAATTGGATTTGCCGATCACCTTTTCTTGCGAATGCACCACGGCATCGGATTTCCCGTCTACAACCAGTTCCTGTGGTGGTTCGACGACGTCGTGCAGCGAGAAGACCTGGAAAGACTGCGTGACAACCTGTCAGACGGTCTGCTTGCGCGCAGGGTGGTCGCATCGGTAATTCCGACGGCCCGAGATCGGTGGGTGCCGTCGGCCGCCTCTCATTCACTGGATTTTCATCCAGAATTCATAGACCCGTCGATGGTGCGGCAATGGGCTGACGGCCGGATCGATCCCGATATCGACCCCGAGACCGGATTGGGTTGGCAACTCGCGGCGGCGAGACTGAGCGACGGCGGCATGGTGCTGTCGTTGGTCGCCTCGCACATGGTCGCCGACGGTGGTGCCTTGATCGCTGCATTCCGTGCCGCGAACTCCGACTCCGTCGCGTCCCGTGTCGCCTCCGCCTCGGGCGGCCTCGCGGCCCTCGCTTCCGACTTCGGTGACGCCGTCGAGCAAATTCGGTCCGCGGGTGGATGGCTGGTGAACGCGGCGGTGCAGGCTCTGCCTCTGTCCGGACGCTCCGAGCCTGCCGGTGCCACCCAATCGAGGCCGAAACCACACTGGGCAGCTCCCGAGCGAGCGGCTGCGGCGGACTGGACATCCCCGCACGTGGTTGCCGAGGTGGACGCCGATGCATGGCGATCGACTGCGGAACGCTGGGGAGGAACATCCAATTCGCTGTTCGTGGCGGTCCTGACTGCTGCGTCCGGACACGCCGGCCGTGCTTCGGTGGGAGACACGGTGCAGTGGTCCCTGCCCGTCAGTGATCGCGGCGACGCATCCGACACACGGTCCAACGCCACCAAGATCGTCAAGATCGACGTGCCGATCGCCGACCCGACCGATCTGGACCTCCGCCCGATCCGCGCCGCCAGTAAATCGGCGTTCACGGCTTTCGCCGCTGCTCAGGCCGCCGGTGCCGCTCCGGGCGGCCTGTCCCAGGCACTCGTTCAAATGCTGCCCGACGCGGTGGTCGCACGAGTGCCGCAGCCCCGCGACGGTGCCGAAGGGCTGGCGTCGAACCTCGGTGCTCTTCCCGACGACTTCACGACGGTGGCGGGGATCGCCGCCCGGGCGGTGTCCGGTCGAGCGACGTTCGCCGGAGCCGACGCCGACTTCGCTCGTTCGCTCGACGGCGGTCTGACCGCATGGTCGAGCGAGACCGGCACCAGTGTGACCGTGACCGTCCACGCCATGGACCCCGACCGATGTCCGGACGAGCATGTACTGCGTGAACACCTGACCGAGGCGCTTCGGAGATGGGGACTCTCGGCACGCTTCTGGTGAGTGGGTCAGCGGTCGCGCGCTGCTGCTTCGGTGATGTCGGCGGCAGCGGCCGTCGCCGTTCGAGCAGGCGTCATCGTATCGGCAAGCGCTCGCGCGGCCAGCCGGGCGTCTTCGGTCATGAGGTCGGAAATGCCCTGCTGTAGAACGGATTCGGTCAACGTCGAGAACTTCGTGCTCGACCCGGCTCCTACGCGCCGCAGCGCCGATCCCCAGAACGGTTGGTCGGCGCTGAACCAACACACCAGGGTCGGCAGCCCGGCTCGTGCCGAGGCTGCAGTCGTCCCTGCGCCGCCGTGATGAACCGCGGCCAGACAGCGCGGAAAGACCGTCGCGTGATCGACCGATTTCACGACGAAGACGTTCGGGTTCGATCGATGGACGGCTGAATCGGACTCCAGCAGATCGCTCCAGCCCGCGCAGACCAGGGCGCGCACGCCCAATCGATCGGTGACGTTGTCGATCATGCGCATCAGTGCAGCCGGTTCGAGCACCGGCATGCTGCCGAAGCCGAAATACACTGGCGCAGTTCCTGCGTCGAGCCATCGGCGCAACGTGGGATCCGTCTCGGTGACTCCGTCGACCAGGCCGATGAAGCCGACGAACGGGCGTAGCGGGCCCCACTGTCGGGCAAGTCCGGGGAACAGCGCCGATTCGTAGGCCTGAATTTCGATACCGCCGTAGCGCGCCGACCTCACGGGCGTCGACTCCGTGGTGGGAGGCAAACCCAGTGATGCCCTCTGCGCGTTGTCGCGCTTCTTCATCGACTTCCAGCGCAGTGCCTCGAGGGCCGCCCACATCGACCGATTGACGACGGCAGGTAGGTTCACGCCCGGTGTGATCGACACCGCATCGTTGCGCCTGAGGGGGCAGTAGTGCAGGGACACAAACGCTGTGCCGTGCGCTTCGGCCACGTTCAGAGCCATCTCCTGACCGAGCGAGCCGGTGACGATTCCGTCGCACCCTGCCGCCATTCGGTTCAGCTCGGACGTCATGTCGTCCCAGCCGTGATGAGCCAGCTCGGACAGCGCAGCAAAGCGGGTCCGCGGGTTTCGAGACTTGATACGCACTCTGACCAGATCGGACTCCAACAGCTGCTGCGTGTCGGGCCCGAACGGCTGAACCTCGATGCGTTCGGAGGATGCCGTGGCAGCCGACACGACATCGGTGAGATTGGGTGGGGCGCCGAACAGCACGTCGTGCCCGCGCTCTCCGAGTTCGAGCCCGAGAGCGATACCGGGGGTCACGTCGCCTCGGCTTCCGTTGAACGGCATCACGAACTTCACAGGCGCACTCGCAGACGTGTCGGCGTGGGGAAGAGCCCCAACCTATCAGCACCGTCCGAACCGAGCCGATACGAAAACATATGGCGGGAAGCACATTTGCGGTCGTTCCACCTACGTGGGCGGGCAGGGATAGTCTCTCGTGGTGGAGAGATTGACGTACGACGACGACCTGTTCCTGCGCATGGAGTGCGTACTCGGAGTGCCGGTGGTCAATCAGATCGTGTGGCGGTTCGACTCGGCCGTCCCGCTCGACGCACTCGAATCCATGTGGCAGTTGCTTGCTACCGGCCCGTTGGATCGCCTTGTACGACGCTCGGCGGTGCCCGGTGCCCGCGATGGCTGGATCACGGCCCGCACGCCCGCCGCCCCGGTCGTCATCGGACACGCGATCGCCCGGGACGGCATCGATCTGTGGATCGAGAACGAGGCAGCGGTGACGCTGGACCCCATCGACGGACCTGCGTGGCGTTTGTCGGCGACCTCGGTCGACGGCGGCGGCACGGTGGTCTCTCTCGTCGGATCGCACGTGGTCGGTGACGGCGGTGCCCTGACCTCTGCGGCGGCAGCAGCTCTCGCCGGTCGGGCGACTCCGGACGACTTCGTTCGCGGCGGGCTCGACCACGTCCCCCCGCGGTTGTCGGTACGTGCCGACATCGCGGACGGCGTCGGACAGATCGGTGCGGCATTGTCCGGGTTGGCGCGAGCGCTCGGACGTACGGCAGTGGACGCGGTACGTTCGCGAACCTCGTCCGACGAGGTAGCAACGTGCTCCACGGCACCCGGCCCGACTCCGAGCCGTGCCCTGGCCGTCACCGCGGCACGAGAAGCCAAGTGGGTACCGAGCACGGTGGTCGTCGACTGCGCATCGGGGGACTGGGCCGCGGCCGCAGCGAGCAGGGGCGGGAGCTCGAACAGTCTCCTTGTCGCGGTCGTGCTCGGCATTCTCACCGCGAGTGGACGCGTCGGTCCGCAGGACCGGGTACGGGTGGCCCTTCCTGTCAGCACCCGAACACCCGGCGACAGTCGCGCCAACGCGACGTCGGGGGTGTCCATTCACGTCGACGGGGGACAGGGCTACCGCGACGATCTGACGGCCATCCGCGCATCGAGCAAGCAGGCGTTCACCGACCAGGCCGACAGTACGGTGACATCGGTGTTCGAGCTGCTCAAACCACTGATGCAGGTGTTGCCCGACGTCGTCGTCGCCAAGCTGGCGGCATCGGGCTCGGCACCTCTGTGTCTGTGCTCGAACCTCGGCGATCGCGGCGCGCGACTGCGCACCATCGGAGGCGTCGACGCCGCGGCAGTGGCGATGCGGTCGATCACCCAGAACACCGATGTGGCGTTGCTCCGTCGCACCGCCGGCGGGGTCAGTGCCTGGTGGAACGACTCGGGTGACCACGCGACGCTGTGCGTCACCGGTCTCGACCCGGACGCGTTCCCCAGCAAGGAGCACCTGCGTGGGCTGGTCGAGGCCGAGTACACGAACTGGGGCCTGACTCCCGAATTCTGGTGACCTCGAGACAAATCACAACATCGGACGTACGCGGATTTTCGGCGGGATCCCCGGTACGGCTATGCTTTTGCGACTGTTCGAGTGTTCGAGCGCATGTGAGAAAGGGGAGCGATCCATGGCAGTGGTCGTGTTGTTCGGGTCCGAGACCGGTACGGCCGAGGAGGTCGCCGACAAGATCGCGGACGTGCTCGGTGATCACGACGCCGAGGTGCGAGACATGCTCGAGTACGAGGTCTCCGACATCGACACGGACGACTTCCACGTCGTCATCTGCTCCACCTACGGCGACGGAGAGCTCCCCACCGGCGCGGAGCCGTTCTACGAGGCACTCGTCGAGGATGCCCCCGACCTCGCAGGACTGCAGTTCGCAGTCTTCGGTCTGGGAGACAAGGTATACGAGGACACCTTCAACCGCGGCGGCGAGATCATCGCCGAAAAGCTCACCGAGCTCGGTGCGAAGCAGGTCGGTACCCACGCTCGGCACGACAGCTCGTCGAACATCAAGCCCAAGGCAATGGCCGAGGACTGGGCTCGCGAGCTGATCGATCTGTTGCCCTGAGGTAGGTCTCGCCGGTCAGATCCCGATCGGGTCGTCCGGCGAGCCGTCCCAGAGGGCGGCAAGCGACGTACCCACCCGCTCGAGAAGAGTACGAACCAGCGGCAGGCCGATGCCGATCACCGACGAGGGATCACCCTCGATGCTGTCGACGAACCAGCCGCCGAGACCGTCGAGCGTGAATGCTCCCGCTACCTGCAGCGGTTCGCCGGACGCCAGATACGCGTCGAGATCGACTGCAGACGGGGTTGCGAAACGAATCGTCGTCGAGCTGTGCGCTGCAGCCTGCGCCACCACGACTCCGGAGGTCACTCGCAGAACGGCATGACCGGTCAACAGCGCCCCGGTCGACCCGGCCATGGTCCGCCAACGCTCACGGGCCACCTCGACGGTGTGCGGTTTACCGTGCAGCTCACCGGCAATCGACAGCATCGAATCACACCCGACGATCACCAGATCCGCCGAAGAATCCGAGAACGTCTCGGCGACTGCGGCGGCCTTGGCCCGCGCGAGTTCGGTGACCACGGTGGCGGCGGACACGGACGGCCCCAGTTCGGCCGTCACCGCGTCCTCGTCGACTCCCGACACCCGGACGATCGGCTCCACGCCGGCACTACGAAGAACTCCGAGGCGAGCAGGTGACGCCGACGCCAGAACGAGTCGTACCGAATCGGCCCGGGTCGTCACGGGCGGCACCGTCACCGCGAGTATCGGCCCGACGCGGCGTACGAATACGCCGACTGCGCCGCGAAGCCGCGATGCATCGACGACGGTGCACCCCACAATTCCCGAGGCCGAGAATCCGCGCTCGATGCCGAATCGTTCTGCGCCGCAGTCAACACCGCCACCAGAGCCGCCACGTCCTCGTCGTTTGGATTGCCCTTGACGACCCGGATTGCCGCGGACATGCCTGAATCGGCAACGGTCTGACCGTCGTTCACGACGTCAGGACTCGCTTCGTTCACTGCGTCATGATTCGCTTCGCTCACTGCGTCATGATTCGCTTCGCCGCTCATAGTGGGATGTTTCCGTGTTTCTTCGGGGGCAGGGTCACTTGTTTGCGTTCGAGCAGCCGCAACGCGGTCACGATCTGCCCGCGGGTGTGACTGGGCGGGATGACCGCATCGAGATACCCGCGCTCGGCAGCGACGTACGGGTTGACCAACGTATCCTCGTACTGCTGCTGCAACGTCAGCCGCAACGCATCGACGTCCTCACCGTTCTTCGCGGCCTCGAGCAACTGCTTGCGGTAGACGAACCCGACCGCACCCGAGGCCCCCATCACCGCGATCTGCGCCGTCGGCCACGCAAGGTTCACATCGGCACCCATGTGCTTGGAGCCCATCACGTCGTACGCCCCGCCATAGGCTTTACGGGTGATGACGGTGATCTTCCCGACCGTCGCCTCCCCGTAGGCATACAACAACTTCGCCCCCCGCCGGATGATGCCGTTGTATTCCTGCCCCGTCCCGGGCAGGAACCCCGGCACATCGACCAGGGTGATGATCGGAACGTTGAAACAATCACACGTGCGGACGAACCGGGCTGCTTTCTCCGAGGCATCGATATCGAGGGTGCCGGCGAACTGGGTGGGCTGATTGGCCACGATCCCCACCGACCGGCCGTCGATCCGCCCGAACCCGACGATGATGTTGCGAGCCCGCCCCTCCTGCACTTCCAGGAATTCGTCGTCGTCGAGGATCCGGCGGATCACCTCGTGCATGTCGTACGGAGTGTTCGGCGAATCCGGAATCAGAGTGTCGAGCTCGAGATCCTCCGCCGTCAACGAATCCTCGATCGCCCCGACGATCGGATCCGACGCCACCGTCCGCGGCGCGTCGGCCCGATTGTTCGACGGCAAATACGACAGGAGGTCGCGGACGTAGTCGAGGGCGTCCTGCTCCCCGGACGCGACGTAATGCGCGACACCGGACTTCTCCATGTGGGTGTGCGCGCCACCGAGTTCTTCCATCGTCACGTTCTCCCCGGTGACGGTCTTGATGACATCGGGGCCGGTGACGAACATCTGACTGGTGCCATCGACCATGACCACGAAATCGGTCAACGCCGGGGAGTAGACGTGCCCGCCGGCGGCGGGGCCCATGATCACCGAGATCTGCGGGATCACCCCGGAGGCGCGGACGTTGCGGTGGAAGATCTCCCCGTACAACCCGAGGGAGACCACCCCTTCCTGGATGCGGGCCCCGGCGCCTTCGTTGATGCCCACCAACGGCCTTCCGGTCTTGATCGCCAGGTCCATCACCTTGACGATCTTCTCGCCGTAGATCTCCCCCAAACTGCCGCCGAAGACGGTCGCGTCCTGGGAGAACACGCACACATCGCGGCCGTCGACCGTGCCGTAGCCGGTGACGACACCGTCACCGAAGGGGCGATTGTCACCCAACCCGAAATTCTGTGATCGGTGCCGCGCCAACGCGTCGAGTTCGACGAACGAGCCCTCGTCGAGCAGGGCGGTGATCCGCTCGCGCGCGGTCAACTTGCCCTTCGCGTGGACCCGCTCCACCGCCGCCTCACCCGACGGCATCTCCGCAGCCCCCAGACGTTTACGAAGATCGGCCAATTTACCCGCAGTGGTATGGATATCGGGTGCATCTGCCGACCCGGGTGCAGTGGAATCCTGGACGCTGGTCATGGGGCAACACTTTAACTGCGAGTGTGATCTGCGCCCCGACCGAGGGTGGTTCACGAGCCGACGTCGGTTCGCGCCGAACCCATATGCTGGTGGTCATGTGGACCAATCTGGATCGCCCACCGCTCGACGTCCGCGCACTCCGTCGAGCCTTGGTGGACGGACCGCAGGCCTCGTGGTCTCGGGTGGACGTGGTGACCGAGACCGGTTCGACCAATGCCGACCTCGTCGCTGCGGCGGCAGATCGGGCGGACCGGACGGCCTTGATCGCCGAACATCAGGGGAGTGGGCGGGGCAGGCATTCGCGTCCGTTCTCCGGTGCTCCGCGATCGCAGATATTGCTGTCGATGCTGCTGAAGTTCCCGGGGATCGACCCGGCGGTGCTGGGTTGGCTGCCGCTGATGACCGGCGTGGCTCTGGTCGATGCGCTGCGTACCGTGGCCGAGGTCGATGCGCGGTTGAAGTGGCCGAACGATGTCCTGATCGGCGGTAGGAAGGTCTCGGGCATTCTGGCCGAAGTAGCCGCCCACGGACCGAGTCCGACGGTGGTCATCGGCCTGGGAGTGAACGTCTCGATGACAGAGGCCGAGCTCCCGGTGCCCACGGCGACGTCACTCGCGCTCGAACAGGCCGCGGTGCTCGATCGAGACACCCTGGTGCGTGCGATTCTGCGCGGGGTGGCCGCCGAGGTGGATTCGTGGCGGGATGCGCACTGGGATACCGAGGCGCTGGCGCACCGATACAGAGATCGGTGCGGCACCATCGGACAGCGAGTGCGTGTCGACCTCCCCGGTGGCGAACACGAAGTGGGAACCGCTGTCGATGTGGACGAACACGGCCGGATCGTGATCGAGGTCGAACGTGCAGGCTCCGCATCGCCCTCGGTGCTGGCGGTGGCCGCCGGCGACGTCACTCATCTGCGACCTGTCTCGTGAGACCATCTTCACCCGGGCAGATCCGGCGCGAATAGTCAGGAGTGCACGTGGGTTACCCACAGGATGCGTTGGCCGACGAGGAAGAGCTGCTGCTTTACCGTCACCCGCACTGGAAGATGTTGATTCTGCCGTCGATCACGTTCGTGCTCGCCACGGGTCTCGCCGGCGTCGCCCTCGGTGTCGCAGGTGCCCGACTCGAATCCACGGCCGCCGATGTGGCCACGATCGCCGCGCTGGTGGTGTGGGCAGCGATCGTCGGGTGGCGATGCCTGGTTCCGCTCGTGAGCTGGAAGTGCACTCACTTCATCGTCACCGATCGTCGGGTCCTCGTTCGGCAGGGCGTGCTCACGCATTCCGGAATCGACATCCCCATGAGCCGCATCAGCAACGTGCAATTTCGACACGGGCTGCTGGACAGGATGCTCGGTACCGGCACCCTGATCATCGCGTCGGCGTCGGACGACCCACTCGAGTTCGACGACATTCCGCAGGTGCAACGCGTCCATTCGTTGCTCTACCAGCAAGTATTCGACTCCATGGACTTTCGTCGCGAGTCCGTTCACGATCGGGACCGAGCATTCGAGCCGATGGCCGACGATGCACCGGCCGAGTCCAAGCCCGGTTGGCGCGCGGGGAAACGCAGGTAACACAGGCTGTTCTCACATTCGAACCGTAGGGTTGCCGACGTGACCGATGTTCTGCTTGCCGAAGACGACGAAGCTATCGCCGCACCTCTCTCTCGCGCCCTCGGGCGTGAGGGTTACACCGTGACCGTCGAACAGACCGGGCCGGCCACGCTACAGCGTGCGCTCGACGGCAAGTTCGACTTGCTGATCCTGGACCTGGGGCTGCCCGGAATGGACGGCCTCGAAGTGTGCCGTCAGGTCCGCGCCAACCGGTCCGAGGTGGCCGTGTTGATGCTCACCGCGCGCACGGACGAGGTCGACTTCGTCGTCGGCCTCGACGCCGGTGCCGACGACTATGTGGGCAAGCCGTTCCGGCTCGCCGAGCTGATGGCTCGGGTTCGAGCGCTCCTGCGTCGACGCGGTGCCGGCGAGGACGTTCCGATCGAGGTCGGTGCCATTCGCCTCGAACCGGCCGCCCGACGGGTGCTCGTCGGAGGTACCGAGATCTCGCTGGCCAACAAGGAATACGAGTTGCTCAAGGTGCTGCTCGATCACGCCGGTCAGGTGGTCTCGCGGGAGGTGATCCTGCGCGAGGTGTGGGGCGACGCGGAGTTGCGCGGATCCAAGACACTCGACATGCACATGTCCTGGTTGCGCCGCAAGATCGGCGACGAAGGACCGGTGGCGGAGCGTCGCATCGCGACCGTTCGCGGTGTCGGATTCCGCATCAACAGCGACTAGTCGTCGATGCGGCGTCGAATCCTGGTCTCCATCCTCGCTGTCGTCATCATGACGGCCCTGCTGCTCGGGTTGCCGCTGATGTACACGGCCTGGCTGTGGGTCGAGGACTTCACTCGAAACGATCTGCAGGCACGCCTCGACCGAATGGCCGCGGAGATCATCTCGCAGGAGGGGTCGGCCGGACTGATCGAGGGTCAACTCGACATCGGTTCGCTGCGTCTGGCGATTCCGCAGGGTGGCCGCCTCGTCGTCATCTATCCGACGCCGGAGGACGCCGCGTCCCGCGCCGATATCGGGCAGGCATCCGTCCCCCGGCCACTAGTCGAATCGTTGTCGATGGGGACCTCGGGATCACTGCGGCTCGAAGTACCGTCCGACGACATGCGTTCACTGCAGCGGCAGGCGCTCGGAGCGGTGACTCTGGTGGTCCTGGCGTCCGCGCTGGCAGGAACCGTGGTGGCCGTGCTGACGGCCAAGCGACTGGCCGATCCGTTGCAGGACGTCGCGCGGCGGGCCGCCCGACTGGCCGAGGGCGACTTTCGGCCGGATCCGCGTCGGCACGGCATTGCCGAGCTGGACCGGGTGTCGGAGGTTCTCGACTCGGCCACCGTCGAGATCGCCGGGCGGCTGCAGCGCGAACACACGTTGGTTGCCGACGTCTCGCATCAACTTCGTAGCCGCCTGACCGCCGTTCGGCTGCGATTGGACGAGATCTCCACCCATCCGGACCCCGCGGTGGTCGACGAGGCGAACGAGGCGATGGATCAGGTCGATCGGTTGACCCTGGCCATCGACGAACTCGTCCGCTCCTCCCGCAGCGACGGCGCCGCCGATGCGCACGAGGTATCGGTCATCGAGGAACTGACCGGCACGGTGGTCGAATGGCAGCGAAATTTCGACGATGCAGGTCGGAGTCTGGTGCTCAAGGGCGACGCCGACCTCCAGGCGTCGGTGACCGGCTCGCGTCTACGCGAGGCCGTGTCGGTACTCGTCGACAACTCTCTGGTGCACGGCGACGGTGCCTGCACGGTTGCAGTGCGCGCCGTGTCCGCCGCCGAGGGGACCGACCGGCGGCGAGAGAAACTGGTCTGTGTCGAGGTGTCCGACGAAGGTCCAGGGGTGAGCAACGAACTGGCACCCCACATCTTCGACCGCGGATTCTCCGGAGCCGGTTCGACCGGAGTCGGTCTCGCGCTGGCCCGGGCCCTGATCGAGGCCGACGGCGGACGGTTGGAACTACAGCGCAGACGACCGGCACTGTTCTCGGTGTTCCTGCCCGCTCGGCGCGAATCGTCGCCCGCGCTCTCGCGGCGCGAACCACGCTGACCGAACTGGGGGTCAGTCGAGCGCGTTCGATGCGTCGGTCGGATCCCCGTTGCGCTCGGCGTCCACTTCCAGGATGGTGCGCGCGTTGTCCTCGGGAAAAGCGAAGCGACGCAGCGCCCAGAAGCGGAACGCCATCTGGAGCAGGTTGCCGATGATGTAGTTCAGTACGAAGTCGATGACGACCACCATCGTCAGCGACTCGTTGGTGTCGCGGATGTCGAAGATGTTGTTCGCGATCCACAGCGGACCGGCGGCGATGAGCACTCCGATGCCGCTGATGGCGAAGAAGAGAAGCGCTTCGTGGTGGCGTTCGCGCCCGCCGCGGTGCTTGAAGGCCCACTCACGGTTGAGGAAATAGCTGAGCAGGGTGGCGAGCACGCCCGAGATGATCTTCGCGATCACCGGCTTCTGCTCGAGCACCGTCAGGCTCAGCGAGTAGAAGATGACGAGGTCGAACACCATCGTCGTACCGCCCACGATGGCGAACTTGATCAACTCGCTGTGCCGGATCGCAAGGTCCCTGATGGGCTTGGGTAAGCGCTGAAGCACGCTGTCGATCGTCGGCACAACGGTGAAGTCTACGAAACGAACGCCCGATCCGGCGAACCGACGCTCTGTTCATCAGCGTTTCCACAGTCTCGACGACAGTGTTTGCACGGTCTTCGCGACAACGACGACCGCCGTGCGACTGCCGGTTCGGCCCGAACCGGCAGGACATGACACCATGGTGAGCCGTGACAGGTACCGAACCGCGCCCCACCGCTGCGCGCCCGTCGTCGACCGGAATGCCCGTCGTGACGATGATCGGCGGAGGTCAGCTGGCCCGCATGACCCATCAGTCGGCCATCGAACTCGGCCAAACGCTGCGCGTGCTCGCCGCGGGCGCAGACGAGCCGGCGGCTCAGGTGAGCCCGGACGTCGTGTTCGGGCTGCACGACGACCTCGATGCGCTGCGCACGGCCGCGACCGGATCCAACGCCCTGACCTTCGACCACGAGCACGTGCCGACGGAGCACCTCGAGACCCTGGTCGCCGAGGGCGTCAACGTCCAGCCGCCACCGAGCGCGCTGATCTTCGCGCAGGACAAACTGCGCATGCGTCGCAAGCTCGAAGAGCTGGGCGCACCCGGACCGGCGTACGCGGAGGTGTCGTGGGCGCAGGACGCCATTGCGTTCGGTGACGAACACGGGTGGCCGGTCGTCCTCAAGGCGGTCCGCGGCGGCTACGACGGCCGCGGTGTCTGGATGCCCGCCGACGCCGAGGAAGCCGAAGAGATCGTCACTGCCCAGCTCGACCTCGGTGTGCCGCTCATGGTCGAGGAGAAGGTCGCCATGCGCCGCGAGTTGTCGGCGATGGTCGCGCGATCGCCGTTCGGTCAGGGTGCTGCGTGGCCCGTCGTACAGACCGTGCAACGACACGGACAATGCGCGGTGGTTCTGGCCCCGGCTCCCGACCTGGACGAGGACGTCGCCACGTACGCCGGTCGGCTGGCGCTCGATATCGCGGGCGCCCTCGGCGTCGTCGGAGACCTCGCGGTCGAGCTGTTCGAGACCACCTCGGGCAAGCTTCTGGTGAACGAGCTGGCCATGCGGCCGCACAACTCCGGTCACTGGACCATGGACGGCTGCCGCACCTCGCAGTTCGAGCAGCATCTGCGTGCAGTGCTCGACTACCCGCTGGGTGACACCGATCCACTGGCACCGTTGACGGTGATGGCGAACATCCTGGGTGCACCCGAAGCGCCGGAGATGACGATGGACGAACGCCTGCATCACCTGTTCGCCCGCATGCCCGACGCCAAGGTGCACCTGTATGGCAAAACCGAGCGGAAAGACCGCAAGATCGGCCACGTGAACATTCTGGGCGCGAGGTCCGGATCGCTCGGCGACCCGGCCTACGTGGCGGCCGTACGTGAACGAGCCGAACGTGCAGCGCACTGGATGTCGCACGCCGAATGGACCGACGGATGGGACCCGCATCATGACTGACGAATCCGGTACCGCCGTCGTAGGCCTGATCATGGGCAGCGATTCCGACTGGCCGACGATGGAGGCCGCTGCAGAAGCGCTGGCGGAGTTCGGTATTCGTTTCGAGGTCGGCGTGGTCTCGGCGCATCGCACCCCTCAGCGGATGCTCGACTACGCCCGCGAGGCCGCCGGTCGCGGAATCAAAGTGATCATCGCCGGTGCCGGGGGAGCGGCGCACCTGCCGGGCATGGTGGCGTCGGCGACGCCACTGCCGGTCATCGGCGTTCCGGTACCGCTGAAGTACCTCGACGGTATGGATTCGCTGCTCTCGATAGTGCAGATGCCCGCCGGCGTTCCCGTGGCCACGGTGTCCATCGGCGGTGCCCGCAATGCGGGGTTGCTCGCCGTCCGGATTCTGGGAGCGTCCGATCCTGTTCTGCAGCAACGGATGTCGGCCTTCCAGTCCTCTCTCGAGGCCATGGTTCTGGACAAGGACGCGGCACTGCGAACCACGCTGCTGGGATGAGTGCCGCGGCGTCGCGGCGCGAGCAGATTCGACGAGCCGGCCGCGGCAAGTGGCAGTCGGTGTCGGTGACCCGGCTGGCACTGCGCTACGCGCAGCTGTGGGGCGGAACGGCGCGTTTCGACGACGAGTTCTCGATCTTCGTGTGTTCCGGCCTGCGCGGCGGATTCGGCCGCGGCGGAACCACATTCGGTGGGGCCTACCTGACGGCGAACAACACCGCCCGTCGGGTGCTGCGGCACGAGGCGATTCACGCCGACCAGTGGGCGAGGTTCGGGCTGACCTTTCCGTTCCGCTACCTCGTCGAGGAAGCGCGTCACCGCGGCAGCGCCAACCGGTTCGAGATCGAAGCGGGACTCGCGGACGGCGGCTACCGCCCGACCGGATGAGGCGACAAGTCAGTCGAGGGTCGTCGTGACCTTCTCGGTGTCGATGCGTCGTTCCTTCTTGCTCTCGTCGGAGTTGGCCACCTGTACCAACGACGCTCCGGCCGCGAGCACCGAGAGCAGTCCGTCGATCAACTCGTCGGCGGTGGTCCAGGATGCACTGGACAACACTCGATCCGCGGCCGAGAGAGAACGGGCCTCGGCGCGTTCTCTCGCTGCGGCGAGGACGTCGTCCACCGAGCGGCCGTCCAATGCCGCGGCCCCGGATCCGGTTGCCCTGAATTGGTCACCGTGTACGCGAACCGAGGTGGCGTAGTCGGTCATCCCGAGGGGCAGATCGGGGACTGCCTTACCGAAGGCATCGAGCGAGAGCGCCAGAACTTCGTCGACGTCGGGTGCGTCGTCGAGGCGGTCGCCGTGCACCAGCGCGAGATCCGCGGAGTCGTCTGCACCGAGCACCACCTCGCCGCCGGTCCACCAGATTCCCAGAAGTACGGCAGCGGTCTGCCAGTGCGCCGGCAACAGCACGCACACGCGCGCGCCCTGATCGAGTGCGAACTCGTCACGGAGCAAGTTGGCAGTCTTGGCCGCCCAATTCGCCAGTGTCACGGCGGACACCTCGACCCGCTCGCCGGTGGCATCGTCGTAGTACGTGATGCGGGGACCGGCCGGGTCTGCCGCCAGAATCGGCTCGAGCAGGGTTTGAGTCAGGTTCGAAGCCACACCACGACCCTAGTCGACGCCGACCCGCCCCGATTTCCACGCTGCGTTCGTACTGTCAGTTCACGCACATGGGGCCGGTGGAACCCGCGTCGATCGGTGCCGCAGGTTCCTCGGGGACTGCTGTACCCGCTTCGGGTGCCACGGTTTCGGCCGTCGCGGCCTGACCCGAGCCGGGGCCGGCGTAGTCGTCGGCGAGCACGACCCGTACGGCATCGGCCGGCATGGTGTCGTCGGCGGTGATCTGCAGGCCACCGAGTGCGGCCGACACGGCGCGAGCGGCGTCGCTGTCCACGTCGGCGGTCTGGATGCGGCTCGTGGAGATGGACGAGCCCTCGTAGTTGCCGATGGTGCCACCGACGTACCCCAGCGCCGTCAACGATCCGGCCACACCGTTGGCCAGACCTTCGATACCGCTGTCGTTCGCGACGTCCACCGTCACCGTCGACGGATCGACGGCCGGGGCATCCGAATTCTCGGCGTTGGTCTCGGCGGAGTTCCCGTCCTCGAGTAGTCCGGCGACGTATTTCTTCACTGCTGCCGGGTCGACCTGCACGATGGATTCGCCGTAGTCGGTCGTCGCATTGATGTCGACCGCGGGAATGGTCTCGAACTTGACCTTGCCACCGGCGAGATCCTGCAGGCGAGTGGCGAACTGCAGGATGTCCCAGTCCGAATCGAGGGTGACCGACCGCTGCACCGCGGTACTGAGCTGACCGAGCTTGCTCGGATTGCTCAACGTCTTGGCGCTGAGCACACTGCGTACGAGGGAGGCCATGAAGACTTGCTGGCGCACGATCCGGTCCAGGTCACCGCGGGGCAGATCGTGTCGTTGCCGGACGAAACTCAGCGCCTGCGAACCGGACAGGTTCTGCTCACCGGCGGCGAAGTTCGCACCCGACAGCGGCTCCTGCACCGGATTGTTCAGGCATACCGCTACTCCGCCGACGGCGTCGGTCAGCAGAACGAAACCGAGCAGGCCGACCTCTGCGTAGTGATCGACCGTGATACCGGTCAGGTTGGCGACGGAATCGATCAGCGCTTCGCGTCCGGCCTCGGTGGCCTGCGGTTCGGCGTCGGCATCGGAGACTCCCTGCTCGACCAGTTCGAGCCGTTTGTTCTCCTTGGTCGCTCCGTACGCGGCGTTGATCTTGGACATTCCGATCCCGGGCACCTCGACGTACGAGTCGCGCGGGATGGAGATGGCAGTGGCCGACGAGCCGTCGTTCGGGACACGGATCAACACGATCGTGTCCGTGTTCGACGCAACTTCCTCGCCTGCGTTGAGCGAGGCCAGTTCTTCCGGTGAGAGCGCGTTGCCGTGGGCGTCGGTGCGGCTGTCGGTGCCGACCATCAGGATGTCGACGGCACCGTCTGCTGCGCCGCCCAGACCGAGGCCACCCGCGGTGGCGATGTTCGACCGCAGACTGTCCACACTGCGCCACGCGAAGCCGGTCACCAACAGGACGAGTACCGACAACACGGCCACCGCAACGTGCGTCGCCGGCCAGCGACCACCTGCGCCCGGTCGGCGGGGTGCCTCGCCTGCGTCCGCTCGTCGGTCGTCGCCTCGGGGCCCACGCTGCGGTCGTCGTGTGCGGCCGGCCGTGGTTCGTCGTTCGTCGCCGGCCGCGCCGCCTCGGCGATGCACGCCCGGTTCACCGTCTGCGGAGGGACGTACAGGTCGATCCTGGGAGTCGCGCCCGCGGGATGCACGAGGGTCGGTGTCACGGTCGCGTCGCTCGCCGCGCAGGCCGTCGCCGTCGGCTCGCCGCGAGGTGCGCCGGTGTGGTGGGGGTGTGCGCTCACCTCCGTGCGTGCCTGAATCTCGTGGCACCTTCGACCCTTTCCTCGTTTCCGGCAGGCATGGACACCCACCGACAGACGTTCACTCCCCCCGAGTCGAAGGTTACTGGCGATCGGCCGCGCTCTCGCCGAACCGAGCGCGGCGTGCCACACTTGGCAACCGTGAATGCGATCGTGGTGACCGGTGCACACGGCCAGTTGGGCCGACGGGTGGTCTCGCTCGCCGCCGAGCGTGATTCCGATGTCGAGGTGCACGGCTATTCGTCCGCCGACCTGGACATCACCGACCCCGACGCCGTCGACGCCGTGGTGACTGCGGGTGCGACCGTCGTCAACTGCGCCGCATACACCGCCGTCGATGCCGCCGAAACCGACGAGTCCAGGGCCATGGCCGTCAATGCCGACGGTCCTCGAAATCTCGCGCGGGCGTGCGGGCGTGTCGGTGCCCGACTGATTCACATTTCTACCGACTATGTGTTCGACGGCACAGCGACCGAGCCGTACGACGTCGACGCGGCGACCGCGCCGAAGTCCGTGTACGGACGCACCAAGTTGGCCGGGGAAACGGCGGTACGTGAGGAACTTCCCGAGGCCGTCATCGTGCGCACCGCATGGGTCTACGACAACACCGGCAAGAACTTCGTCACCACGATGCGAAGACTCGAAGGCGAGCGGGAGACCGTCTCGGTGGTCGACGACCAGATCGGATCGCCCACCTTCGCTCTCGACCTGGCCGCCGGTCTGCTCGAGATCGAAGCCGACGCGACGGTGACCGGCCGGACCGTTCACTTCACCAACGCCGGGCAGGCGAGCTGGTACGACCTCGCCCGGGCAGTGTTCTCGGGCATCGGTGCCGACCCCGACCGGGTGCGGCCGTGTTCGAGCGCGGAGTACGTCGTCCCGGCACCTCGGCCCGCATACTCGGTGCTGTCACCGAGTGCGTGGTCCGCAGCCGGGCTCGGTGCGCCCCGCCCCTGGTCCGAGGCTCTGACGGCGGCTCTTGCTCGGTCGTGATGCGGGATCGATGCTCGCCTCGGGCTAGTCTTGCCCGCGTGAGTTCCGACCTGGCCGTGGTGACGGTGACCTATTCCCCCGGCGAATACCTCGAGCAATTTCTGACGTCTCTTCGCGAGGCCACGACTCGGCCCGTGCGAGTCATCATGGCCGACAACGGGTCGGTCGACGGCACTCCGGAAGCCGCCGAGGCGGCGTTCGCGGAAGCAGAATTGCTGCGTACCGGCGCCAACATCGGCTACGGCGCTGCCGTCAATCGGGCGATCGCCGCGGTCGACCCCGAGGTCGAATTCGTCGTGGTGGCCAATCCGGATGTCAGGTGGCACCCCGGGTCCCTGGACGGATTGCTCGACGCCGCGGCGCGATGGCCGCGCGCAGGTTCGCTGGGCCCACTCATTCGTGAGCCGGACGGGTCGCGATATCCGTCCGCGCGATCGGTGCCCGATCTGACGTCCGGGGCCGGCCACGCAATTCTGGGCAAGCTCTGGCCGACCAATCCGTGGACTCGGCGATACCGCCAGGAGAACGAGACGGTGTCCGAGCGGCCGGTGGGATGGCTGTCGGGATCATGCCTGTTGCTTCGCCGCGCGGCGTTCGACTCCATCGACGGGTTCGATTCGCGCTACTTCATGTACATGGAGGACGTGGACCTCGGCGACCGGCTCGGCAGGGCGGGTTGGCAGAACGTCTACGTACCCGAGGTCGAGGTCACGCACTCGAAAGGCCATGCGGCAGGACGGCATCCGGAAGTGATGCTGCCCGCACACCACACCAGCGCCTACCGATTCCAGGCCGACAGACACGACCGGGTGTGGCAGGCTCCACTACGATGGGCGCTGCGCGCGGGTCTCGGTCTTCGCTCGAAGGTCGTTGTGACTTCGGCGCTTCGGGCCCGAGCTCGTGAAGAACGACCGTCGGACGAGAGAACAGAGGCTGGACATGTCGGATAGTTCCCCATCGGTCGCCGCACGTACGGATGCAGTGATCTTGGTCGGCGGCAAGGGAACTCGACTGCGCCCGTTGACTCTCTCGGCACCCAAGCCGATGCTCCCGACTGCAGGACTCCCGTTTCTCACCCACCTGCTGGCCAGGATCAAGGCTGCGGGCATCGAACACGTGGTTCTCGGAACGTCGTTCAAAGCCGAAGTGTTCGAGCAACATTTCGGCGACGGGTCGGCGCTGGGCATCGAACTCGAGTACGTGTTCGAGACCGAGCCCATGGGCACCGGCGGCGGAATCAGAAACGTGCTGCCGCGACTGCGGGCAGACAACGTCATGGTGTTCAACGGTGACGTATTGGGTGGTACCGATCTGACGGCGGTGCTCGACACGCACCGCACGACCGACGCGGACGTGACGTTGCATCTCGTTCGGGTCGGCGATCCCCGCGCGTTCGGATGTGTACCGACCGACGAGAACGGCCGAGTCACTGCATTCTTGGAGAAGACCCAGGATCCGCCGACCGATCAGATCAACGCCGGTTGCTACGTGTTCAAGCGCGAGATCATCGAGTCCATCGCAGCCGACCGGCCGGTGTCGGTGGAGCGAGAGGTGTTCCCCGCCTTACTCGCCGAGAACAAGAAGGTCTATGGGCACGTCGACAGTGCGTACTGGCGCGACATGGGTACGCCCGAGGATTTCGTCAAGGGATCGGCCGACCTCGTTCGCGGGATTGCGCCGTCGCCCGCACTGCACGGAGATCGCGGTGAGTCCCTGGTTCACCCCGGAGCGGGTGTCGCGCCGGGCGCACTGCTGATCGGTGGAACCGTCGTCGGACGTGGTGCCGAGATCGGCGCAGGCGCTCGTCTCGACGGCGCGGTGGTGTTCGACGGTGCGATCGTCGAAGCAGGGGCCGTGGTCGAACGGTCCATCCTGGGATTCGGAGCCCGCATCGGACCGCGCGCACTCGTGCGTGACGCCGTCATCGGTGACGGTGCCGATATCGGAGCTCGGTGCGAGTTGCTGCGTGGGGCACGGGTATGGCCCGGAGTGAAGCTGCCCGACGGGGGAGTGCGCTTCTCCACCGACGTCTGATCGTCGTCCCGAGGGGCTGAGCGGGGCCGACCCGGGCGAATCAGCGATGCGCGGCGAGCGCGACGAGATGGTCGATGGTCTCGCGCTCGGCCGAGTCGGGTAGTTCGTCCACCGGCCACCAGCGCAGGTCCGTCGATTCCTCGCTGCGCACGGCGCGCGCGCCGTCCTGGGCGCGCACCAGGAACCGCAGGTCCAGGTGCCGGGTCGGCTTACCCAGCGAGCACGTGATCGGGTGAGTGTGCGCCGAGAGCAACTCGGGATCGATCGACAGATCGGCAATTCCGGATTCTTCGGTCGCCTCGCGCAGCGCTGCGGCGACGACCGAATCGTCCTCGGGTTCGCAGTGACCGCCCAGCTGAATCCACCGGCCCACCCGGGGATGCAGGGTCAACAGAACGTGTCGTCCCGACGCGTCGAGTACCAGCGACGACGCCGTGATGTGGCCGGCCTCGTTCGCGCGGAGACACGCGTCGGGATTGCTGTGCAGAAAGGCGATCACGGTGTGCCGAAGGGATTCGTCCCTGGAGTCGGTCGGTGCCCAACGATCGAGTGTCTCGGCCGCGGACTGCCACAGTGAGGAAGCGGACATCGTCGGTCAGAGCTCCACCAGCGAAGACCCGGGCGCGGCCGGATCTCGTACCGTCAGCGGTTCGCTGGGGTGTCCGATTGCGATGGCCCCCAATGCTTTCCAGTCCGCACGCAAGCCGAGCTCGGCGCGGACGGTATCGGCGGCGAAGATCGTCGAACCGATCCAGCAGCTACCGAGATCGCGAACGGCCAAGGCGACGAGCAAACCCTGAACGGCGGCACCGACCGCCACGGTGAACATGGTGTCCTCCGCTGCGCGACGCCTCTCGTCGGGATAGGTGTGCGCCCCGTCCGGCACACAGAACGGAATCACGATTTCCGGCGCATCGAACAGAATGTCTCCACGGCTCAGCCTCGCGGCGATGCGGTCCTCGGTCAGCCCGTCGCCGGCCAGATCGGCTCGCCACTGCTCGCGCATGGTCTCGAGCAGTCGTCGACGCACCGCGGGCGTTCTGATCCAGACGAATCTGACGGGGTGGGTGTGATGCGGGGCGGGGGCGGTGAGGGCGTCCGCGACAGCGTCACGAATCGAGTCCGGGTCGACTGCATCCGGGGAGAACGATCGAACCGACCGCCGGCGGAGCAGGGCCTCACGTCGACCACGTTCGAGTGCCTCGGCGGTTCCCAGCCAGAACAGATCGTCTTCGCCGCCGCGCAGCAGGGTGGCGGCGGTGGAGCCGTCGTCGACCGGTGACAGGCCGCGGACGACGGCTATCGGAACGCCACCCAGCTTGCCCTTCACGAGATCGCCTGCCGCAGCGAGCTCGTCGGCGATGGCGACTTCGGTGACGATCAGTTCGTTGCCCTGGCCGTCTTCTGCCCCGGCGTATCGATGGACGACCGCCAGGCCGGCAGACCCGATCGCGGCATCGGTCTGACCGATCCGCCAGGCCCGGCCCATCGTGTCGGTGATCACGACAGCCACGGTGACTCCGGCCGACTCGTGCAGTGCTCGCCGAAGAGCCGCCGCGCTGGCGTCGGGATTCTCCGGGAGCAGCGCCAGTTCGCTGCCGTCGACGTTGGACCCGTCGATACCCGACGCGGCTTGCACGATGCCGAGGCGGTTCTCGGTGATGAGTGTCCGGCCTTTTCGGGCGACGACGCGAACGGCCTCCTGATCGACGAGGACCCGGCGGGCTGCGTCCCGCTCCTCGGGGTCCTGCGGTGCGGGCACCAGACGTCCCTCGACCTTGGAGACGATCTTGCTGGTGACCACGAGGACGTCTCCGTCGCGCAGCCAGGGCGCTCGGTCGACGATCGCTGCGGCGAGATCGTCGCCCGGACGAAACTCGGGAAGTCCCGTGACCGGCAGGATTTCGATCGATCCGCCCGGTGCGTGGTCACCGGGAGCCTCCGGCATCGACGCCACCTCGCGTGGGGCGGTCACAGTTCGAGTCCGGCTGCGCGCAGGGCGGTGCGGGCCATCACCGCTGTGGTCTCCGGGTCGGTCATCAGCAACGGAATCGACTGCACGTCGACTCCGTCGACCACCGCCGAGTCGGTGCTGTGCACCAGCCAGGCGTCGAGAATGCCGGTGCCGCTTCGGCTTCCGTAGAGGCGGCCGACGGCCTCGGCCGTCGTCTCGACGCCGATGACCGAGAGGCACTCGTCTGCCATGCCGCGCAACGGTTTACCGTCCACCACCGGGGACAGGCCGACGACCTTGGCGGCGGTGGTGCGGAGTGCGCCGCGGATGCCGGGTACGGCAAGAATTGCGCCGACACTGACCACCGGGTTGGACGGGGCCAGGATCACCGCGTCGGCCTCGGCGATCGCTTCGGCGACTCCCGGTGCGGCAGTGGCCTGTTCGGCACCGATATTAGCGAAACTGTGCGTGGGAATCTGCGCGCGGTAGCGAACCCACCACTCCTGGAAGTGGATTGCACGTTGCTGCTCGCCGCTGGGGTCGTCGGGGTCGGTGACCACGACGTGTGTTTCCGAGCGGTCGTCGGTGACCGGCAGCAATCGGACCCCGGGCTGCCATCGGTTGCACAGTGCCTCGGTGACGGCCGACAGCGGAAATCCGGTGCGCAGCATGCGACTGCGGATCAAGTGCGTGGCGATGTCCCTGTCGCCGAGGCCGAACCAGTCGGGATCTGCTCCGTAGGCGGCCAACTCGTCGCGGGCGTTCCATGTCTCCGCGACCCGGCCCCAGCCTCGCTCGGTGTCGATTCCGTTTCCGAGGGTGTACATGCACGTGTCGAGATCCGGGCAGATGCGAAGGCCGTGCATCCAGACGTCGTCGCCGACGTTGACCACCGCCGTGATCTCGTTCTCGGGTTCGTCGCCGAGAAGGGAGTCGCCGAACAGGGATTTGAGCCCCTGGAGGAACCGTGCGCCACCGACGCCACCGACCAGAACAGTAACTTTCACAACATGCGAGCCTAGTGCGGTTGCCGCCCGCCCGGGTGAGCGCCCACCCGGACCGTCCGCGGGGCCGGGATCCGAGCCCGAGAACCGCCGCGACACGCACGGGACGCGCCCTGATTCGGGGAGACAGCCGATTTCGGGCATGGGATGGTATTGGATTTGTGCGATCGGCTTGACCGCGACACACCTGTACGTGTCTAATCACAGGTATGTCATTCAGCGTTCGCGGCACGAGTTCGACTGCAGCGAACCTGGTTTCGAACACTCGTTCCCTTCCTGTTCGTCCCTGAGTGGACGTGGAGTAGAGGTCGAGAGTTGGACGGGTGGAGAGTCGGCTCGGACGTACCAGCTCGATCGAATACCGGCGCGGGGCAAGGTATTCGAGATTACGAGGACCGAAAGTATCTGCGCTACCACAGGTGAGGAGGCGGAAGCGATGTATGACCAGCACGTGACACGTGATCAGCGGGGCGGACCCACTGCACACCTCAGCGCTGTCGACGACGCGCCGCAAACCGAGTCCGATTCCGGCGTGGATTCGAGCGTCTCCGTCGACGCCGGTTCTGCGTACGTGACCCCGTCGAACGATGCAGTCGACGGCGAACTCTCGAGTGACGCCGTGCAAATCGATCAGGACATCGACAGCCCCGATGTCGACAGCCCGGATGTCGACGACGTCGATAACGACGACTCGGACAACGACGCTGATTCGATGCCGTTCGTGGCCGAATCGGTTCCACCCGCCAAGCCGTTCCTCAGTCTCGTGGCGGGTTTCGACGAGATGTTCGAGGAGATCGAGGATCAGTGGCAGGAGCGCGCCCTGTGCGCTCAGACCGATCCCGAAGCCTTCTTTCCCGAAAAGGGCGGCTCCACCCGCGAAGCGAAGCGAATCTGTCTCGGCTGCGAGGTCAAGGACGAATGCCTCGAATACGCTCTCGCCAACGACGAGCGATTCGGAATCTGGGGCGGACTGTCCGAGCGTGAGCGTCGTCGGCTCAAGCGCGGGATCGGCTGAGCCGAACGCGCTCAGGAGGATCCACCCACGAGCCGACGCTGCATCACGGCTCGGCGCTGGCGGGGTCCACCTCGTCTGGATCGATCCCCAAATATGTCGCTACCTGCTCGACCAGGACCTCGAACAGTAGGTCCTCCAAATC
This sequence comes from Rhodococcus sp. 05-2255-1e, assembly GCF_002259025.1. Lineage (NCBI taxonomy): Bacteria > Bacillati > Actinomycetota > Actinomycetes > Mycobacteriales > Nocardiaceae > Rhodococcus > Rhodococcus sp. 05-2255-1e. The sequence goes on along the minus strand of NZ_NOZE01000013.1, from coordinate 423,929 downwards.
TTCCGGATGCTTGGCGCGCCGCTCGAGCGGACGCCGGAACAGCACCACACGGGCGCGTGTCGTCTCTCCGCGCTTGTCGATCCCTGCGGGGACCAGTCGTGACAGGGGTACCGGTCCTTCTGCGACCACCTCGGGCGGCCAGGTGACCGATTCCGGGTCCAGCGCCCTGATCTTGGGCACGTCGTCGACGGCGATGTCGAGCTTCGAGAGCTTGTCGTGCCACCGGTGGTCGATGCGCGCGAACGCGTCGAGTACCAGCCGGTCGAACTTCTCTGCACGTGATCGCCGGGCAGGTAGGTCCTCGGGCAGCACCGGTCCGCGGATGCCGCGGCCGTGCCGCGCAACGGACCGCGACGTGATCCTGCGCGCGGAAGAGAACTGAGGCATGGGGGCAGGTTATCGCGGCTGTCCGGTGTGTCGGTCGTTCGGTCGGTTGCACGTACCGGATACTCTGCACTCGTGAGATCACTGCGTGGCTGCTGCAGGCCTGGTTGCAACCGTTCTGCCGTTGCGACGCTCACATATGTCTACTCCGACTCCACTGCGGTCGTCGGTCCGCTGGCCACCGTGGACGAGCCGCACTCCTGGGACCTGTGCGAGGTCCATGCCTCGACGACCACGGCACCCAAGGGCTGGGAGCTCGTGCGGTACGAGGGTGGTTACTCGACATCGACCCCCGACGAGGACGATCTGACCGCGCTGGCCGAGGCCGTACGCGAAGCCGGTCGGGGAGACCGGACGCGCTCCGAGGATCGAGACAGCGGTGACCGGTCGCCGGCTCGCCACCAGGACACCGAGCGACGGGCCACGCCTGCCGTCCGAACCGGCCGACGCGGACACCTCAGAGTTCTACCCGATCCCACGTCCTAGACCCCCTGCGCAGAACGCCGCGGCGGGGCTATGCGCTGCGTCCGCCCGAATGAACGACGGGTCGACTGGCCCGCCCACCGGGCGTCTGGCAAGGTTTGCACCAGTACCGAAACGGACAAGCCGGTCTGCCGAGCTTCGGTGTTGACCGCCCCGTACCCAACGCTGGATGTCCGACGCCGGACGACCGACAATCAGGAGAATCTTCGTGGCCCGAACCGCAGAGTCCGTCAACGCCGTCATCAAGGCCTACGACGTCCGTGGCGTCGTAGGTGAGCAGATCGACGAGGCGTTCGTCCGAGGCGTCGGTGCATCGTTCGCCCGGTTGGTACGCGACGAGGAGGGCGCAGCGCGGACCGTCGTCGTCGGACACGACATGCGCGACTCCTCGCCGGGCCTGTCCCGCGCTTTCGCGGACGGCGTCACCGCGCAGGGACTCGACGTCGTGCACATCGGTCTCGCCTCGACCGATCAGCTCTACTTCGCGTCGGGCCTGCTCGAATGCCCCGGTGCCATGTTCACCGCAAGCCACAATCCGGCGAAGTACAACGGAATCAAGCTGTGCCGCGCCGGTGCCAAGCCGGTGGGACAGGACACCGGGCTGGCCACGATCAAGTCGGAACTGATCGACGGCGTGCCGGACTTCGACGGCCCGGCCGGTACGGCAACGTCGCGAGACGTGTTGACCGACTACGCCGGGTTCGTCCGCGATCTGGTCGATCTTTCCGGCATCGGATCCATGAAGATCGCCGTCGACGCGGGTAACGGCATGGGCGGGCACACGGTCCCCGCGGTGTTCGCTCCGCTCCCGGTGACGATCGAACCGTTGTTCTTCGAACTCGACGGCAGCTTCCCCAATCACGAGGCCAACCCACTGGACCCGGCGAACCTGGTGGATCTGCAGCGCTTCGTCGTCGAGACCGGTGCCGACATCGGGCTCGCGTTCGACGGAGACGCCGACCGGTGCTTCGTCGTCGACGAGAAGGGCGATCCGGTCTCGCCGTCGGCCGTGACCTGCTTGGTGGCAGAACGCGAGCTGGCCAAGGAACCCGGTGCGTCGATCATTCACAATCTCATCACCTCGCGTGCGGTGCCGGAGCTCGTCACCGCGCTCGGCGGCAAGCCTGTCCGCACCCGAGTGGGGCACTCGTTCATCAAGCAGCAGATGGCCGATACCGGTGCGATCTTCGGCGGAGAACATTCCGCGCACTACTACTTCCGTGATTTCTGGGGTGCCGATTCCGGCATGCTCGCCGCGCTGCACGTTCTCGCTGCCCTCGGCGCACAGGATCGACCGCTCTCGGAGATGATGGCCTCGTACGAGACGTACAGCGCGTCGGGTGAGATCAACTCGACGGTCGACGACGCAGCCGAACGCACCCAGGCCGTGCTCGACGCGTTCGCCGATCGGACCACCGGAATCGACCGTCTCGACGGCGTGACCGTCGACCTCGAGGGTGGTGCATGGTTCAACTTGCGTGCGTCCAACACCGAGCCCCTGTTGAGACTCAATGTCGAGGCGCGCACCCGCGCCGAGGTCGACGCGTTGTCGACCGAGATATTGAGCATCGTTCGCTCCGGACTGGAATAGTGGTTACCTAGAGTTCACAAGTGGGTATGCAGGCATTTCGAGTCGGTGACGTAAGGGAAGGTGCCGAGGTCATGAGGGCAGTGACGTCTCTGGTCGATCTCGACGACGCCGGCGCGATCGTGGCCGCCGATCGGGAGGGCGCGCTCCGCAGCGCCGCGCTCGCGGGTGCTCAAGTACGCGCCGTCGCCACTGCGGTCGATGAGTCGGTGCTGGCGCGCCTGGCCGACCTGCGACCTCGCAGCGTGGTGATCGTGACCGGCGACGGCCGCAGCAGCCGTGCCGCGTCTCTGCTTGTCGCTGCTCTCGGAAACCATTTGGGCGTTCCCCTGGTTCGTAGTACCGGAACTCCGCCGTGGATCGGGCCACTGGATGTCGTCGTGGTGGCCGGCGACGATGCAGGCGATCCGCGCTTGGCCGAATCGGTCGACGCGGCAGCACGGCGCGGCGCGGAGGTCGTCGTCGTGGCACCGGAAGAGGGTCCCTTGCGTGCCGTGCGCGGTGCCAGGGTCATGTGGTTGCCGCCGCGCATAGCGGTGCGTGACCACAATGCGCTGATGCGCTACCTTGCGGCGTTCGTGGCCGTCCTCGGCGCGGTTGCCGGTGGTTCGTGGAAGGCGCTGCTGCCCAACCTTTCTCGGCTCGCAGATCTGCTCGATGCCGAGGCTGTGCGCAACAGCCCGTCCAACGAGGTGTTCCACAACCCGGCCAAAGCGCTTGCCAGTGGGTTCAGCGGCAAACGTGTGGTGCTCAGCGGTGCCGGGCCGGCTGCCGTCGAGGTGGCGCGGCACGGTAGCGAGGTATTGCTGCGGGTGGCCGGTCAGATCGTGGCTGCGGGTGAGCTCGGCGATGTCATCGCTGCGTCCATCCGTGCGTCCATGGTCGAGTCCTCGGGGCCGGTCAGCACCTTCGACTCGATCTTCCACGACGAGGAGCTCGACGGACCGGCTCCCGAACAGCCGATGCGGGTATTCGTCCTGGCGTCCGAATCCGATCGCGCGCTGACCGAACGACGCATTGCCGGTGTTCCGAATTCCGAACTGGTACTGACCGAGTCCGGTGAGGCGGCGTCGGGCGGGGAGTTCGTGAGTTCGGGTTTCGAGGCCCGCGCGGCGTCACCCGATCCGGTTACACTCTCGATGCTCGACACGATGTCGGTGTTGGCAACGCGGTTGGACACCACTGCCGCGTACTTGTCGTTGATGGGCGGTAGCTAGTGCAACTCCTGCGAGGCGCAGTCCGGTCCTACGCTTGGGGTTCGCGCACTGCTCTGGCTCGTATCCAGGGTAGGCCGGTACCGTCCGATCATCCCGAGGCGGAGATCTGGCTGGGTGCACACCCGGCCGATTCTGCGCACGTGGTTCACGAGGGTGGCAGCACGCCGTTGCTCACCCTCATCGACGGGGATCCGGAAACACAGTTGGGCGGCTCTGCAGAGGACTTCTCGTCGCGGCTGCCGTATTTGCTGAAATTGCTTGCCGCAGAAGAACCTCTGTCGTTGCAGGCACATCCGAGCAGCGCGCAGGCGCGTGAGGGTTTCGCGCGGGAGAATGCCGCAGGTGTCGCGATCGATTCCCCGGTGCGCAATTACCGGGACGCCAATCACAAGCCCGAGCTGATCGTGGCACTCACCGAATTCGAAGCACTGGCAGGGTTTCGGCAACCGGCCGAGACGGTGGAGTTTCTCGATGCGTTGGCCGTGCCTTCCCTCGCGGGGTATCGCACGTTGCTCGCCGCTCAGCCCGACGCGTCGGGCCTCCGGACGGTGTTCACCTCGTGGATCACGTTGCCCGGGCAGTCCCTGGACGACCTGTTGCCTGCGGTCGCCCAGGGCTGCATCGTTTATCTGTCGGGGCCTGCCCGCGCCGACGGCGGTCGATTCGCCGCCGAGGCACGGACGTTGCTCGAGCTGGGAGAGTCGTATCCCGGTGATGCTGGAGTACTGGCGGCCTTACTGCTCAATCGGGTCACCCTGACTCCCGGCCAGGGCCTGTACCTGGATGCGGGCAATCTCCATGCGTACCTGCGCGGAACCGGTGTGGAGATCATGGCCAACTCCGACAACGTTCTGCGTGGAGGGTTGACGCCCAAGCACGTCGACGTGCCGGAGTTGTTGCGCGTGCTGGACTTCGAGCCCGCCGACATCTCTCCGATCACGCCGGGTGAGAACGATCGGCCCACCTACCGATACCCGACGCCGGCCCCTGAATTCGTCCTCAGCCGGACGGCGGTCGGTCCGGGGGAGACCGTCGAGATTCCTGGAACCGGTCCGCGAATTCTGTTGTGCACCAGCGGTTCGGTGCTGGCAACGACCGGTGACACACACGCGGGGCTCACCGTGCCCCAAGGTAGTTCGGCGTGGATTCCCGCTGCCGACCGATCCGTCACCGTCACCGCGGACTCCGACGGTGCCGAAGTGTTCGTGGCGGCGGTCGGATCATTGCAGTCGTAAGGCGCGGCAAGTCGAGTGGCCGAAGTGTCCGACACGGGTGCCCGCTACCAATAGGGTGATGTCAGAGTGAATTCTGGGACGGGTGGGTCCGATCGGATCGGCCGTCTGCAGAAGCGACGTGGCGATACGGAGGTCCGATGACCAAGGCAGACCGGCCCAGGAAGCCCCCGCGCACGACGGGGTGGTTCCGGACCAAGTCGATCGAACAATCGATCAAGGACACCGACGAACCGGACACCAAGTTGCGCAAGGAGCTCGGTTCGTGGGATCTGACCGTGTTCGGTGTCGCGGTGGCGGTCGGAGCCGGCATTTTCACGCTGACGGCGAGGACTGCCGGAAACGTTGCCGGACCGGCTGTTTCGGTGGCGTTCGTGTTGGCGGCCATTGCCTGCGGGCTCGCGGCCCTGTGTTACGCCGAGTTCGCCTCCACGGTTCCGGTCGCCGGTAGTGCTTACACGTTCTCCTACGCCGCATTCGGTGAGTTCATCGCCTGGATCATCGGCTGGGATCTGATCCTCGAATTCGGACTCGCCGCGGCGGTGGTGGCGAAGGCCTGGTCGCTCTATCTGGGAGACCTGCTCGGCACGTCGGCCCCGGTACTGCAGATCGGTTCGCTGAATTTCGACTGGGGCGCACTGCTCATCGTGGTGGTGTTGACGGTTCTCATCGCCTCGGGAACCAAGTTGTCCTCGCGCGTGTCGTTGGTGATCACAGCCATCAAGGTGATCGTGGTGCTGTTCGTCGTCGTGCTCGGTGCGTTCTACATCAAGGTCGCCAACTACGATCCGTACATTCCGCCGTCCGAGCCCGCGTCCACGGGTGAGGGGCTTCATCAGTCCTTGTTCTCATTCGTCACCGGTGCGGGCGGTAGCACCTTCGGTTGGTACGGACTGCTGGCGGCGGCGTCGCTGGTGTTCTTCGCGTTCATCGGCTTCGACGTGGTCGCGACAACGGCCGAGGAGACGAAGGAGCCGCAGAAGGCATTGCCGCGCGGCATCCTCGGATCCTTGGCCATCGTGACCGTGCTCTACGTGGCGGTGACCTTGGTGCTGACCGGGATGGTCAAGTACACGGATCTGGCCGGCGACAGTGCCACGCTGGCAACGGCGTTCGAGCTGAACGGGCTGACGTGGGCCAAGAACATCATTTCGTTCGGCGCACTGGCCGGTCTGACGACGGTGGTCATGGTTCTCATGCTGGGGCAGACCCGCGTCCTGTTCGCCATGTCGCGAGACGGCCTGGTGCCGCGCGGTCTGGCCCACACCGGAAAGAAGGGCACGCCGGTTCGGACGACGATCCTGGTCGGTGTGGTGGTCGGACTGCTCGCCGCGTTCGTCCCTCTCGGCACGCTCGAGGAGATGGTCAACATCGGAACGCTGTTCGCCTTCGTTCTGGTGTCGGCCGGTGTCCTCGTCCTCCGCAGGACGCGTCCCGATCTCGAGCGCGGGTTCCGCGTGCCCTGGGTTCCGCTGGTTCCGATCCTGGCAGTGGCCGCGTGCCTGTGGCTGATGCTCAACCTGTCGGTCGAGACGTGGTTGCGGTTCCTGGTGTGGATGGCAGCGGGTGTCGTCATCTACGTGCTGTACGGCCGCCGTCATTCGGTGATGGGTCTGCGCGAGGCGAAGAAAGTCGAGTCGCGACCCGAGTGAGACGCGGCCGAGTCGTCTTGCGAGGCCGGCCCCGACCGTCGATCGTGCGGGCGGGGCCGGTTTTCTCGGATCCGACGTGTCCGGGGTATCCGTCACACCCCTCGGTCCGAACGCCCGGCATGTTATACCCTCGAAAACAAACTGATAGGACCGCAAACATTCGGTGAGAGGGTGTGGCAACTGTGAGCGTGGACGGCCGAATCACCTCATCGGACGATTCGGGTGTCGCTTTCGGGGAGCGGAATTCGGCCGGGGCTGCACCTGCGGTTCGGCGGTGGGACAACAAGCGCTACCTGTGGATGCTGGGTCTGCTGGCACCGGCATCGGCACTGTTGCCGTCCCAATTGGTGTACTGGACCGGCATGCCGGTGTTCTGGTGGAGCGGCGTCCTGGTGTTCTTCGTGATCATTCCGATCATCGATCTGCTCGCGGGCGAGGACGGTCACAACCCGGACGCGTCTGCGGCCGACAAGCTGCAGAACGACCGTTATTACCGCTGGTGCACCTACCTGTTCCTGCCCATCCAATTCATCGGTCTGATCGTCGCCTGCTGGATGTGGGCGTACGGAGGCCTGAGCGTGGTGGACAAGATCGGGCTCGCGGTGACGGTGGGCCTGGTCGCGGGAACCGGAATCAACGCCGCCCACGAGCTGGGCCACCGCGTCGAGCAGCACGAACGCTGGTTGGCGAAGGTGGCCTTGTCGCAAACCCTGTACGGACACTTCTTCGTCGAGCACAACCGCGGTCACCACGTGCGGGTGGCCACTCCGGAGGATCCGGCCAGTGCCCGGCTGGGAGAGAGCGTGTGGACGTTCGTGCCGCGCAGCGCTGTTCTCGGGCTGGCCTCGGCCTGGAAGCTCGAGGCTCGGCGGCTGCGCCGCAAAGGCCACTCCGTGTTTCACCCGTCGAACGCCCTGTTGCACACGTGGCTGCTCAGCGCCGTTCTCTTCGTCACGCTGATGGTTGTCTTCGGCTGGGCGATCGCGCCGTATCTGCTGATACAAGCCGTCGTGGGATTCGTGCTCCTGGAGATGGTGAACTACGTAGAGCACTACGCACTGCTGCGCGAGACGAACGAGCGAGGCAGATACGTGCGGTGCGCACCGCGGCACAGTTGGAACAGCGACCGGCTGTGCACCAACATCTTTCTCTACCACCTGCAGCGACACAGCGATCATCACGCCAATCCGGGGAAGCGATACCAGACTCTGCTCTCGTGCGACGAGGCTCCGCAGTTGCCCGCCGGGTACGCGACGATGGTTCTACTGGCAGCGGTGCCGCCGCTGTGGCGTCGGGTGATGGACCCGCGGGTGCTCGACCACTACGACGGCGATCTCGTCCGGGCCAACATTCTGCCCCGAAAGCGCGATCGGATTCTGGCGCGAGCCCAGCAACACGGGTGACCGCGGGACCACTCGACGAGCCGTCTGAAGGGCATCGGACCGATTCGCCGGGCAGACGGTCGCCGCTCGCCGCGACCCGATAGCCTGGACGAAGACATTCAAGTCAACAGGAGAGGCAAGATGACGACCTCAGTTACGTCAGGATCGGCACTCACCGTGGAACACCGCGGTGGAATCGACTTCAAGGTCGCAGACCTGTCACTCGCAGAATTCGGCCGCAAGGAAATACGGCTGGCAGAGCACGAGATGCCCGGCCTGATCGCGCTTCGTCGCGAGTACGCCGACGTTCAGCCGCTCAAGGGCGCGCGAGTATCCGGATCGCTGCACATGACCGTGCAGACCGCCGTGTTGATCGAGACGCTGGTGGCACTCGGTGCCGAGGTGCGTTGGGCCTCGTGCAACATCTTCTCCACCCAGGATCACGCAGCCGCGGCCGTCGTCGTCGGCCCGTACGGCACCGTCGAAGAGCCCAAGGGCGTTCCGGTGTTCGCCTGGAAGGGTGAGACCCTCGAGGAGTACTGGTGGGCCGCCGAGCAGATGCTCACCTGGCCCGAGCAGCCTGCCAACATGATCCTCGACGACGGCGGGGACGCCACGATGCTGGTGCTGCGCGGCGCTCAGTTCGAGAAGGCAGGCGTCGTTCCGCCGACCGACGACGACCAGGATTCCGACGAGTACAAGGTGTTCCTCGGCCTGCTGCGTCGCTCCCTCGAGGCGTCGACGACCAAGTGGACCGAGATTGCCGCATCCGTGCAGGGTGTCACCGAGGAGACCACGACCGGTGTGCTGCGGTTGTACCAGTTCGCTGCTGCCGGCGAGCTGTCGTTCCCGGCCATCAACGTCAACGACTCGGTCACCAAGAGCAAGTTCGACAACAAGTACGGCACTCGCCATTCGCTGATCGACGGCATCAACCGTGGCACCGACGTTCTCATCGGCGGCAAGGCCGTGCTGGTCTGTGGCTACGGAGATGTGGGCAAGGGCTGCGCCGAGGCACTCAAGGGCCAGGGCGCTCGCGTGACGGTCACCGAAGCAGATCCCATCAACGCCCTGCAGGCACTGATGGACGGCTTCGACGTGCGCACGGTCGACGAGTTCATCGAGCAGGCCGACATCGTGATCACCTCGACGGGCAACCTCAAGATCATCACGTTCGAGCACATGCGCAAGATGAAGCACCAGGCGATCCTGGGCAACATCGGCCACTTCGACAACGAGATCGACATGGCCGGCCTCGAGAAGGCGGCCGACGTCACGCGGATCAACATCAAGCCGCAGGTCGACGAGTTCCAGTTCAAGGACGGGCACTCGATCATCGTGCTGTCCGAGGGCCGTTTGCTGAACCTCGGCAACGCCACCGGTCACCCGTCGTTCGTCATGAGCAACAGCTTCTCCAACCAGGTCATCGCGCAGATCGAACTGTGGACCAAGCCGAGTGAGTACGACAACGAGGTCTACCGGTTGCCCAAGCACCTCGACGAGAAGGTTGCTCGCATCCACGTCGAAGCGCTGGGCGGCTCGATCACCAAGCTCACCAAGGAGCAGGCCGAGTACATCGGCGTCGACGTCGAGGGCCCGTACAAGCCCGAGCACTACCGCTACTGACCGAGAGAGTTCGGTCGTTGGGAAAGCTCTTCGTCATCGAGGGAGTCGACGGAGCGGGCAAGAACACGCTCGCCCGTCGGCTCGTCTCGGCGTGGGAACGCGACGGCCTGGCCGTCGTCCGGGTCGGGTTTCCCCGGTACGGCAGGTCGGTTCATGCCGATCTGGCGGCCGAGGCGCTGCAGGGGGAACACGGAGACACCGCGGGCAGCGTGCACGCCATGGCGCTGCTGTTCGCACTCGACCGCAAGGATGCGGCCGACGAGATCCGAAACTTGTTGTTCCGCAACGATATCGTGTTGCTGGACCGGTACGTGGCGTCCAACGCCGCCTACACCGCGGCGCGGTTGGAGCAGTCCGTCGACGGAGCGGCCGTCGAGTGGATCCGGTCACTCGAATTCGAGCGGTTCGGTGTGCCCGTTCCGGACGTGCAGGTGCTGCTGGACGTACCGGTGGCTCTCGCTGCGGAGCGCGCCGCCGCGCGTGAGAGTGCGGACGCCGCGCGCACCCGGGATGCCTACGAACGCGACGGCTCGCTGCAGACCCGAACCTCGGCCGTCTACGGCCGTCTCGCAGAAACGAACTGGGCGTCGCCCTGGCGAGTCGTGCGCGCCGACGTCGACCCCGATCGACTCGCCGCCGACATGTTCAATCAGCCATCCGCCGAGCCGAAAGTGACACGATAGAGCCATGAAGCCTCGGATTCTGGTTGTGGACGACGATTCGGCTCTGGCGGAGATGCTCACCATCGTGTTGCGCGGTGAGGGATTCGAGCCGTTCGTCGTCGGAGACGGCACCCAAGCGCTGGCGGCCGTCCGCGAGAATCGACCCGATCTGGTGTTGCTCGACCTGATGCTTCCCGGAATGAACGGCATCGACGTCTGTCGCGTGCTGCGAGCCGACTCGGGCGTCCCGATCGTCATGCTGACGGCCAAGACCGACACCGTCGATGTGGTGCTCGGTCTCGAATCCGGGGCCGACGACTACATCATGAAGCCCTTCAAGCCGAAGGAGCTGGTGGCACGCGTCCGGGCACGACTGCGTCGAACCGAGGACGAGCCGGCCGAGCTGTTGTCGATCGCCGACATCGTCATCGACGTCCCCGCCCACAAGGTCAGCCGCGGCGACGAGCTGGTCTCGCTCACTCCGCTCGAATTCGATCTGCTGGTCGCCTTGGCTCGCAAGCCGCGTCAGGTGTTCACCCGTGAGGTTCTGCTCGAACAGGTATGGGGCTACCGGCACGCCGCCGACACCCGCCTGGTCAACGTCCACGTTCAGCGTCTGCGCGCCAAGGTCGAGAAGGATCCGGAGAACCCGGAGGTGGTGTTGACCGTGAGGGGGGTCGGGTACAAGGCCGGACCGCCGTGATCGGTTTTTCCCACTCTCGGCGACGAATCAACGGCAAGTTCTCCCCGCTCCTGCGTTGGTTCAGGTCGCTGAGCACATCGCTGGGTCATGCCTGGCGAAGGTCACTGCAACTGCGCGTGGTCGTCTCGACCCTGACGTTGTCGCTTGTGGTGATCCTGATTCTCGGCGTCGTTCTGACCAGCCAGATCACCGATCGGTTGCTCGAAGCGAAGCTGTCTGCAGCCACCGAGGAACTCGACCGCTCGCGCACCACGGTGGAGGGCAACCTCGCCGGTGCCGATGATTCGAGCGGCCTGTCCACCCGTCTCGAACGGGCGAGAGCAGCGTTGACGAACCAGGACCTCGACGCTGCGTCGACCACCGGGTCTGCAGGGTCCTTCGACCCTGTTCTGATCGTCGAGGGCGACGCGACCCGCGCGGAAGCGTCGGTCGGTCCGGTCGACCAGATACCGGCCAGCTTGCGCGACTTCGTCAAGAAGGGCCTGATCAGCTCGCAGTACGCCACCGTGACCGACAGTGACGGCGGATATTCCGGGTCGGCGCTCATCATGGGGTCGCCCACCGGTTCCGACATATCGGCGCTGCAGCTGTATCTCATCTTCCCGCTCGCCAGCGAAGACCGAACGCTCTCCCTGGTCCGCGGCACGCTGTTCATCGGGGCCGTGGTGCTGCTGGTACTCCTCGCGGCGATCGCGATGCTCGTCGCGCGGCAGGTGGTGCTGCCCATTCGATCCGCGTCCCGCATCGCAGTACGTTTCGCCGACGGCAGGCTCAAGGAGCGGATGCCGGTTCGCGGTGAGGACGACATGGCGAGGCTGGCGATGTCGTTCAACGAGATGGCCGAAAGTCTGTCCAAACAGATCACCCAGCTCGAGGAATTCGGAAACCTGCAGCGCCGGTTCACCTCCGACGTCAGCCACGAACTGAGGACTCCGCTCACCACCGTGCGGATGGCCGCGGATCTCATTCACGACGCCAGTGACGATCTCGAACCTGCCCTCAAGCGTTCCTCCGAGCTGTTGGTCAACGAGCTGGACCGCTTCGAGACGTTGCTCGGTGATCTGCTCGAGATCAGTCGCCACGACGCCGGTGTCGCCGAACTGGCCGCCGAGCAGCTCGACCTCCGGATGTGTGCACGCGCCGCGGTCTCCACGGTGCGTCACCTCGCCCGCGAAACCGGCACCGAGGTGATCGTCGACATGCCCGAGACGGCGGTCATCGCCGAGGTGGACCCGCGGCGCGTCGAACGTATCCTGCGCAACCTACTGGCCAACGCCCTCGATCACGGGGAAGGCAAGCCGGTGCTGCTGCGCCTGAGATCGGATGCCGACGCGGCAGCCTTCGTGGTGCGCGACCAAGGAATCGGTCTGCGCCCCGGCGAGGAGAAGTTGGTCTTCAATCGGTTCTGGCGCTCGGACCCCTCCCGCGTCCGGCGCTCCGGCGGTACCGGCCTCGGGTTGGCGATCAGTGTCGAGGACGCCCGGCTGCACGACGGTAAGCTCGAGGCGTGGGGTGCAGTCGGCGAAGGCGCATGTTTCCGGCTCACGGTGCCACTGGTCCGTGGTCACAAAGTGATCGGCTCACCTCTGCCGTTGAAGCCGAGCACCAAGAAATACGCTCAGGGACAACCGATCCCGGCTATCGGCGCGCAGCGGGCCGCGTCGGAGTCGTCGACGTGATTCGCTCGTCTCGTCGGCTGTCTCGCTCGGTTGCAGTCTGCGCCCTGATCGCCGCCCTCGTCTCCGGTTGTGCCAGCCTGCCCGAGTCCTCGAGCCCCCAGGCCATCGGCACGTTGACCGACGGTGCCGCGCCCACCAGCGCCCCGGCTCCCGAACCCGGACGTGAGCCCGACCGGCTGCTCGACGACTTCTTCGAGGCCAGCGCAGTGTCGGCCAACCGCCACCAGGCCGCCCGACAGTTCCTGACCGAGGACGCGTCGAACACGTGGGACGACGGCGCTCGTACCGTCGTCGCAGATCGGATCGACACCCTGTCGGGGCCCCGAACTGCAGACTCTGCGCAATTCACGATTCGGTCGACGACAGCGGGAATCCTGGCTCCCGGCGGGGAATATCAGGCCGGATCGGACACGTTCGACATCGCGATCGACATGACGCGCGTCGACGGCCAATGGCGCATCTCGAAGCTGCCACCGGGTGTGGTCATCGATCGCTCGGCGTTCATGGACACCTATCAGCAGCGATCCATCTACTTCGTCGATCCGCTCGGTGGGGTGTTGGTGCCGGATGTTCGGTGGACGAGCGGATCGCAGGATCAGCTCGCAAACCAGCTCGTGCAGCTGTTGATCGATGGACCCAAGTCCGCGCTGTCCGCAGCGGTGAGCAACGAATTGTCCGACGACGTCAGTATCCGGGGGCCCATCACCAAGGCCGACGGACAGACCACACAGGTCGGAGTCGGTCTCGGCGGCATCAGAATCGACTTCGGTGGTTTGCAGAACAAGGGCGACCGCGACCGAGAATTGCTTGCCGCACAGGTGATCTGGACTCTGGCCTCGGCAGAGGTGGCCGGGCCCTACGTGCTGCTCGCCGACGGACAACCCATCGACACGACCAAGCCGGACGGGTGGACGACGGCCGGGGTCGACTCCTTCGATCCACAGAGCTCCACCAACGAATCGGTCGGTCTGCACGCACTGGCCTCCGGTCGACTGCTTCGCGTCGAGGAGTCCGCGACCACACCCGCCCCCGGGTACTTCGGGCAGGCACGGAATCTGCGCTCGGTGGCCTTGTCGAACGACGGAACACTCGTGGCCGGCGTCGCGGATACCGGTAGACCCGCTCCGGCACCGTCGAGCACATTGATGGTCGGTAGCTACGACGGTGGCGCGTTCCCGGTGGCCGAGGGGCAGTCGATCACGCGTCCGACATGGGGAGCCGATGACAACGCCGCCTGGGCGGTCATCGACGGCACCAACGTCATTCGCGCGGCCCGTGACCCCTCGACCGGTCAGGTATCGGTCATACCGGTCGATGCCCGCGCGGTCACCACCCTGGGAACTCGCATCACCGAACTCCGGCTGGCCCGCGACGGCGTTCGGGCCGCACTCATCGTCGACGGCGTGGTGTACGTGGCCACCGTGGTACGCGATCCGTCGGGCGTCTATTCGCTGACGGCCCCGCGCGCGGTTGCGATCGGACTCGGCAGTGACGCCACCAGCCTGGACTGGAGCACCGGCGAGGCCATCGTCATCGCACGGGTTGCCACCGATACACCGGTGGTCCAGGTGACGGTCGACGGCTCGAGGATGGACGCCCTGCCGTCGCGCAATCTCACCAATCCTGTTCTGGCGGTCGATGCGTCGCCGGAAACCGAGTACGTTGCCGACGCTCGCGCCGTGTTCGCACTCAACAATGCCGATCCGGTCGGCGACAGGTACTGGCGCGAGGTCACCGGCCTGGCCGGGGTGAAGGCCGTCCCGATCCTGCCCGGCTGACGTCCGGCGGGTGTCGGTGGCTACCGGCACACTTCACGATCATGAGAACGCTTCTCGACCTCGTCCTGCCCCTCGAATGTGCCGGGTGTGGGGTGCCGGGGGAGCAGTGGTGTCGCCGTTGTGAACAGGCGCTGTCGGTGCCGCCTGTCCGGGTGCGTCCGCGGGTCGATCCGGGGGTGCCCTGCTGGGCGCTGGGCACGTACACCGGTCCTCGGCGCAACGGGGTGATCGCACTGAAGGAACGGGGCCGTCGGGCCGTGTCCGCGCCGTTCGGGCGGGCGCTGGCCGGTGCGGTGCACCAACTGCGTGCTGCGGGCGAGATCGATCCACCGGAGCTGAGTCACCTCGTTCTGGTGTGCGCTCCGTCCCGGGCGCGCGCAGCGCGAGTCCGAGGGGGCGATCCGGTGCTGCGGTGTGCGAGGAACGCAGCGACCGAGTTGGCACCGGAGCGAGTATCGGTTCCCCAGCTGCTGAAGATGGCCGGGGGAGTGCGGGATTCGGTCGGGCTCTCGGCAGGTCAGCGTCAACACAACGTGGCGGGCCGGATCGAGTTGATCGGACAGTCGCGCCCGGCTATCGGCCGGCCGCGGCCGCGAACCGACGAACTGACCGTTCTTCTCGTCGACGACGTGGTGACCACCGGGGCGACCCTGGCCGAATGTGCAAGAGTGCTAAACGATTTCGGGATCTCGTTGGCCGGTGCGGTCGTGGTGGCCAGCGCGTGAACGCGAGTCGACGGGTCACGCCGACAACCAATTCGGGGTGAACGGTGGCACACGCGTCGATGACCGACTAACGTCGCGGACACGCTCCATCACGACGGAGCGGACCGGTAGAACGACCCGTAGAAACACGGACGTGAGGTGATGCCCCGGACTCGAGATGCCGGACGGTTCCCCATTCGGCATGCACACCTGCCACGTCCAACAGTGGGCGTGGCCGATATCGGGAGGTACACGTGACGACCCCTTCACAAGCCTCGGTTTTCTTCGACGAGAAGCCTTCGGAAGAACCCGCCAAGAGCAATGCCGACGTTGTGGTCAAGGGCCGCAACGTCGAGATACCGGACCATTTTCGGATATACGTGTCCGAGAAACTGGCTCGCCTCGAGCGCTTCGACCCCTCCATCTACTTGTTCGATGTCGAACTGCAGCACGAACGAAATCGCCGTCAGGCCAAAGCATGTCAACGCGTGGAGATCACCGCGAAGGGCAAAGGCCCGGTCGTTCGTGCCGAAGCGTGCGCGGACAGTTTCTATGCCGCACTCGAAGCAGTGACCTCGAAACTCGAAAGCAGACTCAGGCGCACCAAGGATCGGCGCAAGGTCCACTACGGCGAGAAGAGACCCGTATCCGTCGCCGAGGCCACCGCTGAACTCGCCGAAGACGACACACTTGCGCTCGATCCCGAGACCAAGCTGGATTCGTTCGAGGACGATCAGACCGGCCCCGGGCACATCGTTCGCACGAAGGTTCACTCGGCGGCACCGATGAGCGTCGACGATGCGCTGTACGAGATGGAACTGGTCGGCCACGACTTCTTCCTGTTTCACGACAGCGCCACCGACCGGCCTTCCGTGGTGTACCGACGGCATGCCTTCGACTACGGCCTGATCAGGCTCACCTGACCGAGCGTGACGGCGAACGGGTCGTTCGCCGTCCGTGAAATATCCGACCACTGCAGGCTCGACGCCGGAAGACACGATCCCCACGTCGAGCCTGCAGTGCTGTGTCGGGGTTGTCCGAATGCCGGCGTCGTGTCGTTCGGGCACCGACAGTGGGACTGCCGTACCCACAGCGAGACCGCCTACCATGGACGCGTTCGGGTTACTGCCGCGCGGACGTCACGGTGACGAACCCGTGCGCTCGTGCAGGTAGCAGTAACGCGTCGAGTAACAGATTTGTTCGTGTCAGTACCCGTGAACCGAGGATCGAGGACGAGAAAACCCGTGCCGTCGCTGTCGTTTTCCAAGCTGCTCCGTGTTGGTGAAGGTCGCATGGTCAAGCGGCTCAAGAACATCGCTGACCACGTCTCGACCCTGTCTTCGGACGTCGAGAGTCTCTCCGACGACGAACTGCGGGGTAAGACCGCCGAGTTCAAGGAGAGGTACTCGTCCGGGGAGACCTTGGATCAGTTGCTGCCCGAGGCATTCGCGGTCGCCCGTGAGGCATCGTGGCGGGTGCTGTCCCAGCGGCACTTC
This sequence comes from Rhodococcus sp. 05-2255-1e, assembly GCF_002259025.1. Classification (NCBI taxonomy): domain Bacteria; kingdom Bacillati; phylum Actinomycetota; class Actinomycetes; order Mycobacteriales; family Nocardiaceae; genus Rhodococcus; species Rhodococcus sp. 05-2255-1e. The sequence continues at coordinate 407,343 of NZ_NOZE01000013.1, read as the reverse complement.
GACGTGCAGGTGATGGGCGGAGCTGCCCTGCACTTCGGCAACATCGCCGAGATGAAGACCGGCGAGGGCAAGACCCTGACGTGTGTTCTGCCTGCCTATCTCAACGCCATCTCCGGCGACGGTGTGCACGTGGTGACGGTCAACGACTACCTCGCCAAGCGAGACTCGGAGTGGATGGGCCGTGTGCACCGCTTCCTGGGTCTGTCGGTGGACGTGATCCTGTCCGGGATGACGCCGGTCGAACGCCGTGCAGCGTATGCCGCCGACATCACCTACGGCACCAACAACGAGTTCGGGTTCGACTACCTACGCGACAACATGACGCACTCGCTCGACGATCTGGTGCAGCGCGGACACAACTTCGCCGTGGTCGACGAGGTCGACTCGATCCTCATCGACGAGGCGCGAACCCCACTGATCATCTCGGGCCCCGCCGACGCGTCGAGCAAGTGGTACGGCGAGTTCGCCCGGATCGCCCCCATGCTGAAGGTCGACACCCACTACGAGGTCGACATTCGCAAGCGCACCATCGGTGTGCACGAGGCCGGCGTCGAGCTGGTCGAGGATCAGCTCGGTATCGACAACCTGTACGAGGCGGCCAACTCGCCTCTGGTGAACTACCTGAACAACGCCATCAAGGCCAAAGAGCTCTACACCAAGGACAAGGACTACATCGTCCGCGACGGCGAGGTCATCATCGTCGACGAGTTCACCGGTCGCATCCTGGTGGGACGCCGCTACAACGAGGGCATGCACCAGGCGATCGAGGCCAAGGAGAAGGTGGAGATCAAGGCCGAGAACCAGACCCTCGCCACGATCACGCTGCAGAACTACTTCCGCCTGTACGACAAGCTCTCCGGCATGACCGGCACGGCCGAGACCGAGGCCGCCGAGCTGCATCAGATCTACGGATTGGGCGTCATTCCGATCCCGACGAACCGCCCGATGGTCCGCGTCGACAACGGCGACCTGATCTACAAGACGGAAGAAGCCAAGTTCGACGCGGTGGTCGACGATGTCGTCGAGCGGCACGAGAAGGGCCAGCCGGTTCTCATCGGCACCACGAGCGTGGAACGGTCGGAGTATCTGTCCAAGCAGTTCACCAAGCGCGGCGTCGCGCACAACGTGCTCAATGCGAAGTTCCACGAGCAGGAAGCGACGATCATCGCCGAGGCCGGGCGACAGGGCGCGGTGACCGTCGCGACCAACATGGCCGGCCGTGGCACCGACGTCGTGCTCGGCGGCAACCCGGACATCCTCGCCGACCTGAAGCTGCGTAAGCAGGGCTTGGACCCGGTGGAGACGCCCGAGGAGTACGAGGCCTCCTGGGAGCCTGCTCTGGAAGAGGTCAAGGCACAGGTCAAGGCCGACGCGGACACCGTGCGCGAGGCCGGTGGCCTGTACGTTCTCGGAACCGAGCGCCACGACTCACGTCGTATCGACAACCAGCTCAGAGGGCGCTCCGGTCGTCAGGGTGATCCGGGCGAATCGCGGTTCTACCTCTCGCTCGGCGACGAGTTGATGCGTCGATTCAACGGCGGCGCACTCGAATCGATCATGACTCGGCTCAACTTGCCCGACGACGTCCCGATCGAAGCCAAGATGGTGTCCAAGGCCATCAAGAGTGCCCAGACACAGGTCGAGCAGCAGAACTTCGAGATCCGCAAGAACGTCCTCAAGTACGACGAGGTGATGAACCAGCAGCGCACCGTCATCTACGAGGAGCGCAGGCGCATCCTCGAAGGTGCCGACATGGAGGGCCAGGTCGAGGGCATGATCACCGACGTGATCACCGCCTACGTCGATGGTGCGACGAGCGAGGGCTACGTCGAGGACTGGGATCTGGAGCAGTTGTGGACGGCGCTGAAGACTTTGTATCCGGTCGGTATCGACCACAAGGTTCTCTCGGGCGAGAACGAGGACGGCGAAAAGGGTGACCTGAGCCGCGACGAGCTGCGCGAGGCGCTCCTCGAGGACGCCCGCTCGGCCTACGCCGCTCACGAGGCCGAGATCGACGGCATCGCAGGCGAGAACGGAATGCGAGAGCTCGAACGTCGGGTGCTGCTGTCCGTCCTCGATCGCAAGTGGCGCGAGCATCTCTACGAGATGGACTACCTCAAGGAGGGCATCGGACTGCGTGCGATGGCCCAGCGAGATCCACTGGTCGAGTACCAGCGGGAGGGCTACGACATGTTCCAGGGCATGCTCGACGGCCTCAAAGAGGAGTCGGTGGGCTTCCTGTTCAACCTCCAGGTCGAAGCAACCCCTGCTCCGGCAGGTCCGGCCGCGTCCGCCGGTCTCGCGGTTGCCCCCGGGTTGGCCTCACCCGTCGGATCCGGTCGCCCGGCACCTGCGGCAACGTCGGCATCTGCGGCCACGGGCGATCGGCCTGCGGCCAAGGCGGCCCCGGCCCCTGCCGCTCCAGCTCAGGCAGCTCCCACAGCTCTGCGTGCCAAAGGACTCGACGAGCGGGACGAACAGAGATTGACGTTCTCCGGCCCGGCCGAGGGCGGCGGTACGGCTGTGCAGCGATCGGATGCTGCAGCGAGCGCGGAGTCGGCGGCCGAGGGAACCCGACGCGAGCGTCGCGAAGCAGCGCGAGCGCAGAACAAAGCACCGAAGAAGTCGGCGCGCTCCAAGCGCAAGAAGTAGTCGGCCGGGTCGATCCGGCGCGACCTCGCCGGGCGACTCGTGTTCTCAACCCACTCGCAACGAGGTGACCGTCCATCCTGGCCGCCGCGGGTCGACCGCTTGCTCGATTCGGCCCGCGAAGGCGAAGGTGCGTGGGCCGCGGGTGTACGAGCCGAATATCTCGGCCGACGTGTCCGATCTATAAGCGACGTGCACGCGACGCACCGCGGCGAATCCGAGTCGCCGTCCCGGTGGGGGCGTGCGGACGATGGTGCGAATCAGGTCGATCACGGGCGCAGTGAACAACGAGGACAGTTGCTCGGCACTGCGCCTGCGGTCGATCACCTCGATGAGCAACCGCATGGCGCGTTCGGCGCTCGCCCGCGCATCGGCGGGCACGACTTGCACGATCGGTCGATGGGGTGCCTCGGTCCGGCGGCGGGGGCGAGTGCTGCGTACCGATGCCGGATGGCGTTCCGGTGGCCTGTGCGAGCTCTCACCCCGGCCCCAGGTGTGCACCGCGCCTGCCGAGAGTGGCGGCTCGAACTGGGTCGGCCGCGACAGAAAGCAATGGTGCTCGGCGCGCAGCCGAGAGTCCGCCGGCGACGGTATCGGGCTGTCGTCCCCGGTGTCCGGCGGATCGTTGGATTCGATGACGCTCACACCGACATTGACGGTCGCGATCGAATTTCGGTTCCCGAGATCGACGACACGTCGGTGCCCACCCGGCACTGGGACTCACGTCGCCAACCCACGTACTCTGAGTTCGAGCACACCGCGCAACAGGCGGTATCGATCGGGGCGCACCACGTGCGAGGACGGGGACCGAGACACGCGATGGCGACCAGACTGACGGCGCAGGATGCGTCGTTCTACTTTCTCGAGGCCGGCAGCAGTCCCATGCACCTCGGCTCGCTCGCCGTCTTTCGGACCCCGCGGAGCGGTTTCAGTTACGACCGACTGCTGTCGTTGGTCGAACAGCGACTGATGCTGGTTCCGCGCTACCGGCAGAAGGTCCGCGAAGTCGCGTTCGGTTTGGCGCGGCCGGTCTGGGTGGACGACGCGGATTTCGACATCACCTATCACATCCGTCGTTCGGCACTACCCAAGCCGGGGACGGACGATCAGTTGCACGACCTGATCGCGCGACTGACCTCACGGCCGCTCGATCGCACCCGACCGTTGTGGGAGATGTACCTGGTCGAGGGACTCGCGAAGAATCGTTTCGCCATCTTCACCAAGTCTCATTCGGCCCTCGTCGACGGCGAGAATGCGCTCGACATCGGTCAGGTCATTCTGGATGCGAGCAAGAACCCCGCGCCGATGGCCGAGGAGCTGTGGATGCCTGCCCGTGAGCCCAAGGACTCGGTGTTGGTGCTCGACGCGCTCACCGAACTGGTGGTGCGTCCGGGCGAGAGCATCGAGACGTTGCGCGGCGCGGTCAACGGGGTTGCCGGTCTCGCGGGCGACGCATTGCGCGCCGCGGGCAAGGTCGCGGCCGTGCTGCGTACCGCGACACAGAGCGCCCCGTCCAGCCCACTGAACGCGCCGATCTCACGAAATCGTCGGTTCGCCGTGGCCAAGACCGAACTGGCCGATTACCGCAGGATCCACGACAGATTCGACTGCTCGATCAACGACGTCGTGCTCGCAGTCGTCACCGGCGCGCTGCGAAATTGGCTGCTCTCGCGCGGCGAACCCGTCACGGCATCGTCCACGGTGCGGGCCATGGTGCCGATGTCGGTGTACGTCTCGTCCGATCGCGTCGGCTTCGGTGAGGGCAGCGACATGTCCGGTGAGCCGGCCGAGGACGATCGCAGCGAGGTGTCCTCGTTCCTCGTCGACCTCCCGGTGGGGGAGTCGAACGCCGTCGTTCGGCTGTCTCACATCGCGCACGCGACCGAGGCCCATTCTCATCAGAGCCGCGGTGTGACGGCTCAGACGCTGATGCGGATCAGTGGGTTCGCTCCGGCGAGCCTGCATGCCATGGGTGCGCGGGCGGGTAGCCGACTCTCGCAACGAGTGTTCAACCTGATCGTCACGAACGCGCCGGGCCCGCAGTTTCCGCTGTACGTCGGTGGTGCCCGGATGCTCGAGATGTACCCGGTGTCGCCGCTGTTCGAGAATCAGGCGTTGAGTATCGGGCTGACGTCGTACGACGGTTTCGTGTTCTTCGGGCTCAACGCCGACCGCGGAGCGATGCCCGATGTGGATGTGGTGACAGCGCTACTGCACGAGGCGCTGGAAGAGTTGGTCGACGCCAGCAACGAATCGAGAGTGTGAGGTCTTCTGCAATGCGTGTCTACGTTCCGGCGACGCTGGAATTCTTGAAAGTGCTCGCAGCCGAGGGCGAGTTCAGTCCGGTCTCGCGCACCGCATTCGCGGTGACCCCCACCTTGCGTGAGGCGTACTCGTCGGGCGACGACGAGGAGTTGTCCGAGGTCGCGATGGGGGAGGCCGCGCGTGCCTCGCTGCGCCTGATCGCCGCGGCCGTCGACGACGAGGCGGACACGGGGACGGTGGCCGACGGCGTGGTCTACCGACGGGCGGTGATTGCCGCAGACGTCGACGATCCCACCCTGCGTCCCGATCTCGACGACGCTGTCGTTCGGCTGAAGGAACCGCTGCGAATGGATCAGGTCGCGTCGGTGCACGTCGATCTGGAAGGGGCCGAGGAAGCAGTTGCCAAGGCTGTCTCCGCCGTGGACGCAGCGGACATGGGCGATGCCGATGCAGAATTCGTTCTCGGTGATGCCGAAGACCACACGCTGGCGTGGTACGCCCCCCAGGAACTACCGTTTCTGCTCGATCTGCTGTGATCCTGCTCTCGGCCACGACCTGGCGATATCCACGGTTGGGCTGCCTGCAGAGGTGACCAGGGGACTCAACCTACGGTAGCGTAACCTCGATGCCCGCACGCGGTTCGGTACGACGATCGAGGGGATGGGGAACACCCGATGGATCTGAAGAAGTGGTTGGAGGCCCCGGTGGCCGGTGTCTCGGCACCCAAGCGGCCGAGGCTGAACATGCTGCGTGGTGCTTTCACCCGCATCACCACTCCCTTGCTGCCCGACGACTACTTGCACCTCGCCAACCCGTTGTGGTCGGCCCGTGAACTGCGCGGCCGCGTCGTACGCGTGGAGAAGGAAACCGCTACCGCGGTGACACTGGTGATCCAGCCCGGGTGGGGCTTCAATTTCGACTATCAGCCGGGTCAGTACATCGGAATCGGACTGCATCTCGGCGGTCGGTGGCACTGGCGCTCGTATTCACTGACCTCGCCGCCGAACTGGGAAGACAAGCTGATCTCCATCACCGTCAAGGCGATGCCCGAAGGGTTCCTGTCGTCACATCTGGTGGGCGGCGTGCCGCAGGGGACCATCGTGCGACTGGCGGCACCGAAGGGCAATTTCGCACTGCCCGTTCCGCCGCCCGCCAAGATTCTCTTCGTCACCGCAGGCAGTGGCATCACCCCGGTCATCTCGATGCTCAGAGCACTCGATCGTCACGGCGACATGCCCGATACCGTGCATATCCACTCGGCCCCCACCGAGGACGAGGTGATGTTCGCGGCCGAACTCGCAGCCCTCGAGAAGTCGCATCCCGAGTTCACCTCTCACGTGCAGTTGACGCGTTCCGATGGCAAGTTCGCTCTGTCCTCGCTCGACGAGCTGTACCCCGACTGGCGTACCCGCGACACCTGGGCCTGCGGTCCCGCGGCACTGCTCGAAGAAATCGAGAAGACGTGGAAGCGCGAGGGCATCGAGCACAAGCTGCACCTCGAGCGGTTCGAGATCTCACGCGCCGATACGTCCGGTTCGGGCGGAACCGTCACGTTCTCCAAGTCCGACAAGAAAGCGGCGGCGGACGGGGCGACCACGCTGCTCGAAGCAGGCGAAAATGTGGGTGTTCGGATGCCGTTCGGCTGCCGTATGGGTATCTGCCAGACGTGTGTGGTGCCGTTGACCGCAGGACATGTGATCGACCTACGTTCCGGTAAGGAACACAGCGAGGGTGACCGCGTCCAGACATGCATTTCCGCAGCCGCGGGTGACTGCACATTGGAACTGTAGGTCTGTTTTTCGCACACTGCCTTCTCAGGCTGCTGGGTTACGCTCACGTAGGTTGCCCACGCTGAACCCCGGTATTTCGGGCGCCGCACACAACTGTTGGAGGACCCGGTGGCCATCACCGACATCAAAGAGTTCGCTCACCTGACCGAAGAAGACATGGAAGCGTTCGGGCGCGAACTGGACGCCATTCGCCGCGACGTCGAGGACAGTCGCGGTGAACGCGATGCCGCATACATTCGCCGGACCATCCGAGCTCAGCGCATGCTCGAGCTCGGCGGACGCGCCGTGCTGCTCGGCAGCAAGTACCGGCCGGCATGGCTCGTGGGGACCGCGATGCTCAGCGTCGCCAAGATCATCGAGAACATGGAACTCGGCCACAACGTGATGCACGGCCAGTGGGATTGGATGAACGATCCGGAAATTCACTCCACCTCGTGGGAGTGGGACCAGACCGGACCGTCGGAGCAGTGGAAGCGGGCGCACAACTACTCGCACCACACGTACACCAACATCGTCGGAATGGACGACGACATCGGATTCGGCATCCTACGGATGACCCGCGACGAGCCGTGGAAGCCGATCAACCTCGTTCAGCCGCTCGCCAACATCGTCCTGGCGACGACGTTCGAGTGGGGCATCGCACTGCACGACTACGACGCTCAGAAGCAGCTCGACGGGGAACACGAAAAAGGCCTCTTCAAGTCACCGGCGGCCCGCGCTTTCGCGCGCAAGATCGCCAAGCAGGTCGGCAAGGACTTCGTCCTGTTCCCGGCCCTGTCCGGCCCGGCGTGGAAGTCCACGTTGACCGCCAACGCCACGGCCAACCTGGTTCGAAACCTCTGGGCCTACGCCGTGATCTTCTGCGGTCACTTTCCCGACGGTGCCGAGAAGTTCACGATCGGTCAGTTCGAGAACGAGACCCGTCCCGAGTGGTACCTGCGGCAGATGCTCGGTAGTGCCAACTTCGAGGCCGGCCCCGTCATGGCGTTCATGAGCGGAAACCTCTGCTACCAGATCGAGCACCACATGTTCCCGGATCTGCCGAGCAATCGGTACTCGGAGATCGCCGAGAAGGTGCACGCGCTGTGCGACAAGTACGACCTGCCGTACACGACAGGGTCGCTCGGTAAGCAGTACCTGTTGGCACTGCGGACCATCCACAAGCTGTCGCTGCCCGACAAGTGGTTGCGCGCAACCTCGGACAACGCGCCCGAGACATCGTCGGAGCGGCGTTGGCGCGTCGGCGATTCTCCGACCGTGCACGCACTTCGCATCGACCCGCTCACCGGCCAGCGCCGTGGACTGCGCTCGGCGATGCAGGAGGCACGAGGAGCTCTGCGCAACGCGAAGAAAGAAGCCAAACGACAGGCGAAGGCGCTCCGGCGATCGGACGTCACCGCCTGATTGTGAATCGTCACACAGATTCGCGCCCGTAACCTACGCGACCGTAAGTTACGATACGGTAGGTGACGGAAATGCACACGGCTCACTACCGCACGCTGTGTGTTCACAACTGCCAGGAGGCTGTTTCCCATGGCGATTTCGGACATCAAGGAATACGCGCATCTGACCGACGCCGACATCGAAGCATTGGGCCACGAGCTCGATGCGATTCGGCGAGACATCGAGGCGTCCCGTGGTGAACGCGACGCCCGGTACGTGAAGAACACCATTCGGCTGCAACGCTCGCTCGACATCGGCGGACGTGCAGTCCTGTTCGCCAGTCGCCGCCGCCCGGCATGGCTGGTCGGTACCGCCATGCTCGGGGTCGCGAAGATCATCGAGAACATGGAGCTCGGCCACAACGTCATGCACGGCCAGTGGGACTGGATGAACGATCCGGAGATCCACTCCACCTCGTGGGAGTGGGACAACACCGGGCCCTCGGCGCACTGGAAGCAGACGCACAACTACATTCACCACAAGTACACCAACGTGTTGGGCATGGACGACGACGTGGGTTACGGCCTGCTGCGCGTCACCCGCGACCAGCGTTGGAAGCCGTTCAACATCGGCAACCCGGTCTACAACCTGTTGCTGCAGCTGTTCTTCGAGTACGGCGTGGCGCTGCAGCACCTGGAACTGGGCAAGGTGGCCAAGGGCCGCGTCCCACGTGAAGAATTCGAGCAGAAGCGTCGCGAGGTCCTCGAGAAGGTCGGCAAGCAGATGGGCAAGGACTACGTCCTGCATCCGCTGCTCACCGGACCTGCCTGGAAGAGCACGCTGACGGCGAACATCGTCGCCAACATGATGCGTAACGTGTGGACCAACACCGTCATCTTCTGCGGGCACTTCCCCGACGGTGCCGAAAAGTTCACCAAGTCGGACATGGAAGGCGAAACGCAGGGGCAGTGGTACCTGCGTCAGATGCTGGGCAGCGCGAACTTCAACGCCGGTCCGGTCATGGAGTTCATGAGCGGCAATCTCTGCTACCAGATCGAGCATCACCTGTTCCCCGATCTACCCAGCAATCGTCTGCGGGAGATCAAGGTTCGGGTTCTCGAGCTCGCGGAGAAGTACGACCTGCCGTACACGACCGGTTCGATCGTGCACCAGTACTTCCTGTCGTGGCGAACCATCGCCAAGCTGTCGCTTCCGAACAAGTACTTGAAGGCGACCAGCGACGACGCGCCGGAAACCGCGTCCGAGCGTAAATGGGAACAGGCGCCTGCAGGTCTGTTCGCCGTCGACCCCGACACCGGAAAGCGGCGTGGCCTTCGGACCGCGATCGCAGAAACCAAGAAGCGCAAGGGAATTCGCAGACTGGTCGGCAAAGCAGCCTGACCGCCTCCGATTTCGAGCAGCGAAGCCTGGTACAGACCCCGTGGGTCTCTACCAGGCTTCGTTCGTTCGAACCGCTTCCAGCAGGAGCCGTACGGCAGCCACCCGTCGTGCTGCATCCCCGGTGAGCGTGTCGAGAGCGCACTCGGGATCTGCCGGCGGACCCAGGTGAGTGCAGCCGCGGGGGCAGTCCTCGATGGTCTCGGCGAGGTCGGAGAATGCGGCCACGACGTTCTCCGGCGAGATGTGCGCCAATCCGAACGATCGGATGCCGGGAGTGTCGACCACCCATCCGCCGCCCGGTAGCGGCAGCGCCACCGATTGCGTCGACGTGTGGCGGCCCTTGCCGACGCCCGAGACCACCCCGGTCGCGCGATAGGCGTCGGGCACCAGTCTGTTGACAAGCGTCGACTTGCCGACACCGGAGTGTCCGATGAGCGCGGTGACCTTGTTCGTCAGCATGGCGGTCAGTTCGGTCAGGTCCTCGGACTGGCCCGCCAGTACCACCGGGACGTCCAGATCTGCGAACGACGCGGTGAACTCGTCGGGTGCAGCGAGATCGCTCTTGGTCAGGCACAGCACCGGTTCGAGTCCGCCGACGTACGCTGCGACGAGAGCGCGCTCGACGAAGCCGGTGCGGGGAGGTGGATCGGCAAGCGCTGCGACGATGAGCAGCCGGTCGGCGTTGGCCACCACGACGCGTTCGAACGGGTCGGTGTCGTCCGCGGTGCGGCGCAGCACCGTTCGCCGCTCGGCCACGCGCACGATTCGGGCCAGAGTGTCGACCTTGCCCGACAGATCTCCGACGATACCGACTTCGTCGCCCACCACGATCGGAGTTCGCCCCAGCTCGCGGGCCCGCATCGTCACGACCGGCCGAGACGGGTCACCGTCGAGTACGCAGCCCCAGCGGCCGCGGTCCACGGACACCACCATGCCGGCTTCGGCGTCGTTGTGTTCGGGTCGAGTCTTGGTGCGCGGACGAGAACTCTTGCCCGGCCGGATGCGGACGTCGGACTCGTCGTAGCGGCGCGCGGTCAGGATCCGACCCCGCTGGGTGTGGAAGCGGACAACATCGTGTCCCACAGGTTCTCGAAGCCGGGGAGAGTCTTGGCAGTGGTGCCGATGTCGTCGACCTCGACGCCCGGGACGCGGAGCCCGACGATCGCGCCGGCAGTGGCCATGCGGTGGTCGGCGTAGGAGTGCCAGGTGCCGCCGTGCAGCGGTGCGGGATCGATGCGAATGCCGTCGTCGGTTTCGACCGCTCGCCCGCCGAGGCGCACTATCTCGGTCGTCAGTGCGGCCAGTCGGTCGGTCTCGTGACCGCGTAGGTGGGCGATGCCGCGCAGGATGGACGGCCCCTCGGCCAGGGTGGCGAGCGCTGCGACGGTGGGGGTCAGCTCGCCGACGTCGTGTAGATCGAAGTCGATGCCGCGCAACGTGTTCGGACCTTCGACGGTCAGCACCCCTGCGCGTAGTTCGACCACCGCGCCCATCTGCGTGAGGATCTCGCGGAACACATTGCCGGGTTGAGTCGTCGACTCAGGCCAATTCGGTACTCGCACAACACCTTCGGTGACAGCGGCGGCAGCGAGGAACGGGGTGGCGTTCGAGAGATCCGGCTCGATGCTCCAGTCGACGGGGGTGACCGAACCGGGATGCACGCGCCAGGTGTTCGCGTCTCCGCTCGATTCCGGGGTGTCGACTCGGACACCCGCACGGCGCAGCATCTCGACGGTCATGTCGATGTGCGGCATGGACGGGACGGGCTTACCGATGTGATGGATCTCGATTCCCTCGTCGAACGCCGCGGCCGAGAGCATCAGGCCCGAGACGAACTGCGACGACCCCGAGGCGTCGATCTCTACGGATCCACCACGCAGCGAACCGGTACCGCGCATCGTGAACGGCAGCGCGCTGCCGTCGACGTCGGCGCCCACAGCGCGCAGTGCGTCGAGGATGGTGTCGAGCGGCCGGATGCGAGCCTGCTCGTCTCCGTCGAAGGACACCACGCCGTCGGCGAGCGCGGCCAGGGGCGGGACGAAACGCATGACCGTTCCGGCCAGGCCGCACTCGACGGATCCACCGTGCAGCGTTCCCGGTGTCACACGGAGAGACGTCGGATCGTTGCGGTCGGCGGCCACCTGCACGCCCAGTGTCTCCAGAGCATGGATCATCAAGTCGGTGTCGCGGCTGCGAAGCGCGCCGGTGACGGTCGACGGGCCGGATGCGAGCGAGGCGATGATCAGCGCGCGATTGGTGATCGACTTCGATCCGGGCAGAGTGACTGTCGCGTCGATGGGTCCATCGGCGGCGGGGGCTGTCCAAGTGCTCACCGGTCCATCTTCGCTCATCGGCGGTCAGTGTGCGGCGATGGGCGCGGTGACGGCGCGCGTGAGGCGAATCAGATCGGCCGGAGCGAGTTCGATCTCCAGGCCGCGGCGACCCCCGCTGCACAGCACACGGTCGAACTCGAGTGCCGAGTCGTCGATGACGGTGGGCAGGGATCTACGTTGACCGAGCGGAGAAATTCCACCGAACACGTAGCCCGACGACCGTTCGGCGGCAGCTCTGTCGGCCATCGTTACCTTCCGCGTGTCCAGAGCGGCTGCTGCCGCTTTCAACGAGAGCAATCCGGTGACGGGGACCACCGCGACGGCCAGCGAACGATCTGCGCGTTCGACGACCAGGGTCTTGAACACCTGCTCCGGGTGCACGCCGAGGCGCTCGCCCAGAATCTCGGCGGCCTCGCTGCCGAACGACTGCGTGCGCGAATCGTGCTCGTAGGTGTGCACGGTATGCGCCACCTTTTGTGCGGTGAGCAGCGCAAGAGCGGGAGTCGACGCAGCCATTCGTCGGACTCTATCGACTGCGACGGGAACACCGCGGCGCGCGGCAGTGTTGTGACAGGGCAGATATGGATGCAGGCGGAAGGAATGACGAATGGCAGTGCTGACCGCGGGACGTCCCTTGGCGATCAAGGGGGTGATCTCGTCGCAGAAGCCGACTTCGGGCGCGGTAGCCTGGGCGGTGGAAGCTACCGAAGGGATCAGCGTGACAGAAGCCAGGACTCCCACCGAAGCGGACGAGAAGGCGATCGCCGAGCAGCGAGCAGCCGAAACCGAGGCCCAGCTGACCGAACGCTTCGAGCGTGACGCGCTGCCGATGCTCGACCAGCTGTACGGTGCCGCGCTGCGGATGACGCGCAACCCCGCAGATGCCGAGGACCTGGTGCAGGAGACGTTCGTGAAGGCCTACTCGGCGTTCCGGTCGTTCCGTGAGGGCACGAACCTCAAGGCGTGGCTCTACCGAATCCTGACCAACACCTACATCAACTCCTATCGCAAGAAGCAGCGTCAGCCGGCGCAGTACCCGACCGACGAGATCAGTGACTGGCAGCTCGCCGCGACCGCTGAACACACGTCCACCGGACTGCGCTCGGCCGAGGTCGAAGCGCTGGACGCACTGCCGGACGACGACATCAAGGCCGCTCTGCAGTCGTTGCCCGAGGAATTCCGGATGGCGGTGTACTACGCCGACGTCGAGGGTTTCCCGTACAAGGAAATCGCGGAAATCATGGGAACGCCCATCGGAACGGTGATGTCGCGCTTGCATCGCGGGCGTAAGCAACTTCGAGGTTTGCTGGCGGGTGTAGCCCGCGACCGTGGATTCAACCGGGACGGCGCAGTCGACCGGCACGAGCAGGAGGTAGTCCAGTGACGCGCACCGGTGATTCCGGCGATGACACCATCGGCGGCGGTTCTGTGGGCGACGGCGGAGCCGACGCCGAATTCGAGCGACTGGATTGCTCGGCCGTGATCGCGGACGTATGGATCATGTTGGACAACGAGTGCGACGAGGCCAGCAGGCAACGGTTGCAGAAGCACATCGACGAGTGCGGATCGTGCTTCGAGGCGTACGGCATCGAAGAGAAGGTCAAGCGGCTGATCTCCCGTAAATGTGGCGGAGATCAAGCGCCCGCCGGGCTTCGCGAGCGACTCAGCGTGGAAATCCGACGCACGGTGCTGACCCGTAGCGTCGACTCCGAATAACCTGATCGTACCGACGACGAAGGGCCGAGAAGCAGTGCTTCTCGGCCCTTCGTGGCTGGTGGCAGAACGTCAGCTGTTGGGACGTTTGCCGTGGTTGGCCTTGTTGCCCTTACGAGCACGCTTCTTACGTCCACGCTTTCCCATGATGGGCTCCTCTCGTTTGTTCACTACAGTCTCCCACGTGTGATTGGCTTACTGTGACGGGCATGGTCTCCGGTGTGTGCCCGCCGCGGTTCGAGGTGTCGTGAGAGAGGGGTTCGCCGGTGTCCGAGGATGTTCGTGCGGAGATGGTGTCGACGGTGTTTCAGGTGGTCGTGGCCCGCGGTGATGCCGTCGAGGTCGGTGACACGTTGGTCGTGCTGGAGTCGATGAAGATGGAGATTCCCGTGCTCGCCGAGACCGCAGGAACCGTCACGTCCGTGGACGTCGCAGTGGGGGATGTCATTCAACAGGGCGATCTCATCGCTGTGGTGTCCTGACCGACGGCTGCGTGAGAACCCGTGTCGACCCTCAGTGACCTGCTGGCCGAACACACCGATCTGCCCGGTGCCGCGGTGGACCATCTGCAGCGCGTCGTAGGGGAGTGGCAGCTCCTGGCCGACCTGTCGTTCGCGGACGTATTGCTCTGGGTCGGTACCGACGATGTCTCGGACGGGTCGGCGGACGTGCTGTGTGTCGCCCAGTGCAGACCCACCACCGCGCCGACGGTGTTCACCCACGACATCGTGGGGACGACCATCTCCGAGTCCGAGCACCCCGAAGTGCTCGTCGCGTTGCAACAGCGAAAGATCGTGCAGGGTGGTGTTCTGACCCGCAGCGAGAGCATTCCCGTGCGATGTGGAGAGCACGTCATCGCCGTGCTGACCCGCGACACCAATCCGGCCCAGCTTCGTCCGCCGAGTGCGCTCGAGGTCGCGTATCGGGAATGTGCGGACGATCTGTGCCTGATGATCAGCGAGGGAACGTTTCCGACGCCGGAGGAGCGAACCGACGTCAACTCGTCGCCGCGGGCCGGCGACGGCTTCATCCGCATCGATACCGAGGGACGGGTGGATTACGCGAGCCCCAATGCGCTGTCGGCGTACCACCGGATGGGTTTGACGACGGAACTGTCGGGCCGCGACCTCGCGTCGGTGACGCGGTCTCTGGTGACCGACCCGTTCGATTCGCAAGAAGTGGCCGACCATATCCGGTCGTCACTGTCCGGCAACGTCGGGCACCGAATGGAAGTGGACGCCCGCGGCGCGACGGTTCTGGTGCGCACGTTGGCACTGCAGCCGCACGGTCGATCCGCGGGCGCAGCCGTACTCGTCCGAGACGTCACCGAGGTGAAGCGACGCGACCGTGCGCTGCTCAGCAAGGACGCGACGATCCGCGAAATCCACCATCGAGTGAAGAACAACCTGCAGACCGTGGCGGCTCTGCTGAGGCTGCAGTCGCGGCGGCTCGAGAACGAGGAAGCTCGTACCGCGTTGTCCGAATCTGTTCGCCGCGTGACGTCGATCGCGCTGGTGCACGAGATGCTGTCGATGTCGGTCGACGAAGAAGTGGATCTCGACGAGATAGTCGACCGGTTGGTGCCGATCATGCTCGACATCGCCACCGTCAACCCTCGGGTGCGGGTGGTCCGGGACGGCCAACTCGGTGTCTTCTCCGCCGAGCGGGCGACGCCGCTGGTGATGGTGTTGGCCGAGCTGGTGCAGAACGCGATGGAGCACGGGTTCGACGCCGGATCGGTCGGCGTGGTGCGTATCGGTGCCGATCGTTCGTCGAAATGGCTCGACGTCGTCATCCACGACGACGGCCGCGGGTTGCCCGCAGGGTTCTCGTTGGAGCGTTCGGACGGACTGGGGCTGCAGATCGTACGCACTCTGGTGTCGGTCGAATTGAACGGTTCTCTGGGCCTGCATCCGGCTCCTGGAGGTGGCACCGACGCCATGCTGCGAGTGCCACTGGGCCGTCGGGTGCCGCGAGCCTGACGGGCCGCTCGTGAACAGTGCGTTACGAACCGGCCGCACTGTGACGTGAGAACGCCCGATCTGTGGAAACGCCCGCTATGCAGTCCGACATGCAGAAGGCCCGGTATCCGCTGAGCGGATACCGGGCCTACCGAGTGTTGTGTGTCTGCGTCCTAGACGGAGCTACGTGCGCGCGTACGTGCGTTGCGTCGCTTGAGTGCACGGCGCTCGTCTTCGCTCATTGCGCCCCATACTCCTGCGTCCTGGCCGGATTCGAGTGCCCAGGACAGGCATTCTGCGGTGACGGGGCACCGAGTACAGACGACTTTGGCATCGGCGATCTGCGCGAGCGCCGGACCACTGTTTCCCACCGGGAAAAATAGTTCCGGATCTTCATCGCGACAAATTGCCTTGTGGCGCCAGTCCATCCTCTGCTCCTTACCGGGCGCCGAAGCGCCGTTTCGTTTCTCTTCTGTTTCACGAGTGGGTAACCAATGTTTCCGCACTGTTGCTTGTGAATGCTTTCACGAACTCAGGTGAAGTCAAGGGATACGCGCGTGACCGTGGTCAAGCTCACTCTGTTAGGCTCGCTTTAGCCTTCTGCGCTCCTTTGTACCCCGACTCGGCAGATATTGCTCGTGATTTCGCAGGAAATTGCCCATCGAGCATCTTCGCGCGCAGGTCACAGTGGGTCTCACGTGACGGGCGCGACAACATCCAATGCGTCGGGAGTCGAGAAGAACTCCGCCTCGGTGCGTTCACCCAGGTAGTCCCCGTCCATCTGCAGCCCCATCGGTTCTGTAGACGTAATTCGAACACTCGGGACGTCGTCGACTCGAATCAACTTGCGAGACTTCGGTTCTGCACCTTTGGCCAATAGTTGACGCGACACCCGCAGCGTGGGGAGCAGTGCCGTCGAGCGCATCGCGAACACACCGAGACCCGAATCGAAAGCGGTCCCGGGATTGGTATGGACCGGACGATCGTTCAAGAAGGTCCACGGACTCGAGTTCGACACGAACGCATAGTGCACGTTCTCGAACGGATCCCGCCCGGGAACCTCCACCGTCAACTGCGCCGGACGACGCTTGTGCTTGAAGAACTCCTGCACCGAGAACCGGAGATAACGCGTCGCCGACACCGGCGTACCGTCCTTCCGGCTCGCATCGATGGCCCGACACACTTCCGCGTCCAAACCCATCCCGGCATTGAACGTGAACCACCGGTTGTCGCAATGCCCCAGACCGACCGTCCGCCGCGCCCGCGCGTCCAGCAGGCCTATCAACTGATTCGTGGCCGCTACCGGGTCCGCCTCGATTCCGAGAGAGCGCGCGAACACATTCGCACTACCACCGGGAACGACCGCAATGGGCGGAATCGCGCCGATCGTCACCGCCTGCATCGACGTCGGCAACGGAACCCCGAGCAGACCGTTGATGACCTCGTTCACCGTGCCGTCACCCCCGTGAACGATCACCAGGCCCACCCCGTCCTCACGGGCACCCCGAGCCAACTCCGACGCATGATCACGATGCGTCGTCTGCGCCACCGTCACCCGCAACCGACTCGACAATGCATGAGCCAACAGATCCCGAGCTGCAGCCGTCGTAGAAGTCGCATTGGGATTGACGATCAGCAGCGCACGCACAGGAACAAACACTAACCGGGTGGCTCGGCGGACTCCACCGGCACCACCCGGGCCGTTCCGCAGGCTCCACTCGCGCCCCCTGGGTCGTTCCGCAGGCTCCACTCGCGCCCCCTGGGTCGTTCCGCAGGCTCCACTCGCGCCCCCTGGGTCGTTCCGCAGGCTCCACTCGCGCCCCCTGGGTCGTTCCGCGGGCTCCACTCCCGGTTGCCTAGGCTGGTCCCGTGTCCACCCAACCCGAGAACCTCACCCCACCGGCCACTTTTCGATCCGCCGGGGTCCTCGTCGCAGCACAAGGTGCCGTCTCGCTGGTCGCGGCCTTCGTTCTCGTCGTGCGCGCGGTCTCCGGAGAGGGCGACAACGCTGTCGCGAACGGGTACGGCACGGCCGGGTGGTTCGGCGTGCTGGGCCTCGGCGTCGGGGCTGCAGGCGTCGCCCTGATTCTCGGCAAACGGTGGGGGAGGGCACTGGCAACCGTCGTACAGCTACTGCTGCTTCCGGTCGTGTGGTCGCTGCTCACCGGTTCACATCAGACCGTCTACGGCATCGTTCTGGGAATCGTCGTGGTTGCCGTGCTGGTGCTGCTGTTCAGTCCACCCTCGTCGCAGTGGATGGCGGCCGAGTACAGCGACGTCGACGACGAACCGCGTCTCTAGGACGCTGTCGCTGCCAGGTCCCTCAGGGCACCGTCGGTCAATCGGAATGTGGTCCACTCGTCCTGAGCCTGCGCGCCCAACGCTCGGTAGAACCCGATCGACGGGGTGTTCCAGTCCAACACCGACCAGGTCAGCCGCGTGTAGCCGTTGGCTTCGCACTCGGCCGCCAACGCTGCCAGCAGTGCGGTTCCGAACCCATGGCCGCGTGCGTCCGGCTGCACGTAGAGGTCCTCCAGATAGATTCCGTTGACCCCGTCCCAGGTGGAGAAATTCAAGAACCACAGAGCGCACCCCACGACCACGCCGTCGTGCTCGGCGACGTGCGCGAATACCGACGGATTCTCACCGAACAGAGCCGACCGAAGTTGGTTATCTCGGACAGTGCACAACGAGGACGCCTTCTCGTACTCCGCCAGTTCGTGGACCAACCCGCAGATGGCGGATACATCGTCTTCGGTGGCGCGTCGGATCATCGTGGACCTCCGGTCGGTTCGGTGCCGATCGAGCGATCGGTGGCTGCCGAGAGAATCGAGGGGTGAACATTGTGGGCGATGAGCTGTCGAAAGGAGTGCTCGAAACCGAGCAGTGAATAGGCGGCCGGGGACAATGCGAAGCGCTTCCCTTCGGTGATGGACGCTTCCGTCCAGCCGGCGATCAGTGCTCTCGAGAAATGGCCGTGTCCCACCAGCACCACGTCCCGGCCTTCGAGCAGTGGAAGAACAACGGACAACACCAGTTCGACGCGAACAGCGATGTCACCGATCGACTCTCCGCCCGGGCACGGGTGCGTCCAGACGGTCCAGTGCGGCACTGTCTCGTGGATCTCCGACGACGTGATGCCCTCGTAGTCGCCGTAGTCCCACTCCGACAGCGCATCCCATGTTCGATCGACCTGGAGCCCCGCGAGATCGGCTGTCCGACGGGCCCGTTCGCGCGGGCTGCTGATGACCACCGGGTCGCGCAGATTCAGCAGAGTCAGCAGTGAGCCGGCCTCGACTGCCTGCTGCTCACCGTGCGCGGTGAGTGGAACATCGGTGTTTCCGGTGTGCTTACCCGCGAGGGCCCATTCGGTTTCCCCGTGACGGAGTAGAACGACTCGGCCGGCCTCGACGGCTCCGTGGTTGGTCATGCACACGATCATGCCTGCCGGTCGGGTGTGGGCTTCGTCATACCGAACCGGTGGATGTGTCCGAAAACGCGATTGAGTCCAGACCTACCGGGCGGTTATTCTCTTCTGGATCTTCACCGTCGCAGGCAACGCAGTCCTGCCCGTCAGTGTGCTCACTGCATTTGACCTCGTAGCTCTTCTCATCGATCTGGAGAACAATGACCGACTTGCAGAAGCCCGCGCCCTCCGGTGCCCCGGAGAAGCTCGACGGAGCGTTGCTGAAGATCGCCGGTGTCGTCGTTCTCGGCGCGATCATGTCGATTCTCGACGTCACCGTCGTCAGCGTGGCCTTGAGGACGTTCACCGACGTGTTCGAGACCACGTATGCCAACGCGGCCTGGACGATGACCGGTTACACCCTCGCCTTGGCCACCGTCATCCCGTTGACGGGCTGGGCTGCGGACCGTTTCGGCACCAAGCGTCTCTACATCACGGCACTGGTGCTGTTCGTTCTCGGTTCGGTGCTGTGCAGTTTCGCCTGGGACATCACGTCGTTGATCGTGTTCCGCGTACTGCAGGGCCTCGGCGGAGGCATGTTGATGCCCCTGGGCATGACGATCATGACGCGTGCCGCCGGCCCCGAACGAATCGGCCGGGTGATGGCCGTGCTCGGTGTGCCGATGCTGATCGGGCCCATCGCGGGCCCCATCCTCGGCGGGTGGCTGATCGAGGCCGCGAGCTGGCACTGGATCTTCCTCATCAACTTGCCGATCGGCATTCTCGCGCTGATCGCCGCAATCGTGATCTTTCCGAGAGACAATCCGACCCCGTCGGAATCGTTCGACTTCCGCGGCATGCTGATGCTCTCGCCCGGTCTGGCCCTGTTTCTCTACGGTGCGTCGTCGGTCGTCGAAACCGAGACCGTACTGGCCGTCAAGGTGCTGGTTCCGGTCATCGTGGGCCTGGTGCTGATCGTGTTGTTCGTCTTCCACGCTCTGCGCGTCGAGCATCCGTTGATCGACCTGAGGCTCTTCCGGAACCGTTCACTCACCGTCGCAGTCATCACGACCACCTTCTTCATGGTCGCGTTCATGGGCGCAGGGTTGCTGTTTCCCAGCTACTTTCTGCTCCGCGGCGAGTCCACACTGTCGGCCGGGCTGCTTCTCGCACCGCAGGGTATCGGCGCGATGATAGCCATGCCGATCGCCGGAGTGATCGCGGACAAGACCGGTCCAGGACGAATCGTGCTGATGGGCATGGTCCTCATCACCGCAGGCATGGCGGTGTTCACCCAGGTCGGCACCAGCACGTCGTACACGTTGTTGATCGGAGCCTTGTTCGTCATGGGGCTGGGGCTCGGCTCGACGATGATGCCCATCATGACTGCTGCGCTGCAGACGTTGACGAACGAAACAGTCGCTCGCGGTTCGACATTGATGAACATCGTCCAGCAGGCCGCCGGATCGATCGGAACCGCGTTGATGTCGGTGGTGTTGACCGCGCAGCAGAAGCCGACGCTGACGGCTTCGAGCCAGCTCGAAGCATTCGACATCTCGGCGCGCGCGTTCGGGACCACCTTCATGGTCGCGTTGGTGCTCATCGTCATCACGTTCGTGCCCGCGTTCTTCCTGCCCCGAACCAAGCACGTTTCTCAGGAATCCGCGCCGCCGATCGTGATGCACTGACGCGCCCGGAACCGACAAACCTCGCTCGAGCGGCGAATCTAGGCAAGGATCAGGGCGTGACGACAATTCTTGCGGTAGCGAACCAGAAGGGCGGCGTGGCCAAGACCACTACGGTCGCCTCGCTGGCAGCCGCGCTGCACGCACTCGACCGACGCGTTCTGGTGGTCGATCTCGACCCGCAGGGATGCCTGACGTTCTCGCTCGGTCACAACCCGGACAAGCTCGACTCGTCGGTGCACGAGGTATTGACCGGGGACGCACAGGTCGAGGACGTGCTGATCGAGACGGCGGAGGGGATCGTGCTGTTGCCCGCCACGATCGACCTCGCGGGTGCGGAGGCGCTGTTGCTCATGCGCGCCGGTCGCGAGTTCGCACTCAAGCGTGCTCTGGCACCGATTCTGCAGGATTTCGACGTGGTCGTCATCGATTGCCCACCCTCGCTCGGTGTTCTCACGCTGAACGGTCTCACGGCCGCGCAATCGGTTCTGGTCCCGCTCCAGTGTGAGACGCTCGCTCACCGCGGCGTCGGACAACTACTGCGGACGGTGTCCGAGGTGCAGCAGATCACCAACCCCGACCTCGCACTGCTGGGTGCACTGCCCACCCTGTTCGATGCCCGTACCACCCATAGCCGAGACGTGCTCGGCGATGTTTCCGATCGGTACTCGCTGCCGGTCCTCGCTCCGCCGATCCCCAGGACGGTGCGTTTCGCGGAGGCGAGTGCATCCGGCGCAACAGTGCTGTCGGGGCGAAAGAACAAGGGCGCGCAGGCGTATCGCGAGCTGGCCGAGAACTTGTTGGCCCACTGGGAGGGCACAGCAGAACTGAAGACGTACGACCCTGCGGAGTAGCTCCTCCGATCGGCCGTCCTCGATCAACCCAGCGCGACCAGGTCGGAACCGCGCTGCTCGACGACGACATCGCCGATAACGGAGGTCTGCACCGGTCCGTCGTAGTCGCCGCGATCGATCGGAATCTCGGCAATCACCGTGCCGGTGGCGAGCTCGACCACCGCGATCGCGTCGGGCACGGGAACCAGTAGCCTGCCGGCCATGACGGCACCGCTGCCGAGGGCCCCGGGCATGGACCACGCCGGAGTCAGGTCGGTGGAGTTCAGTGCCTGCACTCCGGAGCCGGTGAACCAGGTGAACACCGAACCCTGTTTCGCTGCCGGCGAGGCGGGCGGTGCGGATGTTGGGCCGAGGCCCGCGGGGAGAGCGAACTCGGAGACGGCCGTGGCGGTGTCGTCGTAGAGCGCGATGCGCGCAGGGGCACCGTTTGCGGACGGAACATACAGCGCGACAAGGCTTCCCGTCAGAGCCAGGACGCGTCCGGATGTCGGCTCCTGCTCCGAGGTGACGAGATCCGGGACCACCGAGGATCCGTACTCCTCGGGTTCGCTCGCATCCTTGGGGGCAGGGTTGAGCAGAGACAGTCGTGCGGCCGGCTCACCCGGGCACTGTTCGAGTACCGCCGTCCGCGAATTGGACGACGTGGTGGACAGGAGCGTGCATCCGGTTCTCGGCTGAGTACCCGGGTTGACCGGAGCATCGACGCGCCCGTATTCGAGTGTGCGCACCATGTCCGAGCGCCACAGTTCCATCCGAGTGTCACCTCGCGAGGTCACGTAGGTGCCGTCGGACGAGAGGTACACCGAGTCGTCTGCGTCGGACGTGCGCTGTGCTGTGCGGACGCCGGTCGATCCGTCGAGCGTGGTCACCTGCGAGCAACCGCGGTCGTCGCGGTAGACCGAGACGGCAGTGTTCCAGGAGGCGATCACCGAGCACAGGGGTAGGTCTCGCGAGTACGACCACGCCGGGTCGCCGGAACGGGGGTCGTGGCCGACGACCGAACCGCCATCGGCGGTCACGACTGCCGAACCGGTCACGACCGGAACCGGCGTATGCGCCGAATCCGTCGCCGAACTCGGTGCCCGCCACAACTCGGACAGGGCGGCGGGCACGGAGGCGGCCGCCTCGGACGGCGCGAGTGGATTGTCGGCCGTGACAGAGGTGGTGCCCCGAGCGTCACCCGTGAGCCAAGCGACGCTCGCGGCCACGACCACCGTCACCGCGATGACTGCCGCGACGACGAGATCGGTTCTCGACCTACGTTCTGGAGCCAGCACGGCTGGAGACTACTCCGACGCGCTCGCCGTCGACGGTCCGGTCTCGGCGGACGATCCGCTCGTGCGGCGACGGCGTCGGCGACGAGGAGCGGTCTTGGTCGACGCTTCCGGTGTCGACGAATCGGTCGAATCCGACTGTGCCGCAACAGGGTTCGCGGTCGATGCAGAGGCGTTGGCCGAGTCGGTCGAGGTCGAGGCCTGGTCCCCGTCCTGTCCCGCGCGGGTGCGACGGCGGCTGCGTGAGCGGCGCGGCTTGCTCGGTGCGGACGCCTCTGCCGACGGTGCTGCGGACTCGGTGTCGGGGGCCTTGTCAGCGGCCTGCTCTGCGGCTCGCGCGGGTGCCGCCTTGCGTACGGTGCCGGTCGCATCGGTGGGGATATCGAGCTCGGCGAACAGATGCGGCGAGCTCGAGTAGGTCTCGACCGGATCCGGCATACCCAGATTCAGGGCCTTGTCGATCAGCTGCCAGCGCGGGATATCGTCCCAGTCGACGAGGGTGACGGCGATACCGGTGCGCCCTGCACGGCCGGTACGGCCGATGCGGTGGACGTAGGTCTTCTCGTCCTCGGGGCACTGGTAGTTGATGACGTGGGTGACGTCGTCGATGTCGATACCTCGGGCCGCGACGTCGGTGGCGATCAGCACGTCGATCTTGCCGGTGCGGAACGCCTTGAGAGCCTTCTCGCGTTGGACCTGTCCGAGATCTCCGTGGACCGCGCCGACCGAGTAGCCACGCTCGGCGAGCTCGTCGGAGACCTTCTGCGCGGTGCGCTTGGTGCGGGTGAACACCATCGTCGCGCCGCGGCCTTCCGCCTTGAGCACCTTGGCGACCATCTCGACCTTGTCGAGTGCGTGCGCCCGGTAGACGTGCTGGGCGGTGCGATCGTGCACGGCGGAGGACTCCGCCTCTTCGGCCCGGATGTGCGTCGGCTGCGTCAGGAACGTGCGCGCCAGCGTGATGATCGGGCCGGGCATCGTCGCGGAGAACAGCATCGTCTGACGCTTGTCGGGGACCATGCCCAGGATGCGTTCGATGTCGGGAAGGAACCCGAGGTCGAGCATCTCGTCGGCCTCGTCGAGAACCAGGACGCCGACCTTGCCGAGGATCAGGTGGTTCTGCTTGGCGAGGTCGAGTAGACGGCCGGGAGTGCCGACGACGACGTCGACGCCGTTCTGGAGCGCGCTGATCTGAGCTTCGTACGGGCGGCCGCCGTAGATGGAAAGAACCTTCACCGGGCCGTTCGCGCCGCTGAGGTACTTCGATGCATTCTCGAGGTCGGAGCTGACCTGAACACACAGCTCACGGGTCGGCACGATGATCAGCGCGCGTGGCGTGCCGTCGAGCGGGGTCGTTCCGGAATTCTCCGTGGCGAGACGATGCAGCAGAGGCACACCGAAACCGAAGGTCTTGCCCATTCCGGTCCTGGCCTGCCCGATGAGGTCGTCGCCCGCGATGGCCAGCGGAAGAGTGAGCTCCTGGATGGCGAAGGTGCGCTCGATACCCATGTCGGCGAGTGCACGAACGATGTCGGCGTCGACGTTCAACTCGGCGAACGTCGGTGGCACATGCGTGTCGTCCAGTTGGGCAGACAGGGTCGTGTCGCCGGTCTCGGATTCTTGGTCTACGACTATCTTGCTCAGGGGACTGGCCTTCCTCGTGGTCGAACGTACGCACAAGGAAGGGCACAGGCCTATTGCCGGCCGAAGTCGATGCCCTCAATCCGATGTGATGTCGCCGTCAGCCTCAGCGCGGCCGCGAACTGTGACGTTCGCTGCGGCGAAGCTCTCGAGGCGACCCGGATCAGGTGCGCACACATTATCGATGATCGCCGCATCGGCTTTCGGTCCGTGTGACAGGTCCGCGAGCAACGATCGACACCATGGTAGCTTGCCCGGCCCGATTCTCCACGGTCGACGGGTCGCGGCAGGTGTGACGCGCCCCGCGACGGGGCGTCGGACACGGGTCTACGATTCGTGGAATGGGAGCCCATTCGTCGGAGTCGTCGTCGCCCGCAGTTGCATCCACCGCCCTCGTCGGGTCGAGCGATCCGGACAGAGGGGAGCCCGCGATCGCACACGATCACCCGGGCGTTCCCGACTTGTTCGCCGTGCTCGCCTACGGCGAGATCTCTGCGTTCTACCGGTTGGCGGAGGACGCTCGAATGGCTCCGTCCATGGAAGGCCGGGTGGCGCTGGCGAGTATGGCCGCCGCCGAGATGAGTCATTTCGAGACGTTGGAACAGGCTTTGTCCAACCGTGGCCTCGACGTGTATTCGTCGATGGATCCGTTCGTGCGGGCTCTGGACGAGTACCACGCCTCCACCACGCCGTCGACCTGGTTGGAGTCGTTGGTCAAGGCATACGTGGGTGACGGAATCGCCGCTGATTTCTACCGGCAGATCGCGCACAGCCTCGCCCCCGACGTCGCGGAGATCGTCCGCGATGTCCTTGCCGAGACCGGGCACTCGGAGTTCGTCGTCCACGAGGTGTCCGAACGGGTCCGGGCGAGCTCCCAGGACAAGGCACGCCTGATGTTGTGGGGGCGTCGACTGCTCGGCGAGGCGATCACGCAGGCCCAGTTCGTGCTCGCGCAGCGCGAGTCGCTGACCGATCTCGTCATCACCGCGTCGGGCGACCTCAACGGGGTCGTCGCTCTGTTCGATCGCATGCAGGAGCAGCATGCCGAGCGGATGTCCTCGCTCGGGTTGGACTGATCGGCTCGATCGGGCACCGGGCGGGGCGGGTCCCCGCCGGTGTTCGCTGACAGCACAGGCCTGGAAGCGGCTGCGGCACGCGGGCTGCACTAGCCTGGCGAGAACAGCGTCAGTTGTCGAGAGTTCGGAGGTTGACCGTGGAGGTCAAGATCGGTGTGTCGGAGAGTTCCCGTGAGCTCGTCGTGAACAGTGCGCAGTCCCCGGCCGAGGTCGAAGCGCTCGTATCGACCGCCTTCGCAGGTAAGGACGGAGTGCTGTCGTTGGAGGACGAGAAGGGACGCAAGTTCTTGATCCAGACCGCCAAGGTGTCGTACGTCGAGATCGGCCCGTCCGATCCTCGCAAGGTCGGGTTCGCAACCACCTGAGACGGCCGGTAACACCACACGCCCCTCGTTCTTCTCGAACGAGGGGCGTGTGGCGTATGTGGGCGGGATGCCCGACCGGCTGGTTACGGAGACTGCAGCGGAACGTGCGACAGGCCGCCCCAGGCCAGTGAGACCGTGGTGTCGACGGCGTCTTCCTTGGAGATCGGCCGATCTGCTTCCAGCCAGTAGCGCGCGGTGAACTGGCTGGCACCGACGAGGCCGACGGCCAGCACTCGTGCCCGGTACGGATCGAGTCCGGAATCGTGGGCAACCAGGTCGAAGACGGCGTCGACGCATGCTTCGGTCGCCTGCTCCACGCGGGCGTTGACCTGAGGGTCACCCATCAGATCCGACTCGAAGACCAGACGGAAACCCTGGGTGTCGGTGTCGACGAAATCGTAGAACGCCAGAACCGCGGCGCGGACGCGTTGCTTGTTGTCCGTCGTCGAACGCAGAGCCTGACGAACCCCGGCGATGAGGGTGTCGACGTAGCTCTGCAGTACCGCCAGGTACAGCTCGAGTTTGCCGGGGAAGTGCTGGTAGAGAACCGGCTTGCTGACTCCGGCGCATTCGGCGATCTCGTCCATTCCCGA
This sequence comes from Rhodococcus sp. 05-2255-1e, assembly GCF_002259025.1. NCBI lineage: Bacteria > Bacillati > Actinomycetota > Actinomycetes > Mycobacteriales > Nocardiaceae > Rhodococcus > Rhodococcus sp. 05-2255-1e. The sequence goes on along the minus strand of NZ_NOZE01000013.1, from coordinate 380,954 downwards.
CGCGTGATAGCCGCGGGTCACGAAGATTTCGCTCGCAGCAGCCAGCAGTTGCGCCCGACGGGCATCACGCGGCAGCCTGGCGCTGCGGCGGTTGCCGGTGGTGGCCGGACGGTCGGAGGACCTCCGGTCGTCGAGATCTGTCATCAAATATGTTCCCATCGCGTCGACAGCTGCGCTCGTCTTGGTTCGACAACGTGCGGTCCGGCGTGAACTTTCGGCGGGTGGCCTTCGGTTCGGACCGCTCGTAGCGCAGATCACGGGCAACGATACTCGTGGCCGTCGGCACCGCTGGGATCCTGGGGGATCCTTGTCGGAAACGGTCGATCTCGAATCACATCGGATGGTTTGTTTGTACGATGTTTGTCGTACCGAGAGCCCGATAGATCCGTCCCCGGTATCGGCGTGCCGAGCGGCGAGCGAGCAGGATTGTGAGATCGTGAGCGAGTGACTGACCGAGGCGAGCCGCGAATTCGCGGCGGTGTGCAGTCCGGCGGGTTCGACGAGCGGTCGGACGATCTTCCACGAGGCGTGGGTGGTCGTGGGTCGCATCAGCCCTTGCGCGCGCAGTGGGACCCGACGCAGCGCGAGGTCAAGGACCGCAGTCGCCGCCCCGAGCGTGACGTGCGTAAACAGACCAAGTTGGGAAAGTTCGCCGCCACCTACGGCTGGCGGGCGTACGCGGTACCGATTCTGATCGCCGTCACCGCGCTCGTGGTCGTCGATGCCGTTCGGGCCGGTGACCCGGTTGTCGGCACCGCCTCTCAGGGCACCTCGCAGGACCCAGGGTTCGGCACGCTGAGCTCCGATACGTCCGGAACCGGAATCATCGGGGTCCCGCCGCAGGCCGACGGCAATTTCGCGGAAACGATCTCGTCCGGTGAGCTGCCCGACGGTGGACCGTTCGCGGTGCAGGGGGCAGGCACCTGGCACACCGTCGCCGGGAGCACCGAGCAGGTCGGCCAGGGAACCGAGCGGGTGTTCACCTACACCGTCGAGGTCGAGGACGGTGTGGACACCGTCGGTTTCGGCGGCGACGAGTCGTTCGGCCGTCTGGTGGATCAGACGTTGGCCAACCCCAAGAGCTGGACCAACGACCCGCGTTTCGCGTTCCGCCGTATCGATCAGGGTGACCCGGATTTCCGGATTTCCCTGACGTCGCAGATGTCCATTCGGCAGGCGTGTGGATACGACATCCAACTCGAGGTGTCCTGCTACAACCCCGGCATCGAACGGGTCGTGCTCAACGAACCCAGATGGGTACGCGGAGCGATCTCCTTCCAGGGAGACATCGGTTCGTACCGTCAGTATCAGATCAACCACGAGGTCGGGCACGCCATCGGCTACCAGCAGCATCAGCCGTGCGAAACCGACGGCGGGCTGGCACCGGTGATGATGCAGCAGACGTTCGGAACGGCCAACGACGACATCGCGCGGCTCGACCCCGAGGGCGTCGTGCCCATGGACGGCAAGACCTGCCGGTTCAACCCGTGGCCCTATCCACGCGGGTGAGCGATCGCGGATTAGATTCGAAGGCGGCGAACGCAGTTATGTGGTCGCCCCGTCGAGTCGAGGAGAGTCGCTGAGCGTGGTCCACCTACCGCCACTGGTCGAAGCCACCGGTGAACTGACCTCCGAGGAGGTTGCCAGGTACAGCCGTCACCTGATCATTCCGGACGTCGGAACGGACGGCCAGAAGCGGTTGCGGAACGCCCGCGTGCTCGTGGTCGGAGCCGGCGGACTGGGTTCGCCTGCGCTGCTGTACCTCGCGGCCGCCGGCATCGGAACTCTGGGCATCGTGGAATTCGACGACGTCGAGCTGTCCAACCTCCAGCGACAAGTCATCCATGGGCGGTCCGACGTCGGACGACCGAAGGCCGACAGCGCACGGGACTCGATCCTCGAACTCAACGACGGCGTCACGGTGGTGCTGCACAGGGTCCGCCTCGACTCGTCCAACGCGATCGATATCTTCGGCGATTACGATCTCGTTCTCGACGGCACCGACAACTTCGCCACCCGATACCTCGTCAACGACGCGGCCGCACTGGTCGGTATCCCGTACGTGTGGGGTTCGATCTACCGGTTCGAGGGGCAGGTCTCGGTGTTCTGGGATGCAGCTCCGGGCGGCGTCGGGATCAACTATCGAGATCTGTACCCCGAGGCTCCGCCGCCGGGAATGGTGCCCTCTTGCGCCGAGGGTGGCGTCCTGGGCGTGCTCTGCGCCTCGATCGGGTCGGTGATGGTGACGGAAGCCATCAAGTTGATCACCGGAATAGGCGAGACGCTGCTGGGACGGCTGATGATCTACGACGCGTTGGCCATGAGCTACCGAACCGTCGGACTGGCCCGTGATCCGCACCGAACCCCGATCACGGAACTGATCGACTACGACGCCTTCTGCGGGGTGGTGCCGGCCGTCGAATCCGACGACGCCTCGATCAGCCCCGAGCAGCTACGGGCGATGTTGGATTCCGGACGCGAGGTCGCCTTGATCGACGTGCGTGAGCCGGTGGAGTGGGACATCGTCCGGATCGAGGGCGCTCGACTGATACCGCGCGGGCGGATTCTGTCCGGGGCGGCGTTGGCCGAACTGCCACAGCAGGTACCGATCGTTCTGTACTGCAAAACCGGCATCAGGTCCGCGGAGGTTCTCGACGCTCTCGTCGGTGCCGGTTTCACCGACGCAACCCATCTCGACGGCGGAATCGTGGAGTGGGCCAAGCAGATCGAGCCCGGCCTGCCCATCTACTGACGTGGCGGCAGGGCCGCATGCGCGCGTCGTCCGCAGAGCTCTGCCCGATCGGCGGTACCGTGGCGTTCGTGAGCTCTGTCGAACCTCCTCAGCACGTGATCTCTACGTTCGGGCTGCGCGATGTCGAGCCTGCGCCACTGGGTGCGGACTGGGACGGAGGGTGGCGTCTGGGTGACGTCGTGCTCTCGCCCGTCGCCGATCATGCTCGCGCAGCCTGGTCTGCGAAGGTGCGAGAAACACTGACTGTGGACGGTGTTCGCCTCGCTCGACCGGTGCGCTCGACCGATGGTCGATACGTCGTGTCCGGTTGGCGTGCAGATACGTTCGTCGCGGGCGAACCCGAGCCTCGCCACGACGAAGTGGTCTCGTTGTCCATGCGGTTGCACGCAGCGACCGCGCAGTTGGAACGTCCCCGCTTCTTGGTGCAGCCACCCGTCGCCCCGTGGGCCGACGTCGACGTGTTCGTCGCGGCCGACCGGGCCGCCTGGGAGGCCGTTCCGCTACGGACCGCTCGCGGTGCGGGTGCGCCGGAGCCGTCGTCGAGTGACGGCAAGAGCAGCCTCGAATTGGTCAAACAGCTTGCGACACTGCGTAAGCCCGTCGAATCGCCGGACCAATTGGTACACGGCGACCTGTTCGGGACGGTGTTGTTCTCCGGCAGCGATGCTCCGGGGATCAGCGATATCACCCCGTACTGGCGTCCGGCGTCGTGGGCTGCCGGCGTCGCCGTGGTGGACGCGCTCTCGTGGGGAGACGCCGACGACGGTCTGGTGGGCCGGTGGGACGATCTACCGGAATGGCCGCAGATGCTGTTGCGCGCGTTGATGTTTCGTCTGGCTGTGCACGCACTTCATCCGCGGTCGACGTCGGAGGCATTTCCCGGCCTCGCGCGCACGGCAGATCTGGTGCGTCTCATTCTGTAGGTTCGGGCGCGTGGCCCGGAGGGGCGGAGAGTTCGCGGAACAGCGACCGGGCGGAGGCGATTGCCCGGGCCGAATCACCGTCCACGATCGCGTCGACGAGGGCTGTGTGCTCGGCGACGTAGTCGTCGTCGTGAGCAGTGGCGTGTTCTCTGATCGTCTCGTGGATCACCGGTAGCAACGAGTCGTAGAACTCCAGGTAGATCGCGTTGTGGCTGGCGGCGACGATGCTCCGATGCAGGCGCGCGTCGATTCGTACGGCGTCGGCCAACGGCACGTCGCCGCTCGACCAGGCGACATTGCGGTTCTCGAGGGCGTCGTTCATCTCTCGGATGTCGTGCTCGTCGCGTCGATCCGCAGCCAATGCTGCTGCGGTCACCTCGAGAGTTTCCCGGAGCTCGGTGACGTCGCGATAACGGGCGTCCGAGAAGTACTTGCCCAGGGTGCCGCCGAGGTCCGAGCAGGTCATGACGAACGTTCCCGACCCCTGCCGTCGCTCGACCATGCCGGCGTGGACGAGTGCCTGAACGGCCTCACGAACCGTGTTTCGCCCGGTGCCGGTCATCTCGCACAGCTCCGGTTCGGTGGGAATTCTGCTGCCGACCGGCCATCGTTTCGACGTGATCTCGTCGCGCAGGGCTGCAGTGACCTGGGTGATCAGGCTCGATCGGTGGACCTGGCGCACGGAGGCTCCTCGTTCTGGGGGCGGTGCAGTGCTCGGGGTGCTGCGCCGACGATGATACTGCGTTGCACCCGATGATCCGGTCATCCTATGATTACGCGGTGAGTGCGCCTACCGTTTCCGAGACCACCCAGACCGGTACATCACTCGTTCGCGGCCGACTGCTGGTGTTCGCCGCCATCGTTCTTTCTGCGCTGACGCTGCGCGCCGCCGTGACGTCCATCAGCCCTCTGTTCGGCAGGATCGCAACGGATCTGCAGTTCGGGGATGCCGTCATCGGCGTCGTCGGGATGCTGCCGCCGGCGATGTTCGCCGTGTTCGGGTTGGCGACACCGCTTCTCGCCAAGCGCACCGGTCTCGAGCGCGCCGCCCTGCTCGCCATGGCGTTGACCACGATCGGGATGGCCACCCGGGCATTCGCGCCGAACACGGCGTCGTTGCTGGCGCTGTCCGCGATCGCCCTCGCCGGCATGGGTATCGGAAACGTCGTCATTCCACCTCTGGTCAAGCGGTACTTCTCGGATCGACTCGCAGTGGTCAGCACCATCTACATCTGTGCACTCCAGATCAGCACCATGATTCCGCCGCTGCTCGCGGTTCCGGTCGCCGATGCCCACGGGTGGCGGCTCTCCATCGGGGTCTGGGCGATCGTCGGTGTTGCCGCAGCATTGCCGTGGCTCGGTGTCGTGATCGCCCGACGTGGTCGCGACGAGAAGGACGTCTCTGCCGAGGCCGGTTCGGCGGCCGTGCACACCCGATCCGGCGGCCGCATCCATCGATCCTCGCTCGCGTGGGGAATGGTGATGATGTTCGCGATGACGTCGCTGATCACGTATTCGATGTTGACGTGGCTGCCGACGCTGTTGATCGACTCGGGTATCGGCGAGGGGTTGGCCGGAGCCTCGGTCGCCGCGTTCGGAGCGATGGGCCTGGTCACGTCGCTGGCCACGCCGACCCTCTGCGCAAAACTGCGCAATCCGTTCGGCCTCGTCCTGGTCGCCGCGGTGTGCTACCTCTGTGGGTTCTCCGGCTTGCACTTCTCGCCTGCCGCCGGAACGGTGATCTGGGTGTGCCTGATCGGCCTCGGCACGATGACCTTTCCGATGTCGCTGACGCTGATCAATCTCAGGACCCGCACCGCGGTGGGCTCATCCTCGCTCTCGGGCTTCACCCAGGGGCTGGGCTACGTGGTGTCGGCCACCGGCCCGATTCTGTTCGGCTTCCTGCACACCGTGTCCGGCGGTTGGGGATTGCCGCTGACGCTGCTCACCGGATGCGTTGTGATTCTGCTGGTCGGCGGCTATCTGTGCTGTCGACCTCGGATGCTCGAAGACTCCTGGTGACTCGGCTCGTCGACGCGTTCGATCTCACGTACGCGTCGACGAGCGGGTGAGAACGAGTTAATCAGCGGGTCACCGCACGCAGCGCCGCTGCAACATGGCTTTCCTATCTTGGTGTCACTCACCGAACCAGGAGGCCATACGTGACCAGCCTTTCTCGCAGCGCTTCAGCCGAAACCGGCTCTGCTGCCACCGCACCCGTTCCGCCCGGAACCGTTCCCGTCTCGGTGAATCACCGAATCGCGCATTGGAATTCCGAGGACGTGCAGGCGTGGGAAGGCGGCGGTAAGCAGATCGCCAAACGAAACCTGATCTGGTCGGTCGTCGCCGAACACGTCGGCTTCTCGATCTGGTCGATCTGGTCGGTGATGGTGTTGTTCATGCCGTTGTCGGTTTACGGCATCGATGCCGCGGGCAAATTCTTCCTGGTGGCAGTCCCCACTCTCGTCGGTGCTGTCCTGCGCATTCCGTACACGTTCGCCACGGCGAAATTCGGCGGGCGCAACTGGACCATCTTCAGCGCTCTGGTGTTGTTGATTCCCACGCTGTTGACGATGTACTTCATGTTGAACCCGGCCTCGTACACCACGTACATCATCGTGGCGGCGTTCGCCGGAGTCGGCGGCGGTAACTTCGCCTCGTCGATGACGAACATCAACGCCTTCTATCCGCAGCGCGAAAAGGGTTGGGCCCTCGGACTGAACGCCGGCGGAGGCAACATCGGCGTACCGGTCATCCAGCTCATCGGTCTGCTGGTCATCGCTACCATCGGCAACACCGCACCCGAGATCGTCTGCGCCGTGTACCTGGTGTTCATCGCGATCGCCGCCGTCGGTGCCGCGCTGTACATGGACAACCTCGACAACCAGAAGACCAACGGCCGCTCCATGATCGACGTGTTGAAGTTCTCCGACGCATGGTGGATCGCCTTCCTCTACATCGGCACGTTCGGATCGTTCATCGGCTTCAGCTTCGCATTCGGGCAGGTACTCCAGATCAACTTCCTGGCCGGATTGACCGACGGGGCACCCGCCACGGCGGCTCAGCAGGCCCAGGCCTCGCTGCACGCTGCACAGATCGCGTTCCTCGGGCCACTGCTGGGGTCGCTGTCGCGTCCGTTCGGCGGCAAGCTCGCCGACAAGATCGGCGGCGGAAAGATCACCCTGTACACGTTCGTGGCCATGACGTTCTCCACCGGAATTCTGGTAGCGGCCAGCACCTGGGACGACTCGACGCCCGGGGCGGCCAGCGGCACTGTGATGGTCCTCTTCGTCATCGGATTCATCGCACTCTTCTTGCTCTCGGGCCTCGGCAACGGGTCGGTGTACAAGATGATTCCCGCGATCTTCGCTGCGAAATCGGTTGCACTGCAGGGCATGACGGTCGAGGAACAACAGCACTGGTCCCGCAAGATGTCCGGCGCTCTCATCGGGATCGCCGGTGCCATCGGCGCACTCGGCGGTGTCGCCATCAACTTGGTGCTGCGGGCGTCGTACTCCGGTAGTGCGAAGTCGGCAACCACAGCGTTCTGGGTGTTCCTCGGCTTCTACGTGGTCTGCGCGATCGTCACGTGGGCGATCTACCTGCGCAGGACCGACTCCGCCGACGCCGACGCTCCGGTAGCCGTCTGACGCTCGGTGCAGGCGCACTCGAAACACTCTGCACGGCAACGAAATCGGAAGGACCCGCAATGAAGAACGCGGTAGTGGTAGGGCACGGAATGGTAGGGCACAGATTCGTCGAGGCGCTGCGGGCGCGCGACGAGGGTGCCGAGTGGAAGATCACGATCCTGTGCGAGGAGGCTCTGCCGGCGTACGACCGGGTGGGTCTGTCGTCCTACGTCGGTGCCTGGGACCACAAGGAACTTGCGTTGGCGGGCAACGACTATCCGGGCGACTCCCTGGTCGACATGCGTACCGGGGTGCGGGCCGAGCGCGTCGACCGTGACCATCGAACCGTCGTCACCTCGGCCGGCGACACCGTGGACTACGACGCGCTGGTCCTCGCCACCGGCTCCTACCCGTTCGTCCCGCCGATCGCCGGACACGACCTGCCCGCGTGCTTCGTCTACCGCACCCTCGACGACCTGGACAGGATCCGTGCACGCGCCGACGCCGCTGGACCGGGAGCCGTGGGCGTGGTCGTCGGTGGCGGCCTGCTCGGCCTCGAAGCGGCGAACGCGTTGAAGAAGATGGGCATGACGCCGCACGTCATCGAGTTCGCGCCGCGATTGATGCCGCTTCAGGTGGACGAAGGCGGCGGTGCGCTGCTGGCCCGCCTCGTCACCGATCTCGGATTGAACGTGCATGTGGGAGTGGGCACGTCGTCGATCACCGAGAACGACAGCGCCGGATTGACGGTCGAGCTGAGCAACGGGGATACGATCGACGCGGCGCTGCTGGTGTTCTCCGCGGGTGTACGACCGCAGGACCGGCTGGCTCGCGAGAGCGGCCTCGACGTCGGCGAGCGCGGCGGTATTCTGGTCGACATCGGCTGCACCACATCCGATCCCGACGTCTACGCCATCGGCGAATGTGCCGCGGTCGAAGGCCGATGCTACGGACTCGTCGCGCCCGGATACTCGACGGCCGAGGTGGTGGCCGACCGATTGCTCGGCGGCGCAGCGGAGTTCCCCGGAGCGGACATGTCGACCAAGCTCAAGCTCATGGGCGTCGATGTGGCGAGCTTCGGTGACGCGATGGCCGCAACTCCGGGTGCGCTCGAGGTGGTCTTCAGCGACGCACCCAAGGGCACCTACGCCAAGCTCGTCGTCACCGACGACGCCAAGACGTTGCTCGGCGGCATCCTCGTCGGCGACGCATCGGCGTACTCGTTGCTCCGGCCGCTCGTCGGACGCGAATTGCCGGGCGATCCGGGTTCGTTGATCTCTCCGGCGGCCGAGCAGGTCGGCATCGGAGCGCTTCCCGACGACGCCGAGATCTGCTCGTGCAACGGTGTGACGAAGGGTGCGATCTGCTCGGCCATCTCCGACGGTGCGTGCGATCTGGCCGCGGTGAAGAGCTGCACCACGGCAGGCACCACCTGTGGAGGATGCTTGCCGTCGATCAAATCGCTGCTGGCGGCATCGGGAGTGGTGCTGTCGAAGTCGTTGTGCGAGCACTTCTCTCAGTCGAGGGCCGAGCTGTTCGAGATCGTACGGGCGACGAACACCCGAACTTTCTCGTCGTTGATCGCCAAGTACGGATCGGGTGCCGGCTGCGACATCTGCAAGCCCGTCGTGGCCTCGATTCTCGCGTCCACCTCGTCGGATCACATTCTCGACGGTGAACTGGCGTCGTTGCAGGACACCAACGACCACTTCCTGGCCAACATCCAGAAGAACGGCACCTATTCGGTGGTGCCTCGGATGCCGGGAGGGGAGTGCACGCCCGAGCAGTTGATCGTCATCGGTGAGGTCGCCCGGGACTTCGGGCTGTACACCAAGGTGACCGGCGGGCAACGCATCGACATGTTCGGTGCCCGCGTCGAGCAGCTTCCCGAAATCTGGAAGCGGCTCGTCGACGCAGGCATGGAATCGGGTCAGGCGTACGGAAAGTCGCTGCGTACGGTCAAGAGCTGCGTCGGGTCCAGCTGGTGCCGCTACGGTGTTCAGGACTCGGTGGGGATGGCCGTCGACCTCGAGAACCGGTACCGCGGACTGCGTTCGCCGCACAAGATCAAGTTCGGAGTGTCGGGTTGCGCACGTGAGTGCGCCGAAGCCCGCGGCAAGGACGTCGGCATCATTGCCACCGAAGGCGGCTGGAATCTCTACGTCGGCGGCAACGGTGGCCAGTCGCCCAAGCACGCCCAGTTGCTCGCGTCCAACCTCGACGACGCCACACTCGTCAGCTACATCGACCGCTATCTGATGTTCTACGTCCGCACCGCGGACCGCCTGCAACGCACCGCACCGTGGCTGGAATCGCTCGATGGGGGATTGGACCACCTCAAAGCCGTCGTCTGCGAGGACAGCCTGGGCATCGGCGCAGAACTCGAGGCCGACATGGCACGCCACGTCGCCGGCTACAAGGACGAATGGGCAGGGGTGCTCGAGGACGAGGAGAAGCTCGGCCGGTTCGTGTCCTTCGTCAACGCTCCGGCCGAGGCCGATCCGACCATCGCGTTCGACGAGTCCGGCGCACGCAAGGTGCCCGTGCTGATGGGGATGCCGCGCATCGGAGCGTGACGTGCTCGAGTGACGGGTTCCTGACAACCGACAGGTCACGAACCTGAGCGCATGTGCACAGGTGGGTAATCGCCGCTTAACGGCCAAGAAACACGGGCAGCGTCAAATAGCTGACCAGGAGGTACGCCATGACTGTCATCGATTCACATACTTCGGTACCGAACGATCTTTCGCGAGACTGGACCCCGGCCTGCACCCTCGACGCTCTCATCCCTGGTCGCGGGGTGGCGGTGCTGCTGCGCGGTGGCACCCAGGCGGCACTGTTCTTGCTCGACGACGGACGACTGTTCGCGGTCGGCAACATCGATCCCTACGGCCGCGCTGCAGTGATGTCACGTGGTCTGGTCGGCGACCGCGGCGGCGAGCCCACCGTCGCGTCTCCGCTGCTCAAGCAGGTCTTCTCTCTCGTCGACGGACGTTGCCTCGACGATGCGGAGGTCTCGCTCGGCTCGTTCGAGGTCGCCACGGTCGAGGGTGTCGTGCTCGTCCGCGGCGGATCTACGTGACCGAAAATGCCGGGGCGAACATGCCTCTGGCCGGGTTCACCGTCGGGGTGACGGCGTCGCGTCGCGCCGAGGAGTTCGCGACTTTGCTCGAGCGGCGTGGGGCCAGTGTGATGCACGCGCCTGCGATCAGGATCATCCCGCTCGCCGACGACGCAGAGTTGGAACGCGTCACCGCGGCGATCATCGCTGCACCACCCGAGATCACCGTCGCCACCACGGGAATCGGTTTTCGTGGCTGGATCGAGGCCGCCGACGGTTGGGGGCGAGCCGAAGAACTCGGTCGTGCTCTGGGTGCGTCGCGACTGTTGGCGCGTGGTCCCAAGGCCACCGGTGCCATTCGAGCGGCGGATCTACGTGAAGAATGGTCGCCTGCCTCCGAGTCGTCCGCCGAAGTGCTCGAACATCTGCTCGCCGAGGGCGTCGAGGGCAAACGCATAGCGGTACAACTGCACGGCGCGACCACCGAATGGGAGCCGGTTCCGGATTTCTGCGAGGTACTGCGTTGCGCCGGAGCCGAAGTGGTGCCGGTGCCCGTCTACCGCTGGACGGCGCCCGACGACCAGAGCCCGATGGATCGCATGATCGAGTCGGTCGTCGTCGGTGATCTGGACGCCATCAGCTTCACCTCGGCACCGGCGGTTGCGTCCATGCTGATGCGTGCCGACGAGAACGGCGTACTCGAGCCTCTGCTGCAGTCGATGCGTTCGCGGGTGCTTCCGGTGTGCGTCGGACCGGTCACCGCAGCCCCGCTCGAACAGCTGTCGGTTGCCACCACTGCGCCTGCGCGTGCGCGGCTCGGCGCGCTCGCCCGTCACATCGCCGAGGAGCTGCCCAGGAGAACCGGTCGCCTGCACGCAGGCGGGCATGTGGTCAGTGTTCGGGGACGGTGTGTGGTGGTCGACGGGGAGGTGCGGCCCGTGTCCCCGGCCGGGATGGCGCTGATGAAGACGTTGAGTCGTAATCCGGGGCGCGTGGTCTCCCGTGAAGACCTGTTGGCCTCGTTGCCCGGAGGGGGTGGCGATACCCACGCGGTGGAGACCGCCATGACCCGACTCCGTTCCTCACTGGGGGCACCCAAGGCGATCCAGACCGTGGTCAAACGCGGCTACCGTATCGCGTTGGACTATATAGAGACCGAATCCGACTGTGATGCACACGAACCCACGGGGGTTGTTGCCGTGAGCGAGGGGAGTAAGTACTGATGGAACCCACCTTGGTGTTGGTCGCACACGGCACTCGAAACCCGCGCGGTGTGGAGATGGTCGCCGCGCTCGCCGACGCCGTCTCGAAGCAGATCGGTACTACGCGTGTCGCCTTCGTCGACGTGCTGGGGCCGTCCCCGTCCGAGGTACTGCGCGACACTCCGGAATCGGCGGTCGTCGTTCCGGCATTTCTGGCATCGGGTTATCACGTCCACACCGACGTGCCGCGCGAGATCACGGACAGTGCGCACTCGTCGGTCGCCGTCACCCGTGCCCTCGGGCCGGACCCGGTGCTCGCACGAGTGATGGTCGATCGGCTCCGGGACGCCGGCTGGCGAGCCGGCCAGAGCATCGTGCTCGCGGCCGCAGGATCGTCCGATCCTCGTGCGTTGCAGGAACATCGGATCGCGGCAGCCATGCTCGCGGACGCGGCTCGGACACCGGTGAAGATCGGATACGTGGCCACCAGTACGCCGACCGTCGCGCAGGCGGTGTCCGGGCTGCGGGAAGCCGGGCACGATCGAGTGTTCGTGGCGAGCTATCTGCTGGCTCGTGGGCTCTTCCACAATCGGTTGGCCGACGTGGGAGCCGACGGCGTCGGTGCGCCGCTCGGGGTGCATCCGGCCATCGTCGATCTCGTCGTCGAGCGGTACCACGAGGGTGTTCGGCTGCTGGCCGGTTCGGAATTCAGTACGGCAACGGAAGAATTGTCACCGGCTCGTCGTCGCTGACGTCGGCGGGTATCACGGCGAGAGCATCACGGCCGACGAGGTGCGCCAGATGAGCTGTCCGGACCTTGACGTCGGCTCGCCAGCGGGTACCGTCGGCCACCACGGGAACGATTCGAGGGATCGGGGCTCGAACCTCGGATGCATTGGACAACAACCCCGTTCGCGGTGAACGCGGAATGCGAGCGGTGAGCGCGTCGACGATCGCCGGTGCGGTCAGCAGCGCCGTGCTCACTGCCGCGAGCGGATTGCCGGGGAGGCCGAGGACAACCGTACCGTCGGGCAGGGTCGCGGTGATCTGGGATCCGCCGGGACGCACGCGCACTCGCCCGACCACGGTTTCGGCACCGAGGGCGGCGAGCGTGGAGCGTAGCTGATCGGCGGCACCTCCTCCGGTGGCTCCGACCACGACCACGAGGTCGATGTTTTCGGTACTTCCCAAGAGGTCGGCGAACGCGGTCGCCGTGTCGTCGAGCAGCAGTGCGTCCACGACGGCGATTCCACAGTGCGCCAGATACTCCGGCAGCGCCGATCCGAGTACATCCCTGGTCTCCCCGGGTGCCAGCGGACCCGATACCCGAATCTCGTTTCCGCTGATGACAATTCGTGCGCGAACCGGTCCCCGCACATCGAGTTCGGTCACCTCCGCGCTCGCGGCGAGTGACCGAACAGCAGTGTCGATTGCGGTACCCGAGGCAACCAACTCCGTTCCGGGAAGCCAGTCCTCGCCGCGGCGACGCGTGTCGTCGGTCGACGTCGCCGTCGGTGCGCGTTCCACCACGCCGGCCGGTGTCGTGACCGCGTGTTCGTCGCGAACGACCGCAGTGGCACCGGGAGGAAGCGCTGCGCCGGTCGCGATGCGTACTGCGCTGCCGTCGGCGAGTCGGGCGATGCCGGACGTCCCGGCGTAGGCGATATCGGGCCTCAGCGTCCACGGAGGGGGTCCGCTCACGGCAAATCCGTCCATCGCGGAGATGTCGACCGCAGGCAGTGCCGTTGCCGCCACCAACGGTTGCGCGAGCACGGTCCCAGCCGTGTCCTGCAACGGAATTCGATGAACCTGGAGGGCGGCTACTCGCTGTCGAATTCGTTCGTGCGCGGCGTCGATGTCGAGTACGTCCTCCGATCTCGACGAGGCTGCGGCGCGCGCGGCGACCAGATCGGCAGGGGTGTCGCAGTCCTCGATATCGGCAACCGTGACGACGCGGTGCTCGTTCGGTACGAGTGCGCGCATCGGGGCACCCTCGACGGTATCGAGCGCCGCCACCGCCGAGCGCAGCGCGCTGTAGCGCCAGACTCCGAGCAGGAACTGGGTGCGGCCGGTGGCGTCGGCCGCGAACACTGCGTCGGTCTCGACTCGGTCGAAGTGATCGATCAGAGACTGCACCGCAGAAGCATTCAGCAGCGGTATGTCCGACGCGACGACTGCCACCAGATCGGCTGTGCCGTCCAGTGTTTCGAGTCCGGCGGCCAGAGCTGCCACCGGGCCGCCGCCGGCGGGGGACTCTCGGGTCTGCACGACCGAACCCGGTACTGCGTCGCGTGTGGGGCCCACCAGTACCGTTCGGCGACAGTCCGAGACGGCCGACACTGCAATGTCGACCAGTCGTCGTCCGCCGACGGTGAGCGCGGGCTTGTCGACTTCTGCAGATGGCGAGCCGGCAAGGCCTGCCATTCGCGATCCGCGACCACCCGCGAGCACGATGGCGTCGCAGATCGGCTCGGTCGACGAGCCGCTCACCGGTGCGATCCCATCACGTCGGCAGCGGCACGTTCTGCAGTCGAACCTGGCCGCGCGCGATGGTCTTACCGCTGTCGGTCGCGGTGATCGTGACCAGCCAGAGTTGCTGAACGCGGCCCTGCTGCAACGGTTCCGCGAGAACATCCACCCGTCCGCCTTTGCTGGCGCGCAGGAAATCGGTTCCGTTGTGCACTCCGACCGCGAACTCGCCGCGATCCTTGACCGCCTCACTCGCACCGATGCTCGCGGCGCTTTCCACAGCGCTGGTATAGACCCCACCGTGCACGACGCCCCAGGGCGTGAAATGTTCCTCGGTCAACTCGATGTGCCCCGCTACCCGCGTGCCCGAGACCTCGTCGATCACCAGGCCGGCCGCGGCGACGAAAGTGCTCGCCTTGGACAGGGCGAACTTCGCCGTAGGGCGTGGATCGAACTGCCCGAGCCGATCTCCGATGTTCATCCTTCGAGATTAGTGGTCGACGTCGGATGCTGGGGGAGCGCCCCGAAGTCGAAGCGAACGGACTTCAGCGACACTCGCCCGTCGCGGATCTCGACACCTTCTCCGCGCAGCGTCTCGAGTTGTCTCGTCGCCAGATGCGCCGCAGGCTTTCCGCTTGCACCCAGGACACGGTGCCACGGCAGATCGGCGGAGTCGGTCCGCATGATCCACCCGACGATGCGGGGGCTGGACAGGTCGGCCGCCGCCGCGATGTCCCCGTAGGTGGCAACGGAACCGACGGGAATCGACGCGACCAACGCGCGCACCCGCTCCACCTGCGCCTCGGTGATCGGAGCCATCTACAGCAGGGATCGCACCAGCTCGGCCACGTCGGCCGGCTTGGCCTGGCCGACCATGTGATCGCAGTCGAGTTCGACGGTGCGCAGGTTCTCTCCGAGCTTGTCTCGGAGCGCGGACACGAATTCTTCGGTCACATAAGGAGGTTCGACGCGCATGGCCCGCACCACGATGGTCGGGACGCTCTCGGCGGGCACCACGATCGGACGAGCGAGCTCGCCCCACGTCGCAACGATGGCCGGAATCGACATTCGCCACGCGACCTTCCCGCCGTCGGCGGGGACCAGGTGATCGGCGACCTCGCGGTCGAGCAATTCGGTGGGCACGTCGGCCCACGCGCCGTGGATCTTCTCCGAACGCGCCTCGTCGGCGTCGGTGTAATCGGGGGACTTCGCAGTGGCCTCGGCGACCTCGAGCAGCTCCTCCGGCGGTAAGGCAATCGCAGGATCGAGCAGCACCAGCGCGCGCACCACCTCCGGGAACCGCTGTGCGAGATGCACGGCCAACGCGCCGCCGTACGAATGTCCGAGCACGACGACCGGACCGCGCGCATGGGCGTCGAGCACGGCCTTCAGTGCGGTGACCTGAGCGTCGATGTCCCACGGTGGAACGGACGGAGAACGGCCGTGGCCGATCAGATCGGGAGCCAGAATGCGGGCCTCGGGCAGGTGATTCTCGGCGAGGTCCCACCAACGGGCACCGTGGCCGGTCACACCGTGAACGGCGAGGATTTCGGGACCGTCTGCGGGTCCGAACGTATGCAGATTCAACTCGGGCACGTGAACCACTATGCCGCATCTGCTCAGGACCAACGAAACAACCGGATTGCACACGCGGTTCCGACGACCACGGTGGCCCCCAGCCCGATCGGTCCGGCTATGTCGATCGGGGTTCCGGCCCAGGCAGACCCCAGCGCAGTAACGGTGGCACCGAAGGGAAGAAGCTCTCCGACGGCGATCAGCGGACCGGGCAGGTCTGCGACGGGGCCGAACAGTCCGCCGCCGGCACCGAGTATCAAGAACAGGGTGAGGCCGATCGCGACGGCAGAGTTCGCTGTGGGTGCGACGGCCGCCACCACGATCCCCAGCGAGTACATCGCCGCTGCACCCAGCACCAGAATTGCCGCAACCAGGACCGGGTTGTGCGGGGGAGTGATTCCGAACAGCAGGGCCGCAGTGGACAAAGCGATACCGATTCCGAGTGTCGCTTGCACTGCGCTGGTGATCACCTGCGCAGCCAGCACCTGCGTCGGCCCGATCGGTGTCGTCGACAGCCTCTTCAGCACGCCGGACTTCCGATAAAGCGCAAGAAAGCTCGGCATGTTCACGATTCCGATGACGGCGACGATCATGGTCAGGGCAAGCGGCAGGACGAACCGATCGAATGCTGTGATTGCGCCCGGCCCGACGGTTTCGGCCGACGTACCGGATCCGTTCATTACCAGTACGAGAACCGGGAGGGCGATGGGGACGATCAGGCCGGCCGTGTCCCGGGTGACCATGCGCATTTCGGCCCCGACGAGTGCGCCGGTGGCGCGCAGGCCTGGACGAGGCGCAGCGTGGATGTCGCATGCGGTCATGCCGTCCTCCGTTCGGTCAGCTTCAGGAATGCGTCCTCGAGGGTGGCCCGGTGGTCGCCTCCGAGGCCGGCATCGGCGATCAGAGACTCCGGTGTGCCGGTGGCCGCGACGGCCCCTCGATCGAGGACGGTGATGCGATCGCACAGGCGGTGTACTTCGTCCATGTGATGGCTGACCAGCAGGATGGTGACACCGTCTGCGCGGAGGTTCTCGATCAGTCGCCACACGGTGCGTCGTGCATCCGGGTCGAGTCCGGTGGTGAGCTCGTCGAGCATGACAACCCGAGGGGAGCCGATCAGTGCGAGGACCACCGACAACCGTTGTTGCTGGCCTCCGGACAACCGCTCGTACCGCACCCGGCGGTGCTCGTGCAGGCCCACCGCGCGGACGAGAGCGTCTCGATCGGCGGGTCGACGGTAGAAGGAGGCGAACAGATCGACCAGTTCCTCAACGGTGAGCGCGGTGTGAAGGTCGTTGGACTGCAGCTGTACTCCCAGAACCGCGCGTACTCGATTGCGGTCGGTCAAGGGGTCGAGTCCCAGAACTCGCACGGCACCGGAGCTCGGCTTACGAAGGCCCGCAATGGTTTCGACCAGGGTCGTCTTACCGGCGCCGTTGCGCCCGAGCAGGCCGTGCGTCTCGCCTTCGCGGACCGAGAGGCTGACGCCTGCCACGGCGGTGCGCTCTCGATAACGCTGGGTGATGCCTCGAACGTCTATCGCTGCCATCCGATGTTCCCTTCTCGATCGTGTCGATCTCGACGCTAGATCCGCCATGGCCTGCGCACAGGTGCCGATCGTCACCGAAGGGGATCGTGACTTTCGGCAGGGGCGTGCGGGTGGAGCGGGCGATAGGGTCGACAGAATGAGACGCCTCGGACCCGACGTTCTGGCCGGTGCGTTCGTGTCCGCGCTCGCGGTCGCGATGGGCGCTCTCGTCGTCTTCGATCGGTCGATCGCCGACGGTCTCTCGGTTCCGCGTTGGGCCTGGGCTGCGCTGTTCGCAGCCTTCCTGCTCGTGCAGACCGCGGGCATGTGGTGGGAAGACCGGCTGCCGGATCGTCTCGTCCGCGCGAGCTTCGCCACCCAGGTGATGCTGGCACCGGTTCTCGTGCTGACCGCCCCGACTGCAGGTTGGTTGCCCATTCTGTTGGTGTTCACCTCGACGTTCGCCGTGTATCGGGTGTCCGGCTCGTCGGTGGCGGTCATTGTTGCGGTCTACACCTGCTGTGTGGGGGTGTCGGTTGCGATTCGGGGTGGACGGATCTCGGAAATCGCGCTGATAATGTCGATCTACGGAGCGCTGCAGGTGGCCAGCGCGTTGTCGGTGACCGCACAGCTGCGACAGGCTCGGTTGCGCCGGGAACTTGCGGTCGCGCACGCCGAACTCCGCACCGCCAGTGCGTTGTTGAACGATTCCTCCCGTGCCGACGAGCGATTGCGCATCGCGCGCGAGCTGCACGATGTGCTCGGTCACCAGCTCACCGCACTGAGCCTCGAGCTCGAGGTGGCGTCCCATCAGGTCTCCGAGCCTGGGCGCGAGCATGTCGTTCGCGCCCGATCCATCGCACGTGACCTGCTCGGCGACGTTCGGTCGACCGTCGGCGAAGTGCGCAGCAGGACTCCGGTGCTGGGGGAGTCGCTCGATCGTCTGGTTGCGCAGCTGCCCGAACCGGTCGTGCATCTTACGGTCGACCCCGAGATCAGGGTCGACGAAGCTCGGGCGGTGGCGGTGGTCCGCTGCGTGCAGGAGATGATCACCAACACCATTCGCCATGCGAATGCCGATGAGATGTGGATCGAGTTACGCGCGGATTCGACCGGTGCGCTATCGGTCTCGGTGCGCGACGACGGCCGGGCGTCGGCCGACTTCGAGCCGGGGCACGGGCTGCAGGGAATCCGAGAGCGCATCGAAGGACTGGGCGGTACGGTCACCTTTTCGGTCGATCGCGGATTCACGGTCCACGCGACGGTGCCTGCCCCGTGATCACGGTCTTGATCGTCGACGACCACACTCTGGTTCGGCAGGGTATCCGCAGCCTGCTCGAACTGGATCCCGACATCGAGGTGACCGGTGAGGCGGACAACGGTGCCGCTGCGGTCGCGTCGATCGAACTCGATGCTCCAGATGTGGTGTTGCTCGATCTACGCATGCCGCGCTTCGACGGCCTGTGGACGCTTCGGGTATTGCAGGACAGGGAAATACGGGTCCCGGTCTTGGTTCTGACGACGTTCGACGACGACGAGTTGGTACTCGGGGCGCTGCGTGCGGGTGCGAAGGGCTATCTGCTCAAGGACGTGACCTTCGAGCGGCTCGGTGGTGCCGTACGCGAACTCGCGGCCGGGCGAACCTTGGCACAACCTGCCATCACAGAGAGACTGCTGGACGCTTTTCGGACCGGCAAGCACGGCCCGAGCGACGTCGTGATCGCCGAAACACTCACGGCCCGCGAGATCGACGTACTGCGCCTGGTGGCAAGTGGATACACCAATAGAGCAATAGCCGACGCGTTGCATCTGGCCGAGGGGACCGTGAAGAACCACGTGTCGTCGGCGATTCTCAAACTCGGGGCCAGAGATCGCACCAGCGCGGTTCTGCGTGCGCTGAGCGGCGGGTTGCTCGACTGATTTAGAACGCATTCTTGTCATGGCGCAATTGGGTGTGTCGGTGGGTCGTGATTGCATGTCCCGCATGAGCACGGACGGCAGACACGGCGCGACGGTCACCCTCGTCCGTGCACCCAGGGTGGCGCAGCCGGCCCGCCGGTGGACCGATTCCGCTGCCCGGTTGCTGGCGTGGACTCCCGATTCGGCGGCGGAGGCGGCTCAGGGCGCCCCCCGATGGAACCCCTGGCAGGTGCTCGGCGGGCCCGGCTCGGGAAAGACAGCGCTCGTGGCCGACTACGCAGTCTCCCGAATCGTGTCCGGCGATCCGGAATCGGTCCTGGTGCTCACTCAGTCGAAGCGCGCGTCCATCACGCTCCGCGAGCAGATCACCGCCGGTCTGTTCAGCGGCGATCACGCGCTGCGCGCCACGCGCGAACCGCTGGTACGTACGGTGCACTCCTATGCGTTCGCGGTACTCAGGTTGCAGGCCTCCCTCTACGGTAATCCGCCTCCTCGACTGCTGACCGGTGCCGAGCAGGACGCGGTGGTCCGCGAGATGCTGCGGGGCGACATCGAGGACGGCGCAACCGACTGGCCGGATCGATTGCGCCCGGCTCTCGGTACCGCAGGATTCGTCACCGCGGTGCGAGACATGATGCTCCGATCCGCAGAACGCGGAATCGGACCCGAGGATCTGGTCAAGCTGGGCCGCACGCACGGCAGACCCGAATGGATCGCCGTCGGCAAATTCGCGGCTCGATACGAACAAGCCATGTTGCTGCGCGGCGCAGTCGGCGTCGAAGCCGCAGGGGCCACGGCACCGGGCCTCGACGCGGCCGAGCTCATCGGCAGCGCACTGATGGCGTTCGCCACCGACCCGGATCTGCTGCGCAGTGAGCGCGCCCGCATCCGGCACCTCGTCGTCGACGATGCACAGCACCTCGATCCGCAAGCTGCGCAGCTGATTCGGTTGATCGGCACCGATACCGAATCGACCGTGATCGCCGGGGACCCCGATCAATCCGTCTTCACGTTCCGTGGAGCGGATCCCACGTTCGTGGCCGATCTGCTCGATGCGGACTCGCCTCGACGGGTGGTCCTGACGCGGAACTTTCGATCGGTGCCTGCAGTGGCGGAACTGACCGACATCGTGGCGGGGCGACTGCCCGGGCTCGGTCGGCACCGCAGTCCCGAGCCGGTGGCCACGGCTCGGTTCGGCGAGCCGGAGGCCCGGGTACACGTCGTGTCTTCGCCTGCCAAGGAAGCCGCGATCATCTCCGACGCCATGCGACGCGCGCACCTGATCGACGGAATGCCCTGGTCCGAGATGGCGATCGTCGTGCGGTCGGTCCCGCGTACCGTCGCGCCGCTGCGTCGTGCTCTGCACGCGGCCGGTGTCCCCATGATCACCCCGGCTTCGGAGTTGCCGTTGCATCGCCAGCACGGAGCGGTGGGCTTGCTGCTGGTGCTGCGGGCGATCTCCGACCCGTCGTTCGACGGAGAAGATGCGCTGGCTCTGCTATCCGGCCCGATCGGGGGTGCCGATCCGGTAGGTCTGCGGCGGCTGCGCCGAGGTGTCCGCAGACTCGAACTGGTCTCGGGCGGCGAGCGCGATTCGGCCGAACTGCTCAGAGTCGTTCTCACCGGCGAGACGCGAGAGAAGTTCGGGTGGATCACTGGTCTGTCGGACGTGGAAGCGGCACCGCTGCGACGAGCACTGAGCGTCGTTCGTAAGGCGCGAGCGGTGGCTCGGGAGGGCCGCGGAGTCGAGGACGTGCTGTGGGCTGCGTGGCAGGCGTCCGGACTCGAGCGGCGTTGGGCCGCCGCGTCCGCGTGGGGTGGGTCCGCGGGTGCTCAGGCCGATCGAGACCTCGACGCGGTGGTCGCACTCTTCGACGCCGCGGCGGCCTACGTCGACAGGCTGCCGCGCGCGCAGCTGGGTGGATTCCTCGATTACATTGCGCAGCAACAGATTCCTACCTCGAGCTCGAATCGTTCGACTGCGCCGGCCGATGCGGTGACGCTGCTCAGCGCGCACTCGGCAGCCGGTCGCGAATGGGAACTGGTGGCGGTCGCCGGGGTTCAGGAGGGGCTGTGGCCGGGTCTGCGAGCGCGCGGCAGCCTCCTCGGAACCGACACGCTCGTCGATCTGGTGTCCGGCAAGGTCGACGCGGCTGCGGCCCTCGACGGACGACTGTCGAAAGCTGCACCGCTACTCGCCGAGGAACGCAAGCTCTTCCTCGTGGCGTGCAGTCGCGCGCGCTCCACTCTGCTCGTCACCGCCGTGGACTCGAGCACGGGCGATACCGATCTGGTCCGCTCCCGATTCGTCGACGAACTCCGGGGAGTCGACGGCGACGCAGATCCCGTCCCGCTGCCCGAAGGTTCCGAGCCGCCGACCCCGCACCGGGTGTTGGCATTACCGATGTTGGTCGCCGAGCTTCGCGGGGTCGTCTGTGATCCCGTTGTCGCCGAACATGATCCGGACAAGCGAGCGCGCGCCGCGCGGCACCTGGCCACACTCGCCGAGGCCGGCGTCCGAGGCGCACATCCCGACGAGTGGTTCGGAATTGCGGGCCTCAGCACCAGCGAGCCCCTGTGGCACCTCGGCGATGGGCCGGTCCCGCTCTCGCCATCGACGGTGGAACAGCTCACCACGTGCCCGCTGCGCTGGATGCTCGAACGTCACGGAGGAAACGACGGCACCAACACTCACGCCGTCACCGGAACCCTCGTGCACACTCTGGTGCAGGCGGTGGCAGGCCGGATTCCACCGGACCAGCTCAGGCGGGCACTCGAGACGGCGTGGGATGCAGTCGATCTCGGATCACAGTGGTTCTCGCGTCACGAGCTCGATCGAACCGGGGCGATGCTCGACACGTTCGAGAATTGGCTGCAGGGCACCCGAGGCGAGCTCACCGAGGCGGGCGTCGAGGTACAGGTCGACGGCATTCTGGCCGCCCGATCCGAGGACGAGCCTGCGGTCGCCCTGCGCGGCCGGATCGATCGGCTCGAACACGATCCGGACGGCCGCCCGGTCGTCATCGACGTCAAGACGGCCAAAACGGTGATGTCCAAGGAAGACGCGCGCAATCACCATCAATTGGCTACGTATCAGGTCGCCGCTGCCGCGGGCGCAATCGAGGGAGAGCCCGCGGGCGAACCCGGGGGTGCCCGGTTGGTGTTCGTGGCCAAACCGCACAACAAGGACGGCGCAACGCAGCGGATCCAGGAGGTGCCGACACCGGAGAAACTCGAGGAATGGCGAGACACCGTCCACCGGGCGGCCTCGGCGACGCAGGGTCCCGTCTTCGAAGCCAGAGTCAACGACGGGTGCAGACATTGCCCCGTCAAATCCAGTTGCCCGGCCCACGAGACAGGACGGCAGGTGACCGAGCAGTGACCGCCTCGGCGACGCGCAGCGCAACCGTGCGGGTCTCACCCGTCGAACTGTCCCGCGCCCTCGGGCAGAAGCACCCACCCACCGACGAGCAGGCGGCGGTGATCGCCGCCCCACCCGGTCCGACGCTCGTCGTGGCAGGCGCAGGGGCTGGGAAGACCGAGACGATGGCCGCGCGAGTGGTGTGGATGGTGGCCAACGGGTTCGTCGATCCGGATCAGGTACTCGGACTGACCTTCACCCGCAAGGCTGCGCAGCAACTGACGTCCCGAATCCGCGCTCGGCTGGCGCGGCTCGCCGGGTCGGATCTGGTGCGCGCGCTGGATCCGAGTCTGGCACTGCGCGAACGGATTCTCGCCGCCGAGCCGGAGGTGAGCACCTACCACTCGTATGCCGGGCGACTGCTCACCGAGCACGGCCTGTTGCTGCCCATCGAGCCCTCCGCGACGCTGCTGTCGGAGACCGAACTGTGGCAGCTCGCGCATCGTGTGGTCAGCACGTGGGACGGCGATCTCGACACCGACCGAAATCCCACGTCGGTGACCGAGGCGGTACTCGCCCTCTCCGGTCAGCTGGCCGAGCATCTGGTGGACCCCGACCAGCTGCGCGAGGCGCACGTGGAACTCGAGAAATTGGTGCACACACTCGGCCCCGGTCCGCGTCAACGTGGTGGGCCGACCAAGGAGCTGCTCAACATCCTCGATGCCCAACATCAACGAATCACGTTGCTGCCGTTGGTGGAACGACTCGCGCAGACGCTTCGGCACGAAGGGGCACTGGATTTCGGTTCGCAGATGTCGATGGCGGCGCGGGTCGCGGCCGAACATCGCGAAGTGGGAATCGCAGAGCGGCAACGCTTTCGGCTCGTTCTGCTCGACGAATACCAGGACACCGGTCATGCCCAGCGGGTGCTGCTGTCCTCACTGTTCGGATCCGGTAGCGATGCCACCCTGGCGCTGACAGCCGTGGGCGATCCGATGCAGTCGATCTACGGGTGGCGAGGGGCGTCGGCGGCGAACCTGCCGCGGTTCGCCACCGATTTCCCGCAGGCGGACGGCAGTCCGGCACCGCGGCTCGAACTCCTCACCAGCTGGCGCAACCCGCCCGAGGCACTCGCTCTCGCCAATCTGATCACCGACCCCCTGCGCCGCGTCGGTGTACCGGTGCCGACCCTGCGGGCCCGGCCGGGCGCGGTGCCGGGCGATGTACGGCTGGCCGTCACCGACACCGTCCTCGACGAACGGGAATGGATCGCCGACCGAATAGCCGAGCACTACCGCGACGCCCTCGAACTGGACCGGCCTCCGCCCAGTGCCGCGGTACTCGTGCGGCGCAACGCCGATGCCGAGCCGATCGCCGAGGTGCTGCGTAGCCGTGGCCTACCCGTCGAGGTGGTCGGGCTCGGCGGATTGCTGCATGTGCCGGAGGTCGCCGACATCACCGCGATGCTGCGTCTGGTGGCCGATCCGACTGCGGGCAGCTCGGCCATGCGCATCCTCACGGGCTCCCGATGGCAGATCGGGGCCGCCGATCTGCGGGCGCTCGCTCAGCGCGCCAAGGAGCTCGAGATTCGGGGCGGCTACGGCACCGCGGGCCGTGTCGACGACCCACAGGCGCTCGACGCCGCGCTCGGAAGTGCCCTGCCGGGGGAACAGTCGGAGCAGGCCGGTCTGGCCGACGCCATCGCCGATCCAGGTTCGGCCGAACGATATTCGGAGGCCGGGCACCGACGCATCACTGCGCTCGCCGGAGAACTACATCTGTTGCGCGACCGAATCGGGCAGCCGCTGACGGAACTGGTCGCCGACATCGAACGCATCATGGGCATCGGCGTCGAAGCGCAGGCGCGGACACCGTTCGGTGTCGATGGTGCAGTCGGGCGCGAGCATCTCGACGAATTCGCCCATGTGGTGGCCGATTACGCCGACAATCCAACGGCCACGGTCACCGGATTCCTGTCGTTCCTCGCGGCGGCAGAGACTGTCGAGGACGGGTTGGCTCCGGGCGAGGTCGAGGTCGCCCCGCATCGAGTACAGGTGCTGACGGTGCATTCGGCGAAGGGCCTCGAATGGGAGGTCGTGGCCGTACCGCACGTGGCGACCGGAGTGTTCCCGTCCTCGAACGCCTCGTCGACCTGGCTCGGGGCGATGGCCGAACTGCCGCCGTCCCTGCGCGGCGACCGCGCTCTCGACGGTGAAGGTTCCGAGGGGGTACCGGTACTCGAGCTCGAGGACCTCTACAACCGAAAGGACCTCGAGGACGCCGTCAAGCGGCACAAGGATGCACTCGCTCGGCGTCGGCTCGCGGAGGATCGTCGACTGTTCTACGTTGCACTCACCAGAACCGAACGGGTGCTGCTGGTCTCGGCGCATCAGTGGGACGAGACGTCCACGAAGCCTCGTGGCCCGTCCGAGTTTCTCGACGAGCTCCACCGGTACACCTCGACGGCCGAGGACGCCGTCGCGGTGGTCGAGCAGTGGGCACCGGCCCCCGAAGCCGGAGCCGTCAACCCGTTGGGGGCCGAGCCGCATACGGCATCCTGGCCGCGAGATCCGCTCGGGCCGCGGCGAGGCGCGATCGAGAGTGGCGCGGCCGACGTTCTGCGGGCACTGGCCGACAGGGCCGGCTCCCACCATGATTCGGACGAAGACGAAGACGAGGACGAGGACGACCCGGAGAAGTGGGGCTTCGACGTCCGGACCTTGCTGGCCGAGCGCTCGGCGCGGGCCGTTGCCGGGGTCGATGTCGCACTACCCGAAAACCTGTCGGTGACTCAGCTGGTCGACTTGGCGGCAGATCCGGATGCGCTCGCCTCGCGACTGCGCCGCCCACTTCCGTTTCCCCCGAATCCGTTGGCGCGCCGGGGAACAGCGTTTCACGCGTGGATCGAGCGACGGTTCGGCGCGACCCGACTGCTCGATCTCGACGAATTGCCGGGCTCCGCCGATACCGGTGCTTCTGCCGATGTGGACCTGGACACTCTGCAGCGGGCATTCGAGGCCTCCGATTGGGCACTGCGCAGTCCGGTGGAGGTCGAGGTGCCGTTCGAGACGTCGGTGGCTGGAACAGTGCTGCGCGGTCGGATCGACGCGGTGTTCGCCGACCCGGACGGCGGCTGGACCGTTGTCGACTGGAAGACGGGTGCCGAGCCGTCGGCGTCCGAGCAACAGGCGGTGGCGATGCAGCTGGCGGCGTACCGGCTGGCGTGGGCGGAGCTGATGTCCGTCGGTCGTGCCGAGCCGGTACCGCTCGATCGCGTCCGTGCAGCGTTCCACTACGTCCGCAGCGGCCGTACCATCTCGCCCGAAAAGCTGCCTGACGCAACAGCTTTGGCGGCGTTGCTCGAAGGTCGATCCGTCGTGGACGACGTCGACACTACGGTGCCAGTCGACGAGCTTTCAGAGCCTCGGTGACCAGTGGGATCTGTAGGGGGAGACGAGCGATCATGGCGGCCTTCAAGGCCGGTGACGTCTTGGAGCTGCGTACGTACTTCCATGCGAGGTTGATGTTGGCGGGGAAGACCGCGACGAACAGGCCCGCTGCCAACGCACCGCCCACTCGACGGGTGCGGGGTGCGGCCAACGTGGCAGCCACAGCGAGCTCGGCTACTCCCGATACCTGGGTGTACGTCCGCGCCGAACCTGGCAGGGCGGTCGGTACCTGCGCATCGAAGAATTGGGGAGTGACGAAATGGAGTACTCCGGCGCCGGCGAGCAATCCCGCGAGACGCAGCGCTGCGGCCTGACTCGGTCTCTGTGTCATGCACACACCGTGCCACACGGTGCTGCATCCGCCCATCCGGTCCGCTCGAAGCGGTCGGTTGTCGACGCAGAAGCGCGGCATGGGGTTACGCTGCGTGCCGTGAATGATCTCGACTTCGGTGAGCACCTCGGTGGGCGACGTGGGAGGTAGGTTGCGCACGCGCCTGGGGGACAGCGGCGCGTTGACCGACAAGCCCGATTTCGCGCTGGTAGGTGTGCTGCGGGTTCCGGAAATCGAATCCAGCCCGTGGAGCGCGATCTACAAGCGGGTTCTGATGGCGTTGGGAATTCTCTTTCTCGCGGCGTTCGTCGTCTACCTCGATCGCGACGGCTACAGCGACAATCAGAACGGCGAGCTGTCGTTCCTCGACGCGTTCTATTACGCGACGGTGTCGTTGTCGACCACCGGATACGGTGACATCGCGCCGATGAGTCCGTCTGCGCGGCTGGTCAACATTCTGGTCATCACCCCCTTACGAGTCCTGTTCCTCATTCTGTTGGTCGGCACCACGCTGTCGGTTCTCACCGAGCGGTCTCGGCAGGCATTCAAAATTCAGCGATGGAGACGCAGCGTGCGCAATCACACCGTGGTCATCGGTTTCGGCACCAAGGGCCGAACCGCAGTCGACGCGATGCTCGGCGACGGAGTGTCGGCCTCGGACATCGTCGTGGTCGACACCGACCAGACCGTGCTCGACGCGGCCTCGGCGATGGGTCTGGTCACCGTCCACGGCTCGGCCACCAAGTCCGATGTGCTTCGGCTCACGGGCGCTCAACATGCCGCGGCCATCATCGTGGCGACCAATCGCGACGACACGGCGGTCCTGGTGACGCTGACGGCCAGGGAAATCGCTCCGAAGGCCAAGATCGTCGCGGCGATCCGAGAGGCCGAGAACACACACCTGGTGCGCCAGTCCGGCGCGGACTCGGTGGTCGTCTCGTCCGAGACGGCGGGTCGGCTGCTCGGAATTGCCACGTCCACACCGTCCGTCGTGGAGATGATCGAGGATCTTCTCACCCCGGAGGCAGGCTTCGCCGTCGCAGAGCGAGAGGTGGAGCGGGACGAGGTGGGCGGTTCACCGCGTCACCTGGCCGACATCGTGTTGGGAGTGGTTCGGGGCGGCAAGCTGTTCCGGGTCGGATCACCCGAGGTCGACGCGATCGAGGCAACCGACCGACTGCTGTACATCCGTCGCGTGGCCGACTGAGCAGGCCCAGTAGGGTCGTGAGCGTGCCGAATTTTCAGCTCGTCCATCCACCTCGACTGTCTCGATCACCGCTCGACCGGGCCGAGGAATTGCGCCGCGACATAGCGGCACTGGCCGCCGGGTGGTCCACGGCTCGCATACTCGACGTGGACGGTCGCGGCAGATTCGCAGTGGACGACGGTGGTCTGGTCTTCGTCGACGCCGCAGACGTGGCCACGGAACCGACCGAGGACGTGGTCTTCCTCGGAATTCATGGCGACCGGCACCTGTGGACCCGACGCGTCGAACTACTTCAGGGCACGCTGGGAGACCTGCGAACCGACGGTGAGCGCCTCGACAGTGTGTCGCTGTCGATGGTCACCGGGGCTCTGGCCATCCTCAATTGGCACGCCAGTGCGCGGTTCAGCTCGCTCGACGGCGCTCCGTCCGTTCCGTCGGCTGCAGGCTGGTCGCGGACCAGCACGTCCTCGGGTCACGAAGAGTTTCCGCGCACCGATCCTGCGGTGATCTGCCTGGTTCACGACGGCGCGAATCGAGTGCTGTTGGCGCGCGCACCGATGTGGCCCGAACGTCGGTTCTCGGTGTTGGCCGGATTCGTCGAGGCCGGCGAATCGCTGGAGACCTGCGTCGCGCGGGAGATCAAGGAAGAAGTGGGGCTGGACGTATCCGGCATCGAATATCTCGGCAGTCAGCCGTGGCCGTTTCCGCGTTCGGTGATGATCGGCTTCTCGGCCGTCGCCGACCCGGATCAGCCGCTCGCGTTCCAGGACGGCGAGATCGCCGAGGCGCACTGGTTCGAGCGGACCGAGGTCGTCGCCGCCCTCGAACTGGGCGACTGGGGATCGGAGTCGACGTCTCGATTGCTGCTTCCCGGGTCCATCTCTATCGCCCGCGGAATGCTGGAGGCGTGGGCAGCGACGACCTGACGCCCGATCAGAGCGAGAGAGCGCGCTTGACCTCGGCGAGGCTGGGATTGGTTGCCGTCGATCCGTCCGCGAACTGCACGGTGGGCACGATGTGGTTTCCGTTGTTGACGCTGCCGACGAACTCGGCGGACTCGGGGTTCTGCTCGATGTCGATCTCGGAGTAGGCGATTCCCGCCTCGTCGAGCTGAGTCTTGAGCCGGCGGCAGTACCCGCACCAGGTGGTGGAGTAGACGGTCAGCGCGGCCGGGGTCTGTGGGGTGTTCTCGGTAGTGGTCACGGAGACAGTCAACAGCAGGGCGCAGGTGATTGTTCCGTGACGGCCGCCTCGGCGAGTCTCGGCGGCGTCGGGCCCGGACATCGCTGTCGGTAGGCACTGACACAATGGACCCATGGCTGACGACGCGATGACTGCCGGTCTCGATCCGGAGCAATCCGCGGCAGTGCTGGCCCCTCGCGGTCCGGTCTGTGTGCTCGCCGGGGCCGGAACGGGTAAGACCCGCACGATCACTCGACGCATCGCGCATCTCGTGTCCGCGGGGCACGTGTCCTCCGGCCAGGTATTGGCGGTCACCTTCACCGCGCGGGCGGCCGGTGAGATGCGCGGCCGTCTTCGAGAACTCGGCGTCGGGGGAGAGGGTCCTCCGGTGCAGGCCCGTACCTTCCACGCTGCCGCGATGCGCCAGCTCAAATATTTCTGGCCACAGGTCGTCGGCGACACCGGGTGGCAGTTGCTCGATCGCAAATTCACCGTGGTCTCGCAGGCGGCGAACCGGGCCGGAGTGTCCACCTCCACCGACGCCATCCGCGACCTTGCGGGCGAGATCGAGTGGGCGAAAGGCTCGTTGATCGCTCCCGAGGACTACCCGCGCATAGCGGCGAGCAACCGACGCGACGTGCCCATGGACGCAGCCACGGTCGCTGCGGTGTACGCGGGATACGAAGAACTCAAATCGCGCGGCGGCGACGGCATGTTGCTCGACTTCGACGATCTGCTGTTGCACACCGCCGCGGCGCTCGAAGAGCACTCCTCGGTGGCCGACGAATTCCGCGAACGCTATCGCTGCTTCGTCGTCGACGAGTATCAGGACGTGACGCCGCTCCAACAGCGGGTTCTCGACGCCTGGGTGGGCGATCGTGACGACCTCACCGTCGTCGGTGATGCGAATCAGACGATCTACTCGTTCACCGGAGCGTCCCCTCGCTACCTGCTCGACTTCTCTCGCAAGTATCCCGAGGCCACGGTTGTCCGTCTCGAACGTGACTACCGATCGACACCGGAGGTCGTGTCGTTGGCCAATCGCGTGATCGGTGCCGCGCGGGGTCGCATTGCGGGCACTCGGCTGCAGCTGATCGGTCAGCGTGATTCCGGTCCGGAGCCGGAGTTCTTCGAATACGACGACGAGCCCGCCGAAGCGGACGGAGTGGCACGCGCGGTGAAGAGGTTGATCTCGAAAGGCGTCGAGCCTGCCGAGATCGCAATTCTGTACCGCATCAATGCGCAGTCCGAGGCGCACGAGCAGGCCCTGACCGAGCTGAAGATTCCCTATCAGGTTCGCGGCGGCGAGGGTTTCTTCACTCGACCCGAAGTGCGGCAGGGAGTCAATGCACTGCGCCAGGCTGCTGGCCGAGACGATCTACCCGACGGTTCTCGTTCCGGGGACGGCCTGACCGGTCTGGTTCGGGCCGTGCTGGCTCCACTGGGGTTGACGGCTACCGAGCCGACCGGTGCGCAGGCGCGGGAGAAGTGGGCCTCCCTGGGAGGTCTCGTGCAACTCACCGAGGAATTGCTGGTGCACGACCCCGAACTGACCCTCGACTCACTTCTCGGTGAACTCGCGGCTCGCGCCGAGGCGCGGCATCCACCGACGGTGCAGGGCGTGACGCTGGCCTCGTTGCATGCAGCGAAGGGGCTCGAGTGGGATGCAGTGTTCATCGTCGGGCTTGCCGACGGAACGCTGCCGATATCTCACGCGATCGGCAACGATCCCAGTGCGAACAACGAGGCCGCCGTCGAAGAGGAACGTCGCCTTCTCTACGTGGGTGTCACCCGGGCGCGGGTCCACCTGCACCTGTCGTGGGCCCTGGCCCGTAACGAGGGTGGGCGCAAGTCGCGTCGCCGCTCCCGATTCCTCGTCGGATTGGTGCCCGAGGATTCGCCCGCGTCGCGCATCGCGGCACCCGCGGCCAAGAGGTCCGGGCCCAAGTGCAGAATCTGCGGTAAGCCGCTGATCGGCACGTCGGCCACGATGCTCGGACGATGCGATAGCTGCCCGTCCAACGTGGACATCGCGCTGCTCGACGCGTTGAAGTCGTGGCGCCTGGACAAGTCTCGTGAACTCAAGGTGCCCGCATACGTCGTGTTCAGTGACAACACGTTGACTGCTATCGCAGAACAGCAACCGCAGGACGAGCGTGGACTCGTAGCGATACCGGGAATCGGGGCTAAGAAGCTCGAGCGCTTCGGCGAGGACGTGCTCACGGTGGTGCGCTCTTCCGACCGGTAACCGTCCGTCGAACAGATGCCGTAAAACTGCTGGTCAAAAATAACTTGTGCAGATCTCGGCGGGGGGCTTAGTCTGTTTCTCGTGTCGCGGGAGACCGCACACTGCCCAGTCCGCCCACGAGACCAGAACAGGAGCTGAAGAACATGATCGACACATTCGACATCGCCGGTGCAAGAGCAACCGTCGTGCTCAGCCCTGTCTGCGGTGCAACGCCCTTCGGCGATGCGCTGGTCGGTACGCCCGCTGCTGCGGCCGTAGCCGCCGGCTCGGTTGCGCAGACGTGGATTCGTCCCACCGCTTTCGGCCCGATGCACCAGTCCGCATCGGAAGCCCTCGGGTCGAATTCCGCCCCCGGCGTCCTGGCGTTGGCAGCACCCGCTGTGTACACCCATCGACGTCACCGCGCACCACGCGCGTCCGTGTTCGACAGCAGATACCGACTTCACTGTAGGTAGATGCTTCGATTTGCCCACCAGGCCACGGACCCGCACTCGCGGACCGTGGCCTTTGTCGTTCAGGTAGATCCTCTACCCGAGCGTGAGGCCGACATGGTTCGCATTACCCCTCGAACCGATAACGACGCCGCACGAAAAGTAGAGGAGACCGACGTGTCAACCGCCACGATCCGGACGACATGCCGACCAGAGTCCGAAAGCACCTACGCAGCAACAAGTTTCGCCGAATCGGCGGAGCTCGAGCTGTCGGTGCCTTGTCGAGCGGCGAACCCCGACATGTGGTTCGCCGACACCCCTGCCGAATTGGAGCAGGCCAAGGCGCTGTGCGCCGAATGCCCCATCCGCCGAACCTGTCTCAGCGCCGCATTGGATCGCGCCGAGCCATGGGGCGTATGGGGTGGCGAGATCCTGGAACAGGGTGTTGTCATCGCACGCAAGCGTCCTCGCGGACGGCCACGTAAGAACGCGGCATGAAGCTCGATCCGGAGGTCCGGCTTCACCGAGTGATTCACTCGGTGAAGCCGGGCAACCATTCCGTCAGAATTGCCATGTACGGCGCATAGGCGTCGAGCTGCGCGCAGATTCCCACCAGGCCGCCCAGTACCCGGAAGATCATCACGTACTCCGGCGGCATGTTCAGCGAGCGAACGGTGCGGAACTGTGCGCTGTTGAAATCGGCTGCGGTGCCTGCCGCTTTCTGCAGCCACGCCCGAGTGAAGTGAAAAGACTCGGTGTGGATCGGGTCTGTGAACGGGCGAAGGTAATCGGCAATTTCCTTCTCCGTCACCGTGCGACCCGGCACCACGAAGCCACTCTCGGTGCACAGTTCGACCAGCTCGTCGAACTTGTCGTCACGAGCGAGTGCGACCATCCGGCCGAGGACCGGAGGCAGGCCGTCGGGCATCGGAGCACATGCCCCGAAATCGATGACGCCCATTCGGCCGTCGTCGAGCATCATGAAGTTTCCCGGATGTGGGTCCGCGTGCAACAACTTCGCGCGCGCGGGAGACTCGAACGCGAACCGCGCCAGAAGTTCGCCGGCTCGATTACGCTCGTCCGCAGTTCCGTGCGCGATCACATCGGCCAGGGGCCTACCCGTCATCCATTCGCTCACAACCACTTTCGGGGCGCTGGCAACGATCTTGGGTACCGCGAACCGAGGATCGCCCGCAAATTCCTTGCTGAAGGCGCGCTGATTGGCTGCCTCGATACGGTAGTCGAGCTCGTCCTCGGTGCGAGCCGTCAGCTCTTCGAGCACGGGCTTGACGTCCGTACCGGCGAGCACCGTGCTGAACAGATTCGCGAAACGAGACAGAGTCTTGAGGTCCGACCGCAGGGCGTCGTCCGCACCCGGGTACTGGATCTTGACCGCGACGTCGCGCCCGTCCGCCCACGTGGCTCGGTGGACCTGTCCGATGCTGGCCGAGGCAATGGCGGTGTCGTCGAAACTCTCGAACCGTGATCGCCACGCCGTACCCAGTTGTTGATCGAGTACGCGATGCACCGTCTTGGCCGGCATGGGCGGGCCCTGAGCCTGCAGCTTCGTCAGTGCCTCACGGTAGGGCTCCGAATACTCCTCGGGAACGGCGGCTTCCATCACCGACAGCATCTGACCGAGCTTCATGGCCCCGCCTTTGAGCTCTCCGAGGACGGAGAAGAGTTGCTCGGCTGCTTTGGCGGCCATGTCCGCGTCGATCTCGTCGCGGTTTCCGCCGGCGAGCTTCTTTCCGAAGCCCATCGCGGCACGTCCGGCCATTCCCAGGGGAATGCTGGCTAGTTTCGCGGTACGAGTGGATCCACGGCGCGGTATGTCTGACACAGCTCCATCATGGCTGAACCTTCCGACAAATGCTCGGACCGGTGAAACCGTGGCCTCGACTGCCGAGGTGGGCGGGTGGTCGAGTGACCGTGCGGTCAGTACCAGCAATCGCAATGCGGATGTCGCGTCCACTGCCGTTTGTGCACGGACGTACCGGTTGCCGCGAAACTCAGCTCCATCGTGCAGTCGGTGGTTTCGGGCATCGTTCCGTCCGTGCGATCGATGAGGGTCTCGAGTTGCGCGAACGCGAACGCCGCCGTGGCCAACACCGTGGCGGTACTCGCCTGGCCCACCGTGCCGAGCAGATGTGCGGACAGGTGCGGCCACTCCGGATCGAGATCACAGCGGGTGAGATCGGCGCAGCGCAGGCAACTCGTCTGTCCGGGCACCACGAACGGGCCGACGATTCCTTTCCCGTCCCGCAGTCGCACCTGCAGGTGCGGGATCCTTTTCCGCACCAGATCGGTCACCAGGCGGGGCTCGGCGACGAGGTCGTCGGTGAGCACGACCACGTCGTACTGCCACGAGTTCACGGCGAGGTGCGGATAGCGTGTCGGGGTCAGGCTCGTTCTGGTCACCGCGACACTGGTGCGCCGCAACCCGGCGGTCAGCGCATCCGAGAGCGGCCCACGGCCCACGAGATGCACGGAACGAATGTCGCGCAGTTCACTCGACGGAGCGTCCGCGTTGCTCGACGCCGGGCCACTCGTGCCGTGCACGAGCAGGCCGGAATCGTCCAATTCGGCGAGCATCGACGACACTCGGTTCGCGGACAAACCCAACGTCATTGCGTGACAGACGATGTGAGGCCTGGAACGTCCTGCCGCGAGAAGCCGCAGGATCTCGAGTATCGAGCCCGGTTCCGCACCGGGAGGGGGAGTGACGACGACGCTGGTCTCGGGGCTCCACCCCAATTGAACGGTTCCGTCCCGTCGCGGCAGGATGGCCACCGCGGGATCGAGTCGAACGGTCGATGTGATCATGAACCACACTGTGACACTCGGTCCGACGGCAAACGCCCGCTCGAAGCACGTTATCCACAGGGGAAAATAGGCTTCGAGCAGGCGTTCGACGGGGCCGACGGCATTGGTGTGCGCCGTCCGGGTTCAGGGTGTGGAAGAGCCCTTGTCCGGATGGTCGTCGCCGTCCTCCGAGGCGTCGTCCGTGCCGTGTTCCGCTCGTTCGGCGGCCTCCTTTGCCTCCATCGCCTCGAGTTGCGCGATGGGGTCGTCGAAGCTGGAGGTGCCGCCGCCGACGACTCGGTCGATGAACGCCGCCGGATTGTCCAGGTCGGATGCGTCGGGCAGGAGATCCGGGTGTGCCCACACCCCGTCGCGGCCCTCCACGTCCGCGGCGGCCAGTAGTTGGCGCCACAGATCGGCGGCCTCGCGCACCTTTCGGGGACGCAACTCGAGACCGACCAACGTCGCGAACGTCTGCTCTGCCGGGCCGCCGGAGGCGCGGCGACGGCGAATGGTCTCGGCGAGGGCAACCGCGCCGGGGAGACGGTCGCCGAGTGCGGCCGTGACCACGGTCTCCACCCAGCCCTCCACCAGCGCCAGCAACGTTTCGAGACGTTCGAGAGCGTGCTTCTGCTCGGGCGTGGTCTGCGGCTCGAACGAACCCTGCTGCAGCAGCGCTTCGATCTTCGACGGATCCGTCAGCGCCGACGGGTCGAGCCCGGCAGCGGCTTCCTCGATTGCCGAGAAATCCATGCGGATGCCGCGAGCATATTCCTCGACTGTGGCGAGAACCCGCTGGCGCAGCCACGGGACATGGCTGTACAGCCGCTGGTGTGCAGCCTCGCGGGCGGCCAAGAACACCAGCACCTCACGCTCGGGCTGTTCGAGACCTTCGCTGAACGACGCGATCGCCGACGGTAGCAACGCGGCGGTGCCCGACGGGCCGAGCGGGAGACCGATGTCGGTGGAGGTG
Organism: Rhodococcus sp. 05-2255-1e; assembly: GCF_002259025.1. NCBI lineage: Bacteria > Bacillati > Actinomycetota > Actinomycetes > Mycobacteriales > Nocardiaceae > Rhodococcus > Rhodococcus sp. 05-2255-1e. The sequence continues at coordinate 345,908 of NZ_NOZE01000013.1, read as the reverse complement.
AGAACTTCCTTCGACAGTTGGCCCAGTGCCTGACCGAGTTGCGAGCCGAACGCCATTCCGCCCATCTGGGTCAGCATGCCCATCATCGGTCCGGCAATCTGCTGAGCCTCCGGCGGCAACCCCGAGGTCCACATGCCCGAAATCTGCTCGGCGACCGGATCGCACAGCCGCTTCCAGGTGTCGATGGTGTTGTCCAGCCAGTCGACCGGCGTCCACGCTGCAGTCTTGGTGGCACCGGCAGGCAATGTGGTGGCACCGTCCAGCCAGAGCTCGGCGAGGTGCGCGGCCTCGGTGATGGCCTCACGCTCCCCGGCCGACACCGGGCTGAAATCGCCCATCTGCTGTCGGGCCAATTGCTTGGCGAGGTCGTAGTTGACCGGTCCGGCCGACGATCCGCCCGACCCCGCGGCACCCATGCCGCTGAGCATCTGGCCGAACTGGGTGAGCATCTGGCCCAGTTGTGCAGGGTCGAAGCCCTCGGCCCCGAACCCGAAACCGGCGGGGTTACCCGACCCGTCCGGATCCTTCTTCTTGTCCGGGTCGTCGTCGGAAGCACCGAAACCAAAATTGCTCATGGCTCAACGGTACAAGCCATGAGCACTCGGAGCGCGAAAGATCGTCACGCTGACGGCGAACAGAACGGCTTCGTCGCATCGTGCGTCGGGCTCCGGCAGGGGCGGTATCCACGCCGCCGCACGTTCGGATCTAGTGTCTACCGAGTGAACCGAAGGATCGCCACACTCGTCGCAGCGCTGGTACCGGTCGTGGTGCTGGGCGTCACCGGCTCGGTCGTCACCGTTCCGTTCGCGGCACTCGGCCCCGGGCCGACCTACAACACTCTCGGTGACGTCGACGGCGTGCCCGTAGTCCAGATCGACGGCACCGACGTCGACCCCACCGCAGGCCATCTGAACATGACGACGGTGGCCGTGCGGGATCAGCTCAATCTTTTCGAGGCTCTCGGGTTCTGGGCCAGTGGGCGTCAGGGACTGGTACCTCGTGAGGAGGTGTACCCACCGGACAAGTCGAAAGAGGAAGTGCAGGAAGGTAATCAGGCCGATTTCGAGCAATCGGAATCCAGTGCCGAACTCGCCGCTCTGCATCACCTCGACCTCCCGGTGTCGCTGTCGGTGACGAGCGTGGCCCAGGACGGCCCCGCCGCAGGCGTGCTGAACATCGGAGACACTCTGGTTGCGGTGGGCGGCACCCCCGTCTCGACGGCAGGCGCGGTTCGCGAGGCCGTCAGCGCCAAGGCACCCGGCGATTCGCTCGACATCGACTACGTGCGTGATGGTGCCCCTCGTACGGGTTCCGTTGTGCTCGGGGCCAGGCCGGACGATCCGTCGAAGGGATATCTCGGTGTGACGCCCGAGGAGCAGCCCGACGTTCCGTTCGACGTGAAGTTCAATCTCGCCGACGTCGGTGGTCCGTCCGCCGGCTTGATGTTCAGCCTCGCGGTGGTGGACAAACTGAGTCCCGGCGAGCTGAGCAACGGCGAATTCGTGGCGGGAACCGGCACGATCGACGCAGCGGGAACGGTCGGCCCCATCGGCGGTATTCCCTACAAGCTGATAGCAGCTCGCGAGGCAGGGGCCACCACGTTCCTGGTGCCCGACGCCAATTGTGGTGAGGCGCAACAGAATGTGCCCGACGGTCTGCGTTTGGTGCGAGTCGAATCGCTGGACAATGCGATCGACTCGCTCCGAGCGATCGGGTCGGGCGAAGACGTTCCGACGTGTAGCTGACCCGCTCGGTCGTATTTATTCGTCGTCGACCACATCGAACGTCGCGTACAGACCGTGGACGACGTTGGGTGCCAGGTCCTCGGCGATGCGAAGGTCGATGGGAGCGAACGGATCGGCGTCCTCGTCCGGATGCAGTTGCAACAACGTCAACGACGGCCCGTCCTTGAGCACTGCCACGATCAGCCGCGCGTCACGCTTCTCGGGATGGTTCTCGGCGGCCGATCGCGCCGCGTTGTCGGCCGCGTCGGGATCTGCGAGAAGCGGCATCAGCGCATCGTCGAGTGCCGACTCCGCCTCCGGGGGGAGTACGACGATCTCCTGGACGAGTGCGCATCCCACGACGCCCTCGGGCCACGTCGACGTGGCGAGGAATTCGTCGAGGGCGGGGGAGCCGCCGGTGATGTCCTCGGGCAACGAATGCTGCTGGATCGGTGTGAGTGCAGCACCGTCGGCCAGATCGTCGAGCAGGCCGGGTTCTGCCGCGGCGAGGGCAGCGGTGGGCACCAGCGCGAACATCTGGGGCGACTGGCCCCACCCGCCCGCGTCGACGAAGTCCGCCACCTCACGCGCGCACCGAGCCAATGCCTCGGCGACGCCGGGCCCGCCCGACTCGGGGTCGAAGTCGTCTCCGAAATGTTCCTGGCCGGGCAGTCCGTCACTGTCGTTGCTCACCGCACTATCCTCGCATCCGAATGGTTCCACGAATGTCGATGCTCCTGACCTGCGGTCCGGCGGGGCCGCAGTACGGGCGTCACAGCCGTAGGATCAACGTACGTACAGTAGGGCGAAACGGACATGCGGCGCACGCGAGGTGCGCCGTGACAGTCATCTGCGGCGCCATCGGCGTCGCCCGAAGTTGGAGTGTGGCACGTGGGCATGAGGCCCCCCACCGGTATGCCGTCGTTGTCGCGGCGAAGCCGGATCTTGCTCGTATTGGCCTTGGTAGTAGCAGCTTTGCTGCTCATCGGTCCGCGGTTGATCGATATCTACACGAACTGGTTGTGGTTCGGAGAAGTCGACTTCCGCGGCGTCTACACCACCACTCTGTTGACCCGGTTGGTGATCTTCCTCGTCGTCTCGGTCGTCGTCGGGCTCATCGTCTTCGGCGCGCTGGTCGTCGCGTACCGCAATCGCCCGGTGTTCGTTCCGGTGGCCGGACCCAACGATCCGATCGCTCGATACCGCACCACGGTGATGAGCCGGTTGCGGTTGTTCGGCATCGGAATCCCGGTCGTGTTCGGTTTCCTGTCCGGCATGATCGCGCAGACGAACTGGGTCACCGTGCAGCTGTTCCTGCATGGCGGCGACTTCGGCCAGACCGACCCGCAGTTCGGCCTGGACGTCGGGTTCTACTCGTTCGATCTGCCGTTCTACCGCTTCATCCTGAACTGGCTGTTCGTTGCCATCCTGGTCGCATTCTTCGCAAATCTGGTGACGCAGTACGTCTTCGGCGGTATTCGGCTCGCCGGCCGAGAAGGAGCGCTCACTCGCGCGGCGCGGATTCAGCTCGCTGTGCTGGCCGGCACCTTCGTCCTGCTCAAGGCAATCGCCTACTGGTTCGATCGATACACGCTGTTGTCGAGTAGCCGTAAGGAGCCGACGTTCACCGGTGCCAGCTTCACCGACATCAATGCGGTGCTGCCGGCCAAGCTGATTCTGTTGGCTATTGCGGTCATCTGCGCAATTGCCTTCTTTGCGGCCATCTTCCTTCGTGACCTCAGAATCCCCGCGTTGGCCACAGCGCTGTTGGTGTTGTCGTCGATCCTGATCGGTGCCGTCTGGCCGTTGGTGATGGAACAGTTCTCGGTTCGTCCGAACGCGGCCGACAAGGAGAGCACGTACATCGAGCGCAACATCGCGGCAACGAGGTCTGCGTACGGCTTGACCGATGACGTGGTCTCGTACCGCGACTATTCGGGTGAAGCGTCGTTGAGCCCGAGCGAAGTGGCATCGGAGTCGGCCACGATGTCGAACATCCGGTTGCTCGATCCGAACATCCTCGCGCCGACGTTCACTCAGCAGCGTCAGATCCGTAACTTCTACGGATTCCCCGACACACTGGCCGTCGACCGCTACCCGGACGCGGACGGCAACCTCCGCGACTACGTCGTCGCCGCGCGTGAGATCTCACCGCAGACTCTCGACGCGAACCAGCGTGACTGGATCAACCGCCACACCGTGTTCACGCACGGAAACGGCTTCGTTGCTGCTCCTGCCAACTCCGTCGACGAGGCTGTCGCCGACGAGTCCAGCGGCGGGCGTGGTGGTTATCCCAACTACCAGGTGAACTGGATCGAGAACAACGCCGAGGGAACCGTGCGTAAGGACGGCCCAGGTGACCTCGATCAGCCGCGCATCTACTTCGGCCCGGTCATCGCGAATTCCGACGCCGACTACTCCATCGTCGGCTCGGCCGGCGAACCCCGTGAGTACGACACGGACAGCAAGAGCTACTCCTACACCGGTGCAGCGGGTGTCGACGTCGGCAACTTCTTCAACCGACTCGTGTTCGCGAGCAAGTACGCCGAGCGCAACATCCTGTTCTCGAGTGTGATCGGTGACGAATCGAAGATTCTGTTCAACCGTGATCCCCGGGACCGTGTGCAGAAGGTCGCGCCCTGGCTCACCACCGACGGTTCGACGTACCCGGCGATCGTCGACGGCAAGCTCGTCTGGATCATCGACGGCTACACAACGCTGGACAACTTCCCGTATGCCCAGCGGATGTCGCTCGAGGATGCCACTGCCGACAGCATCGAGTCGACGACGACGCGCGCACTGCCGAGCCGGGAAGTCTCGTACATCCGGAACTCGGTCAAGGCCACCGTCGACGCTTACGACGGCACCGTCAAGCTGTACGAGCAGGACGAGAACGACCCGGTGCTCAAGGCATGGGAAGGCGTGTTCCCCGGAACGGTCATCCCCAAGAGCGAGGTGTCTCCGGAATTGCGGGATCACTTCCGGTACCCGGAGGACCTGTTCAAGGTTCAGCGTGAACTGCTGACGAAATACCACGTCAACGATCCGCGAGAGTTCTTCACCAACAACGCGTTCTGGGAGGTTCCGACCGACCCGACCGCGGAGAACACTGCCGCCAAGCAGCCTCCGTACTACGTCGTCGCGTCCGATATCTCCAACGAGGAGAACCAGGCCTCGTTCCAGCTGACCAGTGCGCTGGTGGGGTATCGCCGAGAAGTGCTGGGCGCGTATGTCAGCGCGGATTCGGATCCGGAGAACTACGGCAAGATCACCGTGCTGAGGCTGCCGACCGATACGTCCACTCAGGGCCCGAATCAGGTACAGAACCAGATGACGACCACGACGGACGTCTCCGAAAGCCTCGGCATCGTGCGCCGGGAGAACACTGTCGAGTTCGGCAATCTTCTGACCCTGCCCGTGGGCAACGGCGGTCTGATCTATGTGGAGCCGGTGTACGCCTCGCGCACCAACGAGGCGTCGGCGTATCCGCAGTTGATCCGGGTGCTGGTCTCGTACGAGGGTCGTGTCGGTTACGCCGCCACGCTGCCCGAGGCCATCGAGCAGGTGTTCGGGGCCGGTGCCGGACGGACCGTCACGGCGCCGGGGGAGACCGACGGCAGTACCCAGCCGGGTGCCGTACCCGAGACGACCCCGTCCGAGGGCGGTTCGACGCCGGCGAATCCGGCTCCGTCCACCGGTGGGTCGACCACCAGGGACGCCGCTGTCACCGGGTTGAACGACGCACTCTCCGCCGTGCGCACTGCACAGCAGAGCGGCAACCTGGCGCAGCTCGGTACCGCGCTGGAGAACCTGCAGAAGGCGGTCGACGCGTACAACGGGGCCGGTAGCTGATCGGCACTGTTCCACCGGGTCGACTGCAACGACAGAGCCGCCTCACCGAATCGGTGAGGCGGCTCTGTCGTTGTTCGCTACATCGGATGCGCTGGGCATCCACTGCGAGCGGAACGAGGCAGTTCTAGCGAACTGCCGGTGAATCAGCGTCCGATGGGTGCGAGCACTGGAGCGTTCGCAGCAGCGAAGTGCTGGAACTGGGTGCTCAGGCCGTACTGGTCTGCGAGCTTGGATGCTGCATCGAATGCGCCCTGAGCGGCCTGTGTAGCTGCTGCGACCTCGGGTGCGACGGCAGGCGCGGGGGCAGGTGCCGGAGCCGGAGCTGCCTGGGGAGCCGGTGCCGGTGCCGCTTCGGGCTCGGCTGCCGATGTACCGGTGGTCAGCTGCTGACCGCAGACGGGCCATGCGCCCGGTCCCTGGCTCTGCAGGGTGTTCTCCGCGACGCGGATCTGCTCGGCCTTGGAGGCGTTGGCCGGGGAGCCGGTTCCGCCGTTGGCCGTCCAGGTGCTCTGCGAGAACTGCAGGCCGCCGTAGTAGCCGTTTCCGGTGTTGATGCTCCAGTTGCCACCGCTCTCGCACTGTGCGACGCCGTCCCAGTTGTGGGGGGCTGCGTTGGCGGTTCCGGCAGAAACGCCGAGCGGAATGGCGACGGCTGCGCCGGCGATGGCGGCCAATCCGAGTGCGCGCTTACCGAAGTTGTTCTGAGTGGTCATGCGGGGTGAATCCTCTCCGCGCTCGACTGGCGCGACTGGCCTGCGAATCGTTACGCCGGTGGTGATGGCGATGACGACCAGGCACTTCGTATCGTCGCGGCTCTGCCCCCGTACGTATTGGGGACCACACCCGCGGGGCAGAGCGAAAGAAGCGGCGGGGTGGTGCAAGCCCAGCGGTTTAGGGCCGTCCGTGAAGGTAGTCGAGGATTCACTCACCGTCACTGAGCGGATATGGGATACCAACCGTCCACATAGTGGGATCGGACCCCCTGTTCGTGCAGCTCGAGCCGCATTGTGGCGGGAATGTTTCACCTTCGTGACCCGACCGTTATGTGACCCGAAACACGCAAGAAAAGAGACCCGGAGCACTATTTCGAGGGGCTGCGAACGTGCTGTTCGGGTCGGCTCGGCCGTGCGTCGAGCCTGATCGGCTGGACCGAGCACCCCGTGGTCACGTGATTTGCATTCGTCGTACACGCAGGGGTAACTTCGTAGATGCAACGCGGGGTGGAGCAGCTCGGTAGCTCGCTGGGCTCATAACCCAGAGGTCGCAGGTTCAAATCCTGTCCCCGCTACCACTCGAAAAAGCCCGAGGCCACACGGTCTCGGGCTTTTTGTGCTCTGATAGCCACCGTGCAATCACATTGGACTGCCCGATGCCCGTGCGAAGAGGGCGACCGAGGATGATCCTGCCCGCTGTTCGAGATCCCCGGCTCGTCACGGCCCGGCGCGGGGGACTGCTGTCCGATGACGATCATCGGGCCCTGGCACTCTGGGCTGCTGCCTGTGCCGAACACGTGCTGCCCCTGTTCGAGAGCTCGGTTCCGTCGGACGCCAGACCGCGGGAAGCCATCGACGGGATCGGCGCGTGGGTACGCGGTGAGCTGCCGATGATGGAGACCCGCGCCCTCGGCGGACACGCGATGGGCGCAGCGCGTCCCCTTCGCGGAGCGGCTCGATTCGCCGCCTACGCCGCAGGCCAGGCCGCATGCGTGGCGCACGTGGCCGAACACGACCTCGGAGCAGCGGCATACGCCATCAAGGCAGTTCGAGCTGCGGCACCGTCGTCGAGCGCAACCGCCGCGGCGTATGCGGAAAATGAGTGGCAGAGGGAACAGCTGCCGGACAGCGTGCGGGCTCTGGTGTTGGAGGACCAGCACAGGAGAAACAGCATCTGCTGGTACGTGTTCGAGTAGATCTACAGAACCGTGACCGTGAAGGACTGGGTGTCGATCTCGATCGACGTCGACTACCGGTTGCGCCGACTGGGCGCAGAGAACGCCGGCGGTTGCTTCAGTCCGAGACCTGCTCCCGTGCATCGTCACTGGTGACGATGTCATCGTCGTCGGTGGTCGCAGCATCCTCCGGCTCGTCTGCGGTGAGGTCGACGGTGTCCGCGCCCTCGAGAGCCGTCAGTTCCTGTTCCGCCTCTGCGATGAGGCCCTTGGCGTTCTCTTCGACCTTCTTGATCCACTCGGCCATGACTGTCACCCTTCGCTCGATCGTCTACCACCGGTCTACCAGACTCGAGCCCTCTAGGATCATCGGTGTGCGAATGCAGACCCCACGACTGGTTCTCGACGAGCCTGCAGATGCGGATCTCGACGCGTTGTACGAGATCTGCAGTGATCCGCAGTCGTGGACACACTTTCCGAGCTTGCGGCACAACGACATCGGTACGACCCAACGTATGGTGCAGAACTGGACTGCGCAGTGGCGTCGAGATGGATTGAGCACATGGATCGTTCGTGAGCACGGCAGCGACATGATCAGCGGCTACGGCGGGTGTTCCATCCGACAGAATGCCTTCTGGAATCTCGGCTACCGTCTCCATCCCGACGCGCAGGGCAAGGGGTACGCCGCAGAGATGTGTCGAACCGCAGTCGAGTGCGCGTATCGAACTCGGCCCGAAATGCCGGTCGTGGCATATCTTCTCGAACACAACCTCTCATCCGCTCGCGTGGCAGAGCGCGCCGGCCTGAAGCTGGTATCCCGTGGACCCGATATCGGCAACCCCGATCCGGAGGCCATCCGATTGGTGTACGCAGACCGACCGCTGAAGGCCGATCAGGTGGATGCTGTGCTGTCCGCCTGATCCCGTGCGTCGGCAACCTCGGCCAGTCGTCTTCTCAGCAAACGTTTCTCCGGTGCCGTTCGCGCGAGATCCAGTGCTCTCCGGTAGTGCACGGCGGCCTCGTCCATCCGGCCCAGTCGGTGCAGCAGATCGGCCTTCGCCATCGCGAACGGGTGGTACCGGCGCAGGACCGGCTCAGCGGCGATGGCGTCCAACAACTCGAGCCCAGCCTCGGGCCCTTCGGTCATTGCGACGCCGACGGCCCGGTTGAGCGCGACCACCGGTGATGGTGTGAGTGCCATCAACACGTCGTACAGGGCCACGATCTGAGGCCAGTCCGTGCTCGCGGCGTCAGCAGCCTCGTCGTGTAATGCCGCGATGGCGGCTTGAACGGAGTACGGGCCGGCCGGTCCGCGGGTCAGGGCCGCGCTCACGAGTTGCGTTCCCTCGGCGATGAACGCGGCATTCCATGTGCGCCGGTCCTGATCGGCCAACAGTACGATCTCGCCGTGTTCGTCGATCCGGGCGCGGCGTCTGGCGTCGGTCAGCAACATCAGCGCCAGCAAGCCGGTCACCTCGGACGTGCCCGGCAGAGCCGCGTGCAGAACTCTGCCCATACCGATCGCTTCGTCCGAGAGATCGACGCGTCCGACTCCATCGCCGGATGTCGCCGAGTACCCCTCGGTGAAGATGGAGTAGACGACCTCGAGCACCATCGGCACTCTCTCCGCCAGCTCGTCCGGTCCTGGAACGCGAAACGGAATGCGAGCCGTGCGAATCTTGTTCTTGGCCCGCACTATTCGCTGTGCCGCCGTGGCAGGAGGGATGAGCAGTGCGCGCGCCACCTCTGCGGTGGACAGACCCGCGAGACACCTCAGCGTCAGGGCGAGTCGGTCCTGGGCAGCAAGAGCCGGGTGGGAGCACGTGAAGAACAGCTGGAGGCGATCGTCGGGCACACGATCGTCGAGCGCATTCGAGCCGGACGGGTTGTCGCGGTCCGAGTCGATCTGCAGTACGGCGATTTTCGCAGCCAGTGTCTCATCGCGTCGGAGGCGGTCGACTGCCTTGCGCCGGGCTGTGGTGAGCAACCAGGCCCCTGGCTTGGCCGGTATGCCATCGATCGGCCAATGCTTCAGAGCCGCCTCGATGGCATCCGACGTCACCTCCTCCGCGAGGTCGAGGTCACGGTAGCGCTGCACCAACGACGCGAGCAGCATCGAGCGCTCGGCACGGAATACCGATCCGATCGTTCGACTGACCTCGACCTTGCTCACCGAACGATCCCGCGCGTCAGAATTCCGCGAGCGGGCGCACGACGACGGTGCCGCCGTCCTTGGAGCCGGGGCAGCGGGCCGCCCACTCGAGCGCGGCATCGAGGTCGGGAACGTCGATGACGTCGTAACCCCCGAGTACCTCGTGCGACTCGGCATACGGGCCGTCCGTGACGGTCCGTTCGCCCGTGCTCGGATCGACGCGTACCGCGGTAGCAGTGGTCAAGTCGGCCAGAGCGTGCCCGGCAACGTAGACCCCGGCCTCCTTCAGTTCCTTCTCGTACGTCATCCAGTCCTCCACACTGCTGCAGCCGGGTGCAGCACCGGGGGAGGTGTCGGCGTTGATCAACAGGATGTACTTCATGGTGCGCTCCTTGGCTCGGTACCTCGGTGTCGCGGCGCGATTCGCCGTACACGAAGACGACGATCGAGACATCACGATATCGACACCGCCCCTCGACATTTCTTCCAAGCGCACGAAAGCGGCACCGGACGCACAGTCCGGTGCCGCTTGTCGATCACGTGCCGACTCGATGACGAGCCACTGCTTACTTCAGCTCGGCCGAGGACTTTCCGAGTACGCGACGGGCAACGATCAGCTGCTGGATCTGCTGCGTGCCCTCGAAGATGTCGAGAATCTTGGAGTCACGGCTCCACTTCTCGAGCAGCGGGCGCTCGGAGTAGCCGTAGGTACCGGCCAACTCGACTGCTTTGAGGGTGATGTCGACTGCGGAGCGTCCGGCCTTCGCCTTCGACATCGACGCCTGCAGCGAGTTGGGCTCCTTGTTGTCGGCCATCCATGCCGCGCGCAGTGCGAGCAGGTGCGCGGCTTCCCAGTCTGCTTCGAGTCGCAGGAACTCTGCGGCCGCCGCGTGCTGGTTGTAGGCGGGAGTCTCGTACGAGATGTCGACTCCGGCATCGACCAGGATCGACCGCAACTCTTCCAGTGCGGCACGGGCGACGCCGATCGCCATACCCGCAACCAGAGGGCGAGTGTTGTCGAACGTCTGCATGACGCCCGCGAAGCCCTTTTCGACGTTGACCTCGGCGGTGCCGAGCAGGTTGTCCTTCGGGATGCGGCAATCCTCGAGCAGCAGGGCTGCGGTGTCGGACGCCTTGATGCCCAGCTTGTGCTCGAGGCGGGCAACCGACAGGCCCGGAGCGTCACGCGGGACGACGAACGACTTGATGGCCGCGCGGCCGAGAGACTTGTCGACCGTTGCCCACACCACGATGTGGGTGGAACGCTCACCGGCGGTGACGTAGATCTTCTCGCCGTTGAGCACCCACTCGTCGCCGTCGAGGACAGCGGTGGTGGTAACTGCTGCGGAGTCCGAGCCGAAGCTGGGCTCGGTGATGGCCATCGAAGCCCACACCTTGCCGAAGCGCTCGAGCTGCTCGTCGGTGGAAACCGCGGCGATAGCGGAGTTGCCGAGTCCCTGGTACGGGATCGACAGAGTGAGGCCGACGTCGCCCCAGCAGGTCTCGATGACGTTCACCAGAGCGGACATGTTGCCGCCGTTGGAGTTCGCAGTCTTGCTGGGCTTGGCCGACTCGCTGTCCTTCTCACGGCCACCGGCCGCTCCGCCGATTTCGCCACCGGCGTCGGACATGCCTTCGACCATGGACGCCATGGTGTCGAGTTCCACCGGGTACTCGTGCTCGGCGAGGTCGTACTTGCGGGAGATGGGGCGGAAGATCTCGGCAGCGACCTGGTGAGCCTGATTCGCCTGCGCCCGAAGCTTCTTGGGAAGTTCAAGATTGATCATCGTGTGTGTCCTTGGGTGAGTGCCATGGAATTCGGGGCGGCGAGCTAGATGAGAACGATGCCTTCGGCGACGCCGACGGACCGTAGATCGCGGTACCAGCGCTCGACCGGGTGTTCCTTGGTGAAACCGTGTCCACCTAGCAACTGCACACCGTCGGAACCGATCTGCATGCCCTTCTCGGACGCCAGGCGGCGTGCGAGGGCCGATTCACGAGTGAACGACAGGCCCTGCTCGGCGCGCGACGCGCCACGCAGCGTGACCAACCGCATGCCGTCGAGCTCGATGGCGATGTTGGCGACCATGAAGGCCACGGCCTGGCGGTTACTGATCGGCTCGCCGAACGCAACGCGCTCGTTGACGTAGGGAACGACGTAGTCCAGTACGGCCTGGCTCGTACCGACCGCCAAGGAAGCCCAGCCCAGACGGGCCAAACCGATGGCGGCGCTGTACTCGGCGGCGCGCTGGTCGGCGTCACCATCACCGAGCAGAGCAGACTCGGGCACTGCCACGTCGGTGAGGATCAGGCGACCCAGTCCCGCGGCGCGCAGACCCATGCTCGGATCCGCTTCCACGACGAGGCCCTTGGAATCGGACTCGACGATGAAGAAAGTCGGGCGACCTTCGAGTTCAGCGGCGATGACGAACAGCTCGGAGCTGCCGGCCGCAGGCACGAGGCTCTTGACACCGTTGAGCTTGTACCCGCTGGGGGAGCGCACGGCCTTGGTCTGCAACGCGTACGGATCGAACAGTGCGCGGGGCTCGTTGACGACCACTGCTGCGTTCGGCACCTTCTCGCCGACGAATGCCGGGAGGTACGTCTTCTGCTGCGCATCCGTTCCCCACTGAGTGAGGGCGACCGCGACACCGCTGGGCGCGAGGATCGGCAGGGCCAGGCCCATATCGCCGTGAGCGAGAGCCTCGGCGACGAGGGAATTGGTGACCGCACCGCGCTCGCTGGCGGCACCGTCGAGTTCCTCGGGAACGTTGATGAGCGTGATGCCGAGTTCGGCCGAGCGACGAACCAGGTCCTCGGGCGAGGAGGCGTTGTGATCAGCCTCGAAGGCGGCCGGCCGGAGGATTTCCTCGGCGAACTCCTTGACCGTTTCGACGATCATGCGCTGCTCGTCGTCGGGCGTCAGGTCGAAGTAGCTCAGGTTCTTCGCGGCACCGTCGTCGAGACGCTTGGGCTTGCCGCCTCCGGTGACCTTGGCGAACGTACGGTTGGCGGCACCGAGAGTCTTGAAACCGGTTTTGGTGCTCTCGTACGTGACGCGGTCGATCGTCTGTCGGAGGTTGTACTTCTCCGCCAGTTCGGACCCGGTGATGGCCGTCAGAACGCGCATGGCGGTTCCGATCGCATCTCTCTTGAACGGGTTGAGGCCAACCGCAGAAGTATCGCGGGGCACCTTGGGGGCCTTCGCGTCGACCACACTGTCTTGCTTGCTCATGATCACCAGTTCCTCGGCGTCGGGCACGGACTTCACAGATCTTACTCCCGAGTAAGATAGCTGTCTACTGCCGAGTAAGTACTGGTGGCGCACGACACCCGGGTGAGCATTACGTATCCTGCGTCGTACCGATGTGACAGGCTGTTTGCCGTGCATCCGATAGCTCAGATCTTCGCCGCCCTCGCCGCGGTACTCCATGTCGTCATCTTCGTCATGGAAAGCGTGCTCTGGTCCAAGCCGGCCGTGTGGGCGAAGTTCGGTGTCGCCAGTCAGAGCGACGCCGACATCACCAAGCCGATGGCCTTCAATCAGGGCTTCTACAACCTGTTTCTCGGCATCGGCATCGTGGTCGGCCTCATCGTCGGCGGCTCGGCCGGCGACGCAATCGTCTACTTCGCGTGCGCCAGCATCGTCGGCGCGGCTCTGGTGCTCGCCACCGGCGGAGCGAAGTACTTCCGGCCCGCGTTCGTGCAGGGAATCACTCCGCTACTGGCCCTGGTCCTGGCCGCAGTCCTCTGACGGCTCGCTGTTCTCACCGTCCGTATCCGGTGAGTGACGACCGATTCACGCAGCGGGGGAGAGGCGGCCGAGGACGTCCTGGTGCAGCAGCCCGTTCGTGGCTACCGCGCTCCCGCCGTGCGGCCCGACGCGTCCGTCGAGCGAGGTGAACGTCCCGCCCGCCTCGCGCACCAGGACATCGAGTGCCGCCAGATCCCACAGGGAGACCTCCGGCTCGGCGGCGATGTCGAGGGCTCCTTCGGCGAGCAGGCAGTACGAGAAGAAGTCGCCGTAGGCGCGAACTCGCCACACGTCATCGGTCAGTCCGATGAAGCGGTCTCTCGTTCCGAGGTCGGCCCAGCCGGACAGGCTGGAGAAGCTCAGACTCGACGCGGAAAGTGAGTCGACTTTCGACACGTGGATTCGACGGGCGGTTTCGTCGCCGACGCTCGTCCACGATCCCAGCTGGTCGGCGGCCCACCATCGGCGATGTAACGCCGGGGCGCTGACCACTCCGACGGTGGGAACGCCGTCCTCGAGCAGCGCGATCAGCGTGGCCCACACGGGTACGCCGCGCACGAAATTCTTGGTGCCGTCGATCGGATCGACGACCCATTGGCGGCCGCTGAACGTAGCCGTGCCACCGAACTCCTCGCCGAGCAGAGCATCGTCGGGACGCTCCGATCCGAGCTGCGCCCGAATCATCGTTTCCACGGCCAGGTCTGCGTCGCTGACCGGTGTGAGATCCGGCTTCGAGTCCACCGTCAGGTCCATGGCGAGGAATCGTCCACGAGTGATGATGTCGGCTTCGTCGGCGAGCCGGAGGGCGAGATGCAGATCGGCAGAGTAGTCGGTCACCGCAGAAGACTATCGCCGCGCACGGGCCTGCTCGTACGCGGCGATACGTGTGGCCGGGCTATTCGGTGACTTCGTTCAACTTTCCGGTGGCAACATCGAAGACGAACCCGCGGAGCGACTCGTGCTTCGTGACGAACGGGCTGAGCTCGATGCGCGCCAAGGACTGCCGAACGTCGCGGTTCAGATCCGGGAACGACTCGGCAGCCCAGTTGGGCTTCAGACCGGTCTCCTCCTGGAGGTCGTTCTTGAAGTCGTCGTCGGTGAACGTGAGCATGCCGCAATCGGTGTGATGGATCAGGATGATCTCCTTGGTGCCGAGCAGCCGCTGGCTGATGGCCAGTGAACGAATCTCGTCGTCGGTGATCACCCCACCCGCATTGCGGATCACGTGTGCTTCCCCGTCGGCCAAGCCGAGAATCCGGTAGACGTCGAGCCGGGCGTCCATGCACGCGACCACCGCGACGTGCTTCGACGGCGGCAGCGGTAGGGGACCGTCGAACTGGGCGGCGTATGCCTTGTTGTTCTCGAGGTACTGGTCGGTGACGGTCATACGAGACTCCTCTGTCCATCGAATGTCGCTGGCACCGTGCGGCGGCAGGGATGTCGACGTGCGCATATGCCGACTCGTCGAAAGCTAGCAGCGGACGAGGTGCCCGAACAGGGTTCGAATCAGCACGGTTCGAACCCCTGGATGACCACCCGTCTTCGGGGGCGGTCGGGGACGGGTTCGTGTGCCGGTAACCTTGACTCTCGTGCATCCCGACGTTTCTGCAGACCTCGCCGAGCTCGATACCACTCTGTCCACAGTCGAGTCCGTTCTCGACGTCGAGGAGCTGCGGCGACGCATCGACGAGCTGGAACATCAGGCCGCCTCACCCGACCTGTGGAACGACCAGGAACACGCTCAGCAGGTGACCAGTCAGCTCTCCCATGCGCAGGCCGAACTGCGCCGCGTCGAGGAGCTCCGGCAGCGGCTCGAGGACATGCCGGTTCTGTACGAGTTGGCCGAGGGCGAAGAGGGCGAGGCCGCCGCGTCCGCCACCGCTGACGCCGACGCCGAACGCGCCTCGCTCCGAGAGGACATCGCTGCCATGGAAGTTCGAACGCTGCTGTCCGGTGAGTACGACGCCCGCGACGCCCTCGTGAACATTCGCTCCGGTGCCGGCGGAATCGACGCCGCCGACTGGGCGGAAATGCTCATGCGCATGTACATCCGCTGGGCCGAGAAGCACGGGTACGGCGTCGAGGTCTACGACACGTCCTACGCCGAAGAAGCCGGAATCAAGAGCGCGACGTTCGCCGTCAAGGCCCCGTACACCTACGGAACGCTGTCGGTCGAGCAAGGCACGCACCGGCTCGTCCGGATCAGCCCGTTCGACAACCAGGGTCGACGCCAGACGTCGTTCGCGGAGGTCGAGGTGCTTCCGGTCGTCGAGACCACCGACCACATCGAAATCCCCGAGAACGACATTCGGGTCGACGTCTATCGCTCGTCCGGGCCAGGTGGGCAGTCGGTCAACACCACCGACTCCGCCGTCCGGTTGACGCATATTCCGACCGGAATCGTCGTGACCTGCCAGAACGAGAAGTCGCAGCTGCAGAACAAGGTGTCGGCCATGCGCGTGCTGCAGGCCAAGCTGCTCGAGGTCAAGCGCAAGGAAGAGCGGGCCGAGATGGACGCGCTCAAGGGTGACGGCGGCAGCTCCTGGGGTAATCAGATGCGCTCGTACGTGCTGCACCCGTACCAGATGGTCAAAGACTTGCGTACCGAGTACGAGGTCAACAATCCGTCTACTGTTCTCGATGGAGACATCGACGGCTTCCTGGAATCGGGAATTCGCTGGCGAATGCGAGGGGAGCAGTAACCGATGACGGCCTGGCTCAACGTGACGCCCGAGGTCAAGCTCAACGGCCTCGGAATCGTGCTGTACATCCTCGGCGGGCTGCTGGCCGCGCGGTTCGTCACGTGGACCGGATCTCGAATCACTGCCCGCATCGACCAGAACTACCAGCACAGCGACGCGCTCGTCCGGTCGGAGGCCGCCAAACACCGTCATGCCCTGGCTCAGGTCATCACCTGGGTGCTGGTCACGCTCATCTACATCCTGGTCACCATCGAGGTGCTGCGCCGGTTCGGCTTCGGGGTCGGTGGACTCGTGGCACCCGCAACTGTCATCGGTGCAGCCCTCGGCTTCGGTGCTCAGCGCGTGGTGCAAGACATCCTGGCCGGCTTCTTCATCATCACCGAACGGCAGTACGGCTTCGGTGACGTGGTGCAGATCGCCGTCAACGGCTCCGCCGAGGATGCCGAGGGCACGGTCGAGGACGTCACGCTCCGAGTGACGCGGGTCCGTAGCGTCGACGGCGAGGTCATCACCGTGCCGAACGGGCAGATCGTCAAGGCGATCAACCTGTCCAAGGATTGGGCTCGCGCCGTCGTCGACGTTCCGGTCCCCAGTACCGCCGATTTAACTCAGGTGAATGCGCTTCTGCGTGCGGTCGGCCGCGATGCGTTCGCAGATTCACACTTGCGTCCGCTCCTACTCGACGAACCGACCGTGATGGGCGTGGAGAGCATCGAGGTGGGGCAGGTCAACGTTCGCTTGGTCGCGCGGACGCTGCCGGGCAAGCAATTCCAGGTGGGACGAGAGCTGCGTGTGAGAGTTGCCGCTGCGCTGCAGCCCGAGGGCATCAACGTTGCCCCCGACGTCAGCACGGCCGGGGTTGCACCGGAATCATCGGGACGAGATCGAACGGAAGACCAGTGAGTACACCCGATACCGGAACCGAACGCTCGCAACGAAATTGGCGGCAGTGGCGCATTCCGGCCAAGATCTACGGCCGCGTCCGAACCTCCACCGTGGCGTTCGGAATCTGCTTCGTGCTCACCGCTCTGCTGTACGGGCAGGTCAGCGCAGATATCGCCGAGAGGAACGGGGAAGCGGTTCAGGGGCCGGTTGCAGTGAGCCCGGACGAGCTCACGCAACCGAGCGAATCGCAGACGTACGTACCGACCCCTTCACGTCTGTCGACCACTACTACACCCAGCACGACCACCGAGCCGGAGTCGTCGACGAGCGCCGACGACACCGGTACCCAGTCGCCGACGACCACCGCCCCGCCGACCACGACGACCGCCCCGTTCGGCGTGCCCATCCCGCCGGCGATTCAGTCGCTCATCCCGTCCCGGCCTGCACCGACCTCGTCGCGCTGAGGCACTCTTTACCGGCCCTCGGGACTCGCCGCGGCACCCGCTCGCTTCCGGCGGTTACCGACGGGTAAGGACTACACTGGCGACCCGTGATCAGCACCTCGAATGTGTCCAAGTCCTACAAGACCTCGACCAGGCCCGCTCTGGACAAGGTGACGGTCTCCATCGACAAAGGCGAGTTCGTGTTTCTGATCGGGCCCTCGGGTTCGGGCAAGTCGACATTCATGCGCTTGCTGCTCAAGGAAGAGACGCCGACGTCCGGCGATATCCATGTAGCGGACTTTCACGTCAACCGGCTCGCTGCTCGTCGCGTCCCGCGGCTACGACAGAGCATGGGGTGCGTGTTCCAGGACTTCCGACTGCTGCAGCAGAAGACCGTGGTGGAAAACGTCGCGTTCGCGCTCGAGGTGATCGGCAAGCCTCGATCGATGATCAAGCGCACTGTTCCCGAGGTGCTGGATCTGGTGGGACTCGGCGGCAAGTCCGATCGTCTGCCCAACGAGTTGTCCGGTGGTGAGCAGCAGCGTGTGGCGATCGCCAGGGCGTTCGTCAATCGACCGCTGGTGCTGCTCGCCGACGAGCCGACCGGAAACCTCGATCCGGACACCAGTCAGGACATCATGCTGCTGCTCGAGCGCATCAATCGCACCGGAACCACCGTGCTGATGGCGACCCACGACAACCACATCGTCGATTCCATGCGTCGACGCGTCGTGGAACTGGACAACGGACGAGTCGTTCGTGACGAGGCCCGAGGGGTCTACGGCGTCGGCCGCTGACACCGACCACCGAACTCGACCGCTCAGACTTCTCGACCGAACGAATCGAAGGGCTCGGATTCCGCGATGCGCGCAAGTTTCATCTTCAGTGAGGTCTTCACCGGGCTTCGCCGCAACATCACCATGACGATCGCCATGATCTTGACGACCGCTATTTCCCTCGGTCTGTTCGGCGGCGGATTGCTCGTGGTGCAGATGGCAGGAAAGACCCAGCAGATCTTCCTCGACCGGGTGGAGGTGCAGATCTTCCTCACCGACGACATCTCTGCCACCGACGCAGACTGCGCCCAGGAGACGTGCGCTACGTTGCGCTCGGATCTCGAGAACACACCCTCTGTGGTCTCGGTGCAGTACCTCAACCGCGAGGACGCGGTGAAGGATGCGACCGAGCGAGTGTTCAAGGACCAACCCGAACTGGCCGAGTTGGTCAGTGCCGACAGTTTCCCGGCCTCGTTCAAGGTGCGTCTGAGCGACCCGGAGCGATTCGGAGTGATCAACGACAATTTCGAGAACCGTCCGGGTGTGCAGAGCGTGCTCAACCAGCGAGACCTGGTGGAGCGGTTGTTCAGCGTCCTGAACGGAGTACGCAACGCAGCGTTCGCGATTGCCACCGTGCAGGCGATCGCTGCGATCCTCCTGATCGCCAACATGGTCCAGATCGCTGCGTTCACCAGACGAACCGAGGTCGGAATCATGCGGCTGGTCGGTGCCACCCGGTGGTACACCCAGCTGCCGTTCCTCCTCGAAGCCGTGGTCGCAGCTCTGGTCGGTTCGGCGCTGGCGATTGCCGGGCTGTTCACCGCGAAGAACATGTTCATCGACGACGTCCTCTCCGACGTCTATCAAGCCAATATTCTGGCCCGGATATCGAACAGTGACGTGCTGTTGGTCTCGCCGTTCCTGGCACTCGTCGGAGTGGGAATGGCGGCGGTCACCGCCTACATCACATTGCGCCTCTACGTGCGCGAATAAATTCGGTTGCCGATCGGTTCTATGCTGGAGCGGTTGCCGATGAGGCGGCGTCACGCATCGAACGCTCGAGAAAGGGCCCTGCAGTGAGAGAGAAGGGCCGCAAGGCCATTGCGACCAATCGCAAGGCACGGCACAACTACTCCATACTCGACGTCGTCGAGGCCGGAGTCGCGCTCGTCGGCACCGAGGTCAAGAGCCTGCGCGACGGCAAGGCCTCCCTCGTCGACGCCTTCGCGACCGTCGACGACGGCGAGATCTGGCTGCGCGGGCTGCACATCGCGGAATACAAACTCGGAAGCTGGACCAACCACGCGCCGCGTCGAAACCGCAAACTTCTTCTCCATCGTCGCGAGATCGACCGCCTGGCCGGCAAGGTCAAAGAGGGAAACCTGACGTTGGTGCCGCTGTCGATGTACTTCTCGGACGGCAAGGTCAAGGTCGAACTGGCGTTGGCCAAAGGCAAGCAGGATTACGACAAGAGACAGTCGTTGGCCAAGCGCACCGCCGAACGCGAAGTCACTCGTGAGCTCGGGCGTCGAGTGAAGGGCATGCGCTGACCGCTGTTCTGCTCGCTCTGGTAGCTGCCGTGGGCTACGGGGTGAGCGATTTCGTCGGCGGTGTCGCGTCCCGTCGAGTCGCAGCCCTGCGGGTGGTCATCGTGTCCTACCCGCTGTCACTCGTCATCGTGTTGCTCGTCGCCCCGTTCGTCGGCGGCACCATCGAACTCCCCGCGATGCTGTGGGGCCTGGCGTCGGGTGTGGCGGGCGGTGTCGCCGTGTGGTGGTTCTATCTCGCGCTCGCGGCCGGGCCGATGGCGGTGGTGTCCCCGGTGACGGCTGTGTTGGTCGCCGGGATTCCCGTTCTGGTCGGGTTGTCGATGGGTGAGCGTCCCGGCGTCATCGCCTTCGTAGGCATCGCCGTTGCCCTGGTGGCCGTCGTGCTGGTCAGCAAGGAGTCACCGGACGAGGTGACCGGCGAGGTCGCGGGCGGCCGCGACATGAAGTTCACCCGCACCGTGGCCTGGCTTACGGTCGGGTCGGGTGTGACGTTCGCCTTCGCCTTCATCTTCCTGCATCAGATCGGTGACGGCAGTGGGCTGTGGCCCCTCGCGGCGTCCCGCGCATCGGCCACCGCGGTGGTCTGGGCAGTCGCGTTGGCATCGGGGCATTTCGCACCGCCACACGGCAGCGTGCTCAAACTTGCCGCGTTCGTCAGCGTGCTCGACGTGGTCGCCAACGCCGCGATGATCTACGCGTACGAGGGCGGTCTGCTGTCGTTGGTGAGCGTCATCGCCTCGCTGTATCCGGCTGCGACGGTGTTGCTGGCGATGGTGATGCTCGGCGAACGGGTCGGCGCACTGCAGAAGGTGGGAATGGCGTTGGCGCTCGGGGCAATCGCGATGATCGCGCTCGCGGGTTGAACTTGCCCGCGCACGGGTAATGAACCCGTTTATGACTGCTTCCGGTTCTACCTCCGATGTCCCCACGTCCGAGAACGCGTCGTCTCGGCCGCGTGTGCTGGTCACCGGTGCCACGGGATATCTGGGCGGTCGTCTGGCACCGCGTCTGCTCGACGAGGGCTACCGGGTCCGTGTGTTGGCTCGGACCCCGAGCAAGCTCGACAACGTTCCGTGGGCGGCGGACGTCGAGATCGTCCAGGGTGACCTCAGTGATCGGGAGTCACTGAAGGAGGCGCTCAGCGACGTCGACGTCATGTACTACCTGGTGCACTCGATGGGCACCGCGGGCCATTCCGATTTTGCCGACACCGAACGCGACAGCGCCGAGAACGTAGCCACCGTCGCTGCCGATTGCGGCGTCGGTCGCATCGTGTACCTCGGGGGCCTGCATCCGCCGACGGGAGAGCTGTCGCCACACCTGAAGTCACGCGCCGAGGTCGGTCGTATTCTGATCGAGTCGGGTGTCCCGACGATCGTGCTGCAGGCGGGCGTCGTCATCGGTTCCGGTTCGGCCTCGTTCGAGATGATTCGCCACCTGACCAATCGGTTGCCGGTGATGACCACTCCACGATGGGTACACAACCGTATTCAGCCGATTGCCGTACGCGACGTGCTGCACTATCTCATCGGGGCCGCGAGCGCTCCGGTCACCGAATCCCGCACGTACGACATCGGCGGGCCGGACGTCATGCAGTACGGCGAGATGATGAACATCTACGCCGACGTGGCCGGTCTGCGCCAGCGTCGCATCATCGTGCTGCCGGTGTTGACGCCTCGTCTGGCCGGTCACTGGATCGGGTTGGTGACGCCGATTCCGCGCGGATTGGCGATGCCGCTCATCGAATCGTTGCAGTACGACGCCGTCGGTCACGAAATGGATATCGACGCCGTCGTTCCACGTCCGGCCGAAGGCTTGACGGGCTACCGAGATTCGGTGCGGCTGGCTTTACGCAAGATCGACGACGGCGAAGTCGAGACACGGTGGACCGACGCCACCGGAACTGCGGCCCCGTCGGATCCGCTTCCCTCCGACCCTGATTGGGCTGGAGAGGTCGTCTACACCGATACCCGGGTGGCCCGAAGCGGCGCGCGTTCGAGCACCATTCGGCCCGCGCTGGAACGATTGGCCGACGCCGAGGTGCTCGCCGGTTGGCACCGTGACGCCACGGGGCCGGATGCGTCCGCCTCGGGAACCGAACACACCACCCGGCTGAAGTCGTCACGACGGCTGCCGGGAGAGGCGTGGTTGGATCTCACGGTCGGTGGCACCGCCAAGCAGCCGACGATCGAACAGCGACTCGTGTTCTTTCCTCGCGGATTGGCCGGGCGAGCCGTGTGGTACGCGTCGTTGCCCGTACGCAGGGCCGTTGCTCGTCGAATGCTGCGGACAGTAGTGGAACGAGTCGAGTCCGACGCCGGTGCAGCCGCGGCGCAGGGATCTGCCGGCCGTTAACGGGATGAATATGGCCGATCGACGCGTTACACTGAACAGCCCGGGCACGGTGTCCGGGAACATACGGGGCTGAACGGTTTCGACTTTGTATGTTGAGTCAGGGGAAGCGTGTCGGTGCAGGCGAGAGACCACCGTAAGCGTCATCGCAACCTTATAAGCGCCGATTCCAATCAGCGCGACTACGCACTCGCTGCCTAAGTAGCGACTGCGTGTCTGTCAGTCCGGGCTTGCCCTCGGCCCGGGTACTGGCATCAGCTAGAGGGCTCACCGATTCATCCGGCCGCGGGATGATGAGGAACATCAAACAGTGGCTGGGATCGTCATCCTGACTTGTTCGCGAGATCGGGAGATCCAAGTAGAGGCATAGCGGACTGCACACGGAGAAGCCCTGGCAATGCAGCAGAGGACCCGGGTTCGATTCCCGGCAGCTCCACTGTGAAGGCCGGGCCGAGAGACTTTCTCTCGGCCCGGTCTTTTTTTGTGTCGGGCACCTCACAAACACTGCTGTCGACCCGGTCCCACCCGGAGGGGGCTCGGTGCCGAATAGAGGGCATGAGCAACCAGCGGACCCCAGTTCTCTACGCGGGGAAGCGGCTGTCGTCGCCGTCGATGGTGGTATTGGTTCTGAGCGGTGGCAAGGACGTGAGTCGCGCGCGCAGCAGGCCGTGGCACCTGGCGGGGTTGAGAATGTGGCCCTTCACCTGGACGCTTCGGCGGGCCGGACGTAGCCGCGATATTTCGGTCCAACAACTGCGATATCGGTTCCGCGGCTGGAACGCCCCCGAACGGACGCCGGTAGAGGACGCGCGGTGGGCGCTGCGCCGCATTCGTGACCGCAATCCCGGAGTTCCTGTGGTCGTGGTGGGGCACTCGATGGGCGGGCGCACAGCTGCTGCGCTGATCGACGACCCGTCGATCGCGGGTGTCGTTGCGCTTGCTCCGTGGTGGCCGCAGGGTACGGAGGCCGACGGATTCGACGAGAATCGCACGCTGCTCGTGGTGCACGGAACTGCCGACCGGTGGACCGACCCGCGAACCTCCCGTCGTGCGACCGAACGCGCGATGGCGAACGGTGCCGACGCCGAATATCTCTCGGTGCCTGGAGGCCATTTCATGCTGCGTGATCCGCGCGTGTGGTCGCGCGTCACTCGTGACTTCGTTCTCCGTATCGCCGACGAGTCGAGGGCGCGAGCAGATTCGAGCGCATCCGGTGCGTCGACGGGCTGCAGGGGAGAATCGTCGTGACCCGCCGTGTCGCCGTCGTGGGCAGCGGGGTGGCCGGCCTCACGGCGGCATACGCGCTGTCCAAGAACTCGTCGGTGACGTTGTACGAGGCCGACTCTCGGCTCGGCGGCCATGCGGACACCCACTTCGTGGACGGCCCCGGTGGTCCGGTGGGCGTCGACACCGGGTTCATCGTGCACAACGACCGCACGTATCCGACTCTCCTTCGACTGTTCGACGAGCTCGGCGTGCCGACGCAGGATTCGGACATGAGCATGTCCGTTCGGTGCGACGGCTGCGGGCTCGAATACTCGGGCGGACAGGGAATGCGGGGCATTCTCGCGCAGCGGACCGCGGTGTTCAAGCCACGATTCGTGTCGATGCTGCTCGACGTCAAGCGTTTTCATCGTCTGGCGACCGAGCTACTCGAGCGCGAGGACGCCGCGGACACCGAGACGACGCTCGCGCAATTCTCGGAGCAGCACTCGTTCTCCGCATACTTCGAATCCCACTTCATGACACCGTTGGTGTCTGCAGTGTGGTCGTGTGATCCGGCCACCGCGCTCGCTTACCCGGCTCGCTACCTGTTCACTTTTCTCCGCCACCACGGAATGCTCACCGTCACAGGATCTCCCACCTGGCGTACCGTCACCGGCGGGTCGATCGAATACGTTCGTCGGGTTGCGGAGCACATCGACGAGGTATTGCTCGACAATCCGGTACATGCTGTCTACCGGTCCGGGGATTCGGTGCAGATCCGGGACGGCCACGACGACCTGCGCACGTTCGACGCCGCCGTGATCGCAGTCCATCCCGGTGCCGCGCTGAAGATGCTCGCGGAGCCGACTGCGCTCGAACACAGCGTTCTCGGAGCTATGCCGTATTCGGTCAATCACACTGCACTGCACACCGACTCGTCGGTGCTGCCACGAAACATCAGAGCGAGAGCGTCGTGGAACTACCACCTCCCGTCCTGTAGCGCCAAACCCGATCGAGTTCTGGTCAGCTACGACCTGACGAGGTTGCAGCGATTGGGTGACAGCGATCGAAGGATGCTGGTCACCCTCGGGGGAGCAGATCGCATCGACCCGAACACGGTGCTCGACGAGATGACCTACGAGCACCCGCAGTACACCCCCGAATCCGTCGCAGCGCAGCGTCGGCTGCCCGAATTGGACACCGATACGGTGTCGTTCGCCGGGGCGTACCACGGGTGGGGATTCCACGAGGACGGTGCGTTGTCCGGAGCGCGCGCCGCGCAACGGGTGGGGGCCTCGTGGCTCTGACGTCGGTTCTGCCGAACACCCGGGCGCACGGGGCGGCGCTGTATCTCACTCGGATCGATCACGTCCGACGAGCACCGATACGAAATACGTTCTCGTACAAGAGCTACAGCTGGTTCGTCGACCTCGACGCACTTCCCGAACTGCCGCGGATCCTGCGGCCACTCGCATCATTCGATTCCCGCGACCACATGGGTGACCCTGGTGCCACCATTCGCCAGAACGTCGATGCCTTCGTGGCAGAGAGCGGAATCGATCTCGGCGGCGGTCGCATCACGATGTTGGCCAGCGCGCGGGTGTTCGGGCACACGTTCAACCCATTGACTGTGTACTGGTGTCACGACCGCGACGGAGACCTCCGCTGCGTGGTGGCCGAGGTGCACAACACCTACGGGGAGCGATACCGGTACCTGTTGGACACCGGTCGTCACGGTGAGGCACGGACTACCAAAGAGTTCTACGTCTCACCGTTCAACGACGTCGACGGCGAGTACTCCATGCAGCTGCCCGAGCCGGACGCCACACTCCGGCTGTCGATCGTCCTCGAACGTCTCGGTCACCCTCCGTTCGTGGCGACCGTCGTCGGCCGTCGCCGCCAGGTGACGACGCGATCGATTCTTCGTACCGCACTCGAGATACCGATGGCACCGCTGCGAGTGGTGATACAGATTCGCTGGCAGGGCATTCGGCTCTGGGCGCGGGGTCTGAAGATCGTGCAGAAACCTGCCCCTCCGGGGGCGCGGAGAGTTCAGAAGGAAGGAGCTCACAGATGACAACGGTGTCTCGAACCGATTCCGTGTCGCACCCGTCCGGTGCCGGGCCGCGCCCGCTCGTCGATCCTCGGGTCTGGCCCCAGATCGCCCACGTTCCCGGTGGCGTGAAAGTTGCGGTCGCCGCGCCCGTTGCCGACTTTCTCTTCCGTCGTGCGGTCGCGGGATTGCAGGTCCGAGTCGCGATGCCGGACGGCACAGTGCTCGGGGCCGGATCGTCCGACGCACCGTTGATGACGGTCTATCGGCCACAAGACTTCGCCGCGCGCGTCGGCGACAGCGGCCTCATCGGATTCGGTGAGGCATACATGGCCGGAGACTGGGATGCCGAGGATCTCACCGCTGTGCTCGAGGTCTTCGCTCGTCGAATGGCGTCGCTGATTCCCGAGCCCTTGCAGCGACTCCGTGGGCTCTACATCCCGAAACCTCCACGGAGTGAGCGGAATACGACCAAGAACACTCGATCCAACATCTCACGTCACTACGATCTGTCGAACGACCTGTTCGAGCTCTTCCTCGACGAGACCATGACCTACTCGAGTGCGTTGTTCGCCGGATCGGGACCCGACGACAGCATGGAGCTCGCCGACGCCCAGCGCCGAAAGATCGACCGGCTACTCGATCGCGCAGGCGTCGGCGAAGGAACCAGGGTCCTCGAAATCGGCACCGGATGGGGCGAGCTGGCCATTCGCGCGGCCGCTCGCGGCGCGACGGTCCGGTCGGTGACACTGTCGGTGGAGCAGCAGGAGCTCGCGCGTAAGCGTTGTGCCGCAGCGGGATACAGCGATCGAGTACAGATCGATCTCCTCGACTACCGGTTGGTGGACGGCCGATACGACGCCATCGTGTCGGTCGAGATGATCGAGGCCGTCGGTCATCAGTACTGGGCAACCTATTTCGAGACGATCGATGCACATCTGGCACCGGGCGGACGCGTGGCGATCCAGGCCATCACCATGCCGCACGACCGGATGCTGGCCACCCGCAGTACGTACACGTGGGTGCACAAGTACATCTTTCCCGGCGGGTTCCTGCCGTCGGTGCGGGCCATCGAGGAGGTGACCGAGCAGCACACCTCGCTTCGGGTTCGCGAGCGCCTGTCCATGGGTGATCACTACGCGCGAACCCTGGCCCTGTGGGACAGTCGCTTCCGTGAATACCGCAGCGAGGCACAGGGTCTCGGGTTCGACGAAGTATTCGCGCGAATGTGGCACTTCTACCTCTGCTATTCGGAGGCCGGATTTCGATCCGGGTACCTCGATGTTCAGCAGATCGTGCTCGATCGAAGGGACGACCGATGACCACCTCGACAAGTACCGTGGACCGGACCGATCGCAGCGTCGGTGTTGCACACCGAATTGCCGAGTTGATGGAACCCCTGGTGGGTGGCCCGCTTCCCGTCCGGCTGCAGGCGTGGGACGGATCCGTTGCCGGCGACGCCCTGGCACCGAAAGTGATGTTGCGGAGCCCCAGCGCTCTTCGTCGATTGCTGTGGAGCCCCGGTGAACTCGGTGCTGCGCAGGCGTACGTCACCGGGGAGTTGGACGTCGACGGCGATCTTGCCGCGGCTCTCGATCATGTCTGGGGTGTGGTCCGTGAGCGCCGGCTCTCGGCAGTACGACCGGGGCCGGCATCGTTACTGCGGCTGGCGCGGCTGGCCAAGGATCTCGGCGTGTTCGGCCGCCCACTACCGCCACCCGCGTCGCAAGCCTCGGTGAAGGGGCGGCTGCACTCGTTGCTTCGCGACCGCGCTGCGATCAGCCACCATTACGACCTGTCGAACGATTTCTACGAACTGGTCCTCGACTCGCACATGGCGTACTCGTCGGCGTACTGGACCTCGAATTCGCCGGATTACACCCTCGATGATGCCCAGCGCGACAAGCTCGACCTCGTGTGCCGAAAGATCGGGCTCGACAAACGATCCGGGCAACGGTTCCTCGACGTCGGCTGTGGCTGGGGGTCTCTCAGCCTGCATGCGGCACAGGAATACGGAGCGCAGGTCGTCGGAGTGACCATCTCGCGCGAGCAGAAAGCCTTCATCGACAAACGAATCGCCGACCGAGGTCTGCAGGACAACGTCGAGATCCGAATCCAGGATTATCGGGAGATTCCGGACGGGCCCTTCGACGCGGTGGCGTCGATCGAGATGGGTGAGCATGTGGGGGAGGCCAATTACCCGACCTACACCGCCGCACTGCATACCAACGTCAAGCCGGGTGGGCGAGTGCTGATCCAGCAGATGTCGCGAAGAGAGGGCGACAACCCCGGCGGCGGGGCGTTCATCGAATCGTTCATCGCGCCCGACATGTTCATGCGTCCGGTCGGGCGGACCGTGGCCATGATCGAGGAGGCCGGACTCGAGGTTCGCGACGTCCATGCTCTGCGCGAGCATTACGTGCGGACTGTCGATGTCTGGACGGAGCGCTTCGAGGCGCGGTACGGCGACGTGGTGGCCATGGTCGGGGAAGAGGTCGCTCGCGTCTGGCGGCTGTACCTGATCGGCGGGGGAATGGCATTCCGGGACAACAGGATGGGCGTCGACCAGATCTTGTCCGTTCGCCCGGTCGAGGGGTCGTCCGGGATGGAACCGGTCCGCCCGGTGTGGGTGGCCGCGCGGTGAATTGGTCCGACTTCTTCACCGTGTCACTGGCGGGTCTCGGCGGTACCGCTGTCCTGATGATGGTCACCGCCCTCGTCGGTGCCCGTATCGGACGACACAATGTCGTGGATGTGACGTGGGGTGGCGGCTTCGTTCTGATCGCGCTGATCTCCGCTGCGACCGGAACCGGTGATCTGTGGCGACGACTCCTGCTGGTCGTGCTCGTCGGAGTGTGGGGTCTTCGTCTTGCGCTGCACATGGTGCAGCGCTCACGCGGACACGGTGAGGATCCGCGGTACACCGAGCTGCTGTCCAAGGCCACCGGCAACAGAACCTGGTACGCCCTGCGGAAGATCTATCTGACGCAGGCGGTTGCGCTGTGGTTCGTGTCCCTTCCACTGCAGGTATCCGCCGTCTCACACGGATCGGTTCTACCCGTCGTCGTACTCGGCGTAGTGATCTGGCTACTCGGATGGACGTTCGAGGCAGTGGGCGACGCGCAATTGAAGGCGTTCAAGGCCGACGCGTCGAACAAGGGCAAGATCATGGACCGAGGTCTGTGGTCCTGGACGCGGCATCCCAATTACTTCGGCGACTCGGCAGTGTGGTGGGGACTGTTCCTCGTCTCGGCCTCGGCGTGGCCTGGGGTGTTCACGATTCTGTCGCCCGTCGCGATGACGTACTTCTTGGTGTTCGCCACCGGGGCTCGGCTGTTGGAACGGAGCATGGAGAAGCGTCCGGGGTATCGCGAATATCAGCAGCGAACCAGCTATTTTCTGCCACGGCCACCGAAACGGCAGAGCAAGTAGCTCGCGGGTGGGGCAGCGGCGTTAGGGTTGAACGAGAAATTCGGTTCGTCGACCGGATTCGGTTCGTTCGAGGATTGAGGAGGCGCATCGTGGCGCACGAGAGAGCTGGAACCACTGCACTGCCGGAGGATCTGGTCGATCTCTCGCAACTCGTCACGGCGTACTACTCGCGCATTCCGGACGTGTCGGAGCCGAGTCAGCAGGTCGTGTTCGGGACCTCGGGTCATCGAGGTTCGAGCCTGGATTCGGCGTTCAACGAGGCGCACATCGTCGCGACCACGCAGGCCATCGTGGAATATCGTTCCGCGCAAGGCATCACCGGGCCACTGTTCATCGGTCGAGACACCCATGCATTGTCCGAGCCCGCGTGGACCACGGCTCTGGAGGTGTTGGCAGCCAACGACGTCGACGTTCTGGTCGACTCGGGGGATCGCTACACCCCGACGCCCGCCGTCAGTCATGCCATTCTCCGGTACAACGAGTCGGGGCCGACCGCGAAAGCCGACGGCATCGTGGTCACACCGTCCCACAATCCGCCGCGTGACGGCGGGTTCAAGTACAACCCTCCGCACGGTGGACCGGCCGACAGCGATGCGACGTCGGTGATCGCTGCCCGCGCCAACGAGCTTCTCCGCGAGGGCATTACCGGAATCAAGCGCGTGACTCTCGCGCAGGCGTTCGCGGGAAGCGTCTCGCGGTACGACTTCCTCGGCACCTACGTGGACGACCTCCCGAACGTGCTCGATCTCGATGCGATCCGCGCCGCCGGAGTTCGCATCGGTGCGGATCCGCTCGGCGGTGCCAGTGTCGACTACTGGGATGCGATCGCCGAACGACACAACCTCGATCTGACCGTCGTCAATCCGTTGGTCGACGGCACGTTCCGCTTCATGACGTTGGACACGGACGGCAAGATCAGAATGGACTGCTCGTCGCCGAACGCGATGGCATCACTGATCGCAGCCCGGGATCGATTCGACATCGCCACGGGCAACGACGCCGACTCCGATCGACACGGCATCGTCACTCCCGACAGTGGTCTGATGAACCCCAATCACTACCTCGCGGTCGCGATCGACTATCTGTTCACCCACCGACCCGGGTGGTCACCGACCGCGGCAGTCGGCAAGACGCTGGTGAGTTCCTCCATGATCGATCGCGTCGTCGCCGGTCTCGGACGAAAGCTGCTCGAGGTCCCGGTCGGGTTCAAGTGGTTCGTGCCGGGCCTGCTGGACGGCGAGCTCGGCTTCGGCGGCGAGGAGAGCGCTGGTGCCTCGTTCCTGCGGCACGACGGCCGAGTGTGGACCACGGACAAGGACGGAATCATTCTGGCGCTGTTGGCCTCGGAGATCACCGCGGTCACCGGATCGACACCGTCGCAACGCTACGCAGAATTCACAGCCGAGTACGGCGACCCGTCATACGCCCGCGTCGACGCTCCGGCAACCAGGGAGCAGAAGGCTGTGCTCGCCAAGTTGTCGCCCGACCAGATCACAGCCACCGAATTGGCGGGGGAGCCGATCACCGCGACGCTGACCGAGGCTCCCGGAAACGGGGCCGCACTGGGTGGGCTGAAGGTGACAACGGAGAGCGCCTGGTTCGCAGCTCGTCCGTCGGGAACCGAAGACGTCTACAAGATCTACGCGGAGTCGTTCCAGGGCAAGGAACACCTCGCCGAGGTCCAGGCTGCAGCACGTGAATTGGTCTCGTCCGCTCTCGAGAGCTCGTGACCGACTCACCGACACCCGACCACGACAGCCCGGCCCCCGAGCCGGCATTCCAACCCGGAGGCAAACTCCCACCGGAGATCTGGGTACTGGTCTCGGCAGCGTTCGTCATCGCCCTCGGATTCGGCATCGTCGCGCCTGCCCTGCCGCAGTTCGCTCGAGAATTCGGCGTCGGATACACGGCCGCATCGGCAGTGATCAGTGCCTTCGCCCTCATGCGGTTGCTGTTCGCACCGGCGAGCGGCGCTCTGGTTCAGCGCCTCGGCGAACGACCCGTCTACCTGATCGGACTGTTGATCGTGGCGGTCTCCACCGGTGCGTGCGCTCTGGCTCAGACGTACTGGCAGCTGCTGGTGTTTCGCGGACTGGGCGGAATCGGGTCGACGATGTTCTCGGTGTCTGCTCTCGGACTGCTGATCAGAATCAGTCCACCTACCAGTAGAGGCCGCATCTCCGGGCTGTACGCGACCGCTTTCTTGCTGGGAACCATCGGTGGTCCGCTCGTCGGCGGCGCGCTCGTCGGTTTCGGTCTGCGGGTGCCGTTCGTCATCTATGCCGTGGCTCTGGTGATCGCCGCTGCCGTCGTGTACTTCACCCTCGGCAATTCCGATCTGGTCAAGCCGGAGAAGGGAACTGCGCCGCCGACGATGTCGTTGCTCGCTGCTCTGCGAATCCCGTCCTATCGGGCCGCCCTGGCGTCGAATTTCGCGAACGGATGGGCCGTGTTCGGTGTCCGGGTGGCGCTGGTGCCGTTGTTCGTCGTCGAGGCAATGCAGCGGTCCGAGGTGTTCGTCGGGATTGCTCTCACGGTGTTCGCAGTGGGTAACGCTCTGGTTCTCACCAGTGCCGGTCGCCTGTCCGACGTACGCGGACGCAAACCGTTCATGCTGGGCGGTTTGGCGGTGTGCGGCCTGGGAACGGTCGTGATGGGGTATGTCCACGATCCGGTGTTGTTCCTCGCGGTGTCGTTGATCGCCGGAATCGGATCGGGCCTGATGAGTCCTGCCCAGCAGGCCTCGGTCGCCGACGTGATCGGCTCCAAGGCGCGTGGAGGACCCGTGCTGGCTGCCTTCCAGATGGCGTCCGACGTGGGCGCTGTGATCGGCCCGATCGTGGCCGGAATGATCGTGGAACGGGTCTCGTTCGGTCCGGCTTTCGCCGTGACGGGCGCACTGCTTCTACTGGCGGGGTTGTGGTGGTCGCGCGTTCCGGACACCCTCGAGCGCGAGCGCAGCTGACGGATACGTCCGTAGTATTCGCTCTGTGAGCGAGAAGAAGACATCCAGCACGAAACACACTCCGCAGGCCTCGTCGAACACCGTGACGTACATTCTGGGCGGTATTGCATTCCTCGTGGTGGTCGCGGTCGTCGTGGTAGCGATCCTGTGGCAGCGAGGCAGCGACGCGCCCCGGAACGACGGGTACGGATCGGTCAAGAATCCCGAGGTCGAATTGTCGTTGCCGGGAGACGGTGTCGTCGTATTGGCTCGTCCGGGCGCGCAGCGCGTCATCGATATCTACGAGGACCC
The DNA here is from genome assembly GCF_002259025.1 of Rhodococcus sp. 05-2255-1e. NCBI lineage: Bacteria > Bacillati > Actinomycetota > Actinomycetes > Mycobacteriales > Nocardiaceae > Rhodococcus > Rhodococcus sp. 05-2255-1e. The sequence goes on along the minus strand of NZ_NOZE01000013.1, from coordinate 313,883 downwards.
GATGTGCCCATTCTGCAGTGATCTCGAGGTGAAGCACGGCCAGGAATTGGCTCAGAAAATCGACGACGGCGTTGTCTCGGTCAACTACCACCTGATCAATTTCCTCGATGCGAGCTCGGCCTCGGGTGACTATTCGACGCGGGCCGTTGCGGCGTCGCACTGCGTGGCCGCCACCGAGAATGCGCGGGTCTACTCGGCTTTCCACGCCGCGCTGTTCGACCCGGAATTCCAGCCGGAGGAAGGAAGCGACTCCGACCGAACCGATGCCGAGCTGTCGGAGCTGGCAACGTCGAACGGAGCGAGCGATCTTGCGGTGGAGTGCATCACCACGGGCGCTCAGCGTGACGCAGCGGTGGCGGACGCGACGACCGGTCGGGACGCCTTGGCCGCATCGGGCGCACGCGGAACTCCGGGTGTTCTGGTGGACGGACAGGTGGTCGACGCGCTGGGCGACTCGGAATGGTTGGCTACGGTCGGCTGATCGGGGTCGAGCGCGGGGGCCCGTACCGGAGCATCGAGTACGGGCCGCACCAGCTGATTTGTTGCTGCCGCGAGCCATGGTGTAACTTCGTTCGAGCAACCGCATGAGCGGGAGCACGCAGTACTCGGGGCTATGGCGCAGCTGGTAGCGCACCACACTGGCAGTGTGGGGGTCAGGGGTTCGAGTCCCCTTAGCTCCACCGAGAAAGCAAAAGCGCCGCCCATCGGGCGGCGCTTTTGTTGTGTCTATGGCTTCGGCCACCGAATCGGCGTCTGCAGCGTGAGTCCTGAGACGCCGATTCGGAAGGCGGGAGTCAGTGAGCTGCGTCGAACGCCTGCTCCACTTCGGCGGGTATTCTTCCGCGCGCAGAAATGTTGTGGCCGTTCGCCTTCGCCCATTCTCTGATGGCTTTGGTCTGATTGGCGTCGCGCTTCGCCCCGGTGGCCGGGGAAGTCGACTTCTTCTGTCGCTTTCCACCCACCTTCGTCGAGTGCTCGATGTAATAGTCGAGCTTGCGGTGGAATTCTTTGGCGTTCTTGTCGCTCAGATCGATTTCGTAGCTGACTCCGTTGACCGAATAGGTTATGTGTTCGCCACCGGATTCGATCGGTTTTTCGTCGATGTCATCGACTAGTTGCACATAGACTTTTCTGGCCATGCTGAAGCTCTCCAATGGTGCAGGGAATGATGCGGGGGGATGTCCAGATCGAACTGTGTCGACTATACGGCCGAACAATGTGTATATCCATGCTGGCCGATCGATTGTTACCGGTTTCGCAGCATTGCCACAGAATCTGCAGATGTATTCGTCGAAACCGACGTGGCGCAGGCATTAAGTGTGTGCGCAGTGCGAGGGATCGCTGTTGCGGTGAACAAAGACAAACTGTCCGGTATTGATAGGAAATTCGTTCTCGGGGTCGGTTCGAGCCGGCGGCCGATTTCGGAGTTTCGCGGCACTCGTGTCGCCGTCGTGGGAAACATGAGAAGGCTGGGCAGATCGCAACGAATCGATCACGAAATGCACTCCTTTGGCTAACGAAATTCGATCAGGGACTCGAATGGTTCGATTTCTGGTTCACTCGAGCAGCAAGTGTCTGTTGTGACGCACGGTAGCTCCTGATGCCAATGGGAACCGCGTGGCTCGACGGCGTCCGAGGTGCCGAGAGGGGAGTGGCGCGACCGGCTCCACCGGAGCGCCCACGAGTCGATGAAATCTTCACGAACAGCCGGGTCGGCTGCGGTGACGCTGATGTGCGCAGGTCTACTGGGTGCTGGAGCGCTCGTCGGCGCACCGGCATCGGCCGACCCGTCCACGCCCGCCACCGCGCCGTCGGCGACACCCGGCACGGAATCGGCCGGACGAGAGTTGACGGGAAAGACGGTCTTCCTCGATCCGGGTCACCAGGGCACAGCTCACTCGGAGAATCTGCAACGGCAGGTCGACGACGGGCGCGGCGGTACCAAGGATTGCCAGACCACGGGCATGACCACGGTGGACGGGGTGCCGGAGCACACCATCAACTGGAAGGTCTCGGAGCTGGTTCGGTCCAGTCTGGAGAGTCTCGGTGCGACGGTGAAGACCAGCCGCGTCGACGACGCCGGATGGGGCGGGTGCGTCGACGATCGGGCTCGCGCTGCCAGCGCGTCCGGAGCCGATGTGGCCGTCAGCATTCATGCGGACTCGACGAGCACGACGACCGACACCGACAAGCACGGATTCCATCTGATCGTGCCGACACTGCCGATTCCGAATGCGGCGGCCGATGCGGCTCAGTCCGAGGGCGGGCGCTCGGCCTCGAAGCTGATGAGAGATTCCTACGTTCGCGCCGGGTTCGATCCCGCCAATTACTCGGGCGTTGTCGACGGGATCCAGGAACGATCCGACGTCGCGGGGCCCGCACTGACGACTGTTCCGTTGGTGTTCGTCGAGATGGGCAATGGTTCCAACCCGGACGACGCGGCGGTGCTCGAGGGCTCGGACGGTCAGGTGAAGCATGCGATCGCCATCTCCACCGGCATCATCGACTATCTTCTCGGAGCCGAGGCTGCCTCGTCGCCGGACGTCGCAGTTCCCACCGCCTCTGCGCCGACGCCGACGAGCGCGACTGTCCCCGCCGCTACGTCGACGTCCGTAGCGGGTCGTAGTGCCTTGTCTCGACTACTCGAAAGCGTCTCGCCGTATGTCGAATCGTTCGGTGTCGACGGGTTGAAGGGATTGGTGACCGACGAGAACGTCAGCAGCGTCTCCACCTTCGCTCGAGGCCTCCTGAATCGAATTCTCGCCGCCCGGTAGTCTCGACCGGCGTGGCGCGTCGACGAATTCCGGTGGTAATCGTTGCCGGCTTTCTGGGTGCCGGCAAGACCACTCTGCTCAATCATCTGTTGCGCAACGATGCGGGAATTCGGATCGGCGTCGTGGTCAACGATTTCGGTGCGATCAACATCGATTCCATGCTCGTTGCAGGACAGGTCGATTCGATGGTGTCACTGGGCAACGGATGCATCTGCTGTGCGGTGGACATCAGTGACATGGACGCGATGTTCGATACGCTGGCACACCGCCGTTCGGCCATAGACGTGATCGTGGTGGAGGCCAGCGGATTGGCGGAGCCACGGAATCTCATTCGAATGGTGCGCGGCAGTGAGAACGAGTTCATCGTGTACGGCGGATTGGTGGGAGTCGTCGACGCGGTCGAATTCGCGGTTACCCGCACCCTGCATCCCGAAATCGATCAGCATCTGCAATTGGCGGATCTGGTGGTACTGAACAAGTCCGACGCCGTCGAGGATTCGGAGCGCTCTGCGGTGGTGTCGACGGTTCGGTCCATTGTCGGCGACGTCCCTGTCGCAGCTGTGTCGTTCGGACGCGTCGATCCTCTGTTGTTGTTCGACCGGCCCCAGAACGGGCCGGTCGAATCCGCACTACCCGTGCAACTGTCCTTCGACGAACTTCTCCGCGAGCACCTCGACGGCGACAGCTGCCACGAGCACGGACACCACCGACACCTGCATGCGCAGTACTCGCATACCGAGTTCGTCAGCACAGCAGCGATGCAGCCGCGTCGGCTGATCGAATTTCTCGAGAACCCGACCGGAAACCTCTACCGCATCAAGGGTGTCGTGCATTTCGACCTGCCGGGACACCAGCAGAAGTTCATCGTGCAGACGGTGGGGCGACACATCCGGTTCGAGAGTGCAGCGTGGTCACGGGGTGAAGCCCAGCAGACATCACTGGTGCTGATCGGCACCGAACTCGATGCGGACGCGGTCGAACATCGACTGCGGGCCTGCGTGCGCGGCCCTGACGACGCAGTCGACGCCTCGGCCATGTTGCCTGTCCATCGATACCTCGAGCCGGCGTAGGTCTTCTACAGTCCGACCCATTCGGTGCGCCCGCCTTCGAAGCCCTGCCGTTTCCAGATGGGTACCTCGGCCTTGATGCGTTCGACCAGTCGGGCGCACGCCTCGAACGCCTCGGCGCGATGAGCCGATCCGACTGCGGCCACGAGCGCGAGATCGCCGACCCGCAAGTCCCCGACGCGATGCACGGCAGCGACCGCAAGACCGGTTTCGGACGAGACCTCCGAGCAGCATCGGCTCAAGAAGCGTTCCGCATCGGGGTGGGCGCGGTATTCGAGAGTTTCCACGGCGTGGCCACCGTCGTGGTCACGAACGATTCCGCTGAACAGCACCACGGCACCGTGATGCGAATCCTGTACCGCGGCTCCTACTTCGGTGGTCGTCAGCGGCTCGTTCGAGATGCGGGCGACGAGTTCAGTCATCGTGGGGTCCTCCTCCTGAGATCTGGGCGAGTACATGGTCGAGGAGCGGATCGAGAACGGCCAAGCCGTCTTTCACGCCTCCCGGTGATCCGGGCAAGTTGACGACGAGGGTACGTCCGATCAACCCGGACACCCCGCGACTCAGCACCGCGTGCGGCGTCGCGGAGGTTCCCTTGGTGCGGATCTGGTCTGCTATTCCTGGCATCTCGATGTCGAGCAGTGCCGCCGTGGCCTCCGGAGTTGCATCGGTAGGGGAGACGCCGGTTCCGCCGGTCGAGATGATCAGCGACGGCTCGCCGCGTAGCGAGTCGCGCAGCCCGGCCTCGATGTCGGCATCGGCGTACACCAGCGGGCCGCGCACCGCGAAGCCCCGATCGGTCAGCCAGGATGCGATGGACGGGCCGGTGGTGTCCGGGCGGGTCCCGCGAGCACCGCCGGTGGAGGCCACGAGCACGACCGCCGACTTCGTCCCCTCCGACGGCCGAGCGTCGTCGTCGGGGGCGGTCGCCTTTGCATTACGCTGCCAATGCCCGTGCTTACCACCGTCTTTGGTGATCAGCCGGACGCCGTTCATCGTCGCACCCGGGTCGACCGCCTTGACCATGTCGTGCAGAGTCAACCCGGCAACCGCGACGGCGGTGAGGGCTTCCATCTCGACGCCGGTCCTACCGGTCGTGCGCGCGGTGGCCTCGACCGTGATCGAGGTGTCGGTGAATCCGAAGGAGATCTTGACCGACGAGAGCGCGAGCTGATGGCACAGCGGAATCAGGTCGGACGTGCGCTTGGCAGCCGAGATACCGGCGATCCGAGCGGTCGCCAGGACATCGGCCTTCGGCATGCCGTCCGCCTGCACCAACCCGATGACCTCGGGCGTGGTGACGAGCTCGCCGGCCGCCACAGCCGTTCGGGAGGTCTCTTTCTTGTGCGCCACATCGACCATGCGGGCACGGCCCTCGTCGTCCAGGTGAGACAGGGGGTTCTGCGGAACTTCGGTGGTCACAGCGGCCATACCTCCACGGGTGATCCTGCGGCGAGTTCGGTTGTCTCGGCGGCGATGTCGATGAGCACGTCGGCCCACGCCAGTGCGGCCACCAGGTGGGACCCCGGTCCGGCGACCAGTTCGACCCGGCCGTCGTCACGCAATTTCCCGCGGAGCAGTTGACGCCTGCCCGGCGGCGAGGTGATCGACTGGAACAGAGTCGCAGGGCCCGACAAGACCGGTGGCAGGCCGGCCGATCGCCGAACGATGTTGCGCGCGAACATGATGTACGACACCACGGTGCTGACGGGGTTGCCGGGGAAACTCAGGACCGGGGTGCCGTCGAACATCGTGATGCCCTGAGGTCCACCCGGTTGCATCCGAACCGATCCGAACTGTCCACCCAGCGGCGCGAGAACGTCCTTGACCACCTCGAAGTCGCCCATCGACACTCCACCGGAGGTGATGATGAGCTCCGCCGATGCGGCTGCGGAGGTGAGGATGCTTCGGAAGCGTTCCGGATCGTCGGTGCTGCGTGCGACGGTGACCACGTCGGCACCGCTCGCGCGCAGGTGCGCGGCAAGAGTGATGCCGTTCGAGTCGAAGATCTGACCGGGCGAGAGCGTCTCGCCTGCGTCGGCCAACTCTGCTCCGGTGGTCACCACGGCCACCCGAGGACGCGACCGTACGTCGACGGTGGCCAGTCCGACGGCGGCGAGAACCGAGATGTGCCGGGGCTCGAGCACTCTGCCCGCGTCGATCAGGACCGTTCCCGCGCGTACGTCGCTACCCTGTTCGCGCACGAATTCGCCTGCGACGCGGGGTCGTTCGACGGTCACCGCACCTGCGGTGGTCACCGTGGTGTCCTCCACGGGGACGATGGCGTCCGCTCCGTCGGGTATCGGTGCGCCGGTCATGATCTTGGCTGCGCTACCGGGCGTGAGCGTCGACGGTCGGGTGGGTCCGGCAGCGATGATCGTCGACACCGGAAGCGTCACGGGCGCAGACTGCACCGAGCGAGAATCGACCGCATAACCGTCCATCTGCGAATTTCGGAACAGAGGTAGATCGACGGGGGAGGTCACGTCGTGGAACGCCACCCGTCCCAGTGCGTCGGTCAGCGGCACTCGTTGGGCTGCTCGGGTGCCCAAGTCTGCGAGCAGCGACTCGATCGCTGCTGCGTGCTCCTCGACGGATACGGCGCTCACAGTGCAGGTCCGGTGATCGCTCGAGTGTGCTCAGCCGTCATGGCTGCCAATCCTAGGCACGCCGACACGACGGGTGCGTGTGGGCTGCGGCATACTGGGTAGACAAGCCGATGTGAGACATGCAGGAACAGACGGATTCGAGGTGTGAGGTGACGGTGGACAGTGTCACGTCCCTCGGGATCCCGCGTATCGGTGCAGCTTCCTCTGGGTCGTCGTTCGGCCCGGTGGACGATCGTCCCGACGTGCCGCATCTGATCGATCGCTTCGGGCGGGTGGCACGCGATCTGCGCATCTCGATCACCGAGAAGTGCTCGCTGCGGTGCACGTACTGCATGCCGGAGGAGGGGCTGCCGGCAATCCCCACGGCCGACCTGCTGACCGCCGCCGAGATCGCTCGGGTCGTCTCGGTTGCCGTGCGCCTGCTGGGAATACGCGACGTGCGTTTCACCGGCGGCGAGCCTCTGATGCGTCGAGATCTGGACGAGATCCTTCGTTCGTGCTCCGCTGTGGCGGACGGCGTTCCGTTGTCCATGACCACCAATGCCGTCGGTCTGGAACATCGCGCGCAGGCCCTCGCCGGGGCCGGTCTGACGCGCGTCAACGTGTCGTTGGACTCGGTCGATCGCGAACAGTTCGCGCGCTTGACTCGACGCGATCGTCTGCCGTCTGTGCTGGCCGGCATCCGGGCGGCCAAGAAGGCGGGCATCGGTCCGGTGAAGGTCAATGCCGTACTGATGCGAGATACCCTCTCCGGGTCCGTGGATCTGCTCCGGTGGTGTCTGGACGAGGGGGTCGCGCTTCGATTCATCGAGCAGATGCCACTCGACGCCGATCACGAATGGGCCCGCAACAACATGATCGACGCCCAGACGTTGCTCGACGAGCTGTCCACTGCGTTCGATCTACGTGAAGTGGGTCGCGCCGATCCGTCCGCTCCCGCCGAGGAATGGAGCGTGGACGGCACGGAGGCGACCGTGGGAATCATCGCGTCCGTCACGCGCTCGTTCTGCGGCGACTGTGATCGAACGAGGCTCACTGCCGAGGGGACCATCAGGTCCTGCCTTTTCAGCGACGACGAGACGGATCTTCGCGCGGCGCTGCGTGGCGGTGCCACCGATGACGAGTTGGCAGCAGTATGGCGCGGAGCCATGTGGAACAAATGGGCCGGGCACGGCATCGACGCCGAGGGCTTCGTGCCGCCGACCCGCAGTATGGGAGCAATCGGTGGTTGAGACACAGCCCAGCACGACCGGTAGTCGAACGATGCAGGTGGAGGTGCGGTACTTCGCGGCCGCCGTCGACGCGTCCGGCTGCGAGTCCGAACACCTCACTCTGCCGGTCGGTTCGACGCTGGGAGAATTGCGCGAGGCCATCCGTTCTCGGTACGGAGCCCCGATGGAACCGATTCTGCGGGTGTCGGCGTATCTGGTCGGAGACGAGTTGACCCGCGATCTGGGTCGGTCCGTAGGCAGCCGAGTCGACGTACTGCCGCCGTTCGCCGGCGGCTGATCGTCACCGATCGCCGCCGACGAAGGTCGGTCAGTGACCGTTCTTCCACCAATCGTCGAACGGTGTCACTGGAACGGTTCGCTTGTGCCGCGTCGCGGCGAACATCTTCTCGAGTTTGTCGGCCACTTCCTCGGTGACGTCCTTGCCTTCGAGGTAGTCGTCGATCTGCTCGTATGTGACGCCGAGTGCTTCCTCGTCGGGCAGAGCCGGTCGATCGTCTTCGAGATCCGCGGTGGGGACTTTGCGCCAGGTACTTTCGGGCGCACCGAGCTCGCGCAGCAGCGCAGCGCCTTGACGCTTGGTCAGGCCGGTCAGTGGCGTCAGATCCACCCCGCCGTCGCCGAACTTGGTGAAGAAGCCGGTGACCGCCTCGGCCGCGTGATCGGTGCCGACGACCACGTATCCGAGTTCGCCGGCGATCGCGTACTGGGCGACCATGCGTTGGCGAGCTTTGATGTTGCCGCGCACGAAATCTCGGACCTCGCCGGTTCCCAGAGCCTCTGCGGTCGCAGCGGCTGCGGCATCGGAGGCCTCCTTGATGTTCACCGTCACCGTGCGGTCGGGGTCGATGAACTTCAGTGCGATCGCCGCGTCGTCCTCGTCGGCCTGCACACCGTAGGGGAGCCGTACGGCGACGAATTCGGCCTCGTGCCCGTCGGCTCGTAGTTCGGTCACCGCCCGTTGTGCGAGCTTGCCGGTGAGGGTGCTGTCCTGTCCGCCGCTGATCCCGAGTACGAAACCGGACGCCGGGGTCGACGCGAGGTAGTCCTTGAGGAAGTCCACGCGCCTGCGGACCTCCGTCACCGGATCGATGGTCGACTGTACCGCCAGCTCACGCATGATTCCGGAGCGCAATTCCGAGTTGATGTGTCCCATCCGATCATCCTAATGACGAGTGCGGGTACGCGTTCGGGTCGAGAAGGATGCGTAGTGTCGTTCGACGTGAGCGGATCCACCGATACCTTCGTCAAGCGAGATACCCGCGCGCACCCGGACTTCTTCGAGGCCGAGGCGACGGGACTCGCGTGGCTCGGTGAGACAGGGGTGCCTGTCGTCGGTGTTCTCGATCGCGGACCGACGTTCATCGAACTCGAGCGGTTGACGGCCGCGCGTCCCACCGAGATCGCGGCCCGTCGATTCGGGCGCGCACTGGCCCGGATGCACGACGGCGGCGCGGCCGGATTCGGGGCTCCGCCGAATCGCCCGGACGGCACACCGTTTCCCGGGCAGTTGTTCATCGGCTCGCGGCCCATGACCAACACTGTCCACGCCACGTGGGGTTCGTTCTACGCCGCCGAGCGAGTGCTGCCGTTTCTGCGGATCGCGGTCGACGCCGGAAACGTGACGCAGTCCGAGGCGGCGACCGTCGAGGCGGCGTGCGAGCGGGTGGCGGACGGCGAGTTCGACGATGATGAACCGCCCAGTCGAATCCACGGAGACCTGTGGAACGGCAACGTCTTCTGGACCGATGCGGGTGTCGTGCTGATCGATCCCGCGGCACACGGCGGCCATCGCGAAACGGATCTGGCGATGGCGACACTGTTCGGCTGTCCTCATCTGGACGCCATGGTCGACGGCTACGAGTCCGTGCACCCGCTGCGGACGGGGTGGCGCGACCGAACCGCCCTCCACCAGTTGCATCCTCTGGCCGTACATGCGGCCGGACACGGCCGTTCGTACGGAACTGCCTTGCATTCGGCGGCACTGTCGATCCTCGCGACGTGACCGACAACCGCTATGGGACGCGAGTTGCTCTGCGCACCAGATCTTCCCACCCGTCGGCCAGACGATCCATCGTCATTCCGAGGTCTCGGTACTGGTGCAGCACCAACGTGGCTTCCAGGGGGGTGAGCAGCCAGTAGGTGAGAAGTTCCAGGTCTCCCTCCACGCCGGCTGCACGGAGCAAAGACAGAACGTGTGTGAAATTGACCATGTGCGCCGGAGCCGAATACCGAGCGTCGGCCGAGCTTTCCGCGGCGCGCAGCACCTCACCCTGAACCCTGACGAATTCCAGCCGTGCCCGACCGAACGCGACGAGGCGGTCGATGGGATCGGCACCGGGCCCGAGCGGCGGTTCGCCGAACATGAACGAGCTCTGCAACATCTTCTCGGTGTGATCCAACAGGGCTCGCATCAACCCGGCGCGGTTGCCGAAGCGCCGGAACACGGTGCCTTTGCCGACGCCGGCCCTCGTTGCCACGGCCTCCATGGTGACGGCGTCGGCACCGAGGGTCGCCACCAGCTCCGTCGCCGCGTCGAGGAGCAGCCGGCGGTTGCGGGCAGCGTCACAGCGTTCGGAGTCTTCGCCTACTACGGGCAGCATCGGACCGGTCACCTGTTCAGGGTACCTCGCTGAGGAATACAAGTGGACCGCGGTCCGTTTGGATGGTATGAATTGACACGACGATCACGTCATCCGAACTTTCGAAGGAAGATTTCATGTCAGACGCACACGTACTCGTTCTCGTCGGAAGCCTGCGCGCCGAATCGGTGAACAAGCAGATTGCCGAGACTGCAGTCACCGTCGCACCGGCCGATGCCGAGATCGTGGTCTACGACGGGCTGGGCGACGTTCCCTTCTACAACGAGGACATCGACGTCGACGGCTCCGTGCCTGCGGCCGCCCTCGCTCTGCGCGCCGCTGCCGAGAAGGCTTCTGCGCTGCTGTTGGTCACGCCCGAATACAACGGCACCATTCCGGCCGTGCTGAAGAACGCCATCGACTGGCTCTCACGTCCCTATGGTGCCGGTGCCATGGTGGGCAAGCCGGTCGTGGTCATCAGCGCATCGCCGAGCGGCAACGGGGCCAAGTGGGCCCACGAGGACACGAGCAAGGCCGTCCGCATCGCCGGCGGATCCGTACTCGAGGACGTCCAGCTCTCCATCGGCGGCACCATCGACAAGTTCGGGGCCGCTCACCCGCGTGAGAACGCCGAGGTGTCCGGTGAGATCGGCCATGTTGTGGCCGAGTTGGTCAAGGCGTCGAAGGAACTCGTCAGCGCGTGATCGCTTGATGGTATCGGGAATCGTTTTCATGTATCCTGGTCTCATGAAGGTGAGAAATTCTCTGAAATCGCTCAAGAACAAGCCCGGTGCCCAGGTGGTTCGCCGCCATGGGGTCGTGTTCGTGATCAACAAGAAGGAGCCGCGGTTCAAGGCGCGTCAACGCTGACACTCGCGTGATCCACGTGACGGCCCCTCGGAGCAATTCCGAGGGGCCGTCGTCGTGCGCGGGTGTCTTCGGTGATCGTCACTGTCGGGGCGACGGTCGGTAGTGACGAAAGACACCTCGTTTTGTGACGTCCGACACGCCGATGTGGGGTGGACAAGCGTCGGTCGCACGGCCGTGACCAGCGAATACCACGCATGTTGTTCGCAACATCTCGTGTTCTAGGCAGATGGGGGACACTAGGTGTAGTGTTTGACCCGCCGAGAGACCACAACTCGAAGAGCCTGAACGACGTGGGTTCGAGCAGGTCGCAGTCGCCCTGAGCGGGAGATGTTCTCGGTGCCACACGCAGAGCACATCGTCGCCATCGGTGCACCCGACGGCGACAACGGAAAGAGGGACACCATGAGCATCACCGTTTACACCAAGCCCGCCTGCGTCCAGTGCAATGCCACCTACCGCGCCCTCGACAAAGCGGGTATCGAGTACTCCGTCATCGACATCTCGCAGGACCCCGAGGCACGTGACTACGTCATGGCGCTCGGTTACCTGCAGGCCCCCGTCGTCGTCGCCGGTGACGACCACTGGTCCGGTTTCCGCCCGGATCGCATCAAGACCCTCGCGACGAACGCTGCTTGAACAGATCAAGAAGGTGAGTGAGCGGTGAGTTCACAACAGCAGTCCTCGAACTCACTCGTCTACTTCTCCAGCGCGTCGGAAAACACGCACCGTTTCGTGTCGAAGTTGGATATCCCCGCGACGCGCATTCCCTTACGAGATCCGGACGGCACGTTTCGCGTCGACTCTCCCTACGTCCTGATCGTGCCGACGTACGGCGGAGGAACGACGTACGCCGGCCGCGACACCAACTACGTCCCCAAGCGTGTGATCAAGTTTCTCAACGACAAGCACAATCGATCGTTGATCAGAGCCGTCATCGCTGCCGGAAACACCAATTTCGGTGACTCCTTCTGCTTTGCCGGAGACGTCATCTCGCAGAAATGCGCGGTTCCGTATCTCTACCGCTTCGAATTGATGGGCACCCCCGAGGACGTAGTGCGAGTCCGCGAGGGACTCGAAGACTTCTGGGAACGGGAAGTCCGTCGCGCTGCCCACACGCACTGAGCATCAACCACCACAGACCAGTAGGAGCACCGCCGTGGCACCGACCATCACCGACGCAGCACCCGCACCCGCGACCGTTCGCAGCGACGGTGACATGGACTATCACGCGCTCAACGCGATGCTCAATCTCTACGGGCCCAATGGTGAGATCCAGTTCGAGAAGGACCGCGAAGCTGCCAATCAGTACTTCCTGCAGCACGTCAACCAGAACACCGTGTTCTTCCACGACCTGGACGAGAAGCTGGACTACCTGGTCGAGGAGAACTACTACGAGCCCGAGGTTCTGGACCAGTACTCACGTGAGTTCGTGAAGTTCCTGATCAACCACGCGTACTCGAAGAAGTTTCGATTCCCGACCTTCCTCGGTGCGTTCAAGTACTACACCTCCTACACGCTCAAGACGTTCGACGGTAAGCGCTACCTCGAACGCTTCGAGGACCGTGTGTGCATGGTGGCATTGACGCTGGCGGCCGGTGACGAAGCCCTGGCCACCGATCTCGTGGACGAGATCATCGCCGGCCGATTCCAGCCCGCGACGCCCACCTTCCTCAACTCGGGCAAGAAGCAGCGCGGCGAGCCCGTCTCGTGCTTCCTGCTCCGCATCGAAGACAACATGGAGTCCATCGGACGATCCATCAACTCCGCGTTGCAGCTGTCCAAGCGCGGCGGCGGAGTTGCATTGCTGCTGAGCAACATTCGCGAAGCAGGTGCGCCGATCAAGCGGATCGAGAACCAGTCGTCCGGTGTCATCCCGATCATGAAGCTGCTCGAGGATTCGTTCTCGTACGCCAACCAGCTCGGGGCACGCCAGGGCGCGGGCGCGGTGTACCTGCACGCGCACCACCCCGATGTGTACAAGTTCCTCGACACCAAGCGTGAGAACGCCGACGAAAAGATCCGCATCAAGACGCTGTCCCTCGGAATCGTCATCCCGGACATCACGTTCGAGCTGGCGAAGAAGAACGAGGACATGTACCTGTTCTCGCCGTACGACGTCGAGCGCATCTACGGAGTGCCGTTCGCCGACATCAACGTCTCGGAGAAGTACTACGAGATGGTCGACGACAAGAGGATTCGCAAGACCAAGATCAAGTCGCGTGAATTCTTCCAGACCCTCGCCGAGCTGCAGTTCGAGTCCGGCTACCCGTACATCATGTACGAGGACACCGTCAATCGTGCGAACCCGGTGAAGGGCAAGATCACTCACTCCAACCTGTGCTCGGAGATTCTCCAGGTCTCGACGCCGTCGACGTTCAACGACGACCTCTCGTACAGCCATGTGGGCAAGGACATCTCGTGCAACCTGGGCTCGCTGAACATTGCCAAGACGATGGATTCGCCCGATTTCGGTAAGACCATCGCGGTGGCGATCCGTGGTCTGACTGCGGTGTCGGATCAGACCCACATCTTCTCGGTACCGTCGATCGAGCAGGGCAACAACGACTCTCACGCGATCGGCCTGGGTCAGATGAACCTGCACGGCTACCTCGCCCGCGAGCGCATTCACTACGGCTCGACCGAGGGAATCGACTTCACCAACATCTACTTCTACACGGTGTTGTTCCACGCCATCCAGGCGTCGAACCAGCTGGCGAAGGCGCGCGGCCAGTACTTCAAGGGCTTCCCGGATTCCAAGTACGCGTCGGGTGAGTTCTTCGACAAGTACACCGACCAGGTGTGGGAGCCTGCGACACCGAAGGTCGCGAAGTTGTTCGCCGACTCCGACGTCGCCATCCCGACCCAGGCCGACTGGGCCGCGCTGAAGGCGTCGGTGCAGGAGTACGGAATCTACAACCAGAACCTGCAGGCCGTTCCGCCGACCGGCTCGATCTCGTACATCAACAACTCCACCTCGTCGATTCACCCGGTGGCGTCGAAGATCGAGATCCGCAAGGAAGGCAAGATCGGCCGCGTCTACTACCCGGCACCGTATCTCGACAACGACAACCTGGATTACTACCAGGACGCGTACGAGATCGGCTACGAGAAGATCATCGATACCTACGCTGCCGCAACGCAACACGTCGATCAGGGCCTGTCGTTGACGCTGTTCTTCAAGGACACGGCCACCACCCGCGACATCAACCGCGCGCAGATCTACGCATGGCGCAAGGGCATCAAGACGCTGTACTACATCCGTCTGCGTCAGATGGCCCTCGAGGGCACCGAGGTCGAGGGCTGCGTTTCCTGCATGCTGTAACCGGTTCGTTCGGTCGACCTGTGGCAATACCGTGATGTCAGGGCGCGATGCGAAGCATAATCAGGCATGGGCACCGAAGCGGACGGCGAGGTCGAATCCGACGTCGACGTGACAATGGCTCGGAAGGACTCGATTCCTTCCGAGCCATCGTCGCGTGGTCGACATGCTCGCCGGCGGGTACCTCGCCGCCGATTGGCGGAATGGGATCCCGACACTCGTGGCCACGATGCACTCGAGACAATTCTTGCGCAGAACGCGATACGAGTTCAGGAGTTGCTGCCGATCCGGTACGCCCGGATGTCCGCGTCACCATGGACGTATTTTCGCGGTGCTGCCGCAGTGATGGCCGCGGACCTGGCGTCGACCCCGCACACCGGCATCGAGGTCCAGTTGTGCGGTGACGCTCACGTGTTGAACTTCGGATTGTGGGCGACGCCGGAACGAAACCTGTATTTCGACCTTCGTGATTTCGACGAAACTCTGCCCGGCCCGTTCGAGTGGGACCTCGAACGTCTGTCCACTTCCCTCGTGGTTCTCGGACGCGAGAACGGTGTGGATTCGCAGCGATCCGGCCGGGCAGTGGCAGAGATGACGGCCGCGTACTGCCGAAAGATGTCGACATACGCGAACACTCCGGAAATCGACATCTGGTACGACCGCATCGACGTCGACGGTCTGCTCGGGCATTTCTCCTCGGGCATCGCTCGCCACGCCGAGAAGCTCATCGAAACGAAAGCCGAGCGTCGCACCAGCCGTGGTGCGTCCCGCAAGTTCACCGAGACGAGGGACGGGCGTCGAAGAATTCGCGAGGACCCCCCGTTTCGCACTCATGTGGGAGATTCTCAGATCGAATTGGTGCAGGCGGTGATCGCCGGCTACAGCGAATCGGTCGACGACCACATCTGGAGTCTGCTGTCCAGATTTCGAGTCCTCGACGTGGTTCGCCAGGTGGTCGGCGTCGGGAGTGTCGGAATGCGGGTCTATCTGGCACTACTGGAGGAACGGCGGACTCGCGATCCGTTCTTCTTGCAGATCAAGCAAGCGGGGCCCTCAGTGTTCGAGCGGTTTCTCGAGCCGAGCGCGTACGACAATCACGGTTCACGGGTGGTCAACGGCCAACGAATGCTGCAGAGCGCCACCGACATGTTCGTAGGGTGGACGTCGGTGCCGGCCGGGCCGGAGGCCGGTCAAGGGGACCTGAACTTCTACGTTCGGCAATTCCGCGACATGAAGGTCATTCCCGACGCCGAGATCATCGGGCCGTACCTCACCGAGTTCGCCACGGCGTGCGGCGAAGTCCTCGCCCGAGCCCATGCTCGAAGCGGTGACGCCGAGGCAATAGCCGACTACCTCGGCCGGGGCGACAATGTCGGTCGGGCGATGGTGGAGTTCGCCCACGCCTATGCCGATCAGAACGAGCGCGATCACGCGCAACTGGTCGGTGCCATCGAGGCGGGAACGGTCCCGTGCTCGGTGGGCTGGTGACCGAAGACTCGTGGGAATACGGTCGTTCCCCGCGGCAACACTCCGAGCACACTTTGTAGTGCCTCCCGGAACTGTCGGACACAACGGGTAGTGTTCGTGTCAGCGACTTTTCACGTAGCTCCGTCCTCACTTCTCGCTCATCGAACTGTAGGTAGGCACCCATGGTAAAGCTCATCGATCGTGTCACCGCGATCAACTGGAATCGGGTCCAGGACGACAAGGACTCCGAAGTCTGGGAGCGTCTCACCAGTAATTTCTGGCTGCCCGAGAAGGTGCCGGTGTCCAACGACATCCCGTCGTGGGCAACTCTCACCGCCGTCGAGAAGCAGCTGACGATGCGCGTGTTCACCGGACTGACCCTGCTGGACACGATTCAGGGGACGGTCGGTGCCGTCAGCCTCATTCCCGACGCCATCACTCCGCACGAGGAGGCGGTGTACACCAACATCGCGTTCATGGAGTCGGTGCACGCGAAGAGCTACAGCTCCATCTTCTCCACCCTCAGCTCCACCCGCGACATCGACGATGCGTTCCGCTGGTCCGAGGAGAACGTCAACCTTCAGCGCAAGGCCGAGATCGTGCTGAACTTCTATCACGGTGACGACCCGCTCAAGCGCAAGGTGGCGTCGACTCTGCTCGAGTCGTTCCTCTTCTACTCCGGCTTCTACCTGCCGATGTACTGGTCCTCGCGGGCCAAGCTCACCAACACGGCAGACCTCATCCGGCTGATCATTCGTGACGAGGCCGTGCACGGGTACTACATCGGATACAAGTACCAGAAGGGTCTCGAGAAGGTCAGCGAAGAGCGGCGTGAGGAACTGAAGAACTACACCTTCGAGTTGCTGTTCGAGCTGTACGACAACGAGGTCGAGTACACCCAGGATCTGTACGACGAGATCGGTCTGACCGAGGACGTCAAGAAGTTCCTGCGCTACAACGCCAACAAGGCACTGAACAACCTCGGCTACGAGGGTCTGTTCCCCAAGGACGAGACGGATGTGAACCCGGCAATTCTGTCGGCTCTCTCACCCAACGCCGACGAGAACCACGACTTCTTCTCCGGGTCGGGCTCCTCGTACGTCATCGGAAAGGCCGTCAACACCGAAGACGAGGACTGGGACTTCTAGAAACCATCCTCGCGCCGGGCCGCTCACTCCTTCGGTGGGCGGCCCGGCGCGCGAATGTCTTTGGCCTCCTTCGGCATTCGGCCCTGCTCGCTCAGTGCTCGACGCAGTAGGAACTCGATCTGAGCGTTGGTGCTTCGGAGCTCGTCGGAGGCCCAGCGGGCAAGAGCGTCGTGCACCGCTGGGTCCAGCCGAAGCAGAATTTTCTTACGCTCGACGGCCATGGCTCACTGGTACAGCGATCCGGTGTTGACGACGGGCTGGGTATCGCGATCGCTGCACAACACGACGAGCAGGTTCGACACCATCGCCGCTTTCCGCTCCTCGTCGAGTTCCACGACGTGCTTCTCCTCGAGCTTCGAGAGTGCCATCTCCACCATTCCCACCGCACCTTCGACGATCTGCTGACGCGCCGCGATGACAGCTCCGGCCTGCTGGCGTCGCAGCATGGCCTGCGCGATCTCCGGAGCATAGGCAAGACGGTTGATGCGGGTCTCGATCACCTCGACGCCTGCCGATCTCACCCGCGCGTGTACTTCCTCAGACATGGCGGCGGTGATCTCGTCGGCGTTCTCGCGCAACGACATTCGTCCTTCGGCGTCGTACGGGTAGCTGCCGGCGATATGACGGACGGCCGATTCGGTCTGGACGGCGACGAACTCCTCGTAATCGTCGACCTGGAACGACGCCAGGGCGGTATCGGCGACCTGCCAGACGACGATGGCAGAGATCTCGATCGGATTGCCGTCGGCGTCGTTGACCTTCGACTGGCCGGTCTCGTGGTTGCGGATGCGCGTCGAGATGGCCCTGCGGTACGTCAACGGATTGGTCCAGCGTAGCCCCGGTGTGCGCAGCGTTCCGCTGTACGAACTGCCGAGTAGCTGCAGAACACGAGCTTGATTCGGTTGCACCAGAGTCAATCCCATGAGTGCCGGCAACGACAGCACGAACAGCGCGACTCCGACGGCCATCAGCGCCACAACGGAGAAGACGAGTCCGAGAACGAAGGCGGCGATTCCGCCGAGGAACAACACGACACCGACGCCGAGCATCGACCAGCCGGGTAGATCCCAGCCGGTGCGCTCGGCGATGGTGGTGGTCGGAGTACCCGTCGGCTTCTCGGCGACGGTAGTGGGTACGGACATCGGAACCTCCCTCTCGTGAGTGATACTAAAGTGATATCACATTATCGACCGAGCGGGGGACGGTTCGGTGGAGCTGCGGTCTCGGGATGGTGGGGGAGTCAGCGTCGGAACCACGCCGACGGGTCGTCGGCGATGGCCTTCTCGATCCGCAATCGTGAGGTGGCCGTGAGGTTTTCGGGTAGGCCGTCGAGATCGAACCAGGCCACGTCGAGGTTCTCGTCGTCGGCGACATGAGGAGTGCCGCCGGTGTAGCGAGCGAGGAACGTGATGTCCACATACTGCGCGACGTCGCCGTTGGGGTACGTGATGGGCTCCGTCACGTCGACGCTCGTCAGGCGCACGATCGTGGCGTCCACACCGGTCTCCTCACCGATCTCACGCAGCGCGGCGGGTGCAGGTTCCTCGCCGGGCTCGAGGATTCCGGACACCACCGCCCAGGTGTTGTTGTCTGCCCGCAGAGTCAGCAGCACGCGCCGATCGTCGTCGAGAACGACAGCGCTGACGCCGGACAGCCACAGCGGGGACGTGCCGACGACGCTGCGCAGCGCCTGAACGAAGTCCGGGATAGGCATCGCGTCAGGACACGTATGCGTTCAGAGAAGCGGACAGGTCGGCCAGAACGGCCCGCGCCGCGACGACCCCGCTGCCCGACCAGACCGTGTCGTTCACCACGAACACCCGCCCGTCGGTGACCGAGCCGAGAGCGTGCCACGCGTCGCCGTCCATCACCTCACGGCCGAAGGTCTCGCCGTCCGGATTCGCGAATCGCACGTAGACGATGTCGCCCTCGACGGGCTCCAGGTTGCCGGGCTCGACCGAGAAACCGGTGTCACGCTGATTCTGTGGCCGTGCAACGCCGACCTCGGCGAGCACCTGGCCCGCGAAGGAATCCTGGCCGTCGACCTCGACGGAGTCGGCATCGAATCGGACGACCGACGCCTGCGTCTGGGTTGCATCGATCTCACGCCCGACGCGTTCGGCATCCGCGGAGAACGACGCGAGCTGGTCGAATCCTGCCTGGCCTCGACCCAAGGCGGCTGCGGACTGCAGAAAAGTGTCTTTCCATCCCTGTCCGGTCGCGGTGAACACGGTCGGCGCGATGGCAGTCAGCGAATCGTAGGTATCGGATCCGAGAGAATCGGCACCCAGGATCAGGTCCGGGGCGAGGGCGGCGATCGCATCGAGGTCGGGGGCACCGACCGGGCCGACCGACGGAACCGACGCCAGGCCGGTGCCCAGGTACAGCGGTTGGTCTCCGTCTCCCCGGAAGTCGGGGTCGAGCGTGGCCGCGCCTACGACGCGTTCCCAGATCCCGACCGCGCAGCTGGCGTCGAGGCCTGCAGCGTCGAGAACGACGATGCGCTGTGGATCGGCCGGGATGGCACTGATTCCCTCGGCGTGCCCGACGGGGCGCGTATCGCCCTCGACTCCCGTCGGGTCGAGTGGGGCAAGTGCGGGACACAGTCCGACGGTGTCCCGGTTGTTACCGACCACCCCCGCTCCGGCAATGTTCGTCGTACTGCGAACGATGGTGGATGCGTCGTCCTCGGTCGCGGAGTCGGAGCATCCGGTCAACGCCACGGCTGCCATCAGACAGACAGCGGCCGCCGTGCCCGTGGTGTGTGGCGAAAACCGGCGGGGGAGTCGTGGTCGAAGTGGCAACGCGGAACTTCTTTCTGCGGGTCGGGTGGACTCACACAGTAACGGAAATCGCTTCGCGCAGAGCACTGCCGCGGACCCTTCCCGGCCATCTGTTCGTACGGTGTTCCAGGGTGCGTCGGCGGGCTCGTAAAGGCCGACGGCGCAGGCAGATCGCACCTCGAACCATGGTTCGATCGAATCCAATACGACACACGGTAGGACCGGTTCGGCAAGCGTCGGTCCGACGGTCTACGATTCGAGTAGCGCACGACTAGTGACGTCGCCTCGTGATTCGGGGTCGGACGCGCAATCAGGAGGATCTGTGACTGCCCTAGCGCCTAGGCCCGCTCCCGCGGTGGATGCTGCTCGGCCTTTCCCGCCGCGGATGGGACCGAAGGGTTCGTTCATCCACAAGGCGGTGACCACAACCGATCCCAAGGTTCTCGGGATCATGTACATCGCGACGTCGTTCGCCTTCTTCCTCGTCGGTGGACTGATGGCGCTGTTGATGCGCGCCGAGTTGGCCGTGCCGGGGATGCAGTTCCTGTCCAACGAGCAGTACAACCAGCTGTTCACGATGCACGGCACCATCATGTTGCTGCTGTACGCAACGCCGATCGTGTTCGGCTTCGCCAACTACATTCTTCCGCTGCAGATCGGCGCGCCGGACGTGGCGTTCCCGCGTCTCAACGCGTTCTCCTACTGGCTGTACCTGTTCGGTGCGCTGATCACCACGGCCGGCTTCATCACCCCGGGTGGCGCAGCCGACTTCGGATGGACGGCGTACACGCCGCTCACCTCTGCTCTGCACTCGCCCGGTGTCGGTGCCGACCTGTGGATCATGGGCCTCGCCGTCGCCGGTCTGGGAACCATCCTCGGTGGCGTCAACATGATCACCACGGTGATCTGCCTCCGCGCCCCCGGTATGACGATGTTCCGGATGCCCATCTTCACCTGGAACATCCTGGTCACGTCGATTCTGATCCTGCTGGCGTTCCCGCTCCTGACCGCCGCACTGCTCGGCCTTGCCGCCGACCGCCACCTGGGCGCGCATCTCTTCGACCCGGCAACGGGCGGAGTGCTGCTGTGGCAGCACCTGTTCTGGTTCTTCGGGCACCCCGAGGTCTACATCATCGCGCTGCCGTTCTTCGGAATCGTGTCCGAGGTGTTCCCGGTGTTCTCCCGCAAGCCGATCTTCGGTTACTCGGGTCTGATCTACGCGACGATCGCCATCGCTGCACTGTCGATCGCCGTGTGGGCCCACCACATGTACGCCACCGGCGCGGTACTGCTGCCGTTCTTCTCGTTCATGACATTCCTCATCGCTGTTCCGACCGGTGTGAAGATCTTCAACTGGGTCGGCACGATGTGGCGCGGACAGGTCACGCTCGAAACGCCCATGCTGTTCTCGATCGGCTTCCTGATCACGTTCGTGTTCGGCGGACTGACCGGTGTGCTGTTGGCTTCGCCTCCCATCGACTTCCAGGTCACCGACACGTACTTCGTCGTCGCCCACTTCCACTACGTGGTGTTCGGCACCGTGGTGTTCGCGACCTACGCAGGAATCTACTTCTGGTTCCCGAAGATGACGGGCCGGATGATGGACGAGGCTCTGGGCAAGTGGCACTTCTGGCTGACGTTCTTCGGATTCCATGCGACGTTCCTGGTGCAGCACTGGCTCGGTAACGAAGGCATGCCGCGTCGCTACGCCGACTACCTGCCGTCCGACGGCTTCACCGAACTGAACATCATCTCGACCATCGGTGCGTTCATCCTCGGTGCCTCGACGCTGCCGTTCGTCTGGAACGTGTTCAAGTCGTACCGATACGGTGAGGTCGTCACCGTCGACGATCCGTGGGGTTACGGAAACTCGTTGGAGTGGGCCACCTCGTGCCCGCCCCCGAGGCACAACTTCACCGAGCTGCCCCGGATTCGTTCCGAGCGTCCGGCGTTCGAGCTGCACTACCCGCACATGGTCGAGCGGATGCGGTCCGAGGCGCACGTCGGTCCTGGTGCTCACGGTGGCAAGACCACCGCGGTACTCGAACAGGCCCGCCGGGCTCCGATCGCCACCAGCGATCACGAAGGTTCGGGCGACCCGGATCCCCGGTAGTCCACAGCACAGCGAGAGCCCCTCCCGGCTACCGGGCGGGGCTCTTCGCTTGCGACAATCTTTCCTGCGCGTCCGGCCCGTTCGGCGGCAGTCGCGGGACACGAGCAGGGCACACCAGTAATGGGGGGACAGTGCGAAAGGGAGATTCGGTGAGATCGAGCGACACTGCGGTGTTGGTAACGGTGACGGGACCCGACAAACCAGGTGTCACATCGGTGCTGTTCGCGGCCCTGTCGCGGCACGACGTCAGCCTGCTCGACGTGGAGCAGGTGGTCATCCGCAACAGGCTGACCCTCGGGGTGTTGCTGACCTGTCCACGCGATCCCGAGGCGCTCCAGGAAGAACTCGAAGACGCGATGGCCACCGTGGGCGTCCATGTCGATGTCGAAATCGACGCGGCACAGAACGGTGGACGCACGCTGGCCACGCATGTCGTCGTCGTGCTCGGCCGTCCGGTCACCGCGCGAGCGTTCAGCACCATCTCGAGGGAATTGGCCCGGCAGGGGACCAATATCGATTCCATCCGTGGGATCGCGGACTACCCGGTGACGGGCCTCGAACTTCAGGTCACCGCCACCGACACCTCGCCTGAGGCAGACCTCCAGCTACGCACCGGCCTCGCCGCGATCGCAGCGGGAATCGGCGTCGACATCGCAGTGGAACGAGCCGGCATCGCACGGAGGTCGAAACGACTCATCGTGTTCGACGTGGACTCGACGTTGGTCCAGGGCGAGGTCATCGAGATGCTTGCCGCCCGGGCCGGGCGCGAAGACGAGGTACGTGCCGTCACCGAGGCGGCGATGCGCGGGGAGATCGACTTCGCCGAGTCGTTGGAACAGCGTGTCGCGGCGCTGGCAGGCCTCGACGCCTCCGTCATCGACGACGTCGCCGACAGCTTGGAGCTGACGGCAGGGGCTCGAACGACCATCCGGACGCTTCGCCGCCTCGGCTTCGCCTGCGGTGTCGTATCGGGTGGATTCCGCCAGGTGATCGAGGGCCTGGCTCACGAACTCGAACTCGACTATGTGAAGGCCAACACACTCGAGATCGTCGACGGGAAGTTGACGGGTCGAGTCACCGGCGACGTCGTCGACCGCGCTGCGAAGGCGACCGCACTGCGGGAGTTCGCCGCCCAAGCCGGAGTGCCGATGGAGCAGACGGTCGCGGTCGGCGACGGTGCCAACGACATCGACATGCTCACCGCGGCCGGGCTCGGCGTTGCGTTCAACGCCAAGCCCGCGCTACGTGAGATCGCCGATACTGCGATCTCGCACCCGTACTTGGACGCCGTCCTGTTCATTCTCGGGGTCACCCGAAACGAGATCGAAGCCGCGGATGCCGTCGACGGGGGAGTCCGCCGCGTCCCGATCCCATGACCGACGCCTCCGCCGTCGGCGACTCCGTCGATCGGGACCGTGTCGAGTCGACGTCCGATACGGCTGAACCCGAGCAGTTCTCGGACGCCAACACGTTCGCCTCGCGTCACGCCGAATTGGCCCGCGGCTACGGCGGTGCCGAGGATCCCGAGGACCCGTCGGAGGTTCTGGCGATGCCCATGGTGCTGCACATACCCAAGGCCGATCCGCCGGTGCGCAACGACCTACTCGAAGCCGCCGCCCGCGCCGTCGTGGCGCTGTGCCTCGACCCGCGGGTCGGTGTCGACGCCTCGTGGCACGAGCCTTTCGTCGCGTGGACCTCGGCGCGGATCAGGAAGGTGGCCCGCCGTGCCCGCGGCGCACAATGGACTGCGGCGCAGGAAGTTCCGGGTGTCACGGTCGAGGTCGGGAACGCTTCGGCCCGTGCTTTCGTGCCGGGTCGCGTCGGCGATCTGGATCCGCGCATCAAGCGTCTTCAGATCGGCGGCACCGACGTACCGGCCGAGGAAGAGTCACCGCCGAGCGCCGGTCCGGTGCTGTGGATCGACGCGTCCCTGTCGATGACGGTGGGCAAGGCCGCGGCGCAGGTGGGTCATGCGTCGATGTTGCTGGCCGGCGCGATGAGCCTCGACGACTGTCGAGCCTGGGCCGATTCCGGTTTCGCCTGTTCGGTTCGATCGGCGGATCCGGAGCAGTGGACGCTCGCGCTGGACGAGGTCCGCGCGGGTCGCGCCGTCGCAGTCCGAGATGCTGGTTTCACCGAAGTGGCTCCCGGTTCGACGACCGTGATCGCTGTCCGGACGTAACGCAGCATCGGCCGGGGGTCCACTGTCGCGCAACTGGCTATCGAACGAGGTATCCAGTGGCCGGACACTGACACCATGCCTTTCTCACCGCTACGCGTCGCCGGCCGTCGTCTCCCGTCTCGCCTGACGGCGCTCTACGTCGGGCTGTGGCTGTACGGCGCGTCCATGTCGCTGATGATCGCCGGTGGGCTCGGCGTCAACCCCTGGGATGTGTTCCACCAAGGTCTGTCGCGGCACCTGTCGCTCAGCTTCGGAACCATCACTGCCATCACCGGCGTGGCGGTGCTCCTGATGTGGATACCGCTGCGGCAGCGTCCGGGTTTGGGGACCGTGAGCAACGTGATCGTCATCGCTGTCGCCGTGGATACGACGTCGGCGATCCTGCCCCATCTGGACGGGCCGATCGTTCGGACACTGGCAATGGTGTCGGGCATCGTCGTCAATGCCTTCGCCACGGCGCTCTACATCGGTGCGGGAATGGGCCCGGGCCCCCGAGACGGTTTGATGACCGGGTTGGTGGCGCGCACCGGATGGTCGATTCGCCTCACTCGCACGGGAATCGAACTGACAGTGGTACTCACCGGCTGGCTGCTGGGCGGAACTCTCGGTGTGGGTACGGTGCTCTACGCGCTCGGGGTAGGACCGCTCGTGCAGCTGTTCATGACTCACCTACCGGCGCTGCGGAACACGAGAACGGTGGAGCCGGTCACCGAAATCTTCGAACCTGCCTCCAGTGCAGTGGTATCGGGTGGGACGCCGTCCACGCGAGAGGAATCGAGGACGGGCACGAATCGAGACGACGACCAACTGGGGCAGGCCAGCGTGATCTCCGCGGGACCGCCGGAATGCAAGATCAGCAACGAACTCGCGTCGTCCACCTGCCCGCCGTCGGAGGCGTAGGAACGCACGTCGGACCCGTCGACCCAGGCGGAGATCGTGCGCACCGAATCGTCGTTCCATCTGTCGTGATCGAATTCGACTCCGGCGGAATCGAACCAGACGAGGTCCGGTCGACCGGTCGGCGTCGCCCGGCCGGTGAAGAACTCCTGCTGACGCAGTGTCGGGGCGCTCGCACGTACGCGCAGCAGGCGCGCCACGAAGCGAATCATGTTCTGGTCCGCGCTGTCCCAGTCGACGGCCCAGGCGTCGGATGCCGGTGCATCGTGAGATACGCAGTAGGCGTTGTTGTTTCCGCCCTGGCTGTGGCCGAGTTCGTCACCTGCGAGCAGCATCGGTGTTCCGGTCGACAGCGTCAGGGTGGCAAGCAGGGCACGGACGTGTCGTCCACGGTCTCCGAGGACGGAGGGATCGTCGGTCGGACCCTCGACGCCGTAGTTGACCGAGGAGTTGTTGTCGGTGCCGTCTCTGTTCTCTTCGCCGTTGGCTTCGTTGTGCTTTCGTTCGTACGAGACCAGATCGT
Organism: Rhodococcus sp. 05-2255-1e; assembly: GCF_002259025.1. Taxonomy (NCBI): domain Bacteria; kingdom Bacillati; phylum Actinomycetota; class Actinomycetes; order Mycobacteriales; family Nocardiaceae; genus Rhodococcus; species Rhodococcus sp. 05-2255-1e. Next base: position 288,320 of record NZ_NOZE01000013.1, on the reverse strand, counting down.
GTGCGGTGAATCCGTCGTGTGCGGTGACGAAATTGATCGACGCCCACGGCAGTCGACCGCTGCCGGCATAGAGGTCCTCGGAACCGGCCAGGCGGGAAGCCAATTCGCGCACTCCGTGATGGCCGGCCCAGAATCCTCGTACGGTATCTCGGTAGCGGTCGTTCCACTCGGACCACATGACCCCGAAGTTGCCCACCTGATATCCGGCACCGGTCGCATCCCAGGGTTCGGCGATCAACTTGACGCCCGACAGCACCGGATCGGTACCGATCGCGGTCAACAGCGGTGCACGAGAATCGAATCGCCAACCGCCCGGTCGGCCGAGCGTACTGGCCAGGTCGAATCGGAATCCGTCCACGCCCATGTCCTGCACCCAGTACCGCAGGCTGTCGCACACCATGCGAACCACGGCGGGAGACGCCGAATCGAGTGTGTTGCCGCAACCGGTCAGGTCGACGTCGGATCCGCGACCGTCGAGCAGGTAGTACCCCGGCGCGTCGAGACCCCGCCAACTGATCGACGGCCCGTCGACCGCGGATTCGCACGTGTGGTTGTAGACCACGTCGAGGATCACTTCGATCCCTGCGCTGTGCAACGCGTCGACCATCGTCCGGAACTCGTCCACTTCGTTGCCTCGTACGGCGGCGAAACGCGGATCGGGAGCGAAATACGCGCCCGTGGAGTAGCCCCAATGGTTTCGCATCCCTCGAGCGCGTACCCCGGGTTCGGTGAACGTGGTGTGGACCGGCAGCAATTCGACCGACGTGATGCCCGTTCGAGCCAGGTGTTCGAGTACGGCCGGTTGCGCGAGCCCGAGGTAGGTGCCACGGAGGTGTTCGGGTACGCCGTTGTGGCGCGCGGTGAACGACCCGACGTGCAATTCGTAGAGCACGGTTCTGTCCCAGGGAACGGCAGGCCTCACCGGCCGGTCGCCGTTGTCCGACGGTCCGCGGACGACGCCGAGCGGGAGGTGGCCGAGGGAATCGCGACTGCTGGGGGCTCCGAACGGGTCGTCCTCGTAGGCCAACAGGGCCGCGGGATCCCCGAAGTCACCGGACACCTGGCGGGCGGACGGGTCGAGCAGGATCTTGGCCCCGTTGAATCGTCGGCCCGAGTGGGGATCCCAGGTGCCGTGCGCGCGAAAGCCGTACCGCACGCCTGGCCCGACGTCAGGGACGAAGGCATGTCTGATGCCGAATGTCCGGTTGGTCAACTCCACGCGCCGCTCGCCGCCGTCCGGGTCGATCAGACATACCTCGACGCCATCCGCACCGGGAGCGTGGACTGCGAATTGCGTACCAGTGGGATGCGCAGTGGCACCCAGGGGGAACGGCTGCCCGGGCGGGTTCACGCGAGTGACCCCGTCGACGGGACGGCGGGAGGTGCGAGGTACATCGTCAATGGGCGACACGCGTGCACATCCTGCCGTGTCTGCGCGGGGAGTGTGCGGGAGGATAGGAGCCGTGTCTGAACCGGATCCCGACCTGCTCGTAGATTTCACTGATGTCGTAGTCCGCCGAGGTGGCGTGACGTTGGTGGGTCCTGTCACCTGGAAGGTGGAACTGGACGAACGGTGGGTCGTACTCGGGCCCAACGGTGCAGGTAAGACGTCGCTGCTCCGTATCGCTGCCGCCGAGATCCATCCCACGTCCGGTGTCGCTCACGTCCTCGGTGAGGTGATGGGCAGAACCGATGTCTCGGAACTGCGTCCTCGAATCGGCTTGTCGTCGTCCTCGTTGGCGCACCGAATCCCTGCCGACGAACTGGTCTCCGATCTGGTCGTGTCCGCCGGCTACTCCGTGCTGGGGCGTTGGCGGGAGAAGTACGACGCGATCGACACCGAACGGGCCGTCGAGATGCTCGAGAGCCTCGGGGCCGAACATCTGGCGACGCGGACCTACGGCACCCTGTCTGAGGGTGAGCGCAAGCGTGTACTGATCGCCCGTGCCCTGATGACCGACCCGGAACTGCTGTTGCTGGACGAGCCCGCTGCCGGCCTCGATCTCGGTGGCCGCGAGGAACTGGTAGCCCGGTTGGCCGATCTGGCTGCCGACCCCGACGCTCCCGCGACCGTGCTGATCACCCACCACGTGGAAGAAATCCCGCCCGGCTTCAGCCACGCACTGCTCCTCAAGGAGGGCGGCGTGGTTGCGCAAGGCCTGGTCGACGACGTCATCACGGCGGAGAACCTCACGGAGGCATTCAGCCAGTCGATCACCCTCGATCGCGTCGACGGTCGCTACTTCGCGCGGCGCACGCGCGCTGCCGGGGCGCACCGCCGCTAGAGCGGACCCCGTGCCCGGGCGCACCGGCTCAGCGGTACGTTGCGGAGATGAGCTCGAGCACCGCCGCCGATCCTGTTCCAGCACGTGATGCGTCGACCGTCATCCTGATCCGTGACGGCCGATCACAACCCGGCATCGAGGTGTTCCTTCTCGAACGCGTCGGCGGGATGGCGTTCGCGGGCGGCATGACGGTATTTCCCGGTGGCGGTGTGGATCCGTCGGATGCGGCCGCGGACATCGAGTGGGCAGGTCCGCCGCCGTCGTGGTGGGCCGACCGGTTCGGCACCGACGAGGGGAAGGCGCAGGCGCTGGTGTGCGCAGCGGCACGCGAGACGTTCGAGGAGTGCGGCGTGTTGTTGGCCGGTCCGACGGCGGATTCGGTGGTCGCCGACACCGCCCCGTTTTCTGCGGAACGCGGTCGACTGGAACGCCGGGAGCTGTCGTTCGCCCAGTTTCTCACCGACCACGATCTGGTTCTGCGAGCAGATCTGCTGCGGCCGTGGTCGCACTGGATCACCCCGATCGGTGAAGCCCGACGGTACGACACGAGGTTCTTCGTTGCCGTGCTCCCCGAGGGTCAGAACGCCGACGGTGAGACCAGCGAGGCCGCGTCGGTGAGCTGGCGTTCGGCCGAGGACGCGTTGACGGACTGGCGTTCGGGGACCACCGTCCTGCTGCCACCGACGTGGAGCCAGCTCGATGCGCTCGGCCGATTCGACACGGTGGCCGACGTTCTCGATCACGAGCAGACGATCGCGGCGGTCCTGCCCGTCCTGACCCGGGAGAACGGTACCGTCCGAGTGGAGTTCGACGGCGAGGACGCGTACTACGCGGGCACGGTCCATCCCTGGTCGGATCGCTGAACTCGGGCGCGGTAGCCTTCGGCCATGGCTGAGTTCGTGACTCTCGACGTATCCGACGGTATCGGCACCATTCGCTTGGATCGCCCACCGATGAACGCGCTCAATCGTCAGGTGCAGGAGGAGATCCGGGCTGCGGCACGCGAGGCCACCGTGAACTCCGACGTCAGAGCGGTCATCGTCTACGGCGGCGAAAAGGTGTTCGCGGCCGGTGCCGACATCAAGGAAATGGCGGCAATGTCCGTCGTCGAGATGACCGATATCGCGGCGGAACTGCAGTCCGCCCTCGGCTCGCTCAGCACGATTCCCAAACCGGTCGTGGCCGCAGTGACCGGATACGCACTGGGCGGTGGACTCGAGGTCGCGCTCGGCGCGGACCGACGCATCGCCGGAGACAATGCCAAGCTCGGCGTTCCCGAGGTGCTGCTCGGAGTCATTCCCGGGGGCGGCGGCACGCAGCGCCTGGCCCGTCTGATCGGGCCCAGTCGCGCCAAGGACATGGTCTTCACCGGCCGTTTCGTCGGAGCCGAGGAGGCCCTGCGCATCGGTTTGGTGGACGAGGTGGTCGCGCCGGACGAGGTGTACAACGCGGCACGCGCATGGGCGGGGCAGTTCACGACCGGAGCGTCACGCGCTCTGGCTGCGGCCAAGGCGTCCATAAATCAGGGGTTGGACGTCGACCTGACCAACGGACTGCGCGTCGAGGCACAGCAGTTCGCGGCTCTGTTCGCCACCGAGGACCGCACCGTCGGGATGGAATCCTTCATCGCGAACGGACCGGGAAAGGCCGCTTTCACCGGGCGTTGAGCATCGAGGTCGGTGGACGAACTTGTTCCATGGCTACCGGATAGTAGGCTCGCCTCATGACTGCAAGCCCCCACGACGGTGCGAATCGACCGACTGCTTCTGTGACGCCTCTCGTCTCGGCCGAGGCGCGAGACCGCGAGGTCGATCCGGCACCGAATCCGCACGCCACGGCCGAGCAGGTCGAGGCAGCGCGGTCGGACACCAAACTGGCGCAGGTGCTCTACCACGACTGGGAAGCCGAGACCTACGACGACAAGTGGTCGATCTCCTACGACGAACGCTGCATCGATTACGCCCGAGGCAGGTTCGATCAGGCGGTGTCCGGTGACGCAACGGCTCGAGCGGCTCTGCCGTACGGTCGTGCGCTCGAATTGGGTTGTGGCACAGGTTTCTTCTTGCTCAACCTGATGCAGGCCGGGATTGCCGACAAGGGCTCGGTCACCGACCTCTCACCCGGCATGGTCAAGGTCGCGCTGCGCAACGCCGAGCACCTCGGACTCGATGTGGACGGCCGGGTGGCCGACGCAGAAACGATTCCGTACGACGACGACACCTTCGATCTGGTGGTCGGTCACGCCGTGCTCCATCACATCCCGGACGTCGAGCAGTCTCTTCGAGAAGTTCTGCGCGTTCTCAAGCCCGGTGGACGCTTCGTCTTCGCAGGCGAGCCGACCACTGTGGGTAATTTCTACGCTCGCTGGCTGGGCCGTATCACCTGGGAAGCGACCACTCGTGCCACCAAGCTGCCGTTCCTGGCGGATTGGCGCAAACCACAGGAAGAACTCGACGAGTCCTCGCGAGCTGCAGCACTCGAGGCCGTCGTGGACCTGCACACGTTCGATCCGACCGACCTCGAGAACATCGCGTTGTCGGCAGGTGCCGAGGCCGTTCAGGCGAACACCGAAGAATTCGCTGCCGCTCTGCTCGGGTGGCCGGTGCGCACGTTCGAGGCTGCCGTTCCGGCAGGCAAGCTCGGCTGGAACTGGGCCAAGTTCGCGTTCAACGGGTGGAAGACGCTGAGCTGGGTCGACGAGAGGGTCTTGCAGCACGTGGTACCGCGAGGCATGTTCTACAACGTGATGATCACCGGAACCAAGCCCGCGCCCCGCGCTTGATTCGTTCCACCACCGTCGGCCGTACGGCCGACGCTGCATCGATCGGTCCCAACCGTGGGCTATGACTTCACCGGCACCGACCTCGACTTCCTGCGAAGCGAGGCCGGTGCCGAGGCACTCGGTGCAGTCGACCGACTCGAGCTCGACGCGCGAACTTCTCTGCGCGATATCGCCTCGGTACGTGCCCGCTACCCCGAGCACGTTGCGGCCCTCGTCGAGACGGTGACGGTGCGGCGGAAAGCACGGGCGAAGCTGCTGGGGTCCGACGGCTGGCTCGTCACCGACGACGCGGTGCAGCAGGCGACGCCGACGACCGTCGCTCGCAGGCGCGCGGACCGCCTGGCCGGACGGCGGGTGCACGATGTCACCTGTTCCATCGGCAGCGAGCTGGCGGCGTTGGTCGACACGACCGAACTTGCGGTGGGAAGTGACCTGGACCCGATTCGGGTGCGCATGGCTGCCCACAACGTGCCCTCCGCGACGGTGCTGCGCGCCGACGCACTGACCCCGACGACACGGGGGACCGTGATCGTGGCCGATCCCGGACGACGCGTCGGTGGTCGTCGACGGCACGATCCCGCAGCGCTCGAACCTCCGTTGCCGGATCTCCTCGACGCGTATCGGGGGCGAGATCTGGTCGTCAAATGCGCTCCCGGGCTGGATTTCAATGCCCTCGATTGGCCCGGTGAGATCGAGGTGGTCTCCCTCGACGGGGGAGTACGCGAGGCGTGCCTATGGTCGGAAGGTCTCGGCGACAGCGGAATTCGGCGTCGTGCCGCGGTCCTGCGATCCGACGGAAGTGCACTCGAGATCACCGACGCCGAGTCGGACGAGATTCCCGTTCGGCCGCCCGGTGAATACATCGTGGATCCGGACGGTGCGGTCGTGCGGGCCGGACTGGTGCGGCACTACGGTGCCAAATTCGGCCTCTGGCAATTGGATCCGAGGATCGCGTACCTGACGGGCGACGCCGTACCCGTCGGAGTGCGTGGTTTCCGAATCCTCGAACAGTCGAAATTCTCGGAGAAAGTGCTTCGGCAGCAACTGAATCGACTGGGGTGTGGCGCGGTGGAGATCCTGGTGCGCGGAGTCGATGTGGATCCCGCGTTGCTCAGGCCCAAACTCAAGCTGCGGGGCCGGGTCTCGCTGTCGGTCGTCATCACTCGCATCGAGCGCTCGGCCGTGGCGTTCGTCTGCGAGCCGGGCGTGGTCCGTCAGCCGGTGTAGGTGAAGATCTCGCCCAGGTAGCTCGCCGTGACGACCTGCCCGTCGGGACCGACGGACGTGCCCACGGTGGTGCCGACGACATCGGGTAGGGGCTGCGAATCGATGCTGTCGCCCGTCGCCGCGTCGAACGTGAGCAGAGCCAGTCCGTCGCCGTCGCGAACGACGGTGTGTCCTCGCCCGTCCGCGGATTGTGCTGCTGCCCCGGCTTGTTCGACGTCGTCGCGAACCCACACGCGCTCGGCCGAGTCGCCGTTGTCTCGAAGTCCCATCAGGGTGCCGTCGCCGCCGGCCGGGACGATGGTGCCGTCCGAGGCGATCGATGGACTGCCTCCGATTCCGAGTCCCGTGCCCTCGGTCCACTTCTGTTTCCCGTCCGAAGTGTCGAATGCGGTCAGTCGCCCGTCGACGTCGGCGATGTAGACCGTCGATCCGTCCTCGGAGAGCACCGGGCTCGACGCGACGCCTGCAGGGAGGAGCTCCGAGGACCACCGTTCGACGAGGCCAGGTGCGCCGTCGCGGGAGTACTGCAGCGAGACCAGTTGCGGCGCAATCGAACCCGGTCGCCACAGGGTCAGGTAGATGGCGTCGCTGTCGCGGTCCACCGCGGGCGCGGCGGGCACAGCGCATTCGGATTCGCCCGAACTGCACTGGGCGAGTCCGGTGTCCATCGGCTCGAAGTCCGCATCGGGGTCGGTCAAGAAGTCCGGGGCCGGAACGAGATCGAGAATGGGTACTCGCAGTTGGCCGTTCTGGGAATCGAGGACACTGACCTGACCCATCTGGGTGATCGACAGCACGCTGCCGTCGCCCAAGAACTGGGCGGATTTCGGAACACCGTATACCGGTGTACGCCAACGTAATTGCCCGTGATCGTTGTACGAGTTCAGCCCGCCTTCGTCGCCGATGTAGACGTTGATCGCAGAATCGACGGTGGGGGTGGCGGTCACCACGGAAGGGCCGATCCGGTTGCACCAGCGCTTGCGGGCGGACTCGATCTCGAACGAGAACAGATTGCAACCCGATTCGGTTGCGGCAGTGACGAACATCTGACCGTTCGAGCCGATCGATACCGGTGATGTCACGGTGCCGCCGGTGGGTCGAGTCCAGTCCAGCGTCAGTGGAGCACCGACCGATACGTCCGTCGAGCCACTGTTGCGGAGGTTCGCGTGCGCCGCGGGCCAGGAGTCGGGCGAGAGCGGTTCGATGGCAGCAGGTTCCGTGCTGCACCCGGCAAGGGTCAACAGGACCGTCGCAGCCACTGCAGTCAGACCCTTGCCTGCTCCGGACGTCGAACCTGCACCGAACCCGACACGCATTCGAGCACTCCCCATGATGTCCGTTGTGCCCTTTCGATCGGCGGTCGCTCGGCCTGCTGCGCCGATGCCCGGGCATCGGTCGAGAGACAACACTAGCCCGCTGACGGGTGCCGGCAGAGAGCGGGCGAGCGAGAAACTAGGGTGAACGTCCATGACGAGTATGTGGAACGCGCCGCTGCGAACACGCTGGCGCGGGTCGAGACGACGCGACAGCGAGCAGGCGCGGTTTCTCACGCGGGCGTCCCTCGACTGGGTGCTCGCCAACAAGGCCTACACCCCCTGGTACCTGGTTCGGTACTACCGTCTGGCCAAGTTCAAGCTCGCGAACCCGCACGTGATCCTGCGGGGCATGGTCTTCCTCGGCAAGAACGTCGAGATTCACTCCACCCCTGAACTGTCTCGCCTCGAGATCGGTCGGTGGGTCCACATCGGCGACGGCAATGCCATCCGGTGCCACGAGGGTTCACTCCGCATCGGAGACAAAGTGGTGTTCGGCAAGGACAACGTCGTCAACACTTACCTCGACATCGAGATCGGCGCGTCGACGCTCGTGGCCGACTGGTGCTACATCTGCGATTTCGACCACCGGATGGACGACGTGAACATGCCCATCAAGGACCAGGGAATCGTCAAGGGCCCGGTACGAATCGGACCCGACACCTGGATCGCCGCCAAGGTGACGATCCTGCGGGAGACCAGAATCGGGCGAGGCTGCGTCCTCGGTGCCCATGCCGTCGTCAAGGGTGAGATTCCGGACTACAGCATCGCCGTCGGTGCCCCGGCCAAAGTCGTCCGCAATCGCAAGACGGCCTGGGAGGCCGGCGCAGCCGAGCGAGAGAAGTACATCGCGGCGCTCGAGGACATCGCGCGCAAGAAAGCTCTCGGTCAGGCCGAAGCGGCGCGGGAGAGCTGAGACCCATGTGAGTGGAACCTCGTAGTGGACTACGAGGTTCCACTCACATGGGGTCAGCTGCGATCGGGCAGGGCGCGTTCGACGATGTGCGGGCGACCCAGCGGATGGCGAACCTTGCGCTTGGCTTCGAGGTACACCCGAGCCGTCGACTCCGCGACGTGCTTCCAGTCGAAGTCGACGGTGAGACGTTCACGAGCGGCGACGGCTCTCTCCTGCGCCGCATCGGCGTTGTCCAACACCCGCCGCACCGCCGCCGTCAGCGCGGCCACATCACCCGGAGGGAAGGACAGCCCGGTGACGCGGTCGACGATCGCCTCGCCGAGTCCGCCGGCCGTCGATGCCACCAACGGAATGCCTGCTGCCGCGGCCTCGAGGGCGATGATGCCGAAGGGTTCGTACCGGCTGGGAAGGACGATGGCGTCGGCGCCGTGCAGCCATCCGAGCAGATCGGAGTGGTTCAGGTTGCCGAGGAACGACACCGACCTGGCGACGCGGTGGGTGCGTGCCAGACCTGCCAGCCACCCGAACTGAGTGCCTTCGCCGGCGATGTGCAGGGTGGTGCCGGGGTGACTTCGTCTGATGCGTGGCAGAGCGGCTATGGCGTCCTGGATGCCCTTCTCGTATTCCAGACGACCGACGAAGAGCAATTTCGCGGGCTCGGAGCGGGGCTGTCGGCGTCGGAAACTCCACGCGGATCCGTCGATGCCGTTGTGAATGACCGAGACCGCCGACTCGGCGACGTCGAACAGGGCTGTGACCTCATCCTTCATCGACGCCGAGCACGCGATGATCGCGTCGGAATCGTTCGCGAGCCACCATTCGATCGAGTGGACCTGGCGGTTGACGGTGCCCGAGATCCAGCCGCTGTGTCGTCCGGCCTCGGTGGCATGGATGGTCGAGACCAGCGGCACGTCGTAGAACTCGGCCAGAGCGATGGCCGGGTGCGCGACCAGCCAGTCGTGGGCGTGGACGACATCGGGCTGCCAGCCGTCGCCGAGGCCGGGTTTACCGAGGGCGACCCCTGCCCGCACCATGGCGTGCCCCATCGCCAGAGTCCACGCGAGCATGTCCTCTCCGAACACGAAGTGCGCCGGATCCTCGGCGACGGCGACCACCAGTACGCCGTCCTCGATGTGGTGGGACGTGGGATGGGTGGACGCGTCGGTGCCGGTGGGTCGGCGAGAGAGAACGACGACCTCGTGCCCGCAGCGCACCAGCTCGGTCGCGAGGTGATGAACGTGGCGACCCAGCCCGCCGACCACCACGGGTGGGTACTCCCACGACACCATCAGAACTCTCATCTACGCCCCCCTGGGCCTTCTCGGCGTGCATCGGGCAGTCTGCGTGCGTCCAGCGCCGCGAACAGTCCGTCTGCGTGATTCCATTGCCGTGCCAATTCTTCGGCTCGGGCCGGGTGCTGCTGCGCGGCAGCGATTTCACGTAGCGCATGTGCGTGGACGTGAGCTCGCTCTCGGGCGTATCCGGCCGCGGAGTCCTTGCTGACCATGAACGCCCAGTCGCTGGCCACGGCCATGAGTGTCTCACGCAGAATCTGATCGTCGACTCGATTGCGTAGTTCGGGGCCACCCGCCTTGCTTCGGACGGCACGGGAGGTGTCGACGGCATCGAGCGCGGTCCGGGACACCTCGGCGTTGAGTTTCACCAGGTCGGCGACGTCGTCGCCTGCCCACACGCGCCAGTCCTTGCCCGATCCCCAGGAAGAATCCTGCAGTTCGAGTGGGGCTCCGACGTATCCCCGTTCCCGGGCATCGTTCAACGTTCCGACGGTGACTCCCGCGGCGGGCAGGGCGCGCATCAACTTTTCGAGCCACTGCGGCCCCTCGTGCCACCAGTGTCCGAACAGTTCGGTGTCGAACGCGGCCACCACCACGGCATCGCGGCCGATCCGCTCGGATTCGGAGATCAATCTCCGACGCACCACGTCGACGAAGTCGGCGACGTGACGGTCCACTGCTGCCGCGGCACGCTCGGGTTCGTAGGGAGCCTTGTCGTTCGAGTCGACGGTGCGGCCGGTGACCCGGGCCGGTTTGAGTCCGGTCGCGTGGTCGTAGGTGTGGAAATCTCGGTAGGCACCGTGGCCCGGGTAGCCGGACTTCGGTGACCAGACGCGGTAGCTGACCGGGAGGTCGCGCCCGAACGCGATGACGTCCGAGTCCCACACGGGCCGGCCCAGGGAGGTGTCGCCCCGCATTGCGGGGCCGTCGACCATGAAGTGCGAGACACCTGCGGCCGCGTATTCGGTTTCCATACCGGGGGTGAATCCGCATTCCGGTGCCCAGATACCGCGGGGAGTGGTACCCCATCGGGCGGCGGCGTCGCGTAGGCCCTCGCTCAGGGAGAACCGCCGCAGTCTTTCGTCGAGCAACGGTTGGAACGGGTGCGCGAGCGGCCCACCCAGCAGTTCGACGATACCCGTGTCGATCAGCGGACGAAGTACTGCCGAGCCGCCGTGTCGCCATCGCGTCTCGAAGCGGTCCAGAGCTGCAGCGGATGCCCGGTGTTCGCGTATCGAGAGCGCGGGGTCGGTTGCCTCGTGCGCGCGTAGCTGCCAGTTTCCGAGCCAATGGTGCATGCCGGCCAGGCAATGTGGATCGTCGAGCTGGGCCGCGAGTACCGGGGTGACGCCGAGCGAGAGGACGTCGGTGTAACCGTCGTCGGCCAGCCGTTCCAGTGCCGCGGTCAGCGGGAGGTAGCAGTCGGCCCAGGACTGGTACAGCCATTCCTCGCCGACGGGCCACCTGCCGTGATTGGCCAACCAGGGCAGGTGAGAGTGCAGCACGAGGGAGAACATGCCCGGCACGGTGGCACCGGATGTCACCCGATCACCGCAGCCGAGCTCTTTCGGGCGACGGCGACCAGGTCGAGGCTGTCGTCGATTCGATCGGCCGCGATGTCGAAGTCGGCGATGGTGATCGCGGCGACGTCCTCGGCGAGTTCGGCAGGCCAGGGTTCACCGGCGAGTGCTCGTTCGATCTGCGCGTCGATGAAGGATCCGCCGTGTTTGGCGTCGAGGGCGGCCAGCGTGCTGCCGTGCCGGACTCCGGTGAGTTCGGTGACCTCGAGGCGGGCGGCGACGAGCAACTCGGTCAGTTCTGCCGCGTCGAGTTCGCGGGTGTGGAAGGGGTTGAGGGGAGTGTCGCGTCCGGGCGAGAAGGTGATGCGGTTCGGTGTGCTGATCAACAGCGTGCCGCCGGGCTCGAGGACGCGGTGCACTTCGGCCAGGAACGCTCCTTGATCCCAGAGGTGTTCGATGACCTGGAAGTTGACGACGACGCCGACCGAGGAATCCGCGAACGGAAGGCGGTCGAGATTGCCGCGCACCATCGTCACCGCGGGGTAGCGCGCGTGGACGTGAGCCGCGGCCGAGACGTCGTAGTCGAGGCCGACGACGCAGGCCGCAACCTCGGCAATCATGTTGGCTCCGTAGCCTTCTCCCGATCCGGCTTCGAGCACTGTGCGGTCGCGGCACCGCTCTGCGAGGGCGCGGTAGACCACCTCGTGACGGCGGAACCAGTAGTTCTCCTCGGCGATGCCGGGCACAGTTCGCTCGCCGGTGAGGGGGAGTGGTTCCGGTGCCGGTGTCCGAGCCGATGAATCGTTCACCGACGGAAGGTTAGTGCCTCCGGCGATGAGGTAAGCCAACGTGGTCTCCATAACAGTCGGGGTGCGGATGTATGGTCGATCGGGCAGGGAGGTAAGTTACCCACCAGTAACTACGGTGGGGTAACCTCGTAGCGGAACGTAGAACTGCACCAACCGTTCGACTTGCAGCAACCGTTAGAACACTCACGATCAGCAGAACATGACCAGGAGGTCGACGCAGACCCATGACGAACATCGTTGTTTTGATCAAGCAGGTTCCAGACACATGGTCCGAGCGCAAGCTCAGCGACGGTGACTACACCCTCGATCGCGAGGCTGCAGACGCCGTTCTCGACGAGATCAACGAGCGGGCCGTCGAAGAAGCCCTGCTCATCAAGGAAGCTCAGGGCGGTGAGGTCAAGGTTCTGTCCGCAGGCCCCGATCGCGCCACCGACGCGATCCGCAAGGCTCTGTCGATGGGCGCGGACAGCGCGGTACACCTCAACGACCCGAGCCTGCACGGCTCCGACGCCATCCAGACCGGGTACGCCCTGGCTGCGGCACTGGGCAACGTCGCGTTCGAGAACGACGAGCCTGCCGATCTCATCATCGCGGGTAACGAGGCCACCGACGGCCGTACCGGCGCAGTTCCGGCGATCATCGCCGAATACCTGCAGATCCCGGCCCTGACGCAGCTGCGCAAGCTGTCCGTCGCAGACGGCAAGGTCACCGGCGAGCGCGAGACCGACGAGGGCATCTTCGGACTCGAAGCCACGCTGCCCGCCATCGTGAGCGTCACCGAGAAGATCAACGAGCCGCGGTTCCCGTCGTTCAAGGGAATCATGGCCGCCAAGAAGAAGACGGTGCAGACCATCACTCTGGCCGACATCGGTGTCGAGGACGGCATCGTCGGCGTCGACAACGCCGGAACGACGGTCACCTCGTCCACCCCCAAGCCTCCCAAGACTGCCGGCGAGCGGCTCACCGACGAGGGCGACGGCGGCGACAAGATCGCCACCTACCTCGTAGGCCAGAAGATCATCTGATCCCGCCCCACCGAGCAATCGAAGACCAACGAGGAGCAAAGTCATGGCAGAAGTACTCGTGCTCGTGGAGCACGTCGAAGGAACACTGAAGAAGGTCAGCTCCGAGCTGATCACCGCGGCCCGCGCACTGGGTGAGCCGTCCGCGGTCGTCACCGGCCCGGTCGGTACCGCCGACAAGGTCGCCGATGCGTTGACCGAGGCCGGTGCCGAGAAGATCTACGTCGCCGAGTCCGACGACGTCGACGGTTTTCTCGTCACGCCGAAGGTCGACGTTCTGTCGTCCCTCGCCGAGTCGGTCTCGCCTGCGGCGATCATCACCGCAGCGACGATCGAGGGCAAGGAAGTTGCCGGCCGCCTCGCCGCCCGTCTGGGCTCGGGCTACCACAACGACGTCGTCGCGATCAACGGCGACGGCAGTGCCGTCTACTCCATCTTCGGTGGTGCGTTCACCGTCGAGGCCAAGGCCAACGGCGACGTCCCCGTCCTCTCGCTGCGCCCCGGCGCAGTCGAGGCAGAGCCGAAGGCCGGAGCGGGAACCCGCGAGACCGTCGAGGTCCCGGCGCAGGAAGAGGGCACCGTCAAGGTCACCTCGCGTGACCCGATCGTCGGCGGCGACCGTCCGGAACTGACCGAAGCAACGGTCGTCGTCTCCGGTGGCCGTGGCGTCGGCAGCGCCGACAAGTTCACCGTCGTCGAGGATCTGGCAGATTCGCTGGGTGCCGCAGTGGGTGCCTCGCGTGCCGCCGTGGACTCCGGTTACTACCCGGGCCAGTTCCAGGTGGGCCAGACGGGCAAGACCGTCTCCCCGCAGCTGTACGTTGCACTCGGCATTTCCGGAGCCATCCAGCACCGTGCCGGCATGCAGACCTCGAAGACCATCGTCGCGGTGAACAAGGACGAGGAAGCTCCCATCTTCGAGATCGCCGACTACGGCATCGTCGGTGACCTGTTCAACGTCGCGCCTCAGCTGACCGAGGCCGTCAAGAAGCACAAGGGATAGCCTCTCGGCGAAAATCTCTGCTCGACGGGCCCTCATCGCGATTGCGGTGGGGGCCCGTCGCGTTTCGACGGGCGCAATCGTGTTCATGCAAACTCTTCCGACACTTCTCCTCGGCGATGCCCGGTAGTCTTCCCCACTCGTTAGACACACCTCATGACCACTTCCGTCATGAGCTCGACTGCATCGATCGTCCCGGCCACCGACCGCTATTCGCTCGTGTTGTCCACCGACCCCGAACACCGACTCGCGGCGCAGCGCCTGCGCTACGACGTGTTCGCCTCCGAGCCCGGCTTTGCCATACCCACCGACACGGACGGTCTGGACGCCGACCGGTTCGACGATTTCTGCGACCACCTTCTCGTTCGCGACCAGTGGACCGACACGTTCGTCGGTTGCTATCGCATGTTGCCGCCGCAGGCCGCGGTGTCGGCAGGCGGCTATTACACCGCAACCGAATTCGACATCTCCGCGCTCGATCCGGTCGGGATGGACATCGTCGAAATGGGTAGGGCTGCTGTGCATCCCGACCACCGATCGGGGTCGGTCCTCGGCCTGATGTGGGCGGGAATCCTGCACTACCTCGACGTGACGGGATACGAGTGGGTGATGGGTTGCGTGTCGGTTCCGATGCAATCGGCTCCCGGGGAAGCGGTCGGGGCCAACGTGCGTGGTGTTCGCGACCGGCTGTTTGATCGACACGCGACAGCGGTCGACAGGCGGGTCGTGCCCTACAACCCCGTGGTCGTCGACGGCGTCGATCTCCTCGACATTCCGGCGGCGAAGCGAACGTCCATGCCGCCGTTGATGAACGGTTACCTCCGGCTCGGTGCCTCCATCTGCGGTGAGCCCGCCCACGACCCGGAATTCGGAGTGGCGGATTTCGTCGCGCTCCTCGGCCTGCACGAGGCCAACACCAGGTATCTGGACCGTCTTCGTTCTGCAGCAACGACATTCGAGTCGGGTGCCCGATGACGCAACCCCTGGTTCGCGCACACGCCTGGATGCCGTCCTCTCCGTGCAGTGACGGGTGTCTGCCGAAGAATCCGCCCACGGTGCGTCGAATCGTCCTCGTTCTGCGCATCGTTGCGGCGATCGCGGCCTTCGCGCTGCTGCCGCTGTTGGTCGTCCTGGGGGTGCCCTTTCCCCGGGTTCGGCATGCATTGACGCGGCTGGGCGCTCGGATGCTGCTATCGGCCATCGGCATCGATCTCACCGTGCTCGATACACGCTCGGAGCGAGAGCGGTCGCGTACGGCAGGTGGTGCCCTGCACGTCTCCGGACACATTTCGTGGACCGACGTCGTCGTCCTCACGGCAGTGCGCCCGTCGACGTTCGTTGCGCGAGCCGATCTGGTGGACTGGCCGCTGCTCGGGCGACTGGCCCGGGCCATGAAGGTGCTTCCCATCGATCGCGCACGACTGCGTGAGCTCCCGGCCGTTGTCGACCAGGTTGCCGACCGAATCCGCGCAGGCGCTTCGGTCGTGGTGTTCCCCGAGGCCACCACCTGGTGTGGGTTGGCCTACGGATCGCTTCGCCCGGCTCTGTTGCAGGCTGCCATCGATTCCGAGACGTGGGTGCAGCCCATCCGGCTGCGCTATCTCGATCGACACGGCGAACCGACCACCGCGACGTGCTTCGTCGGAGACGAGACGATCGGAGCGTCGATCGGCCGCATCTTCCGGCTCGCCGGACTGCGCGCCGAGGTCGAGTTCACCGCCCCGGAAGCGCCCGGCGGCGATCGACACGACCTCGCGCGGCGCTGCGAGGTGGCGATTCGACGCGACGACGGAGTGGAGCCTGCGGAACGACCCCGGAAGGACGTCTACGACCCGGCGGTGCACGAGGTGATGGCCGAAGCCGAGCGAAGCCCCAGCGCGCCGACGGTTGCAGCCGCCTGATTCGCAGCTGACCCGGGCGACCGTGGACCCACCTCGCGCAGGTAGGTCCGCGGTCGCTCGACCGGGTATCGTCGAGCGCGTTATGCCTTCTGTGCGCAGTACGCCTGCCCCCACCCCGCCGCAGCCATCGGTGTACCTCGATCACGCCGCGACCACCCCCATGTTGCCGTGTGCGATCGAGGCGATGAACTCCGTGTTCGGCACCGTCGGGAACGCATCGTCGCTGCACACCTCGGGCCGGTCCGCCCGTCGCCGGGTCGAGGAATCTCGCGAGTCGATCGCCGCGGACCTCGGTGCGCGCCCGTCCGAGGTGATCTTCACCTCCGGTGGTACCGAAAGCGACAATCTCGCCGTCAAGGGCATCTTTTCGGCCCGTCGAGACTCGAACGCCGCACTGACCAGGATCATCGCCAGCTCGGTGGAGCATCACGCCGTGCTCGACGCGGTGGAGTGGCTCGTCGCGCACGAAGGGGCGAGTGTCACCTGGCTCCCGGTCGACGACGAGGGCCGGGTCACCCCCGATGTGCTGCGCGCCGAGCTGGCTCTGCACGCAGACGAGACCGCGCTGGTGACGGTCATGTGGGCCAACAACGAGATCGGCACCGTCATGCCGATCGTCGAACTCGCAGCGGTGGCCGCGGAGTACGGCGTTCCGATGCACAGCGACGCCGTGCAGGCCGTACCGCACCTACCAGTGGGATTCGCCGACAGCGGTCTGTCCGCCCTGAGTATCGCCGCGCACAAGTTCGGGGGCCCGCAGGGCGTCGGAGCCCTGTTGCTGGGCCGTCAGGTCCCGTGCGTGCCGCTGTTCCACGGTGGTGGACACGAACGTGACGTCCGGTCCGGCACGCCCGACACGGCCGGCGTCGTCGCGATGGCGGCCGCACTGCGATCGACGGTGCAGAATCTGTCGCTGCACGGGGAACGAACTCGCGCGTTGCGTGATCGACTCATCACCGGGGTTCGCGAGGTGGTGCCCGACGCCATCCTCAACGGCCCGGAGGGCGACGGGCGGCTCGCCGGAAACGTGCACTTCACCTTCCCCGGGTGCGAGGGGGATTCGCTGTTGATGCTTCTCGACGCCGCGGGCATAGAATGTTCGACGGGATCCGCCTGCACGGCGGGTGTGGCGAGCGCGAGCCATGTTCTGATCGCGCTCGGGTGCGATCCGGGCGTGGCCCGCGGATCCCTGCGGTTCTCGTTGGGAACCGGCTCGTCCGATTCGGACATCACCACTGTGCTTGCGGCCCTGCCGCAGGTCGTCGAACGTGCTCGTGCCGCCGGACTTGCCGGCGTCGGAGCTCGAGGAGGAAATCGCTGATGCGTGTTCTTGCTGCCATGAGCGGGGGAGTCGACTCCGCAGTCGCCGCGGCTCGAGCCGTCGACGAGGGGCACGACGTCGTGGGCGTTCACCTGGCGCTGTCCACCGCTCCCGGGGCGCTGCGGACCGGCTCTCGCGGGTGCTGCTCGAAGGAAGACGCCGGGGATGCACGCCGAGCTGCCGACGTCCTCGGAATACCGTTCTACGTCTGGGACTTCGCGGATCGGTTCAAAGAAGACGTCATCGACGACTTCGTCGCCTCGTACGCCGCGGGGGAGACACCGAACCCGTGCCTGCGGTGCAACGAGAAGATCAAGTTCTCCGCGCTCGCGGACCGCGCGTTGGCACTGGGCTTCGACGCCGTCGCGACCGGGCACTACGCGCAACTGCACGACGGAGTTCTGCGGCGTGCGGTGGACGCCGACAAGGATCAGTCCTACGTGCTGGCCGTCCTGAACCGCGGGCAGCTCGCGCGTGCGATGTTCCCCATCGGCGACACCCCCAAGTCCGAGATCCGCGAGGAAGCAGCCGAGCGGGGTCTCGCCGTCGCCGACAAGCCGGACAGTCACGACATCTGCTTCATTCCCTCGGGCGACACCCGGGCCTTCCTCGGCGCACACATCGGTGTTCGTCCCGGCAAGGTCGTCGACTCCGAGACCGGAGCCGAGTTGGCGGACCACGACGGTGTGCACGGCTTCACCATCGGCCAGCGTAAGGGTCTCGGGGTGGAAGGACCGGCCGTGGACGGCCGTCCGCGCTACGTCACCTCGATCGAACCGGACACCGGCACCGTCATGGTCGGTTCGGCGCAGAAGCTGGACGTCTGGTCCATCACCGGAGACCGCGCAGTGTGGACCGAGGGCACCGCGCCCACCGGGCCCATCGAATGCGTCGTACAGGTTCGGGCGCACGGCGGGCTGACCGACGCGGTGGCCGAGGCCGTCGGCGACGGGATGGAGATCCAGCTCCGGGCACCCTTGACCGGTGTCGCCAAAGGGCAGGCAGCGGTGTTGTACCGCAAGGACATTCACGGTGACATCGTGATCGGCAGCTCGACCATCTCGGGCACCCGATCCGAGCGCGAGTGACCCCGAGCACGTTCGGAGGGCTGGCGACCGGCATAGGTTCGTGGCCCGGCACGGACGTTCGTGAGGCCGTCGCCATCGTCCTCGGCGAGCTGGGTGAACTGCCGCATGTGGTCGAACTGCCCGGGCGCGGGCTCGGTGCCGACATGATCGGCCGCACCGGAGCCATCATGGTCGACGTCGAACTCGACGTCCGGACGTCGGGCTACCGCGTCGTACCGCGTCCGATGCTGGCCGGTCGCCGTGCGACCGATTTTCTCACCGAGGATCTCGACGTGCTCGAGGAACTGTGGGAGGTCGCGGGACTACGCGGTACCGGCCGGACCATCAAGGTGCAGGCTGCAGGACCGTTCACCATGGCCGCGCAGGTCGAACTGCGGCACGGACACCGTGCGCTGACCGACCGCGGCGCTCTACGGCACTTCGCGGAATCCCTCGGCGAAGGGCTGCGTCTGCACTGCGCAGAAGTGGCACGCAGACTCTCGGCGAACGTGGTGGTCCAACTCGACGAACCCAGTCTCGCCGCCGTTCTCGCGGGCAGTCTGACCGGGATCACCGGTATCGACTCGGTGCGCGCGATCCCGGAACCGGAGGTTCTGGACCTGCTCGACTCACTGATCGACACCATCGCGTTACCGGTCGCTGTGCACTGCTGTGACGGGGGAGCTCCCGTCGATCTGCTGCGCCGAACCCGAGCCGTCGCGGTGGCCGTGGATGCACACGAGCTGCGCCGAACCGACCTCGATGCGCTGGGAGAGCTGCTCCAGGCCGGCAAGACCCTCGTCCTGGGATCGGTTCCGTCGGCAACCCCGGACCGACCACCCTTGTGGCGCGAGTGCGCCGAGCCCGGTGTGAAGTTGGTCGACAGCCTCGGCTTCGATCGTTCGATACTCGCTTCGCAGGTGTCGGTGACGCCGTCCTGCGGCTTGGCCGGAAGCACGCCCGAGTGGGCTCGTCGAGCAACGGCTCTCACCCACGAGGTTGTCGCGGCCTATCGGGACGCACCCGAAGCGTTGTGACCACGGACCGGGACATTGTGACGAAACACAGTGTGCCGAGTCGGAATGCCTGGAGCGTCCTGCGGCTCCGTCCCGGGTCGTTCGGGACGTACAACAGGTGTGACATCATTCACACGGCCGTCGGGGGTCTGCTTTGAATCGGTGGGAGTTCGTACATGGCATCAGGTGGTCGCGGCTTCGATGAAGTCGCCTCCCTCCGACGTTCCGGCCGGCATCGACGCGGAGTTCTGGCCAAACTCGCCGCCGCCACGTCGGATTGGTACCGGGCTCCGCACGACTTCGAATGGATCATCAACCACCGGTCCACTCGTCCACTGACGGGAATCATCCGGGTCGTCTTCGGCACCGCCGTCCTGATGTATGCCCTCACGTCGATTCTCATGTTGTTCAGCGATCTCGGCCCCACCGGTTCGCCGGCAATCGGGTGGGTCTTCTTCGTCCTGTTCACGCAGGTACTCGTTGCCGCACGGTGCGTGTTCGGCCCGATCCCCGGGAAGAAGTTCTTCGTCGGGTTCCTGGCGTTCGGCGACATTCTGACCACCTCGGTGCTGGTGTTGTACGCGCCGGTCGCGTCCCTGATCGGAACGGTGCTGTTCGCCGTCACCGGAGCGTTCTGTACGTATTTCCTCAGCCCTCGATTGCTCGTCGCCCACCTGGTGTGGACGGCGACGTTCATCATCGGCTTCGGTATTCGCACGTTCCTCGCTGTGATGGACGGCGAGGTGGTTGCCGTCGACGGACCGGCGGTCGCGACGGCGACGGTGGTGCTGTTGCTGGCAACGGTGGCGGTACCGGTGTTCGCGCAGGTGGCGTGGACGACGTTGTCCAACGACGCCAAGCGATCGGTACTCGATCCTCTGACCGGGGTGTACAACCGCCGCGGTATCGACAGTGAACTGCTCGACCTGTGGCAGCTCGCGAACAAACGCGGACTGTCGATGGCGTTCCTGGTGGTCGACATCGACAAGTTCAAGGCCGTCAACGACCGCTACGGCCACAGCCGGGGCGACGAGGTCATCGTCCGGGTCGCGGATCGGTTGCGCAGACTCGCCCGCCACCACGGCGGAGTGCTCGCGCGAACCGGTGGCGAAGAATTTCTGCTGGCCGTCGTCGGACATGCGCAGAGTACCGTCGACCTCGGCGTCGATGTGGTGCGCGTGCTGTGCGACCATCGGGACGATATTCCGGTCACGGCGAGCGTCGGTATGGCACTGCTGCGTGAGGACTCCGCGCTGTGGGACGTGGGCACCTCCGTCGTGGGACGAGCAGCTCGCACGGCGGACGCGGCGATGTATCGGTCCAAGCAGTCCGGCGGGAACAGTGTGGTCGTCGACGAGATCTGACACGGGGATCTGCGATGATCGAGACATGTATCGACTCTCGGACGCCCAGCGGCGCGGTCTGCCCGCCGGTGTCCTGCTCTCGGTGATGGCCTCCGTCCTCGGCGGTATCTACTCCGATGACTTTTTGACCGGATTCGCGCTGACTGCCGGAATCTGCGCGGTGGCGTTGATCGCCGCCACCCTGCTGCTGGGCCTGATGGGCAGATAGCCTTCCGGACGCAGGATCGTTTCGATGTCGGTGCCGTCGGATAATCTTCGTCACGTGCCTGAGCCGACCGAACTGCCTGCAGGAACCGACGATGCCGCCGAGGCTGCCGGAGTCGAACTCGATCCTGCCACCCCTGCCGACCGCGAGCGGTGGCAGACACTGGCCGAGGAAGTACGTGGACATCAATTCCGCTACTACGTACGTGATTCGCCCATCGTCTCGGACGGTGAATTCGATGCTCTGCTGCGCGAACTGAACGATCTCGAGCAAGCCCACCCGGACCTGCGTACGGCCGACTCACCGACCCAACTCGTGGGCGGTGGTTTCGCGACGGAGTTCACCGCCGTCGACCATCTGGAACGAATGCTTAGCTTGGACAACGTGTTCGATCACGACGAGCTCCGTGCGTGGGCCAAGCGGGTCGAGACCGAGGCCGGTCCGGATCTGCACTACCTGTGCGAAGTCAAGATCGACGGTGTGGCGTTGAACCTGGTGTACGAGAACGGAACTCTCGTGCGCGGTGCGACCCGAGGTGACGGGCGGACCGGCGAGGACGTCACGCTCAATGCTCGGACGATCGACGACATCCCCGATACCTTGACCGGCAGCGCCGAATATCCGATCCCGGAGCTGCTCGAGGTGCGCGGCGAGGTGTTCTTCCGGCTCGAGGACTTCCAAGCACTCAACGCGGCGCTCGTCGAAGAGGGCAAACCCCCGTTCGCCAATCCGCGGAACTCGGCGGCGGGCTCGCTTCGTCAGAAGAACCCGGCCGTGACCTCGAAACGGCGTCTCGGCATGATCTGTCACGGCTTCGGACGGATGGTCGGGTTCACCCCCGATTCGCAATGGCACGCCTACGAGGCTCTGCAGGCGTGGGGTCTGCCGATCTCCACCCACACGACGCGCGTGCAAGGCATCGACGCCGTCGTAGAGAAGGTCGAATACTGGGACAAGCACCGCCACGATGTCGAGCACGAGATCGACGGCCTGGTGGTCAAGATCGACGAGATGTCGTTGCACCGTCGGCTCGGAACGACGTCGCGAGCACCGCGGTGGGCCATCGCGTACAAGTACCCACCCGAGGAAGTCACCACCACCCTGCTGGACATTCGCGTCAGCGTCGGCCGAACCGGTCGAGTGACTCCGTTCGCGTACATGACGCCGGTGCTCGTCGCGGGGTCCACGGTGTCTCTCGCGACCCTGCACAACGCGTCGGAGGTCAAGCGCAAGGGTGTTCTGATCGGTGACACCGTCACGATTCGCAAAGCGGGAGAGGTCATTCCGGAGGTGCTCGGCCCGGTCGTCGACGCCAGGACCGGCGACGAGACCGAATTCGTCATGCCCACCGAATGCCCGGAATGCTCGACGCCGTTGGCACCGGCGAAGGACGGCGACGCGGACCTGCGCTGCCCCAATTCGCAGTTCTGCCCGGCGCAACGCCGTGAGCGTGTGTTCTTCGTGGCCGAACGGCAGCGTTTCGACATCGAGGGTCTCGGATACGAAGCGGCGACGGATCTTCTGGCCACCGGTGCGATCGAGGACGAGGGCGATTTGTTCTCGCTCACCGAAGAAGACCTGATGAAGACGGCGATCTTCCGCACGAAATCGGGCGCATTGTCGGCCACCGGTCGCAAACTGCTCGACAATTTGTCCTCCGCCAAGAATCAGCCTCTGTGGCGAGTGCTGGTGAGCCTGTCCATTCGCCACGTCGGCCCCTCCGCGGCACGAGCCCTCGCCGGAGAATTCGGCAGCCTCGAGCGCATCGAAGCAGCGTCCGTCGAGGAGTTGTCGGCGGTGGACGGGGTGGGCGGCACCATCGCGGCTGCTGTGTCCGAATGGTTCGAGGTCGACTGGCACCGGGCCATCGTGGAGAAGTGGCGGAATGCCGGTGTGCGGATGGAGGACGAGCGAGACGCCTCCATCGAGCGCAATCTGGAAGGCCTGTCGATCGTCGTCACCGGTTCGCTCGAGTCCTACTCGCGCGACGAGGCCAAAGAAGCGATCTTGCTGCGGGGCGGAAAGGCCGCCGGTTCGGTGTCGAAGAAGACGGCATTCGTCGTCGTCGGTGAATCGCCCGGTTCGAAGCACGACAAGGCCGTCGAGCTCGGCGTACCGGTCCTGGACGAGGCAGGGTTCACACGTCTGTTGACCGAAGGCCCGGACGCAGTGTCGGAGCCGACGACGGACACCGACGCGTAGCAGAAGGGGAGACCGGGCAAGTTCCGGTGATCAGGTAAGGACGGTTGCGACGATCCCGGCGAGATAACCGAGCCGCGCTACCTCCGACGGCCTGAACTCGGGCCCTCCCGGCCGACCGAGCATCAGCACGGTGCCGGTGGTGCCGAGGGGAGCGGCAGCGATCTTGGTGTCCATGTCCCGCCACACCTGAGGTACCCAGTCTGCGTCGGAGTCGAGTGCGGCGGGAGAGTTCAACGGGAACCAGGGCAGTTCGGCGGCGTGTGTTTCGGGTGCGCCCGGGCTACCGACCAGGCGGAACGGACCGTGCGCATTGGTGGCCACCACGGTGCTCCAGCCCACGCGCAGAACGCGGGGAGCGCCGTCGACCAGAACTTGCAGACGGTCGTCGGATGCCGCTGCGACCCGGTCGATCAGTTCCAGTTCGCGATGGGTGTCGAGAACGCCGGTGTACGGGCGGATCGAGTCGACGCGGACATCGGTGAGGTTCTCGGCTGCAGTGATCAGTGTGTCGGGAAGCGAACCGGGCGCGACGTCGACCACCAGGTCGTCGACCGCGTAGCCGTCGCCGCGTTCGATGACGTCGAGCGAGAGGATGTCCGCTCCGACCGAGCCGAGGGCCACGGCCAGCGATCCGAGGCTGCCCGGCCGGTCGGGCAGCTGCACGCGGAGCAGGTAGGACATGGCACGCTCCCTTTCGACGTCTGGCGTAGTTCAGGGAACACTGTGCACCCCCGGCGCGAGCAATCTTTGCATCTTCGACCTGGCCGGCTCGACACGCAACGCGGGACGTGACAATTCTGACACTCGTGCGGGCGAGATCGGCGGCCGATCGAGACCGCTGACCGGGAGTGAGGTCGGCGAAACGGTGCGCACTAGGCTGGACCGCGTTCGCGGACCTGTGCGGTTCGCTCTGCGCAAATACGGGGCCGGTTCCTGCAGGCCCCACTCCTACTGTGTGAAAGGGGTCTACGCGGTGCCCGATATCTCCCGCGACGAGGTCGCTCACCTCGCCCGGCTGTCGCGCTTGGCTCTCAGCGACGCCGAACTCGACGAGTTCGCCGGCCAGTTGGATTCGATCCTCCATCACGTCAAGACCGTGGCCGAGGTGGCGACGGACGACGTTGCGCCGACAGCCAACCCCAGCGACATCGTCAATGTGACGCGTCCCGATGTGATCGTTCCCGGTCTGACGCCGGAGCAGTCGCTGTCCGGTGCACCGAATGCCGAGGAGGGCCGTTTCGCGGTGCCGCAGATTCTGGGAGAGAGCGAATGACCGACCTGACCAAGCTCGACGCGTCCGAGCTCGCCGACCGTATCCACTCGCGTGACGTCAGTGCGGTGGAGGTGACCCGGGCACATCTGGATCGGATTGCCGAGGTCGACGGCGACCTTCACGCTTTTCTGCATGTGGCGAGCGCGCAGGCGCTGGCCGCGGCGAACGACGTCGACGCCGGGCTGGCCGCGGGCTCGGCACCGGCCTCACCGCTCGCCGGGGTGCCGTTGGCGCTCAAGGACGTGTTCACCACCACCGACATGCCGACCACCGCCGGCTCGAAGATTCTCGACGGGTGGGTGTCGCCGTACGACGCGACGCTGACCTCGAAGCTGCGAGCCGCGGGCATTCCGGTTCTCGGTAAGACAAACATGGACGAGTTCGCGATGGGCTCCTCGACCGAGAACTCCGCGTACGGACCGACCAAGAACCCCTGGGACACCACCCGGATCCCGGGCGGCTCGGGAGGCGGAAGCGCGGCTGCGCTCGCCTCGTTCCAGGCACCGTTGGCCATCGGCACCGACACCGGTGGATCCATCCGGCAGCCCGCGGCACTGACCGGCACCGTGGGAACCAAGCCGACGTACGGCAGCGTCTCGCGGTACGGACTCATCGCCTGCGCCTCCTCGCTGGATCAGGGGGGACCCTGTGGTCGTACGGTGCTCGACACCGCGTTGCTGCACGAGGTCATCGCGGGTTACGACCCGCGGGATTCCACGTCGGTCGACACCCCGGTTCGTCCCGTCGTCGAGGCGGCCCGAGAGGGCGCTCGCGGCGACCTGACCGGAGTGAAGGTGGGTGTGGTCAAGGAGTTGCACTCGGACAACTATCAGTCCGGTGTCATCTCGTCCTTCGACGCCGCAGTGGCCGCATTGACCTCGCTCGGCGCCGAGGTTGTCGAGGTGTCGTGCCCCAACTTCGTCCACGCATTGGCTGCGTACTACCTGATTCTCCCGTCCGAGGTGTCGTCCAACCTGGCTCGGTTCGACGGAATGCGGTACGGCCTGCGTGCGGGCGACGACGGCCACCACAGCGCCGAGTCGGTCATGGCCACCACCCGCGCTCAGGGGTTCGGGCCGGAGGTCAAGCGCCGCATCATGATCGGCACCTACGCGCTGTCGGCCGGTTACTACGACGCGTATTACGGGTCGGCCCTGAAGGTCCGCACCTTGATCGCGCAGGATTTCGACGCGGCATACGAGAAGGTGGATGTGCTCGTATCGCCGACGACCCCGACGACGGCATTCCCGTTGGGCGACAAGGTCGACGACCCGATGGCGATGTACCTCAACGATCTGTGCACCCTGCCCACCAACCTCGCCGGCCACTGCGCGATGTCGGTGCCGTCCGGACTGGCGTCCGAGGACGGTCTGCCGGTGGGTCTGCAGATCATGGCTCCCGCGTTCGCAGACGAGCGGCTCTACCGCGTCGGCGCTGCGTACGAGGCTGCCCGCGGCGATCTGCGGTAGTTCGAGGTGCTGCATCGGTGGGCCGCCCGGTTGGCGCATCTGCCCTTGCTCGGTGGAGCGGTCCCGGTCATCGGATTGGCGGCGGCCACGGTGCTGGCGATCGTGGCCGCCGGTGCGATCATGGTTCGCATCCGCCGTGGCCGTCCGCTCGGCTCGCCCGTCGGTGGGCTGAGCGCACTGGGCCTGGCAGCGGCGCTTCTGGTGGCGACCGCCGTACTGACCAACCTGACGGTGACGCGGTACCCCACGGCCGCGTCGGCACTCGGGCGTGCGCCGGTCGTGCACGTCGAAGGACACGGCCGGTTGTTCGACGTGGAGGTGCCCGGCACGGTGTCGCAGTTCCGTGCTCGTCCGGCGACGGTCTATCTCCCGGCCGCGTACGACGACGGAGCCGACGACCTTCCGGTTCTGGTGTTGCTCACGGGACAGCCCGGCCACGTGGTCGACTGGATCGAAGGTGGTCGACTACCGCAGACGATGGACGCGTTCGCGGCACGTCACGGCGGCGTCGCCCCGGTTGTCGTCGTCGCCGACGGGCTTGGGGACACCGAAGCCAACCCGATGTGCATGGATTCGGACCTCGGTAATGCTGCGACGTATCTGACAGTCGATGTCCCACAGTGGGTTCGGTCGAACCTCCACGTGTCCTCGGACCCGCGATCCTGGGCGGTCGGCGGGTACTCCTACGGCGGAACCTGCGCCCTTCAGCTCGCGACGACGGACCCGTCGGCGTACCCCACATTTCTCGACATCTCCGGTGAGGACGAACAACGTCGTGGCACCAGAGCGGAGTCTGTCGTTGCTGCGTACGGGGCGGACACACCGGCCGACGAGGATCGGTTCGATCGTTCTACGCCGCTGAACGTGCTCTCCCGCAACAGCTTTCCCGACTCTGCCGGTGCCTTCGTCGTCGGAGCCGACGACGATGAGTTCAGGCCGCAGACCGAGCGGGCCTACCGAGCAGCCGCCGCCGCGGGCATGGATGTGCACTACAGCGAGCTGCCGGGAGGACATTCGATGCAGGTCTGGGCTCCGGCGCTCGATCAGGAGATGGACTGGCTCGGCAATCGGCTCGGTCTGCTCGGCTGACGGTCCAGCACTCCCTTTTCCGGCGGCCCCGCTCTTCAGCGGCAGCGAGCCATGGCCTCACCTTGGTCGGTCCCGTATCGATGGCCGTGGCCCGACGTGACATCCAATGCGGCGAGCAGGTCGACGGACGTCTGCAGGAAGCCGACGACAGGCAACCACGGCGGCCGTGGGGCGTCAGTCGTGAACGTTGTCGTATCCGGCGGCGACCACAACAGATCGAGAGACCATCGCGCGACGGGGTCCGAGGAGTTGGCCAGGACGGCGGCACCGTCGGTGTCGACCGATCCCGCGGGCGGGCCGGCCCAGACAGCTCCGCAGAGTGACGAAATGTTCTGTTGCACGGCAAGGTACGCATCACTTCCTGCAACCGAACCCAGGCTCTGGCCGTACACGACGACTTTCGGTGTGGTCGGCTCCGCCGCCGCTCGTGTGGCGACCGCTCGAACCACGGCGTTCGCGGACCGGCGGGCGTCGTCCTCGGCGAACAGGAAGGTCGCCCAACTCGGCTTGTCGGAGTACTGCACCGCCACCGTCGCGACGTCACCGCCGAACGTTCTTTCGGCCCCGGTGATCGCATTCTCGTCCACCCAGCCGGACCCGGTGGGAATCGCGACCACGACGACGCTGCGTTCGAAGGCTCCAGCCCGTTCCATCTCGGAGACGGCCAGTGCCACGCGCTCGTCCGGTGTCGCGGCCGACTCGAGTCCCACGTACGTCCGTACGGTGTCGAGATCCTGCCCTCCCGACGCGAACGCGCGGCCCTCGCGTCCCAGCGTGCGCCACGGTGCCGAGGATCCGGGACCGCCGGATCTCGTCTCCGATGTCGGGGCGGCCACTGCGTCGTCCATCGCCGAGTTCGAGGCCGAGTACGAGGCCGACAGAGTGGACCGCACGAACGGAACGGCCAGGGCGTACGACAGTGCAGCGACCGTGACGAGCAGTGCCACGCAACGGTTCCGGCCCAGAGCGGAGAAGATTCGCCGGAGCGCGCTACCGGCTCCGCACAGTACGAGCGCAACGCACAGGGCACCCCCGGCAACATCGACGGCGTAGCTCCAGCTCACCGGCTCGACGTCCATCGCGGCTCGTAATCGATTCTGCCAGTGCATGTTCGAGGCCAACGCGACGCTCGAGATCAGTGCAGCAGCGACGACGGACCACGCTCGTGGTCGTAGCGACGCGGGCCGTCGTGGCCCGAACACCCGTCGGCCCGCCCATACGACCGTCAGAGCGAGTGCCACCATGATTCCGGTGAACAGGGCCGCAGTGACGGCGGAGCGGGGCAGAAGCGACGGAGCCGAGGAGATCGCCACAGCCGCTGCAACGGACACCGACGTGCCGAGTCTCGGCAGGCGAATATGGTTGGGCAACAGGACATCCGATGCGACCGGGGTCTCGACCCCACGGTCCGGGATGGCCGTGGTGGACATCAGCGTCGGTCCGTGCGGGTCGGGGTCATCGACACACGTCGGTACCGCGCGACAACGGACGCGATCAGCAGCGTCAGCGCCAGCACGGCTCCGAACAGTGTCAGGGGCATGGCGGGTTCGGCGACCGGTGCACCGAACGATTGTCGCCAGGAATTGAGGTCGACTGCCGTTGCCGCCACGACCGCGGCTGCGTCGCAGATCTGCCGGGACCCGTCGTCGGTGCGATGGTCACAGGCGTCGTGCATGCGACTGTCGAGTTGGGCGTCGATCGCCCTGCGCCACTGTGGGTCGACGGTCGTCCCCGTCGCGCTCGCGTACCGGAGGAGGTCGTATCCCAGGTCGTGGGCTCGGCACGCAGCCTCGAACTCGGGTGGCAGTGGGATCGGGGACGAGCAATCCCCGCCGGGATTGCTCGCCATCCCGTCCTGCACCGCGGGCCGGTAGCCCATGACGTCTGCGAAGTCGCTCGGGATGGTCGACGCAGCGTCCTCGGCGGGTTCGGTGACCAGTGCACGAACGGTCAGTGCCACGGGGGAGCGACGGTCCTCGGTGGGTGACGACGTTGCTGCTCCCGTCGTGGCGGTCACGACGACGATGGCAGCTGCCACGCACATCAGGGTGCGAGATATGTTCCGGCTCATGAGGATCGACGCTAAGTTCGGCCGGCCGAGGCAAGCATCGCTCCGAGGTTCGGCTGTGGTGAGTGCCCCCGGGACCGGTTCGACGCGGTCCTGATACCTCCGAGCCATGCCGAACCGATACCCCGGTACGAGGACGCCGGTGGCCGATGCTGCCTAGGCTCGAGACGTGCGAAAGAAAAGGTCGACGAGTCTCGAACTCGGGGTACGTGCTCGGCGCAGGGTGCCCGAGCAGATCGGCGGCGTCCGTTCGGTCGACGTGCTGATCATCGCGGTGACGGCAATTCTGTACTCGATCGCGTGGCCGACACTGACGGTCACGCATCAGGTTTCGGTTCCGTTGCTACCGTTCGTCGCAGCGTTGGCAGCGTTTCCGTTCGCTCTGGTCAGACTGAATCCCGCGATGGGGTGGGCAGTATCGGCGCTGTCCGCGTTGGTGATTCCGGCGGCATTCGACCGCGTTCCGGGTTACGACTACCCGTGGCAAGTGGTGCACGTCCTCGTCCTGTTGACGTTGTTGTTCGCGGTGGCGCTGCGTTCTCCGGTGCCGGTCCTGTTGGTGGCGTGGTTGGCCAGCATGCTGGTGTTCTTCGCGTACATGCCGGGCTCCGACGGAATCGGGTGGTCGGTGGGTCTGACTGCGGTGGTCGTGTTCGGACTGCTGATCCGGTGGCTCGTTCTCTCGCGCAGGCAGCTTGCGCAGCAGGAGGAGGTCAGCGAACTCGAACGCACTCGCCGCACGATTCTCGAGGAGAGGGCGAAGATCGCCCGCGATCTGCACGACGTCGTGGCACACCACATGTCGATGGTCGTCGTTCAGGCCCAGAGCGCGCCGTACCGACTGGACGACGTGTCACCGGCCGCGGCCCGGGAATTCGAGTTGATCGGCGCGAGTGCACGCGAGGCGCTCAACGAGATCCGGGGGATGCTCGGGGTTCTGCGTAGTGATGGAGCGCAGATGCAGGACGCGCCCGCGCCGAGTGCACTGGATCTCGAACGCACATTGCAGGCGAGTCTCAGAGCGGGCATGAATGTGCGGTGGACCATCACCGGTGCCGTCGAATCGGTCTCGGAGACAACAGGACTGGCCCTGTTCCGTATTCTGCAGGAATCGCTGTCCAATGCCGCGCGCCATGCGCCCGAAGCCGAGGTGGAGGTCAATATCGCGATCGGCCCTGCCGTCGTGGACATGACGGTGGTCAACGCACCGGCTCCGAACCCGATCTCCCGCACTCCCGGAAGCGATTGCGGCGGGCACGGAATCGCGGGAATGCGCGAGCGAGCGCAGGCCGCACACGGCCGGCTGCATGCCGCCCCTCTGCCCGGCGGTGGGTTCGAGGTTGCGGTTCGTGTGCCGACCGGAATGTCGACTTCGCCGGCAACGGCTGACGCCGGTGACGCGGTTTAGGCTGTCACGCGTGGTTACAACGGTGTTCATCGCCGACGATCAAGCGATGGTGCGGCAGGGGTTCGGTGCACTGCTCGGCGCTCAGGACGACATCTCGGTCGTCGGCGACGCCGACAACGGTCGCACCGCGGTCAGCGAGGTAGCGCGGCTGTTGCCGGACGTAGTGCTGATGGACGTGCGCATGCCCGAGATGAACGGGCTCGACGCGGCCCGCGCGATCCTGTCCGCGTCGCACGCGTCTCCGGTCCGTGTCCTGATGCTGACGACCTTCGACATCGACGATTACGTCTACGAGGCCCTGGCTCTCGGGGCCAGCGGATTCCTCCTCAAGGACGCGCCGGCCGAGGAACTGATCAGAGGCGTACGGGTCGTCGCGGCCGGCGATGCGCTGCTGGCACCGTCGGTGACCCGACGGCTCATCTCCGACGTCACGACTCGTCGCGGTGCGAGGAGGAACACTCCTTCGCGCCTGGCCGATCTGACGCCGCGCGAGCGCGAGGTTCTCGAACTGATCGCGACCGGTATGTCCAATGCGGAAATTGCAGGTGCGCTGTTCTTGGCCGAACAGACGGTCAAGACCCATGTGGGCAAGGTGCTGAGCAAGCTCGGGCTACGCGACCGCGCGCAGGCGGTCGTGCTGGCCTACGAAACCGGTGTCGTCACGCCCAAGTGAGGCCGACCGGTACCGGCGCGCGCGGGGACCCACGCCCGATTAGGCTGATGTTCGTCACTTCGGTCCGCTCCGCGGGCCTGCGAGCAGAGAGGCCAAAATCGATGCGCATCGGAGTTCTGACCGGAGGCGGCGATTGCCCAGGGCTCAATGCGGTGATCCGCGCTGTCGTTCGCACCGCCGACGCGCGATACGGCTCCACGGTCGTCGGATTCCAGGACGGATGGCGCGGGCTTCTCGAAGACCGTCGGGTCCAGCTGCGCAACGACGACCGCAACGACCGTCTGCTCACCAAGGGCGGCACCATGCTCGGGACGGCTCGAACCAACCCCGACGTGCTGCGGGCCGGTCTCGACCGAGTCAAGCAGACCCTCGAGGACAACGGCATCGACGTGTTGATTCCGATCGGCGGTGAAGGAACTCTGACGGCAGCTGCGTGGCTGTCGGAGGAGGGTGTACCGGTGGTCGGTGTCCCCAAGACGATCGACAACGACATCGATTGCACCGACGTCACATTCGGCTTCGACACGGCGCTCACCATCGCCACCGATGCGATCGACCGACTGCACAGCACCGCCGAATCGCACCAGCGAGTGATGCTGGTGGAGGTGATGGGGCGACACGCAGGCTGGATCGCGTTGCACGCGGGATTGGCCTCGGGCTCGCACATGACTCTCATCCCGGAGCAGCCCTTCGACGTCGAAGAGGTATGCACGTTGGTGCGCAAGCGTTTTCAGCGGGGCGACTCCCACTTCATCTGCGTCGTGGCCGAAGGGGCCAAGCCCGTCGAAGGGTCGATGCAATTGCTCGACGGCGGTATCGACGAATTCGGGCACGTCCGATTCACCGGAGTCGCACATCAGCTCGGCGTCGAGATCGAACGTCGCATCAACAAAGAGGTACGCACCACGGTGCTCGGTCACGTGCAGCGCGGCGGCACTCCCACTCCGTACGACCGTGTGCTCGCAACGCGATTCGGTGTCAACGCCACCGATGCCGCGCATTCCGGAGACTTCGGAAAGATGGTGTCGCTGCGCGGTGCCGAGATCGGCCTGGTGTCGTTGGCCGAGGCCACCAAGCAACTCAAGCGGGTCCCTCAGACCCGGTACGACGACGCAGCAGCGTTCTTCGGCTGACCCCGAAGCGATCGGTGCCCGAGGACACGTGGTTACTCGGGTGGCGAATGCAATGCATAAACTACGGAGCATGACTGCTGCAACCGTCGATCTGATCGATTACGACGATGTGCTCGCCACGTTCGACCCCGTGCTCGGCATGGAGGTCCACGTCGAGTTGGGTACGGCCACCAAGATGTTCTGTGGTTGCCCCACCGCGTTCGGTGCGGAGCCCAATACGCAGGTGTGCCCGGTGTGCCTGAGCCTTCCCGGCGCACTGCCGGTGGTCAACGCTGCTGCGGTGGAGTCGGCGATCCGTATCGGGCTGGCGCTCAATTGCTCGATCACTCCGTGGGGACGGTTCGCGCGGAAGAACTACTTCTACCCGGATCAGCCGAAGAACTACCAGATCTCGCAGTACGACGAGCCGATCGCCACGGAGGGTTACCTCGACGTCGTGCTCGACGACGGCAGCACGTTCCGCGTCGAGATCGAGCGTGCCCACATGGAGGAAGACACCGGCAAGTCGACGCACGTCGGTGGCGCAACCGGACGAATCGAGGGCGCATCGCATTCGTTGCTCGACTACAACCGCGCCGGTGTGCCCCTGGTGGAGATCGTGACCAAGACCATCACCGGTACCGGGGCGCGGGCACCGGAGGTGGCGCGGGCGTACGTGACCGCATTGCGTGACCTGTTGAAGTCGCTGAACGTCTCCGATGTGCGGATGGATCAGGGTTCGTTGCGCTGCGATGCCAACGTCTCGTTGATGCGGAAGTCGGCAACCGAGTTCGGTACTCGCACCGAGACGAAGAACGTCAACTCGCTCAAGAGTGTCGAGGTCGCCGTGCGCTACGAGATGCGCCGTCAGGCTGCGGTGCTCGAATCCGGCGGCGAGGTGACGCAGGAAACCCGACATTTCCAGGAGTCCGACGGCACCACCACGGCGGGCCGGAAGAAGGAGACCGCGGAGGACTACCGCTACTTCCCGGAGCCCGACCTCGCTCCCGTGGCCCCGGATGCAGCGTGGATCGAGGAGCTGCGAGCCACTCTGCCCGAGCTGCCGTGGTTGCGCCGCGGGCGAATTCAGAAGGACTGGGGCGTCTCCGACGAGGAGATGCGCGACTTGGTCAACTCGGGTGCTCTCGAACTCGTGGCGGCGACCGTCGACGCCGGCGCGTCGGCGCAGGCTGCGCGGTCGTGGTGGGTGTCGTACCTGGCGCAGCAGGCCAACATCGCCGGCGTCGAATTGGGGGATCTGGCGATCACTCCGGCTCAGGTGGCCGAGGTGGCAGCCTTGGTGGCCGACGGCAAGGTCAACAACAACGGTGCTCGTCAGATCGTGGACGGCGTCTTGGCCGGTGAGGGCGAGCCCGCAGAGGTGATGTCGGCGCGGAATCTGGTGTTGGAGAAGGACGACACCAAGCTCCAAGCCGCCGTCGACGAAGCACTTGCCGCGAACCCCGGTGTGGTGGACAAGATTCGCAGTGGCAAGGTCCAGGCCGCCGGTGCCATCGTCGGCGCGGTGATGAAGGCGACGCGGGGACAAGCCGATGCCGCCCGAGTCAAGGAACTCGTGCTGGCGGCGTGCGGTCAGTCCTGATCGACGCATGAGCAGGGCGGCCGGGCAGCGATTGCTGCCCGGCCGCCCTTGGCGTTCGAAGGAGCTGTCGGATCAGTCGAAGCCGCCACCACCGCCGGCAGGGAACGGCACCTTGACGACGCGGTCGTCGGTGGGGCCGACGGCAGTGCCGTTCTTGTTCACCGTCCCCACCAGAATCTGACCGTCGCTCGTGCTGGTCGCCCCGTTCAACTGCCCGTACTTGTCCTGGATCAACAGGGTCGGCTCGGCGGACACCGCTCCGGTGTTCGGGTCCGTGGCCAGTGCTGCAACAGCTTTCGCTGTGGTCAGGGCAACCGCAACGCCGCTCTGACCGGCGGCGCACCCGGCCACACCCGGACGGTCGGGCCAGGTCCACACCGGGGAGAACACTGCTCCCAGCTTGTCGATGCGCTGCAGGCGATCCTCGGTGGCGGTGCGGTCGGTGACGTAGATGTTCCCGCTGCCGTCGGTGCACACGTCGCCCGCTGTACCGATGCCACTGAGCGCGATACCCGGACGCGGGGGAGTGGGAGTGGGCGACAGTGATGTCACGCGTAACAGCTTGCCGGACAACGAGTTCGGGTTGGCGGCGGCGACGGGATCGCCGTTGTCGCCGGTCAACACCAGAAGTTCGTTCGGCGTGTAGAACTCGAGGGAGCCTCGAACTCCCGCGGCCCCGCGGGGGATCCCGGTCAAGATGTCCTTGGGTACGTCCCCCTGCGCGAGCCGAACGACCCGCGTATCCGACGCCGTCGTGATCAGCGCGTAGAGCAGTTTGTCCTCGGCGTACGTGGGCGAGAGTGCGATGTCCAGCAGACCTCCGTCGCCCGTGCCGTCGACGGGGATCGTGGCCACCTGCTGTGGCGTCCGGCCTGCGGTGACCTCCATGATGCGGCCGGTCCTGCGTTCTGCCACGAGGCTGCTCTGTCCGTCGGGAAGAGCTACGAGTCCGCCCGTGGTGTCGAGGCAGGTGGCGATCACTGCCGGGTCGGGATCCACGCACGGTCCCGAGACGGGCTGCGGGGCATTCGGACCCGCCGGGGGCGAGGTCTCGCTGGGAGTGGTGGGTTTGAGCTCGGCAGCTCCGACATCCGGCGCGGGAGTGAACGGGGACGAGTTGGAATCGTCGAATCGGGCGCACCCGGCGAGCAGAACAGCCGTCGTCGACAGGGCGACCACAGCCGCGCGGGCAGTTCGTGACGATGCTCCGAGCGGCTTCATGGTTCGAACGTTACGGAACGTCGAGTCCGACGCGCCACGCGGCCGTGAGCGTCAACGTCGGTGGCGCGGGGTTGTCGGCCTTAGTGTGGGGAGGTGACCGATACACCGCGTGACCCCAACCAGCAGGATCCCTCGTACGAACCGGCCGAGAGCCCGTACGACAACCCCACCGAGAAGATTTCGCCCACGCGTTCGGGTTCCGACGCGTCCGGTGCATCGACCACAGCGTTCGGTGCGCAGCGTTCGGATCGTCTGCCCCGAACCGACGACGAGTTGGACTTCCCGAATTCCTCCGCATCCGACAAGCGGAGCACCGATGCGGCACCGACAGAGAAGATCCCGACGTACCGTCCGTCGGCCTTCGCCGACTCGCCGACCCAGACGCCTACGACGGCTACGACGGCCGGTGCCACCTCGAACGCGTACTCGGATCGTCCGACGGAGTATCTCGGTGAGTCCTCCGATTCGGCAGTCGCCGCCCCGGCAGCCCCGGTGCGCACCGAGACCGTGGAAGTTCCGGCCCGACGCGGCACCACCGATCTGGGCCTGTTCGTCCTACGCGTCGCCATCGGAGCAGTGTTCCTCGGGCACGGCTTACAGAAGCTCGTCGGATTGTGGAACGGTCCCGGGCTGGACGGATTTCAGAATCTCCTGGAGGAGTCCGGGTTCCGATACCCGGAGATCCTCGCCATCGCGGCCGCGGCCGGCGAAACCCTCGGCGGCGCACTGCTGATCCTGGGACTGGCGACGCCGCTGGCCGGTGCAGCTGTGTTGGCGACCATCATCAACGCCTGGTGCTTCAAGCAGGTGGCAGAGCCGGGGCTGCAGTTCTCCGGTGCCACCGGCGTGGAGTACGAAACCGTTCTCGGCTTCGCGGCCGCGGCCATCATTCTCACCGGACCCGGAAAGATCGCGTTCGACGGCCGCCGCGGCTGGGCGACCCGCCCCCGCATCGGATCGTTCCTCGCACTCGCAGTGGGAATCGCTGCGGGCGTGTGCATCTGGATCTTCCTCAACGGAGCGAACCCGGTCGTCCGCTGATCCGGTCGACAACCAACCATGTGAGTGGTTCCTCGTAGCCTGCTACGAGGAACCACTCACATGTCTTTTAGTCTGCTCAGGGCACGTAGCGCACAGCACCCTTGTCCGCGGATGTCGCCAGTGCGGCGTAGGCGCGCAGCGCCGTCGTGACCGTGCGCTGTCGATCGACCGGCTGCCACGGCCGCTCGGACGCGAGCATCTTCGCGCGTCGAGTCTCCAGAGTTTCCTCGTCGACGAGGATCTCGAGCGTGCGCGTGGCGACGTCGATGCGGACCTGGTCGCCGTTCTCGACGAGGCCGATGACGCCGCCGGCCGCAGCCTCGGGGGAAATGTGTCCGATGGACAGGCCCGACGTACCGCCGGAGAACCGTCCGTCGGTGATCAGGGCACAGACCTTGCCCAGACCGGCACCCTTGAGGAACGCGGTCGGGTGCAGCATCTCCTGCATTCCCGGTCCACCCTTGGGTCCCTCGTACCGCACGACGAGCACGTCACCGGGTTGGATCTTCTTCTGCAGGATGGCCGAGACGGCTTCTTCCTGAGACTCGACGACCAGCGCAGGTCCCTGGAACGAGAAGAGGTCCTCGTCGATGCCCGCGGTCTTCAGAATCGCGCCGTCGACGGCGATGTTGCCGCGCAGCACCACCAGACCGCCCTCGACCGTGTAGGCGTGTTCGAGATCGCGGATGCAACCACCCGCGGCGTCGGTGTCGAGGGAGGACCAGCGATTGCTCGTGGAGAACGGTTCGACGGTTCGGACGCCGCCAGGAGCGGCATGGAACAGCTCGATCGCCTCGTCGGATGCGGCACCGGAGCGGATGTCCCACGTGTCGAGCCACTCGTCGAAGCTCTTCGTGTGGACGGTCGAGACGTCGGTCTCGAGCAGATTCGCACGCCGCAGTTCACCCAGCAGGGCGGGAATTCCACCCGCCCGGTGCACGTCTTCCATGTGGTAATCCGAATTGGGGGACACCTTGGCCAGGCACGGCACCTTACGGCTGATGGCGTCGATGGTGTCGAGATCGAAATCGACCTCGCCCTCCTGCGCCGCCGCGAGTGTGTGCAGCACGGTGTTGGTCGAGCCGCCCATCGCCACGTCCAGTGCCATCGCGTTGCGGAATGCCGCCGGGGTGGCGATGTTGCGGGGCAGCACCGACTCGTCCTCGTCCCGGTAGTACTTGATCGCCGCCTCGACGATGGTCGTGCCGGCCCGGGTGAACAGG
This sequence comes from Rhodococcus sp. 05-2255-1e, assembly GCF_002259025.1. Classification (NCBI taxonomy): domain Bacteria; kingdom Bacillati; phylum Actinomycetota; class Actinomycetes; order Mycobacteriales; family Nocardiaceae; genus Rhodococcus; species Rhodococcus sp. 05-2255-1e. The sequence goes on along the minus strand of NZ_NOZE01000013.1, from coordinate 250,895 downwards.
GCGCGGCGGGCCTCGTGGGTGGCCAGCGTGGAGCCGTTGCCGGGTAACGCCAGGCCGAGCGCTTCGGTGAGGCAGTTCATCGAGTTCGCCGTGAACATGCCCGAGCACGACCCGCATGTAGGGCACGCGCTGCGCTCGACCTCGTCGAGGCCGGCCTCGGACACGGCGTCGTTCGCGCTGGCGGAGATTGCGGTGATCAGGTCGGTGGGTGCCTGCGCGACCCCTCCGACGACCACCGCTTTGCCGGCTTCCATCGGCCCACCGGAGACGAACACCGCCGGGATGTTCAATCGCATGGCCGCGTTGAGCATGCCGGGGGTGATCTTGTCGCAATTCGAGATGCACACGAGTGCGTCCGCAGTGTGGGCGTTGGCCATGTACTCGACCGAGTCGGCGATGATCTCGCGGCTGGGCAGCGAGTACAGCATGCCCCCGTGCCCCATCGCGATGCCGTCGTCGACGGCGATGGTGTGGAACTCTCGAGGGACTCCGCCTGCCGCGCGGACGGCGTCGGCGACGATCTCGCCGACGTTCTTCAGGTGAACGTGGCCGGGTACGAACTGGGTGTACGAGTTCGCGATGGCGACGATCGGTTTACCGAAATCCGAATCGGTCATTCCGGTGGCGCGCCACAGCGAGCGCGCGCCCGCAGCATTGCGTCCGACAGTGGTGACCCGTGAGCGTAGCGGCGGCATAGTGCAGTTCCTCGTTCGTTGCAGCGGTGATCGCAACGAGGAGGTTACTCGGCCCCTCGTCAGCGATCCTTCGGTGCCTGTTCGTCGTCGTGCTCGGCATTCTCGGCCTCTGCGCGTGCCTGATCCTCCGCCGCAGCTGCCGCGGCATAGGGGTCGGTGATGCGACCGCCGCTGGCGGCCGCGAGTTGGGGGAGCCGATCGAACCGCACGAGCGGAAGTGACTTCTCCGTCTTGTCGGCGAGCACCACGCGAGCCCAGCGGCGATCGGGGAAGTGCAGTCCGACCACGGACTCCCACTCGATGACGTCGGAGCCGATGAAACGGCGGGCCGTGATCGCCTCGGGAGTGATGACGGTGCGCACACGCAGCACCCAGATGCACGCGACGATCGGCAGAATCAGCAGCCAACCCAGTGCGGCGGGCCAGCTCGCCGCCGGCAGAGAGGTACTGAACAGGAGCAACCCGACGCCGATCAGGGCCAGACGCGGGAGGCGGATGACCTGCCTGCTCGACGGCGGTGGCCCGTCGGCACTGTTCGGTTGCTCGGAACCGGTGTGGGATGATGACCGAGGTGGTTCGGACTGCTGCGAAGACGACACCCATTCATCTTCGCATTGCATCTACGCGATCTCACATAATGGGATTGCGTCGTGACGAGTTTGACTCTTCCCTGTGCGCGCGCCTACCGTTCAGTGCGTGAAGCGGAATTGGATACTCGTAATCGGCCGGCGCGTCAACGCCTGAGCCGGTTGTTCAAACTCGCATCGACGCGCCACCCTCGTACAGCTCACGCTGACGGGGGTTTTTTCTTGCCCAGAGATCGCCCAGCAATTTCACATTCCTGAGGAAGCAATCAGTGAGCGCACCAACCGCACGCCCAGGGCCCACGACACGTAAGTCGGGGACAGCCACGAGCCCGTCGACCAGCAACCCGTCCGCAGACGCGGCGACCAACGGATCGCGACGCCACGTCGCACCCGAGAAGGTCAGCGGCGCACAGTCGGTCGTACGAGCTCTCGAAGAACTCGACGTCGACACCGTATTCGGCATTCCCGGTGGCGCGGTTCTCCCGGTCTACGATCCGCTCTTCGACTCCGTCAAGGTTCGCCACGTGCTCGTTCGCCACGAGCAGGGTGCGGGTCATGCCGCCACCGGCTACGCCCAGGCGACCGGCAAGGTCGGCGTCTGCATGGCGACGTCCGGCCCGGGTGCGACCAACCTCGTCACCCCGTTGGCCGACGCGCAGATGGACTCGGTTCCGATCGTCGCGATCACCGGTCAGGTCGCCCGCAGCCTCATCGGTACCGATGGGTTCCAGGAAGCCGACATCTCGGGTATCACGATGCCCATCACCAAGCACAACTTCCTGATCACCGACGGTGCGGACATCCCGCGCATCATGGCCGAGGCGTTCTACATCGCCGCGTCGGGTCGTCCCGGTGCCGTCCTCGTCGACATCCCGAAGGATGTGCTGCAGGCGCAGACCACGTTCTCGTGGCCGCCGGAAATGCGTCTGCCCGGCTACCGCCCGGTCACCAAGCCGCACGGCAAGCAGGTTCGCGAAGCGGCACGCTACATCGCCGATGCCAAGCAGCCGGTGCTGTACGTCGGTGGCGGTGTCATCAAGGCCAACGCCTCGGCAGAACTGCTCGAGCTCGCCGAACTGACCGGTATCCCGGTCGTCACGACGCTGATGGCGCGCGGGGCATTTCCCGATACCCACCAGCTGAACCTGGGCATGCCCGGTATGCACGGCACCGTCGCGGCGGTCGCCGCTCTGCAGCGCAGCGACCTGCTGATCACGCTCGGTGCCCGGTTCGACGACCGCGTCACCGGTCAGCTCTCGTCCTTCGCTCCCGATGCCAAGGTCATCCACGCCGACATCGACCCGGCCGAGATCGGCAAGAACCGATACGCGGACGTACCGATCGTGGGCGACTGCGGCGAGGTCATCACCGAGCTGATCGAGGCCCTGCGGGCAGATCGCGCCACCGGAACGACCCTCGACCTCGAGCAGTGGTGGGTCTACCTCGACGGCATCCGCAAGACGTACCCGTTGAGCTACGACCGTCCGTCCGACGGTTCCATGTCTCCCGAGTTCGTCATCTCCTCGGTCGGCAAGTTCGCCGGTCCCGACGCGATCTACTGCGCAGGCGTCGGCCAGCACCAGATGTGGGCCGCTCAGTTCATCAACTACGAGAAGCCGCGCACGTGGCTCAACTCCGGTGGTCTCGGCACGATGGGGTACGCGGTTCCGGCCGCCATGGGAGCCAAGATGGGCCTGCCCGACGCCGAGGTGTGGGCCATCGACGGCGACGGCTGCTTCCAGATGACCAACCAGGAGCTTGCTACCTGCGCGGTCGAGGGAATCCCGATCAAGGTCGCGCTCATCAACAACGGCAACCTCGGCATGGTTCGGCAGTGGCAGACCCTGTTCTACGAGGAGCGCTACTCCAACACCAATCTCGGAACTCACGGTGCCGTGCGCATCCCCGATTTCGTCAAGCTGGCCGAGGCGTTGGGCTGCGTCGGTTTGCGCTGCGAGCGGGAAGAGGACGTGGATGCGGTGATCGCTCAGGCACGCGCCATCAACGATCGTCCGGTCGTCATCGACTTCATCGTCGGTGCCGATGCCCAGGTGTGGCCGATGGTGGCCGCCGGAACGGGTAACGACGAGATCATGGCCGCCCGCGGCATCCGTCCGCTGTTCGACGAGGACGAGACCGTGGGCAGTGAGCCAGGACTCGACGACGCGATGGAACGCGAGCAGGCACCGCACCCGATGAACAACGACGCGAAAGGCACGGACCTGTGAGCACCAGCCATACCCTCAGCGTTCTCGTCGAGGACAAGCCAGGTGTGTTGGCGCGCGTGGCCGCGTTGTTCTCGCGCCGCGGCTTCAACATCTCCTCACTCGCCGTCGGCGGCACCGAGATTCCCGATATCTCGCGCATGACGATCGTGGTGACGGTCGACGAGTTCCCGCTCGAGCAGGTGACCAAGCAGCTCAACAAGCTCATCAACGTCATCAAGATCGTCGAGCAGGACGACGATTCCTCGGTGGCGCGCGAGTTGGTCCTGATCAAGGTCCGTGCCGATGCCAGCGTTCGGAGCGAGGTCATCGAAACGGTGAATCTGTTCCGCGCCAAGGTCATCGACGTCTCTCCCGAGGCGGTGACGGTCGAGGCGACGGGCACCCGCTCCAAGCTCGACGCGTTGCTGAAGATGTTGGACCCCTATGGAATTCGAGAAATAGTTCAGTCGGGAGTCGTTGCCGTCGGACGTGGACCGAAATCGATCACTGCGTCGCGTTAGCGGCCCGGTGACGAACATGCGTAAAACCCAAGAGGAAAGGTAACAACCAGTGGCAGTCGAGATGTTCTACGACGACGATGCTGATCTGTCGATCATCCAGGGCCGCAAGGTCGCTGTGATCGGCTACGGAAGCCAGGGCCACGCGCACTCGCTCAGCCTGCGCGACTCCGGCGTCGATGTTCGCATCGGCCTGGCGGCAGGCTCGAAGTCCCGCGCCAAGGCGGAGGAGCAGGGCCTGAAGGTCGGAACTCCCGCAGAGGTGTCCGAGTGGGCCGACGTGATCATGGTGCTCGCACCCGATACCGCTCAGGCCAAGATCTTCTCCGAGGAGATCGAGCCCAACCTGAAGGACGGCGACGCGCTGTTCTTCGGCCACGGCCTCAACATTCACTTCGACCTGATCAAGGCTCCGGAGTTCGTGACCGTCGGCATGGTTGCCCCCAAGGGCCCCGGCCACCTCGTGCGTCGTCAGTTCGTCGACGGCAAGGGTGTTCCCGCGCTCATCGCCATCGACCAGGACCCGAAGGGTGAGGGCCAGGCCCTCGCGCTGTCGTGGGCCAAGGGCATCGGCGGCACCCGCGCAGGCGTCATCAAGACCACGTTCAAGGAAGAGACCGAGACCGACCTGTTCGGTGAGCAGGCCGTGCTGTGCGGCGGCACCGAAGAACTCGTCAAGACGGGCTTCGAGGTCATGGTCGAGGCCGGCTACGCACCCGAGATGGCGTACTTCGAGGTGCTGCACGAGCTCAAGCTCATCGTCGACCTCATGTACGAGGGCGGCATCGCCCGCATGAACTACTCGGTGTCCGACACCGCGGAGTTCGGTGGGTACCTCTCCGGACCGCGCGTCATCGACGCAGGCACCAAGGAGCGCATGAAGGCCATCCTGGCCGACATCCAGTCGGGCGAATTCACCCGTCGCCTCGTCGCCAACGTCGAGAACGGCAACACCGAGCTCGAAGGCCTGCGCAAGGCCAACGCCGAGCACCCCATCGAGGTCACCGGCAAGAAGCTGCGCGACCTCATGAGCTGGGTCGACCGCCCGATCACCGAGACGGCCTGATTCTCATCGAATCGCGTTGTCACGCAATCTGATCGAAGGGCACCCCTGGATTGCCGGGGGTGCCCTTCGGTGCGTGAGTCCGGTGGCGTCACCGTGTGACGTCTCGGGCCTCTAAACTGTTCGTGCTGCACAGCCCGCCGAATTTTTCCGACCACGTCTCGAACCGATATAGGGAGTTTTTCACGTGAGCCAGCCAGGCCGTCCTGTCGTTCTGATCGCCGACAAACTTGCGCCGTCCACCGTCGAGGCACTGGGCGACGGCGTCGAGGTTCGCTGGGTCGACGGTCCGGATCGCCCCGCGTTGCTCGCTGCAGTTCCCGAGGCCGACGCCATTCTCGTGCGGTCCGCGACCACGGTCGACGCCGAGGTGCTCGCTGCCGGGACCAACCTCAAGATCGTCGCCCGCGCCGGTGTCGGCCTGGACAACGTCGACGTACCCGCAGCCACCGAGCGCGGCGTCCTCGTCGTCAACGCACCGACCTCCAACATCCACACGGCCGCCGAGCATGCGGTGACGTTGCTTCTCGCGGCCGCGCGCCAGATCCCCGCTGCCGACGCCACCCTGCGTCAGCACGAGTGGAAGCGCAGCAAGTTCAACGGTGTCGAGATCTTCGGCAAGACCGTCGGCGTCGTCGGACTCGGCCGAATCGGCCAGCTGTTCGCGCAGCGTCTGGCCGCGTTCGAGACCCACATCATCGCGTACGACCCCTACGTCTCGGCAGCGCGCGCGGCGCAGCTCGGTATCGAACTGGTGAGCCTGGACGAGCTGCTCGAGCGGGCCGACATGTTCTCGGTGCACCTGCCGAAGACGCCGGAGACCAAGGGCATCATCGGCAAGGACGCCCTCGCCAAGACCAAGCCCGGGGTCATCGTCGTCAACGCCGCACGCGGTGGACTGGTCGACGAGCAGGCACTGGCCGACGCCATCACCTCCGGTCACGTGTTCGCCGCGGGCATCGACGTCTACGCCTCCGAGCCGTGCACCGACAGCCCGTTGTTCGAGCTGCCGCAGGTCGTCGTCACTCCCCACCTCGGGGCATCGACCACCGAAGCGCAGGACCGAGCGGGCACCGATGTGGCCAAGTCCGTATTGCTGGCTCTCGCAGGCGAATTCGTGCCCGACGCGGTCAACGTCAAGGGTGGGGCCGTCGGCGAAGAGGTATCGCCGTGGCTCGAAATCGTGCGTAAGCAGGGTGTGCTGCTCGGAGCCCTGTCCGACGAGCTTCCCACCTCGTTGTCGGTGGACGTTCGCGGCGAACTCGCCAGCGAGGACGTGCAGATCCTGAAACTGTCCGCGCTGCGCGGACTGTTCTCGGCCGTCATCGAGGATTCGGTCACGTTCGTCAACGCTCCGTCGCTCGCCGAGGAGCGCGGTGTCACAGCAGAAGTGACCACCGCTCCCGAGAGCGAGAACCACCGCAGTGTCGTCGACATTCGCGCCGTCTACGGTGACGGATCGGTCCTCAACGTTGCCGGCACTCTGACGGGCACCTCGCAGGTCGAGAAGATCGTCAACATCAACGGCCGCAACTTCGACCTCCGCGCCGAGGGCAAGAACCTCATCGTCAACTACGCGGACCAGCCCGGCAGCCTGGGTCGAATCGGCACTCTGCTCGGCGACGCCGGAATCGACATCCAGGCCGCAGCACTGAGCCAGGACTCCGAGGGCGACGGCGCAACGATTCTGCTGCGCGTCGACAAGGACGTTCCGGCCGAGCTCAGTGCGAGCATCGCTACCGCCGTGGGTGCCTCCACCATCGAGCTGGTCGACCTGTCCTGATCGCTCACAGCCGATCGGACCGACACGAACTACGAGGAGTGAAATGAAGCTGGCCGTCATCGCCGGGGACGGAATCGGGCCGGAGGTCGTCGCCGAAGCGCTTGCCGTTCTCGACGTGGTCGCACCCGGAGCCGAGAAGACCGAGTACGACCTCGGGGCGCGGCGTTACAACGCCACCGGGGAGTTGCTGCCGGATTCGGTGTTGGCAGAACTGCGTGAGCACGACGCAATTCTGTTGGGCGCCATCGGCGATCCGTCGGTGCCCAGCGGTGTGCTCGAGCGTGGGCTGTTGCTGCGGGCGCGATTCGAGCTCGATCACCACATCAATCTGCGGCCGGCCAAGTTGTACCCGGGCGTGGTCGGTCCGCTGGCCGGGGACAAGCAGATCGATGTCGTCGTCGTTCGGGAGGGTACCGAGGGGCCGTACACCGGCAACGGTGGTGCACTGCGCGTCGGCACGCCGCACGAGGTGGCCACCGAGGTCAGCGTCAACACTCGTTACGGCGTGGAGCGGGTGGTGCGCAACGGTTTCGAGCGGGCGCTGACCCGCAGGAAGCACCTGACGCTGTTGCACAAGACCAACGTGCTCACGTTCGCCGGTAGCCTGTGGGCCCGCACGGTCGAGGCAGTCTCGGCGGACTTCCCGGACGTCGAGGTCGCGTATCAGCACATCGATGCCGCGATGATCCACCTCGTCACCGATCCCGGCCGGTTCGACGTGATCGTGACCGACAATCTGTTCGGCGACATCGTGACCGACCTCTCGGCTGCCGTCACCGGCGGGATCGGTTTGGCCGCAAGTGGAAACATCGACGCCACCGGTACCAACCCCAGCATGTTCGAGCCGGTGCACGGTAGCGCGCCCGACATCGCGGGACAGCAGAAGGCCGATCCGACGGCTGCCATCCTGTCGGTGTCGCTGCTGCTGGCACACCTCGGCGACGCATCGAACGCTGCACGGGTAGAAGCCGCTGTCGCAGCGGATCTCGCCGAGCGGGGCACCACGACCGCGTCGACGAAAGAGATCGGCGCACGGATCGCCGGTCGCCTGTAACTCTCACGCCACGACATGCCACGGTGGGCCGACAGGCCACCGTGGCATGTCGTGTATCACGGGCAGGTCACCCCTTCGGCACGTCAGCGGGCGCGGTCTGCACCGGCGTCGGACGTCTCGTCCGTGGGCTCGGGTGCCGGATCGTCGGGCACGATCGGTACGGAGAGCGCGGGAAAGACCGCCGACACCAGGAACGCCACGGGGAAGCTGATGGCCGCGATCGCCCCGAATACAGGCGGTACAGCCGAGGCGAACACGTACTGGCTCGTGTTCTGTACCCCGAGGGCGCGTCCGCTCCAATACGGTCCCGAGATCTCAGCGACAGCAGTGAACGCGAGGCCGTTCGGGGCAACGGTGGCGACGGACGCGACGACGAGCAGGACGATGGCGGCGGGGGAGTCGAACCAGTCGGCGATGCCGAGCCCGAGCATGCTGGCAGCGGCCGTCACGGCCACCCACCGCAAAGGCCGCATGCGGCTACCGACACGATCGGACAGCGCGCCCACGCTCATCCGACCCAGTGCGCCGAGAATCTGGGTCAGCGTGACGAGGACACCCGCGGCCGCGGCCGTCCACCCTCGGTCGGTCATCAGCCACACGAGCGCATACGTCCACACCACGTACTGCGGCACCACCAACAGGATGGACGTGGCGTGAATGCGCCACAGTTGGCTGCTGTTGCGGTACGGATTGTCGAGCAGACCCTGCGCCGCCGCATCGGTGCGATTCGGACGGGGAGGGTCGACCACGGCCAGGCACAGCAGAGCGCTCGCAGCGCAGACGGCAGCGGGCACGAGCAGGGCCGCGCCGACGCCGTGGTCACGCGCGACAGGCGGGATGGTCAGTGCCGCGACGGCCACGCCGAGGGGAACCGACATCTGTCTGATGCCCATGGCCAGCCCACGACGGTGCGGCGGAAACCACCCCACCACGACGCGTCCGCTCGCGCTGTTCGCGCTGGCCGCAGACATACCGCCGATCAACAGCAGGGCGGCGAGCGCCGGAATGGACGTGCTGACCACCGCAGCCAGGCTCGCGGCAGCGGTGAGCCCGAGCCCGATCACCAGAACGAGACGTTCGCCGATGCGGTCGACGAGCACGCCCCATGCGATGAGGGTCAGCATGATGCCCACGGTGGGCATCGCAACCACGAATCCTGCGGTCGCAAGTCCGAGTCCCCGGTCGTCGTGCAGGGCGGGAATGAGAAATGCAGCACCGTTGATGAAGACGGCACCGGCAGTCTGCGCGAGCATCCCGAGCACGAGCATGAACCACCGTCGCGTCTCGCCGATACTGGACAGCTGCTTCGTGGCGCTCATTCCGGCCTCTCGTCTCACTATGTGAACACACAATCTTGCTATCTGGATACAGATCGAAACATTACACCGGCGAAAGATCGACGGACCGGACGGCATCGGCGTGCGGAGAATGGCGGTCGATAGACTTTCGACATGCGTCTCGGTCGAATTGCAAGTCCTGATGGTGTGGCATTCGTGAGTATCGAAGGTGAGGGGGATGCCCGGACGGCGAAGGAAATTGCCGAACATCCTTTCGGCACACCGACGTTCACGGGTCGATCGTGGCCACTGGCCGACGTGCGACTGCTCGCACCGATCCTCGCCAGCAAGGTGATCGCCATCGGTAAGAACTACGCCGCGCACGCCGCCGAGATGGGTGGTGAAGCGCCGGAGACTCCCGTCATTTTCATCAAGCCGAACACCTCCATCGTCGGTCCGGGTGCGGCCATCGTGCTGCCGCCGTCGTCGAACGAGGTGCACTACGAAGGCGAACTCGCCATCGTGATCGGTCGTCCGTGCAAGGACGTGCCCGCCTCCAAGGCGTACGACGTGGTGCTCGGATACACCGTCGCCAACGACGTCTCGGCACGCGACCATCAGAAGCACGACGGGCAGTGGACCCGGGCGAAGGGGCACGACACGTTCTGCCCCCTCGGGCCGTGGATCGAGACGTCCCTCGATCCTTCGGACCTCGAGATCAAGACCGAGGTCGACGGCGTCGTCAAGCAGCAGAGTCGTACTTCGCTTCTACTGCACGATATTCCGAAGATCATCGAGTGGGTGTCCGCAGTGATGACCCTGCTGCCCGGAGACGTCATTCTGACCGGAACGCCCGAGGGTGTCGGCCCCATCACCGACGGAGACAGTGTGTCGATCACCGTCGAGGGAATCGGTACCTTGACCAACCCAGTCGCAGCGAAGAAGTAGGACAACGATGACCACAGCAGCAGATGTCCGCGTTCGGTTCTGCCCGTCGCCCACCGGCACACCGCACGTCGGTCTGGTCCGCACCGCCCTGTTCAACTGGGCGTTCGCGCGACATCACGGCGGCACCTTCGTCTTTCGGATCGAGGACACCGACGCCGCTCGCGATTCCGAGGAGTCCTACGCAGCGTTGCTCGACGCGCTGCGATGGCTCGGTCTGGATTGGGACGAGGGCCCCGAGGTGGGCGGTCCCTACGAGCCCTACCGCCAGTCGCAGCGACGCGACCAGCATGTGGCTGTCGTACAGCAACTGCTCGATGCCGGCGAAGCCTACGAGTCGTTCTCGACGCCCGAGGAAGTCGAAGCGAGGCACAAGGCCGCCGGGCGTGACCCCAAGCTCGGCTACGACAACTTCGACCGCGACCTGACGCCGGAGCAGCGGCAGGGATTCCTCGACGAGGGACGTGGGGCCGTCGTGCGGCTGCGCATGCCCGATCACGATCTGACGTGGAACGACCTCGTACGCGGCGAGACCACGTTCAAGGCGGGGACCGTACCGGACTTCGCCTTGACTCGCGGCAACGGAGTTCCGCTGTACACGTTGGTCAATCCGGTCGACGACGCACTGATGAAGATCACGCACGTGCTGCGCGGCGAGGACCTGTTGTCGTCGACGCCTCGACAGCTCGCACTGTACGAGGCCCTGATCCGAATCGGTGTGGCCGACCGCACCCCGGAGTTCGGACATCTGCCGTTCGTGATGGGCCAGGGCAACAAGAAGCTGTCCAAGCGTGACCCCGAATCGAACCTGTTCATCCACCGCGACCGAGGCTTCGTCCCGGAGGGGCTGCTGAACTACCTAGCGCTTCTCGGGTGGGGCATCTCCGACGATCACGACGTGTTCTCGCTCGACGAGATGGTGGCGGCGTTCGAGATCTCGTCGGTCAATTCCAACCCTGCGCGCTTCGACCAGAAGAAGGCCGACGCGATCAACGCCGAGCACATCAGGATGTTGGCTGCAGACGACTTCGCGGCACGGTTACGCGAATTCCTCGTTGCTCGAGGGCATCTCACCGAGCCGGTCGACGAGAAGATGTTCGCTGTCGCAGCGGATCTGGTGCAGACGCGCATCGTCGTGCTGTCGGATGCGTGGGGCCTGCTGAAGTTCCTCTTCGTCGACGACGCGGAGTTCGAGATCGATCCTGCAGCGGCGGCCAAGAATCTCGGCGCAGACGCGGCACCGGTACTCGACGCCGCCATCGAAGCACTGACCGCAGTGACGGATTGGTCGACGGCCGAGCTGGAAGTCGCCCTCAAGGACGCGCTCATCGAGAAGATGGAACTCAAGCCCCGCAAGGCCTTCGCGCCGGTTCGGGTGGGAGTCACCGGCTCCCACATCAGCCCGCCGCTGTACGAGTCCATGGAACTTCTCGGCCGCGAGAGGACCCTCGCTCGTCTGACCGCCGCACGTACCCTTATCGCGTGACGGCGGTGCGACGTCGGCCGTCGAGGTCGGTCGGAGACTTTCGCACATGAGCGTCGCCGACCGACTGGATCGACTGCAGCGCAGGCGTCCGGTTCTCGGATTTCCGATTGCGGTGGTCTACAAGTTCGTCGACGATCAGGGTGGTTACCTGGCCGCGCTGATCACGTACTACGCATTCGTCTCGCTCTTTCCTGCGCTGCTGCTCTTCTCCGTGATTCTGGGCATCGTGTTGATGGGCAACCCGGAGCTGCAACAACAGATCCTGAACTCTGCACTCGGTCAGATCCCGGCGATCGGGGAAGAACTGGGGCGTCCCGAACGGATAGGTGGCGGCACTGTCGGTCTGACGGTGGGTATCCTCGGGTCGCTCTACGGCGGACTCGGCGTGTCCGTTGCGTTGCAGAACGCGATGAACACCGCATGGGCCGTACCGAAGAATCTTCGGCCCGATCCCATTCGAGCCCGAGTGCGGGGATTGGGTTTGCTGAGCACCGTGGGTCTGGCGGTACTGGCGATCACCGCACTCAATGTGCTCAGTGCTGCAGGATATTTCGGCCCGGAATCCGGTCTCGTCGTGTTCGTGATCGGAACGCTGCTGTACGTCGGGGTGTTCGTCGTTGCGTTTCGGCTCGCCACAGTGCGAGCGGTGTCGATCGGACAGGTACTCCCGGGAGCCATAGCAGCCGGTCTGACGTGGCAGCTGCTGCAGACCTTCGGCGGTGTGTACGTGAAGTACGTCGCTGCAAGTGCGACGGTGACGAACGGTGTCTTTGCGGTCGTGCTCGGGCTGTTGGCCTTTCTGTACGTGACCTCGGTATCGATCGTGATCTGCATCGAGATCAACGTGGTTCGTGTCGACAGGCTGTTCCCGCGGGCCCTTCTGGCCCCGTTCACCGACGACGTCGACCTGACCGAAGGTGACAAACTCACCTACACCGGACAGGCAGAAGCGCAGCGCAGTACTGCGTTCGAGGAAATAGACGTGACGTTCGAGGACCCACCGAGCGCTCAGTCGGACTCCGGCCCGAACTCCGGCTCGGCAGCCGGGGCACCGTAGAAGCGGTCGATCCTGGTCTCCATCGGGAAGAGCACTGCCGTGTCGCCGAACATCAGACGCGTAGCCGACTCTGCCGCCGCCGCAACGGCCTCGGACACCCACGGTGCGTCTCCGAGTGGACAATGCACGACTACTTCGTCGTGCTGAAAGAACACCAACTCACTTCTGCTCGACCGCAATCGCCCGCGCAGATCTGCCAACAGGCACAGCGCCCACTCGGCTGCGGTCGCCTGCACCACGAAGTTGCGCGTGAATCGGCCACGCGCGTGGGCGTCACCGGTGGACCACCATTGCGGCGTAGGGGGAGGGCACGCTCGGCCCAGCCACGACCGGACCACCTCGCCCCGCTCACCGGCCCGCGCCGCCTCTTCCACGACCGCCACCGCGTCGGGGAATCTGGCGCGTAGGCGGGTCAGCAACGCACGAGCCTCACCCGACGTCGCGCCGTACAGCACTCCGAGAACAGCGACCTTGGCGTGCGCACGATCACCGTCGAACGACTCGGCGGCGACGGGGGCGTAGAGATCCGCTGTTCCCGCAGCGGCGACCATGCGAGGGTCACCCGACATCGCGGCGAGAATGCGGGGCTCGAGCTGGCCGGCGTCGGCGGCGACGAAGGTGTACCCCGAGTCGGCGATCACGCTGGCGCGCAGCGGTTTCGGGATCTGCAGACCCCCACCGCCCCGGCTCGCCCAGCGGCCGGAGACGACGGCCCCCGGCACGTAGACCGGCCGGAAACGATCTCCGCGAACCCACGCGTCCAGCCACGTCCACCCGTTGGTGCTGTGCAGTTTCGACAGATCTCGGTGGCTAAGCAACAGCGGCACCGCAGGATGGTCGATGTCTCGGATCACGTGTGCTCGAGTGGATGTGAGCTCGATACCGGCGCGCGCGAACGCGGCGACCACCTCTGCGGGTGAACCGGGGTTCACGCGGCGCCCGAACACCGACGAGATCTCGTTCTCGAGCTTCACCAACGCAGGAGGAGTCGATCCGTCGACCGGCCTCGCACCGAGGGTCGCGTCGAGGTGCCGCCGATGCGCAGCGGCCGAGAACGGCAATCCGTCGAAGGTCATCTCCGCCGCGGCCAGACCTCCGGCCGACTCGGCGGCCGCCAACAGCTGCAGCCCCCGATCGTCACCGATCTCCTCGATCTGACGGCGGTAGTGGGCGAGCACTGCCACCGGATCGGCATGCGGGTCGGCGTCGAACAATCCGGGTCGCAGGTCTGCGGGTGTGGACGGTGTCGTGGTGCGCCCCGTTCGCATCGCCAGAATGGCACCGACGAGGGCGAGATCGTGGCAGCGCCGGACCCGCACCCCTGCGTCGAGCAGTCGCGGGTAGATGCGGCTCGTGTCCTCCCACACCCAACGGGGAGCGTGCTCTCGCTCGACAGCGGCCACGGAGCCCACCAGATCGTCGGTGACCTCCTCGGCAGGGGAACTGCCGCCGGACGGGGAACCGTCCTCGTCGAGGCGGATCAGTACGGCCCGGTTGCCCTGGGGAACGAGCAGCACCTTCATCGGCGTCTGCGAAGTTCGAGAACGCTCACGAAACAGAAGTCTGCTGCATGCTCTGCGGCCGACGATGCGCGGGTTCTGCGTTCACGCGATGGTGTCCGAGCGGGCCTCGCGGGCGGTCGAGGGCCGTTATCAAGGCTCTGAGCAGCCGATTTGGAGAATGGGTAGTGACCTTTGATAGTCTCTATCCCGGCTCGAAACGCAGTGCACATCGATCGGATGCGTACTTCGATTCAAGTCCATTGGGGTATGGTGTAATTGGCAACACAGCGGTTTCTGGTACCGCCATTCTAGGTTCGAGTCCTGGTACCCCAGCGAGCAGGTGAGCGGCGATTTTGCCGCCGATGCCGAGGCAGTTAAGCTACCTCAGCGTCACGTGTTCGATACAGCGTCAACAATGCAGGTGAAGTTCCTGGCCCCGTCGTCTAGCGGCCTAGGACGCCGCCCTCTCAAGGCGGTAGCGCGGGTTCGAATCCCGTCGGGGCTACGAAGACAGCACCCCCTCGATCTCCGGATCGAGGGGGTGCTGTCGTTTCGGTGTGACCGTCGTTGCTGTCGTGCGGTGGTGTCGCTTCGCGTCAGACGCTCTTGCGGCGGAACATCTTCTGGTGATCGGCCGGACCGTGGGCATTGTTCACCTTGGGGCCACCGTCCTTGTGGTCGACGGAATTGTGCGACTTGCTGTTCTTCTGTTCGAGAACCTCGCGGAACTTCTTCTTCAACTCTTCGCTGCCGGATTCTGACATGGGGCACTCCTTGCAGTCGGCGACCGGCCGGGTGGGCCGTTCGAGACGAACGTACTCCACTTCTGCGGCCTATTCAGCCGGTTTTTGGTGAGTGCCGCGCGATCGGCCTCGGGTCGGCGGTCAGAGGCGCTTGTGCAGCGCGTCGGCGGCGGCGAGCAGGTCTGCCGCCCAGCGTGCGCCCGGCTTGCGTCCGATGCGGTCGATCGGGCCGGACACCGAGATCGCCGCCACGACAGTGTCGTTGCTGTCGCGAACGGGAGCCGAGACGCTCGCGACCCCCGGCTCACGTTCACCCGCGCTCTGCGCCCACCCTCGCCTGCGGATCTCCAGCAGCACCCGTTCGCCGAATTCGGCGTCCGGCAGCACTGTGCGTTGAGTCTGCGAATCTGCCCATGCCAGAAGAACTTTGGCACCGGAGCCGGCTGTCATGGGTAGCCGGGCCCCGACGAGCACGGTATCTCGGAGACCGGTCGGGGGCTCCATGGATGCGACACAGACGCGAACGGTCCCCTCGCGGCGGTAGATCTGCACGCTCTCTCCGGTGATTTCGCGAAGCCGAGGCAGTACCGATGCTGCGGCGTCGAGCAGAGCATCCGACGCGCTCGCCGCCAATTCCCCCAGCCCCGGACCGGTGCGCCACAATCCGTCGGAATCGCGCACGAGGAGGCGGTGGGTTTCGAGTCCGACCGCGAGCCGATGCGCAGTGGCGCGGGGGAGCGCTGTGCGGGCACACAGGTCGTTGAGAGTGCAGGGTGTCTCGGCCACTGCATGCAACACGGCCATGGCCTTGTCGAGGACACCGATACCGCTCGATTTGTCGACGGCGCCGCTCAGGCTATGCTGTCTCATAGAACGATATTAGCCTCCCGAATGCTGAGATTGCACAACCGTGAGAAGTCCAGCGTGCCGCGGGGGACGATGTCGAGACGATCACGCGAGGTGGACCAGCCCGTCCGCCGGCGCGACGACAGGGAAGACGAGGTCTGCGACAGCGATGTCCGAAACGACGAAATCCGATGCGTCCGTAGCACAAGCGCCGAAGACGCTGGCGGAGAAGGTGTGGGACCAACATGTGGTCGTCCCCGGTGGGGGAGAAGGCGGTGCACGTGAGCCGGATCTGATCTACATCGATCTGCACCTCGTACACGAGGTCACCAGCCCCCAGGCATTCGACGGTCTGCGTTTGGCCGGCCGCGAGCTTCGTCGCCCGGACCTGACGATCGCAACGGAGGACCACAACGTCCCGACGGCCGACATCTTCGCGCCGATCGCCGATCTCGTCTCACGCACCCAGGTCGATACTCTTCGCCGCAACTGCGAGGAATTCGGAGTTCGGTTGTACCCGATGGGAGATCTCGATCAGGGCATCGTCCACATCATCGGCCCGCAGCTCGGTCTGACCCAGCCGGGTATGACCATCGTGTGCGGAGACAGCCACACCTCGACGCACGGTGCATTCGGTTCGATCGCAATGGGAATCGGCACCAGCGAGGTCGAGCATGTGATGGCCACCCAGACTCTGTCTCTGCGACCGTTCAAGACCATGGCCATCACCGTCGACGGAGAACTGGCTCCCGGTGTGACGAGCAAGGATCTGATTCTCGCGGTGATCGCCAAGATCGGCACCGGCGGCGGTCAGGGATACGTGCTCGAATATCGCGGTGAGGCCATCCGCAAGTTATCGATGGAAGCCCGAATGACCATCTGCAACATGTCGATCGAGGCCGGGGCGCGCGCGGGCATGATCGCACCCGACGAGATCACGTACGAATACCTGAAGGGACGGCCGCATGCGCCCCAGGGGGCGGAGTGGGATGCGGCGGTGGCCGCCTGGAACGAACTGGCAACCGACCCGGATGCGGTGTTCGACAACGAGGTACACATCGATGCGAGCACTCTGACGCCGTTCGTCACCTGGGGAACGAACCCGGGTCAAGGTGCTCCGTTGGGAGATGCCGTGCCCGATCCCGAGGCAATGCTCGACGAGGGCGAGCGCGTATCGGCCCAGAAGGCCTTGCAGTACATGGGTCTCGAAGCCGGTACACCGATCCGCGAGATCTCCGTCGACACCGTGTTCGTCGGCTCCTGCACCAACGGCCGCATCGAGGATCTGCGTGCGGTGGCGTCCGTCCTCGAGGGCCGCCGCGTCGCAGACGGCGTGCGAATGCTGGTGGTACCCGGGTCGATGCGGGTGCGCGCGCAGGCCGAAGAGGAAGGGCTCGGTGAGATCTTCACCGCAGCAGGGGCCGAGTGGCGGCAGGCCGGCTGCTCGATGTGTCTGGGAATGAACCCCGATCAGCTCACCTCGGGAGAGCGTTCGGCGTCCACGTCCAACCGCAATTTCGAGGGGCGTCAGGGCAAGGGTGGTCGCACTCACCTCGTGTCGCCTCTGGTTGCGGCGGCCACTGCAGTTCGCGGAACCCTGTCCTCTCCGGCGGATCTCGCGTAGCAGCGAGCCCTCCGACCGGATCGATCGAACTCACAGGAGAAATTTCGATGGAAGCTTTCACTCGACACAAAGGCATCGGCGTTCCGCTCCGGCGGTCCAATGTCGACACCGACCAGATCATTCCGGCGGTCTATCTCAAGCGCGTGACTCGCACCGGATTCGAGGACGGATTGTTCGCCGGTTGGCGATCCGATCCGAACTTCATCTTGAACCTCGCGCCCTACGACCGCGGATCGGTTCTCGTGGCCGGGCCGGACTTCGGCACGGGATCGTCACGCGAGCACGCTGTCTGGGCGCTGTCGGACTTCGGTTTCAGGGTCGTCATCGCATCCAGATTCGCCGATATCTTCCGCGGAAACATGGGCAAGGCCGGCTTGGTGGCGGCCGAGGTGGAGCAATCGGACGTCGAATTGCTGTGGAAAGCCTTAGAAGAACAGCCCGGTCTGGAGCTCGTCGTGGACCTCGTCGACAAGACGGTCACGGCTGGAACCTTGGTGGTGCGCTTCGCGATTGACGACTACACGCGGTGGCGTCTGCTGGAGGGTCTGGACGACATCGGACTGACATTACGCCAGGTAGAGGCCATTACGGAGTACGAAAAGTCAAGGCCTTCATACAAACCCCTCACCCTTCCGGCAAGGATCGAGGAGCCTTCGAAAAGCTGACGGACGGGGGGTCCGACACGCTTTGCGGCCGTGAAGCATTCCGCGACACCGAAATGAAAATTGGCGTGGCGCATAGACTCTTGACGACTTGGGGTTTACCGTTGTAGTAGTCGGTCCGACGATGGGCCACAATATAGCGGAGGAAATCCATGAACAAGGCAGAGCTGATTGACGCCCTGACCGAGAAGTTGGGGTCTGACAGGCGGAGCGCCACAGAGGCTGTCGAGAACATCGTCGACACCATCGTGCGCGCGGTCCACCGCGGCGAAAGTGTCACGATCACGGGCTTCGGCGTGTTCGAGCAGCGTCGTCGCGCGGCGCGCGTCGCCCGTAACCCCCGCACCGGTGAGACCGTTCGCGTCAAGCCGACCAACGTACCGGCATTTCGTCCGGGCGCGCAGTTCAAGGCCGTCATCGCCGGTGGACAGAAGCTGCCCGCAACCGGACCTGCCGTCAAGCGCGGTTCGGCAGCAGCTCCGGCCAAGAAGACTGCGGCAGCGAAGAAGACGGCCGCCAAGAAGGCAGCGGTGAAGACGACCGCCCGCAAGGCCACCACCGCGGCAGCCAAGAAGGCGGCTCCGGCGAAGACTGCCGCCAAGAAGGCAGCTCCCGCAAAGACCGCCGCCAAGAAGGCAGCTCCCGCAAAGACAACCGCACGCAAGACCACGACGGCTGCTGCCAAGAAGGCTCCGGCCAAGACGACCGCACGCAAGGCCGCAACCACTACGGCCCCTGCCAAGAAGGCTCCGGCCAAGACAGCGGCCAAGAAGACCGTCGCCAAGAAGGCCCCCGCCAAGAAGGCTCCGGCCAAGAAGGCACCCGCGAAGCGCGCTGCAAAGAAGTAGCGCTCGACCGGCACCGGTCATCCAGGACCGGGCCGTTCTCGCACTCCACAGAAGGCCCCGACCGAAATTTCGGTCGGGGCCTTCTGCCGTGTTCGTGATCCGAGGATCCTCGGATGCGACTCAGTCGTCGGCGACCAGGTTCGGTAGCGGGCTGGCGATGTGGTCGGCCGCGACGAGCCGACCGTCGTGGCGCGAGAGCACCCACACGCTCCCTTTTCGATTTCTGTTGGCAGGCAACGTGATGCCGTCCTTGTCGGCCCACCATCGCATGAGATCGGGGATCACCTTGCCTTGGCTGCAGATCACCGGTGTGCTCATGGACTCGGCGATGTCGCGAGCCCGGTGGCGGCCCTTGCGGGGGTCCTCGGCGTACCCCTCCTCGGACAGCAGATGCTCCGGTTCGACCTGCACGCCCAGTGATTCGGCAAACGGCGCGACCGTCTGTTCGCACCGGACGCGGTCGGCCGCATACACCGAGTCACCGCCGAACGCGCCCAGCAGTGAGACGAGTGCCTCGGCCTGACGTCTACCGGTCTTGTCGAGGGGGCGATCGGCGTCGTTGCCCTTGTATCGCGACCGCGAGCCGGCACTGCCGTGCCGGACCAGCAGCACGGTGGACGTAGCGGCCGGCTTGGCGACGAATCGTCGAAGAATCTTGTGGTCCATGGGATACGAGAGTTCGCCGCCGATCTTGTCGGGTGCGATCCAGCGGAGTTCGTCCACTTCGTCGTTCGGGACGAATTCTCCGCCGGTTGCCTCGGCAGCCCAGTAGAGCACCTTCTTCATGCGACGGTGGCCGGGAATCGGGTAGGTGACGTAGGACAGCGACCGTCCGAGAGTCGAGTCGAAGCCCGTCTCCTCCTTGACTTCTCGGACAGCCGCGTCGACCGCTGTCTCCCCGGGATCGAGCTTTCCCTTGGGAAAAGACCAGTCGTCGTACTTCGGCCTGTGTACCAGAGCTACTTGCACCACCGAGTCGTTCTCCGGTGATCGTCGCCACAGAATCGATCCGGCCGCGAAGATGTTGGCGCGGGGGGAGCCATCGGAAGTGCCCATCAGGACGCCTGATTCCTCCGGCTGCGCATCAATTCCACCTGGTGTTCTCGGACACTTTCGCCTTGCGCAGGCGACGCGACCCAGCCACCGTCCGGCCCCAGTTCCCAGCAGCGGGTGGTGGGGTCGAGGGCCGAGTCGAAGATGTCACCGAGTTGCTTGGTCAGCTTCGGATCCTTGACCTGGGCCATCACTTCCACTCGCCGGTCGAGGTTTCGGTGCATCATGTCGGCGCTGCCGATCCAGAATTCGTCGGCACCCTGGAAATGCAGAACCCGTGAGTGTTCGAGGAACCTGCCGAGAATGGACCGAACTTCGATGTTCTCCGACAGGCCCGGTACGCCCGGCTTGAGCGCGCAGATCCCGCGTACGACCACCTTGACGGGGACCCCGGCGACCGATGCGCGGTACAGAGCGTCGATCACCTGCTCGTCGACAAGAGCGTTGGCCTTGAGGCGAATTCCGGCTGCGCGACCCGCCTTGAGGTGCTCGACTTCCGCTTCGATGCGCTCGACGATGCCGCGTCGCACGCCGTAAGGGGCCACGAGGAGATTGCGGTACTTGGACTTTCGCGAGTATCCGGTGAGCGAGTTGAACAGGTCGGTGAGGTCCGCACCGATTTCGGGCGACGACGTGAGCAACCCGACGTCCTCGTAGATACGCGCCGTCTTCGGGTTGTAGTTGCCCGTGCCGATATGGCAGTACCGGCGGATGACCGATCCTTCTCGGCGGACGACGAGGCAGGTCTTGCAGTGAGTCTTCAACCCGACGAGGCCGTAGACCACGTGCACCCCGGCCTTTTCGAGCTTGCGTGCCCACTCGATGTTCGCCTGCTCGTCGAATCGTGCCTTGATCTCGACGAGGGCGACCACCTGCTTGCCGGCCCCGGCCGCGTCGACGAGTGCGTTGACGATCGGCGAGTCACCCGAGGTGCGGTACAGAGTTTGCTTGATCGCGAGGACCTGCGGATCGGCCGCAGCTTGTTCGATGAAGCGCTGCACGCTGGTGGAGAACGAGTCGTACGGGTGATGCACCAGAACGTCGCCGTCGCGCAGCGTCGAGAACACGCTCTTCGGGGTTTCGCGCTCACCGAACGCCGGATGTGTTGCCGGGACGAAGGGAGCGTCCTTGAGATTGGGGCGGTCGACGCTGTAGACCTGCCACAGGCACGACAGATCGAGCAGACCGGGAACCTGAATGACGTCGCCCGGATCGACGTCGAGTTCGCGTAGCAACAGTTCGAGCATGTGCTCGGTCATGTCGTCGGCGATCTCGAGGCGGACGGGAGAACCGAAACGCCGGCGCGCCAGCTCTCGTTCGAGTGCCTGCAGGAGATCCTCGTCGCGGTCCTCTTCGACCTCGAAATCGGCGTTGCGAGTAATGCGGAACGCGTGGCTCTCGACCACCTCCATGCCGGGGAACAACACGTCGAGGTGCGCCGAGATCAATTCCTCCATCGACAGGAAGGCGTCGATGCGATGGCTCCCCTCACCGCGCTTGACGCGCACGAATCGGTCGACGTTGTCGGGTACCTTCACGCGGGCGAAGTGCTCGCCGGTTGTGGAGTAATCCTTCACCGTCACAGCGAGATTCAGGCTCAGGCCGCTGATGTACGGGAAGGGGTGCGCCGGGTCGACGGCCAGCGGGGTGAGGACCGGGAAGACCTGTTCGGTGAAATAGTCGGACAGACGCGCACGCTCGTCGCTGTCGAGATCGGACCACCGGATGATTGCGATGCCCTCGGCCGTGAGCTCGGGCAGGATCGAATCGAGCAGTACTCGGGCGTGTTTGAGAGCGAGCTCCTGAGTGCGCTGCCCGATGACCGCGAGCTGCTCGCGCGGGGTCATGCCATCGGCCGATCGAACCGACAGTCCGGTCTCGTCGCGGCGTTTGAGCCCTGCGACACGAACCATGTAGAACTCGTCCAGATTGGACGCGTAGATGGCCAGGAACTTGGCACGCTCGAGTAGCGGCAGGGACGAGTCCTCTGCGAGCGCGAGAACACGGGAGTTGAAATCCAGCCAGCTCAATTCCCGGTTCAGGTACCGATTTTCGGGAAGCACCATGGCAGCATCCACCGATTCCGGAGTGGCGGCAGGAAGGGCGGAGGGAATGCTCGGCATCGTTGCGGTCACCGGGGCACTCCACACCGGCTCCGCACCGTTGCTGTCCGCACCGTTGCTCTCCGCGGTCTCGATCGCCGGATCTTCGGTCGCTGGCTGCGCGTCGTCTGTGCTCACAGCACGATCATCCCCCATACCCGCCGTCGGTGAAACTCCGATGACCGAACTTGTTCGCACGTCACCCCAATCACGCGGTGGTTGCGGATTCCTCGTCGCTCCAACCGAGTGAGCGGAGTACGGCTGTCGTCTCCGGTCCGACCCCGAGTCGATGAGCCCGACGTACGTCGTCGACGGTGTCGACGTCGAGTCGAAGTCCCGGCCACGTGCCGTCCAGTGGTCGCGCTCCCGACAAGGTGTGGCGGCGTGCGGAATCCGATCCGAACAGCGGCGCGAGCTCGTCGGCAGAATTCTTCAGGATCAGCGCTGCGGTTCCGGTGCCGTGATGGTCGACCACGACCGACCTGCCGCCGGAGACTGCCGTCGCATACGCTTGCGCGAGTTCGGCGGGACGCAGCGCAGGCAGATCCGCTTGCAGCGCAACGATGTCGACCCGATCGGCCGGGGCCGCGCCGGGGTTCCCGTGGCGATCGCGTGGTGCGTGATCGACTCGCAGTGCGGCCGCAGCAGCGGAGAATGCGGCATTGAGACGGGCTTCGGGATCTCGAGCGCCGGAAGCCGACGGTTCGTCCAGCACCCGGGCACCGATTTGTCGCGCGGTGTCGGCGACGACCGGATCGGGTGTGACGACGGTGACCGAATCGACCACCGACACCGAACCGGCCGCGGTGACCGTGTCGACGAACATGGCGAGCACCAATCGCGTCCGGTCGGCCCCGGAGAACTCGGACGCCAGACGGGACTTCGCCGCTGTCAGGTCCTTGACCGCGATGACGACTCCGACCGCGCGGCGCAGCGCATCGGACGGCCGACCCTCGCGGTCGTCGTCGCTGCTTCGAATTGCGCCCATGGTGTTCGATCCTGCCAGCGTCACCGATGTCTGCCGACTCCGACCGCCCGGGCAGGTCTGCGCGTTAGGGTGATGCGCGCGTAGGCAGGGCATCGGCGAGCAGGTGAGAGGTTGGCGGCATGAGCAGAGCAGCGGTACTGGGGTCCGGGTCGTGGGGTACCGCATTCGCCAAAGTGTTGGCCGATGCCGGAACCGATGTCACCATGTGGGCGCGCCGAGAGGAACTCGCTGCCTCGATCAGCGAACGGCACGAGAACGCGGACTACCTCCCCGGAATCGAACTGCCGTCGTCGATCCGCGCCACGAGCGATCCGGCGACCGCCCTCGACGGCGCGGACATCGTGGTGCTCGCGGTGCCGTCGCAGAGTCTGCGCGCGAACCTGGGGGAGTGGACGGATGCGATCGCACCGCACGCGACACTGCTGTCTCTGGCCAAGGGCATAGAGACCGGAACGCTCATGCGCATGAGTCAGGTGATTTCACAGGTGACCGGGGCCGATCCCAGCCGGGTGGCCTGCCTGTCCGGGCCGAATCTGGCGCGCCCGATCGCCGAGGGGCAGCCGGCCGCGACGGTCATCGCGTGTTCCGACTCGCAACGAGCCCTTGAGATTCAAAAAGCTTGCGCCACAGGATATTTCAGGCCGTACACCAACTCCGACGTCATCGGTGCCGAGATCGGTGGCGCGTGCAAGAACGTCATCGCCCTCGCCTGTGGAATGGCCAGCGGAGTCGGCTACGGCGAGAACACCCTCGCGTCGATCATGACCCGAGGCCTGGCCGAGATCATCCGGCTCGGTGTCGCGCTCGGGGCCACACCGTCGACGCTGTCCGGGCTCGCCGGCGTGGGAGATCTGGTCGCCACCTGCTCGTCGCCGCTCTCGCGCAACCGTACGTTCGGTGAGCGGCTCGGTTCGGGAGGCTCCCTCGAGAGCGCGCAGGAAGCAGCGCACGGGCAGGTGGCCGAGGGCGTGAAGTCCTGTACGTCGGTGCGTGCGCTCGCCGAGAGCTACGACGTCGAGATGCCGTTGACCGATGCCGTGCACCGTGTGTGCCACGGGGGAATGTCGGTTCCGGACGCGGTGGGCCACCTGCTGGGGCGTCGAATCAAGCCCGAGTGAGGTCACGTTCTCGACGTGTGCACGAACAGGGCGAATCCGCGTTCGCGGGGAGACGGCGGTACGGTTTGTCACCGTGAGTACTCCCCGAATCAAAGTTGCCGTCGTCTTCGGTGGCCGCAGCAGTGAGCACGCGGTGTCCTGTGTCTCGGCGGGTAGCGTGCTCGCGAATCTGGACCCCGATACCTACGAGGTGGTCCCGGTGGGGATCACCCCCGACGGTGCCTGGGTGCTCGGCTCCAGTGATCCGGATGCGCTGACGATTCGTGATCGAGTACTGCCGACGGTGGACAAGTCCGGTGCCGCACTCGCGCTGAGCACCGATCCGGGACGTGCAGGCGCGCTGATCGCTCTCGGTGAGGGCGACGCCGGACAGGTCCTGGCTGCGGTCGACGTCGTGTTTCCGGTGCTGCATGGGCCGTACGGCGAGGACGGCACCCTGCAGGGAATGCTCGAACTCGCCGGTGTCCCGTATGTGGGTCCCGGAGTGTTGGCCAGTGCCGCAGGCATGGACAAGGAGTTCACCAAGAAGCTTCTGGGAGCCGACGGACTACCGATCGGCAGGCAGGTCGTGCTGCGACGCGGCACCGATGACCTGACCGAAGCCGAACGCGACCACATCGGTCTTCCTGCCTTCGTCAAGCCCGCGCGAGGCGGATCGTCGATCGGAATTTCGCGCATCACCTCGTGGGATCACCTGCAGTCGGCGATCGGCGTTGCCCGCGAGCACGACCCCAAGGTGATCGTCGAAGGAATGATCCACGGCCGCGAGGTCGAATGCGGCGTACTCGAATTCCCCGACGGCAGCGTGCGCGCCAGCGCGATCGCCGAGATCCGGCTCCCCGACGCGGACAGCGACGATCACGCCTTCTACGACTTCGACACCAAGTACCTCGACGATGTCAGCGAATTCGACATTCCTGCCGCACTCGACGACGACATCAGCGATCGTATTCGCGAACTCGCAGTCTCGGCCTTCCGCGCACTGGACTGCCAAGGACTGGCGCGGGTCGACTTCTTCGTGACCGAGGAAGGCCCGGTGATCAACGAGATCAACACGATGCCCGGATTCACGTCGATCTCGATGTACCCCAAGATGTGGGCCGAGAGCGGAATCGACTACTCGACCCTGATCAGCACCCTGATCGACACCGCTCTCGCACGCGGTACCGGCCTGCGCTGACCCGGCTCTACTGCAACGGTGCTGGGTCGAGGGGCTGCTGGGGTAGTGCTGCCGACACTGCCGACGAGGCATCCTGCAGAGGTGTCGGGCCGGAGTCGCCGGGAATGGTGAGAGCGATATACGTGCCGCGATCGACGACGAACCATGTGCTGGCGTCCATGCCGTCGTTCTCGCCGGACACCTCGAACCACTGGACGCCGTCGATCACCTGAAGTGGTGCGGCCACGTCGAATCCGACAGGGCGGGGCAGCCCGCAGCGAAGCACGACCGGCTCGGCGTTCTCCTCGGCCGATACCCAGGCTCGGACTCCGACAGGTGCCGGGTCGGCCAGGTCGGCGCGGCTGTAGTCGCCCAACTCGTCGGGCAGCGCATCGAGGAGGGTCGAGCACTGTGCGCTCGCGGCGTCGGGTGCGTCGACCGGTCCCAGCGCTACCGGATCGTGGGCGGGGGAGCTGTTCACCGCTATCGCGGCCACGAGAACTCCCACCACCAACGCGACCGGCAGGGCGATCGCGGTGGCTATGACCGCAGGGTGGCGCTTCTCGTCGGCCGCTGCTGCATTCTCGGACCGGGTGCCGGCGTCGTTGCCGTTGTCTTTGTCGTGGTCGTGGTCGTGGTCGTGGTCGGCAGAGTTCATGCGCTACCGAACCGTCGAGGTCGACTGCGGGGCGACGGGACAGGTGAGGGTGCGCGTGATGGCGTCGACCTTCTGAATTCGGGAGACGATGTCCGCGATCTCGGTGTCGGATGCGCCGTCGGCCCTGACGATGACGTCGTAGGGTCCGACCACAGCTTCTGCGGATACGACGCCGTCGACCGACTCGATCTGCCGCGCAACGGTCGTGGCACGGCCGACTTCGGTCTGAACGAGAACGAAGGCTTGCACCATCGGTGGTCCCTTTCCTTGCTGGGACGATCGACTGTAAGTTGAGTCGACTGTACGTTGAGTCGGTTGCGTACTCACAGCACGAAACCGGCTGCGCCGGACCGGGCCCGGGCACCGCTAAAGGTACCGCAGGCGCGGTGCCGGTTTCGCGGGAGACCGACGTCCGAATTGCGCTCTGAGGGAGGAACATCATCGACGACACCGGCCCTTCGGGGACCACCGCCGCCGAACCGACGGTGGCCCAGATCGGCGAGTTCGACGTCATCGCCCGGGCCGTCGCCGATCGAGTGCAACCGACGTCGACCATCGTCGGCCCCGGCGACGACGCTGCCGTCGTCAGTGCATCCGACGGCAGGGTGGCCGCCACGACAGATATGTTGGTGCACGGCAGGCACTTTCGGCTCGATTGGTCGACTCCAGTGGAGATCGGCCGGAAGGCGATCGCGCAGAACGGGGCAGACATCGCCGCGATGGGTGGGCAGTGCTCGGCATTCCTGGTTGCTCTCGGCTGCCCGGCGGACACACCGGTGAGCGTGACGGACGGTCTGAACGAGGGCATGTGGCGCGAGGCGTCGGCTGCGGGTTCGGCGATCGTCGGCGGTGATGTGGTGCAGTCGGATCAGCTGGTGATCTCGATCACTGCGCTCGGTGACCTACAGGGCAGGGCTCCCGTACTGCGATCGGGTGCGCAGGTCGGTGATGTGATCGCGTTCGCGGGGCGGCTCGGGTGGTCCGCGGCCGGACTCGCTCTGTTGCTCGCGGGCGGCGATCGCTCCGGGCACGACGCGGTTCTCGATGCACACCGCGTGCCCGCCCCGCCGTACCGTGCCGGTATCGAGGCCGCCGAAGCAGGCGCGACATCACTCACCGATGTGTCCGACGGGTTGTCGGCCGACCTGGGGCATATCGCCGACGCATCCGGCGTATCGATGGTTCTGGAACCCGAGCGTCTTCCGATTGCCGACGAAGTCCGTTCGGCTGCAGAGCTGTTGGGGGCAGATCCCCTCGAGTGGGTACTCACCGGCGGTGAGGATCATGCTCTCGTCGGCACGTTCCCCGGTCTCGATACCGTTCCGACGGGGTGGATCGTGATCGGCCGCGTCGAGCCGGCGTCGAATGCAACCGACGGTGGCGTCACCGTCGCCGGGCACCGCCGGGTGGGCAGATCCGGTTGGTCGAGCTTCGACCGAGAGTGAGCTCCGACCGCGTCGATGGAGTCGGCTAAGTTGCAAGGATGGCTATCTACGCGCTCGGCGACCGCGAACCCGATATTCACCCGGACGCCTATGTCCATCCCGATGCAGTCGTCATCGGAGCGGTGACCTTGGCGGCGGGATCGTCGGTGTGGCCGACGGCCGTGCTCCGAGCCGATTACGGCACGATCTCCGTCGGTGCGGGCACCAACATCCAGGACGGGACCGTCATCCACTGCACCCCCATCGACGCGACCGTGATCGGTGCCGGATGCGTTCTCGGTCACAATGCGCATGTCGAGGGTGCGACCATCGGCGACAACTGCCTCATTGCATCGGGTTCCGTGGTGCTCAACGGCTCGAAGATCGGGGCCGGCTCCATCGTGGGTGCGGGTGCGGTGGTGCCGTTCAAGTTCGTCGTTCCCGAACGCAGCATGGCGCTCGGTGTTCCCGCGAAAATCCGTGAGGGCTTCGAGGTTCCGGAGGGGCACGTGGACATCAACGTGCAGATGTACTCCGCGAACGCCGCGTACTACCGCGACGCGCTGCGCCGGATCGACCGATGACGGCCCGCCCGCTCGCCGAGAGCGTGGATCCGGGTTGGGCCCGTGCCTTGGCTCCGGTCGAGACGAATGTTGCTGCGATGGGCGACTTTCTGCGAGCCGAGCTCGCCGCCGGAAAGCACTACCTCCCTGCCGGCGAGAACGTTCTGCGTGCTTTTCGGTACCCGTTCGACCGGGTTCGGGTGCTGATCGTGGGCCAGGACCCGTACCCGACCCCGGGTCATGCAGTGGGGCTGAGCTTTTCGGTCGCCCCCGACGTGCGTCCCGTTCCGCGCAGTCTGGCCAACATCTTCAAGGAATACTCGGACGATCTCGGTCTGCCGACGCCCAGCAACGGTGATCTCACGCCGTGGGCGGAGCAGGGTGTGATGCTGCTCAACCGAGTGCTCACGGTCGAACCGTCCGCAGCGGCGTCGCACCGCAAGAAGGGCTGGGAAGCGGTGACGGAGCAGGCAATTCGTGCTCTTGTTGACAGAGCCGAGGATCCCCGGGCTCCTGGCCTGGTGGCGATTCTCTGGGGCCGTGACGCGGCGACGCTCAAACCCATGCTGGGATCGGTGCCGTACATCGAGTCGGCCCATCCGTCACCGCTGTCCGCATCACGGGGATTCTTCGGATCCAAGCCCTTCAGTCGCGCCAACGAATTGTTGGTCGAGGGCGGAGACGAACCGATCGACTGGACGTTGCCGTGACCGGCTCAGGAAAAATCGGGGCGACGCTTCTCGACGAATGCGTCGACGCCTTCCACTCCTGCAGGTGAGACTGCGGCCGCCGAGATCGAGGCGGCCTCGGCATCCAATTGCTCTGCCAGAGTAGCGGTGTCGGACGCCGCGAGCAGCTTCTTGATTCCCTGATACGCCGAGGTGGGTCCGACGGCGAGGGTTCGGGCCAGTCGTTCGGCCTCGCTGTCGACGAAGTCGTCGCCCACGAGGCGGCTGAGGATTCCGAGGCGCACCGCATCCTCACCGTTGAGAATCGAATCGTTCAGCAGGATGTCCATCGCGTGGCCGGATCCGACGATGCGGGGCAAGGTCCAGGACATGCCACCGTCCGGCGTGAACCCGATGGCGGGGTAGGCCGGTCGAAGCTTGGTCGACGGTCCGCCGATCGCGATGTCGGTGAGACACACCAGGCTCATGCCTGCACCTGCCGCCCAGCCGTGTACACCAGCGACGATGGGAACCGTCACTGCTGCCAGTTCGCGAACGAAGGCGTGGAACGCATCGGCAACCGAGCCGACGAAGGCACCGCGATCGTCGGCACCGGCGAAGTCCCGTACGTTGCCGCCGGCGCAGAAGTTCGGCCCGCGGCCGATGAGCAGGACGCTTCCTACAGATGTGGCACCGGTGTTCACC
The DNA here is from genome assembly GCF_002259025.1 of Rhodococcus sp. 05-2255-1e. Taxonomy (NCBI): domain Bacteria; kingdom Bacillati; phylum Actinomycetota; class Actinomycetes; order Mycobacteriales; family Nocardiaceae; genus Rhodococcus; species Rhodococcus sp. 05-2255-1e. Next base: position 221,560 of record NZ_NOZE01000013.1, on the reverse strand, counting down.
TCGTGCAGTGCCTGCGTTCCCGAGGTGATGCCGTCCAGGTCGAGGGAGGAACCGCCCGCCTCGGTGGCGACGACGATGTGCAGCACTCCGTCTTCGATGCTGACCTTGCTCGAGCTTTCGCTGTCCGAATGAGTCACGTTCGGCACTCTATCGGACGTCCAACTGTTTGCCCGAATGCGCAGGAACATCGACAGACAACTGTGCCCCGCATCCGAGTGGATGCGGGGCACAGTTCTCGCACGCGGTCGAGGCCGTGGAGGAAATCGAAGAGCGGGGCCGAAATCAGCCCCGAACCACCTTGCCTGCCTTCAAGCAGGAGGTGCACACGTTCATGCGCTTGGAGTTGCCAGGCGCAACCTGAGCGTGAACGGTCTGAATGTTCGGGTTCCAACGACGGTTGGTCCGTCGGTGCGAGTGCGAGACCGACTTACCGAAGCCGGGCCCCTTGGCGCATACGTCGCAGACGGCAGCCATAGTCGCGAACTCCTTGTTAGATGTTGAGCGTTACATGTGGTCGAAGACATCGAAACGAACTACGAGCAGATGCAAGGATTGCAATGCGTGAAGATCGCCTCGAGGCAACCCTGCAAGAATAGCGGCGTCCCACCCAATCACCAAACCGCCACCGCAGACGAGGTGTACCGGCTCACGCGCGCCGCGCTGACGATTCTGCCCGACTAAGCTTCGGGCACTGTCCGCGGCCGACATCGTCGGGCCCGGGCGCAGGTACGGACGGAACGCAGGGGAGGCGCTCGAGGTGGTCGACGTACTCGAATCCATCGATGCCTCGGACCTGCGCCGGTGGGCCTATCGCTGTGTGGATTCCCTCACTGCTCGGTGCGACGAGATCGACGCACTGAACGTCTTCCCGATTCCGGACTCCGATACCGGCACCAACCTGATGTTCACGTTCCGGGCTGCGGTCGAGTCCATGCGCAGTGCCGGGCCGGCCGCAGGCGCGGGTGCGATCGGACGGGCTCTGGCGGTGGGAGCCGTATCGGGCGCGCGAGGAAATTCCGGGGTCATCGTCTCGCAACTCCTGCGCGCCGTGGGTGAGGCCGCAGCCGACGGTCCGCTGGACACCGTGTCGATCCAGGCCATGTTGCGGCGTGCACGAGTTCTGGTGGCGGGCGCGGTCAGTGTCCCCGCCGAGGGCACCATGCTCACGGTGCTCGAAGCCGCTGCCCACGAGGCCGCTGCCCACGACGCGAACGTCGATCTGGCCACGCTGGTGGTCGATATCGCGGAGGCCACCGCTCGCGCTCTCGATCGCACGACGGACCAACTCGCACCGTTGCGAGAGGCGGGCGTCGTGGATGCGGGGGCGCTGGGGTTGTCGGTGATCTTCGACGCGTTGGTCGAGGTCGTGACCGGCCGCACCCCGCCGAGGCGACGCTATCGCCGTCCTCAGGACCACGAACGGGTGATCGAGGACGGTGTTTCGAACGCACCCGGAGCCTCCGACGGGGCGGCGGCTCGTTCGCAGTCCCGGCCGCTCGGCTACGAGGTTCTCTACGTCGTCCCCGGCATCGACGACACCCGCGCGGCAGCGCTGCGTGCAGCGCTGTCGGACCTCGGCGATTCGGTCGTGGTTGCCGGAGACGGCTCCGGGGCGTACTCCGCTCATGTGCACACCACCGACCCGGGCGGTGCCGTCGAGTGCGGGATCGCGGCGGGAAGTATTCGAGGAGTGCGCATCTCGTGTTTCGGACTGGCCGAGTACGCCGTCGACGCGAACGTCGGTGAGCACGAGCCCGAGGCTATGTCGGTGGGTCGCGATATTTTGGCCCTGGTCGCCGGTGACGGTGCCGCGGCTCTCTACGTACAGGAAGGTGCGACGGTGGTGCGATGCGACGAGCCCATCGATTCGTCGGTGTTGCATCGCGCCATCGTGGGCATGAAGCACCGCGAGGTTCTGGTGCTGCCGAACGGGGCGCTGTCCGCTCAGGAGCTCGTTGCCGTCGGTGCTGCGGCCAGGGCCGACGGTAAGGACGTGTCGATGTTGCCGTGCTCGGCGATGGTGCAGGGGTTGGCTGCGCTCGCAGTGCACGACGCGGCCAGGGCAGCCGTCGACGACGCGTTCGCGATGTCCGATGCTGCAGCGGGGACGAGGTGGGGTTCGTTGCGCATCGCCGAGCAACGCTCGCTGACCTGGGTCGGCATGTGCGAGCCGGGTGACTGTCTCGGTCTGGCCGGGCAGGAAGTGGTGATCGTTGCCGAGCATCCGCTCGATGCCGGATGCAGACTGCTGGACCAGCTGTTGGCCACCGGCGGTGAGATGGTGACGGTGTTGCTCGGGGCGCTGGCTCCTGCGGATCTCGGAGGTCGGCTCGCCGACTATGTGGCGGGTGCGCATCCCGGCGTCGACGTGGTGGTCTACCCGGGCGGGCAGCCCGGGGATCTCGTGCAATTCGGAGTGGAATAGGGAATCTCGCAACTATGGCAACGCTGGTGGATCGGCTCGACGATGTCCTCGGAGCGGCGGCTGCGGCACCGCTGGCCGAGGTGTTCGGCATCCATACCGTCGAAGACCTGCTGCGGCACTACCCGCATCGCTACATGACGCACGGTTCCGAGCTCGGCGAGAAGGAACCCCCCGAGGGGGAACACATCACCATCGTCGCCACCGTGGAATCGGCCACCCTGCGTTCGATGAAGAACCGCAACGGTCAATTCCTTGCCGTCACCCTTGCGGCCGACGGGCAGCGGATCGAAGCCACGTTCTTCAGCCCGCACAAGCTCAAACACGTGGTCGTGCCCGGGCGGCGGGGCATGTTCTCGGGCAAGGTCAAGTATTTCGGTCGGCGGTGGAACCTCACCCACCCCAGTTACGTGATCCTCGGGGGCGACGACAACGACGGGGCCATCGTCCCCGCGGGTCGCATCGTCGGCGGTGGCACGCTGGCCGGCCTGGCGCGTGGCTCGGTCGATTCGTCCGGAGCCGTCGACATGTCGGTGTTCGACCGCGCCTTCGTACCTATCTATCCCGCGGCGAAAGATGTCGAGAGCTGGACATTCATGCGCTGCGTTCGGCAGGTTCTCGACCAGCTGGACGACGTGGTCGATCCGCTGCCGGAATCGGTGCGCCGCGAGCGTGGCCTCATCGACATCGACGCCGCGCTGCGTTCGGTCCACTTTCCCGATACTGCGGCGGACAAGGACGCCGCCCGGGAACGATTGAAGTTCGACGAGGCATTGGCTGTTCAATTGGTACTCGCGGACCGACGACGCGACGCGTCCGACCGGGTAGCTGCGCGGTGCCCACCGATCACCGACGGCATCGCGGCGGAGTTCGACCGCCGGCTGCCGTTCGAGTTGACGGTCGGTCAGCACCAGGTTGCTGCGGAGATCGCCAACGACCTGTCGGGCCCGCATCCGATGTCGCGTCTGTTGCAGGGCGAGGTCGGCTCGGGTAAGACCATCGTCGCGTTGCGTGCCATGCTGCAGGTGATCGACGCCGGACACCAGTGCGCACTGTTGGCACCGACGGAAGTGCTTGCCTCCCAACATGCGCGATCGATCCGATCGATGCTCGGCACGCTGGCAGCCGGTGGCGAGCTGGGATCGCACGAGCTGGCCACCAAGGTGGCTCTGCTGACGGGGTCGATGTCCACTGCGGCAAAGCGATCGGCCCTGCTCGATGCCGTGACAGGTGATGCCGGGATCGTCATCGGCACCCACGCTCTCATCGAGGATCGGGTCGAGTTTCTCGACCTCGCGATGGTCGTCGTGGACGAGCAGCACAGATTCGGTGTGGAGCAGCGAGATGCCTTGCGCGCGAAGGCTCGTGGAAACACCAGCCCGCATCTCCTCGTGATGACGGCGACACCTATTCCGCGCACGATCGCGATGTCGACGCTGGGGGACCTGGAGACGTCGGTACTGACGGAGCTTCCGCGCGGCAGGTCGCCGATCGTCAGCAACGTCGTCCCGGCCAGATCCAAACCGGGATGGGTGGATCGAGCCTGGCAACGGATTCACGAGGAGGTCGCGGCCGGCCGACAGGCCTACGTGGTCTGTTCTCGTATCGGTGACGGCGATGATGCGGACACGGGCAAGAAGAGCGGAGCGGCGAAGAAGGCTGCGCCGAAAGTGGAGGACGGGCCGGAGACGACGGCTGCCGTGGATCTCTACGAGACGCTCTCCGCCGGGCCGATGGCCGATCTGCGTGTGGGGCTGCTGCACGGTCGACTGTCCGGTGACGACAAGGACATCACCATGTCGGAATTCAACGCGGGTGAGATCGACGTGCTCGTCTGCACGACGGTGGTCGAGGTGGGCGTGGATGTACCCAATGCCACGGTCATGGTGATCATGGATGCCGACCGCTTCGGCGTCAGCCAGCTCCACCAGCTGCGTGGGCGAATCGGACGCGGCGGGCATCAGGGGCTGTGCATCATGATCAGCTGGCTCAGCCCGGGCGGTGGGTCGTTCGCTCGGCTCGAGGCTGTGGCCGCCACCAACGACGGGTTCGAGCTCGCCAAACTGGACCTGGCGACCCGCCGAGAAGGTGACGTGTTGGGAGCCGCGCAGTCGGGCACGGTGACCGGACTTCGGTTGCTCTCGTTCATCGACGACGAGGACATCATTTCCGACGCCCAGGATTGTGCCCGGTCGTTGTTCGCGCGGGACCCGTCTCTGGCCGACAATCCCGGCATCGCGTCGATGATGCGTTCGGCGTGGCGATCCGACAGAATCGACTACCTCGACAAGTCCTGACCCCGTCGCAGTCCGCACTGCACCGTTTCAGTAGCCGAAATTGAACAAAAGTTCCCGCATCGTGGGATCAGTACGCCTCCGGGGCTGTGTCTGCCGGGTAAGTTGAGCCAATGTTCTCCAAAGTTTTGGTTGCCAACCGCGGCGAAATCGCTATCCGCGCCTTCCGTGCGTCCTACGAACTCGGTGCCTCGACGGTGGCGGTGTTCCCGTTCGAGGATCGAAACTCGGTGCACCGAACGAAGGCCGACGAGGCTTATCAGATCGGGGAGAAGGGCCATCCCGTTCGGGCGTATCTCTCGGTCGACGAGATCGTCGCCGCCGCCAAGCGCAGCGGTGCCGATGCTGTGTACCCCGGCTACGGATTCCTTTCCGAGAACCCGGATCTCGCCGCCGCGTGTGTGGAGGCGGGCATCACGTTCGTCGGGCCCTCCGCCGATGTCCTCGAGCTGACCGGCAACAAGGCGCGTGCGATCGCCGCTGCGAAGGCCGCGGGACTACCGGTGTTGGCGTCGTCGGAACCGTCGTCCGATATCGACGAATTGGTCGCGGCATCGGAATCGATGACCTTCCCTCTGTTCGTCAAGGCCGTGGCGGGTGGCGGTGGCCGCGGAATGCGCCGCGTGGCCGAGCCTGAGCAACTACGCGAGTCCATCGAAGCTGCTGCGCGCGAAGCGGAGTCGGCGTTCGGCGATGCGACCGTGTTCCTCGAGCAGGCAGTGATCGACCCCCGTCATATCGAGGTACAGATTCTTGCCGACGGCCAAGGCAACGTCGTCCATCTCTTCGAGCGCGATTGCAGTGTGCAGCGTCGACACCAGAAGGTGATCGAACTGGCCCCGGCACCCAACCTTCCTCAGGAACTACGCGAGAAGATCTGCGCCGACGCCGTGGCGTTCGCCAAGCAGATCGGCTATTCCTGCGCCGGTACCGTCGAGTTCCTTCTCGATACCCGCGGCAATCACGTCTTCATCGAGATGAATCCGCGAATTCAGGTGGAGCACACAGTCACCGAAGAAGTGACCGATGTGGACCTGGTGCAGTCGCAGTTGCGTATCGCCTCCGGTGAGACGTTGGCGGACCTGGGATTGCAGCAGGAGAACATCGTGTTGCGCGGTGCAGCGTTGCAATGCCGCATCACCACGGAGGATCCCGCCAACGGATTCCGGCCCGACGTCGGCCGCATCACTGCCTACCGCACCCCGGGCGGTGCCGGCGTGCGCCTCGACGGCGGCACGACGTTGGGTGCCGAGGTCGGTGCCTACTTCGACTCGATGCTCGTCAAGCTCACCTGTCGTGGCCGCGACTTCGACACTGCCGTGGCGCGCGCTCGACGTGCGGTGGCGGAGTTCAGAATTCGCGGTGTCGCGACGAACATCCCGTTCCTGCAGGCGGTTCTGGTCGACCCCGATTTCACCGCAGGACGCGTCACCACCTCCTTCATCGAGGAACGTCCGGAACTGCTGACGTCGCGTTCCTCGGGTGACCGTGGCACCAAGATCCTCACCTACCTGGCCGACGTGACGGTCAACAAGCCGCACGGGGAACGTCCCTCGCCGGTGTACCCGCACGACAAGCTGCCCGACATAGACTTCTCGGCTCCCATTCCCGACGGCTCCCGGCAACGGCTGCTGGCGCTCGGGCCGGAGGGGTTCGCCCGCGATCTGCGCAATCAGAAGGCGCTCGGTGTCACCGACACCACGTTCCGTGATGCCCATCAGTCGTTGTTGGCAACGCGTGTGCGCACCAGTGGTCTGCTCGGCGTAGCGCCGTACGTGGCGCGAACGACGCCGCAGTTACTCTCGATCGAGGCCTGGGGAGGGGCGACGTACGACGTGGCGTTGCGCTTCCTGCACGAGGATCCGTGGGAGCGGTTGGCGAGCTTGCGAGAAGCCGTGCCCAACATCGCGATTCAGATGTTGCTGCGCGGCAGGAACACCGTCGGATACACCCCGTACCCGGAGAAGGTCACCCGTAGCTTCGTCGCCGAGGCCACCGACACCGGAATCGACATCTTCCGTATCTTCGATGCGCTCAACAACGTCGATCAGATGCGTCCGGCGATCGATGCAGTGCGCGAAACCGGTACGGCCATCGCAGAAGTGGCACTGAGTTACACCGGCGACCTGTCCAATCCGAACGAGAACCTGTACACGCTCGACTACTACCTGAAGTTGGCCGAGCAGATCGTCGATGCCGGCGCGCACGTGCTGGCCATCAAGGACATGGCGGGTCTGTTGCGTGCCCCCGCGGCCAAGACGCTGGTGACGGCGTTGCGGTCCAACTTCGACCTGCCGGTGCACGTGCACACCCACGACACTCCCGGCGGACAGCTCGCTACCTACCTTGCGGCCTGGGAAGCCGGAGCCGACGCGGTCGACGGTGCCTGTGCTGCGATGGCAGGAACCACCAGTCAGCCCGCGCTGTCGGCGATCGTCGCCGCGGCTGCGCACACCGAGCGCGACACCGGGCTGGATCTGCAGGCCGTCTGCGATCTCGAGCCGTACTGGGAGGCCGTGCGAAAGGTGTACGCGCCCTTCGAGTCCGGGCTACCTGCACCGACCGGTCGCGTGTACACCCACGAGATTCCGGGCGGCCAGCTGTCGAACCTACGCCAACAGGCCATTTCGCTCGGTCTCGGTGATCGCTTCGAGACGGTCGAAGCCAATTACGCTGCGGCCGACCGCATGTTGGGTCGATTGACCAAGGTGACGCCGAGCTCGAAGGTCGTCGGCGATCTGGCTCTTGCGCTCGTGGGTGCGAATGCGTCCGCCGAGGAATTCGCCGAGGACCCCAGCCGGTACGACATTCCCGATTCCGTTGTCGGGTTCCTACGCGGCGATCTCGGAACACCCGCCGGCGGCTGGCCCGAGCCGCTGCGCACCAAGGCGCTCGAAGGCCGTGGTGCGGGCAAGCCGGTGACGCCGCTGACCGACGAGGACGAGAAGAACCTCGACGGGACGTCGGCACAACGCCGTACCACTCTGAATCGGTTGCTCTTCCCCGGCCCCACAGCGGAACTCGAAGCTCATCGAGAGAAGTACGGCGACACGACCCGACTGTCGGCCAACCAGTTCTTCTACGGTCTGCGTCAGGGCGAGGAGCATCGAGTCACGCTCGAGAAGGGCGTCGAACTGCTCATCGGTCTCGAAGCGATCTCCGACCCGGACGAACGCGGTATGCGCACCGTCATGTGCATCCTGAACGGGCAGCTACGTCCGGTGTCGGTTCGCGACCGGTCCATCGCGAGCGAAGCACCCACGGTCGAGAAGGCAGACCGCTCCAACTCCGGACACATTCCGGCTCCGTTCGCCGGGGTGGTCACCCTGGCAGTCGAGGAGGGCCAGAAGATTTCGGCCGGCGACACCATTGCCACGATCGAAGCGATGAAGATGGAGGCAGCGATCACCGCACCGCGGGGCGGCTCGGTCACTCGTCTGGCGATCTCGGGCGTTCAGCAGGTGGAGGGCGGCGATCTGCTCGTCGTCATCGGTGGGGGGTCGACGGGCGAAGAGGCCGGGAGCGAATGACCCGGATCGTCGCGGGCGTTGCCGGGGGTCGTCGATTGGCGGTCCCCGGCCAAGGCACCCGGCCCACGTCGGAGCGGGTTAGAGAGGCACTGTTCAGTGCGCTCGAAAGTCGGATGGAGCTCGACGGGGCCGCGGTGTTGGATCTGTTCGCAGGGTCGGGTGCGCTCGGACTCGAAGCACTCTCACGTGGGGCCGCGTCGGCGGTGCTGGTCGAATCCGACGCACGGGCGGCCGCGGTAGTGCGCAAGAACATCGAATCGGTCGGCCTGACCGGAGCATCGGTCAAATGCGCGCCGGTGGCCTCGGTCCTGGCCGGCACCGCCGACGCGGCGTACGACCTGGTGTTGGCAGATCCGCCGTACGCCGTCACGGATACCGCCGTGGCAGGCCTCCTCGAGCGGCTCGTGAGCGGGGGATGGCTCTCGGTCGACGCGGTGGTCGTGCTCGAACGATCGTCGCGTTCGCCGGAGACCGTATGGCCGACCGGGCTCGTGCCGGAGAAGTCCAAGAAGTACGGCGAGAGCCGAATCGAGATCGCAATCCGGGCAGGAGTGGAGCCTGCGGAATGACCGAAGTGGTCAGGAGTGGAGCCTGCGGAATGACCGGGTTGGGTCAGGAGTGGAGCCTGCGGAATGAGCTGGCTGAGCTGATAGGTTCGCGGGCATGACTGGCGCACTGTGTCCTGGATCCTTCGACCCGGTGACCATCGGTCACCTGGATATCTTCGAGCGCGCGGCGGCCGCCTTCGACGAGGTGGTGGTGACGGTGATGGTGAACAAGAGCAAGAAGGGCATGTTCAGCGTCGAGGAGCGGATCGAGATGCTCGAGGTCGCGACCGAGCATCTGCCTAACGTTCGGGTCGGTTCGTGGTATGGCCTGCTGGTCGATTACGCACGGCAAGAGGGCTTTTCGGCGATCGTGAAGGGTCTTCGGAGTGCTGTCGACTTCGATTACGAGTTGCAGATGGCGCAGATGAACCGGACGCTGACCGGAGTGGACACGGTGTTCCTCCCTGCGAATCCGGCGCACAGTTTTCTGTCGAGCTCGTTGGTCAAGGAGGTGGCCACGTTCGGGGGAGACGTCACCGGTATGTTGCCACCGTTCGTGCAGGACCGGTTGATGTCGCGTATCGCCGAGCGTGCCGCCCAGTAGTTCGATGGCGCAGTAGTTCGATGGCCCAGTAGTTCGAAAGGGCGACACACCGGGTGGGTATAGCGCAGACCGGCGTATCGGCGGGCAGACTGAACAGCGAAGAACTGTGGGTGTCGTCTGCGGAGCAGATGCGTTCGCGGTGGCAGATTCGACGATTGGGGTAACCGGTGTACCGCGTATTCGAGGCGCTCGACGAGCTCGTCGCCATTGTCGAGGAGGCGCGCGGCGTTCCGATGACTGCCGGGTGCGTCGTCCCTCGCGGCGATGTCCTGGAACTGCTCGACGACGTCCGTGACGCCATACCCGGCGAGCTCGACGATGCGCAGGACGTGTTGGATCATCGCGACAAGCTGGTGGGTGACGCGCGGGCGACGGCGGAGAAGACCGTCACCAGTGCGAACGCCGAAGCTCAGGACACGGTGGAGAACGCACGCGACTCGGCGGACCGCATTCTCGCCGACGCCAAAGCCCAGGCCGATCGCATGGTGTCCGAAGCGTCGGCGCATGCCGATCAGCTCGTGGCCGATGCCGAAGCCGAGGCCGAGCGAACGGTTCTCGAAGGCCAGCGTGAGTACGAGGCGCTGACCGTTCGCGCTCGCACCGAGGCCGATCGGATGATCGAGTCCGGTACGGCGTCGTACGAGCGGTCGGTCGCAGACGGCACCGCCGAACAGAACCGGCTCGTCTCGGAGACGGAGGTCGTTCAGGCGGCCCACGCCGAGTCGGCTCGGGTGATCGACAGCGCACACGCCGAATCCGATCGGATGCGCAGCGAGTGCGACGTCTACGTCGACACCAAGCTTGCAGAGTTCGAGGAGTTCCTCAGCGGCACCATTCGGTCGGTGGGTCGCGGTCGGCAGCAGCTGCGCACCGGCTCGGGCGTCCCGGACTACGGCAACGAACCGTACGGTGACACCTCCTACGGAAGTGCAGACCAGGGACGTCGTAGTCGGCACTGACCCGTCACGATTTGCTCACGTATGCGCAGATGCGTATCGTTGTGTGGTTGCTTACCGACAGTAGGCACACCGACAGTAAGGAAGATCAGCCGTGCCCCCGCCCAAGAGAACGACGCGTCCCGAACTGGACGCAGGATTCGTTCTGGACATTCTCAACCTCGGTCGTCGACCCGGGTCGACGAAAACCATCGAGCGGACGGTTCCGGCTCCTTCCCGAATCGGCCTCGATGCCATCGCCATCGAAGCCGGTGTACCGGTTTCGCTCGATCTGCAGTTGCAGGCGGTATCCGAGGGCGTTCTCGTCACCGGTTCCGTGCGAGCTGCCACGGCCGGTGAGTGCACGCGCTGCCTCGACCCGGTCACTGGCAATGTCGACGTCTACCTCACCGAGCTGTTCGCTTACCCGAACAGCATCACCGAGGAGACGACGGATGCGGACGAAATTCACCGCATCGTCGACGACCTGATAGACCTCGAACCCGTCATCGTCGACGCGGTCGGTCTGGAGCTTCCACTCCACCCCGTCTGCAGTGACGAGTGCGAGGGATTGTGCCCAGAATGCGGCGTTCGCCTGGCGATTGCTGAATCCGGCCACAGTCACGATACAATTGATCCTCGCTGGGCTGGACTTGCAGCCAAATTTGGCGTGGATCCAGAACCGAGCACAGAACTTGTGAACAACGAAGCCGAGGAGAAGTAAGTGGCTGTCCCGAAGCGCAAAATGTCGCGTTCCAACACGAGGTCGCGTCGTGCACAGTGGAAAACCACTGCGCCCACCCTCGTGACGTGCCCCAACCGTGGTTGCGGCGAGAAGACGCTGCCCCACATCGCGTGCCCTTCGTGCGGTACCTACAAGGGCCGCCAGGTCGTCGCAGCGGTCTGATTCCCGCTCAGGTGACAAACGAAGTAGTGGACCGACACAACGGCGGGCCACAGAACAATAGCTCCACTGCCGTCAGCGGCGGGGACGACCGAGAGTCGCTCCTCGCCGCTATCGGTGTTTCTCTGTCCGAACCCTTGTTGACGCTTGCTCTGACGCACCGGTCGTTCGCCTACGAGCACGGTGGTCTGCCGACCAACGAACGGCTCGAGTTCTTGGGCGATTCCGTGCTCGGCTTGGCGGTCACCGAGCACCTGTACGCGGTGCACCCCACCAAGTCCGAAGGTCAGCTGGCCAAGATCAGAGCCAGTGTGGTCAACATGCATGCGCTCGCCGAGGTGGCTCGTGATCTCGGTGACGGCGGCCTCGGTCGTCATCTGTTGTTGGGGAAGGGCGAAGAGCAGACCGGCGGGCGCGACAAGCCCAGCATCTTGGCCGACGGTATGGAGTCCTTGCTGGGTGCCATCCACTTGCAACACGGAATCGATGTTGCCCGCACCGTGGTTCTGACACTGTTCGCCGGCTTGCTCGATCGGGCTCCCAAGCTCGGTGCGGGTCTGGATTGGAAGACCAGCCTGCAGGAGTTGACTGCGGAACGTGCACTGGGTGTCCCCGCGTACGAGATCTCGTCCACCGGACCCGACCACGACAAGGAATTCACGGCCACTGTGCTCGTCGGCGGATTCCCGCGCGGCGTCGGGGTGGGCCGGTCGAAGAAGGAAGCCGAGCAGAAGGCTGCCAGCACGGCGTGGAACTCGTTGTCGGACAACGAGACTCCTGTCGTTGCCGACTCCGCATCCGACTCTTCCTGATGCCCGAACTGCCTGAGGTCGAGGTGGTCCGGCTCGGCCTGGAATCCCACGTGGTCGGCAAGACGGTGCGCTCGGTGGAGGTGCTACATCCTCGCGCCGTGCGGCGACACGACCTCGGCGGCCTCGATCTGATCGGCCAATTGCGGGGCCAGCGCATCGCTTCGGCCCAGCGGCGTGGCAAGTATCTGTGGCTGGTGATGGCACCCGGCGATTTCGCGACCGTCGTCCACCTGGGTATGAGCGGGCAGATGCTCGTGCAGCCTCCCACTGCCCCGGACGAGAAGCACCTGAGAATTCGAGCTCGCCTGGACGACGGTAGCGACCTCCGCTTCGTCGACCAACGGACCTTCGGCGGTTGGGCACTCGCTCCGATCGTGACGGTGAACGGGACCCAGGTACCCGAACCGGTCGCGCACATCGCCCGCGATCCTATCGACCCACTGTTCGATGCCGAATCGGTGGTGAACGTGTTGCGCGGCAAGCACACCGAGATCAAGCGGGCACTGCTCGACCAGACCGTGCTGTCCGGTGTCGGCAACATATACGCAGACGAAGCGTTGTGGCGCGCGAAGATTCACGGCAATCGAATCGCAGAAACACTGACGCGTCCCGCGCTGCGGCGTCTGCTGACCGGGGTCCACGCGGTGCTGGGGGAGGCCCTCGCTCAAGGCGGAACGTCCTTCGATGCGCTGTACGTCAACGTCAACGGGCAGTCCGGCTACTTCGACAGGTCGCTCGATGCCTACGGGCAGGAAGGACTGCCCTGTTCGAGGTGCGGCGCACCGATCCGGCGCGAAAAATTCATGAACCGCTCCTCGTTCAGCTGCCCCACCTGCCAGCCGCGGCCGCGACACCTCCGGACCTGACCGCACAAGGTCATTCCGCAGGCTCCACTCCTGAACCGCCCGCCTAGTATTTCGGTCATGGCAGAACAGAGCACGCCGACCAATCTCTGGGTCGAGCGCACAGGCACACGTCGATACACCGGTCGCAGTTCGCGGGGAGCCGAGGTGCTCATCGGGTCCGAATCGGTCGAGGGTGTTTTCACTCCGGGGGAGCTGCTCAAGATCGCCCTCGCGGCGTGCACGGGCATGAGCTCCGACGTCCCGCTCTCTCGTCGACTCGGTGACGACTACTCCGCCACCGTCGAGGTGTCGGGGGCCGCCGACCGCGAGAACGAGCTCTATCCCGAGTTGAACGAGATTCTTCGAGTCGACCTCAGCGCGATGGACCCCGAGGCGCAGCAACGCCTGCTGACCGTCGTCGAGCGTGCCATCGACAAGGTGTGCACGGTCGGACGGACCTTGAAGGCCGGAACGACGATCAACCTGGACATCGACGTGGACGCCTGATGAAGTCTCGGGCGATCCTCACCGCTGTGTTGCTCTGCGGCGCGTCGATCGCCGCGGCCCCGGCCGCACAGGCGTCGAGTACGTGCACTCCGTGGTCGGTGAGCACAGTGGCGTCGGGATTCGGGATGCTCGAGAATCTCCAGTTCGACGGCCGCGGTTCGATGATCGTTTCCGAGACGTCGCCGATCGGACCGGGTGCTCTACGTAGCGTCGCGCCGAACGGAGACCGGGGCACTCTGGTGTCGGGCGTCGAGTCACCCGGCGGGTTGGTGCGGGACGGAGACACCCTGTACTTCACCACCGGAAACAGTGCGGCCGCAGGATTTTTCGATTCCTCGACCGGAACGATCGACGCGCTCGATCTCGATACCGGCGGTCGCTCGACGTACGCGTCGGGCCTGGCGATGCCCAACGGACTGGCGAGATCGGAGACGGGTGATCTCTTCACCACCCGTAATCTGGGTGTCGTTGCAGGCCTGAGCCGGATCGCGACCGATCGCAGCGTGTCGACGGTACGCACGGATCTGGGGTCTGCCAACGGGATTGCGATTGCGCGCGGAAAGATCTACGTGGGCAACACGTTCGATGTCGAGCCCGTCGTGTACGTCCTCGACGAGCAGGATCCGTCCGGTTCGGTCTCGCGTGTTCGCGTCGACGGATTCGGACCACTCACCATGTCGGACGACCTGACCGTGGGTGTCGACGGAATGATCTATCTCGCACAGAATCTCGCGGGACGAGTTATTCGCATCGACCCGGCGTCGGGGTCGTCGTGTGTCGTGGCGACAGGTGTGCCGCTGACATCCGCGGTCGCGTTCGGCGGGGTGGGATTCGACCCGACGTCGTTGTACGCAACGAGTTTCGACGGATCCGTCCGAGAGTTGAGCCCGGCATGAACGACGAGCGTCTGACGGCGTGGGTGCACGGCCTGGTGCAGGGCGTCGGGTTTCGGTGGTGGACTCGATCGCGTGCTCTCGAACTCGGTCTCGTCGGTCATGCGACCAACCACGCCGACGGACGGGTGCTGGTGATCGCTGAGGGACCGCGCGATCGTCTCGACGCGCTTCTCGAACTGCTACGCGGTGGTGGCACCCCCGGCACGGTGACGCTCGTCGTCGAGAGTTGGGGGTCGGCCCGCGGTGATCTGAGCGGTTTCGTCGAGCGCTGACCTGCACTACCGGAGGCTGGGCGCGCGGGTGGGCACCTGGCCGGTAAAGTACGGACGCTATGTATCTGAAGAGTCTGACGCTCAAGGGCTTCAAGTCCTTCGCTTCGGCGACGACTCTTCGATTCGAGCCCGGTATCACCTGCGTGGTCGGACCGAACGGCTCCGGTAAATCGAATGTCGTGGACGCTCTGACCTGGGTGATGGGCGAGCAGGGTGCCAAAGCCCTGCGCGGCGGCAAGATGGAAGACGTCATCTTCGCGGGAACCTCGGGTCGAGCGCCGCTGGGTCGAGCCGAGGTGACGCTGACGATCGACAACTCCGACGGAGCGCTGCCGATCGACTACTCCGAGGTATCGATCACCCGCCGCATGTTTCGCGATGGTGCGGGCGAGTACGAAATCAACGGAAGCTCCTGCCGTTTGATGGACGTCCAGGAGCTGCTGAGCGACTCCGGTATCGGGCGCGAGATGCACGTGATCGTCGGGCAGGGCCGGCTGGCGGCGATTCTCGAATCCCGCCCGGAGGACCGGCGAGCATTCATCGAGGAAGCTGCCGGCGTTCTCAAGCACCGCAAACGCAAGGAAAAGGCGGTCCGCAAACTCGACGCGATGCAGGCCAATCTCGCGCGACTGACCGATCTGACGACCGAACTGCGTCGGCAACTCAAGCCGTTGGGTCGACAGGCCGAGGTCGCACGTCGAGCGCAGACGGTGCAGGCAGACCTGCGCGACGCTCGCCTCCGGCTGGCGGCAGACGATTTGGTGGCCAGGCGAGAAGAATTCGCCAACCAGACGCAGGACGAGGAAGCGGCTCGCGAGCAGTATGCGATGGTGCAGGACGCCCTCGAGGCGGGGACCGTAGCCCTCGCCGAACACGAGCAAGCCGTCGCTCGCCTGACGCCCAGCGCCGAAGCAGCCGGGCAGACGTGGTTTCGACTTTCCGCGCTGGCCGAACGAGTCAACGCGACTGTTCGCATCGCGCACGAGCGGGCCCGGCACCTCGACTCCGTGCAGAGCGCCGGTCGAGGGCAGGACCCAGACGAGCTGGAGGCACAAGCCGAGCGGGTTGCCGAAGAAGAGATGGAACTCGTCGAAGCCGTGGAGATGGCGCGGGAAACCCTCGAGGCGGCCCGCGAACAGTTGGCTGAACGAGAGTCGGCGGCTGCGGCTGCGGAACGGGCGCACCTGGCGGCCGTGCGTGCGGTGGCCGATCGCAGGGAGGGCTTTGCACGCTTGTCCGGGCGGGTCGATACCTTCCGGACCAAGGTCGAATCTATCGACGCCGAGGTGGCACGCCTGTCGGTGGCCATCGACGAGGCCCGTGAACGGGGCGAGGCGGCCCAGCGCGAGTTCGAGAGCGTGCAGGACCAGATCGGTACCCTCGACGCCAGCGAACTGAGCTTGGACACCCACTACGAGCGCGCAGTGGCTGCGCTACGTCATGCCGATGCGCGTGTCTCGGAACTGCAGGCCGAGGAACGCACCGCGGGTAAGCGGGTGGCGTCCTTCGAAGCGCGGATCGAGGCGCTGACGATGGGCCTCGAACGAAAAGACGGTGCCGGCTGGTTGGTGGAGAACGAACAGGACGGACTGTCGGGATTGCTGGCCGGGCACCTGACGGTCGAGCCGGGATACGAGATCGCGGTCGCAGTCGCGATGGGACCGGCGGCCGACGCTGCCCACGCAGAGTCCTTCGCCGCTGCCCGCGATGCAGTCCTGGCGCTCCGCGCCGCGGACGGTGGTCGCGCAGCCATAGTGCACAGCAGTTCCGTTGCAGTGCAACCACTCTCGCGACCGGAACTTCCTGATGGCGCGCGGTGGGTGCTCGATCTCATCGACTATCCGGACCGCCTGGCCGGTGCCATGACGGCATTGCTCGACGGCGTGGTCGCCGTCGACTCGCTCGACACCGCGCACCGACTCGTCTCCGACAACGGCCGACTGCGCGCGGTGACCAAGGACGGCGACGTCGTCGAGCCCGGGTGGGTGACCGGAGGATCGGACCGACGGCCCAGCACGCTCGAAGTGCAATCCGCCATCGACACCTCGACCGTCGAGCTGGCTGCGGCCGTGCGCCGGGCCGAGGAACTCGATGCAGCGCTTTCCGGCGCGCTCGCGGAACAGCGCGACCGACGTGAATCGGCGGAGCAGGCTCTGGCTGCCCTCAATGAATCCGATGCCGCAATGGCAGCTGTGTACGAGCAGCTGGGCAGGCTCGGTCAATTGGCGCGGTCTGCTCATGCCGAGTCGGCACGGTTGACGACGCAGCGTGATTCGGCAGAGACGAGTCGTGAGGAAGCGGTCGCTCGGCTGGCCGAGCTGGAAGACAGCCTGCGATCTGCCGAGGACGAACAATCCGGGTTCGTGGGAGACGGTGAGAGCGGCGACGCGGCCACCACGATGGAGCGTGAAATGGCGGCGGCCGCGCTCACCGAGGTTCGCGCCGTGGAAGTCGAAGCTCGGCTGAACGTGCGCACCGCGGAGGAGCGTGCGCAGTCGGTCCGGGGACGGGCAGATTCGCTACGCCGGGCGGCGCGAGCCGAGCGGGAGGCCAGAGCCAGGGCCGAGAGGGAGAGCGCGGCTCGGCGTCATGCTGCCGCGGTCGCTGCCGCAGTGGCGGAGTCGGGTGAAGAGCTCGCGACTCGTCTCGGGGCGGTCGTCGCTGCTGCCGCACGGCGGCGCGACGAGCTCTCGGCCGAACGGACAACGCGCACAGCCGAACTCGACACGGTCAAGGAGCAGGTTCGGGCACTGCAGGGACAGTTGGCCTCGATCACCGACGCGGTGCACCGCGACGAGGTGGCGCGTGCCCAGGCCGCCCTGCGCATCGAGCAACTCGAGACGACCATTCTCGAACAGCACGGGATCGGTCTCGACGACTTGGTAGCGGAATACGGCCCCGACGTCCCGCTGCCTCCGACCGAACTCGAAATGGCCGAGTACGAGGCGGCCAAGGAACGCGGTGAGCAGGTGGTGGCACCCGCCCCGATGCCGTTCGACCGCGCCACTCAGCAGGCGCGTGTCAAACGCGCCGAACGGGATCTGGCCACGCTCGGCAAGGTGAACCCGCTGGCTCTGGAAGAGTTCGCGGCACTGGAAGAGCGATACAACTTTCTGTCCACCCAGCTCGAGGACGTCAAGTCCGCGCGCAAGGACCTGCTCGGGGTCGTCGCCGACGTGGACGACCGCATCCTGCAGGTGTTCACCGAGGCCTGGCTGGACGTCGAGCGTGAATTCACCGGTGTCTTCGCCAAACTGTTCCCCGGTGGCGAGGGACGGCTGATTCTGACCGACCCGTCGGACATGCTCACCACCGGAATCGAAGTGGAAGCACGGCCGCCCGGCAAGAAGGTCAAGCGGCTGTCGCTGCTGTCCGGCGGCGAGAAGTCACTGACGGCCGTTGCGATGCTCGTGGCGATCTTCCGTGCTCGACCGTCGCCGTTCTACGTGATGGACGAGGTCGAAGCAGCGCTGGACGACACCAACCTGCGGCGACTCATCGGTTTGTTCGAGCAACTCCGCGAGAAGTCGCAACTGATCGTCATCACGCACCAGAAGCCGACGATGGAAGTGGCCGACGCCCTCTACGGCGTCAGTATGCGCGGCGACGGCATCACCACCGTCATCTCGCAGCGGCTCAATCGCGAGCGTGTCGCCGTCGATACAGTCGAACCCGCCGAACCGGACGTGTCGGTGCCCAGCGACACCGATACCGCGACGTGAGGTTGCGCTACTTCTCGGGGTAGAGCTGCTCGGCGTAGGAGGGCCCGTAGTACTCGCGGAGTTCTTCCACCGTTTCGGGTGCCTGCGGAATCAACGCTTTCGTCAAGGACGCGACATCGGGAATGGAGTCCGCATCCCACGTGTCCGGCTGCCACAACTTGGACCGCATGAATGCCTTGGCGCAGTGGTGGAACACCTGCTCGATGTCGACGACGAGGCACATGATGGGTCGGTGGCCCTTGACCTGTAGTTCGTCGAAGAACGGTGCGTCGGTCACCAGCGACGCGCGACCGTTGATGCGCAGGGTGTCGCCGCGCCCCGGCACGAAGAAGTTCAGGCCGACGAACGGATTCTCGACAATGTTGCGGTAGCCGTCCATTCGACGATTACCGGGCCGTTCGGCCAGTGCGATCGTGGCCTCGTCGATGACGTGGACCAGGCTGCCAGGCGGATCACCCTTGGGGGAGACGTCGCACCGCCCGCTCGCGTCCGAGGTTCCCATCAGGCAGAAAGGCGAGGCCGCGAGCCATTGCGCGTCGAGTGGATGCAGGGTCCGGCGATCCTTGTTGGCCGCCCGAAAGCTGGGTTCGCCGAACATGGCGGTCAGTTGGTCGGCGTCGCGCACCGTGGTCCACGTCATGGCGACGATGCTATCGACACGACCCGGACGGCGGACAGTCCATTTCGGCGATGCACCACCGATGCGTTCGGTCGTGACCACCTGAGAGGATGGTCACGTGAGTAATCAAGCGTGGATCATCGTCGCGGCGATCGCTGCCGTCCTGCTCGTCGTCCTCGTCGTCGGGTTCGTTCTGTCCCGTCGCCGGAGAGTGTCCCTCAAGTCGGACGAGGCCGCCCGAATCGAGGACGCGGCCACCAAGGACAGATCCGGTGGCTACACCGCGGGCAGCGGTTTCTCGTTCAGTCAGGGCACTGCGACCGCCGAGCCCGTCCCGCCTGCCCCGAAGCCCGTCCCGCCTGCCCCGAAGCCTGTCGAGACCTTCCCGGTCGAGCCGACGCCGGTGCCACCCACCCACACTCGGGACGAGCCGGAGGTCCTCGACCCCGAGGTTCCGGTCGTCGAGCCTCAGGTGCCGGTTGTCGAGCCCGCCGAGCCGGCCGAGCCCACCGCGCCTGCGGTGCCGGAACCCGCCCCGGACGCCGAGGCACCTGCTCCTCGACTGGACACCATCGATCCGACCGAAGGTCGGTTGGACCGTCTTCGTGGACGTCTGGCTCGTTCCCAGTCCGCGGTGGGCAAGTCCCTGCTCGGATTGCTCGGCGGCGGAGACCTGGACGAGGACTCGTGGGAAGAGGTCGAGGACACGTTGCTGATCGCCGACATCGGCTCGGCCACGACGACGGAGATCATGCGTACGCTGCGCGAGCAGATGGCAGCTCGCAGTATTCGTACCGAAGCCGATGCGCGAGCGCTGCTGCGGGAAATTCTGGTGGCGCAACTGCATCCGGAGTTCGATCGTTCGATTCGCGCGCTTCCGCACGACGGCGCGCCTGCGGTGTTGTTGGTCGTCGGAGTCAACGGCACCGGCAAGACCACGACCACCGGCAAGCTCGCCCGTGTCCTGGTCGCGGACGGCCGGCGAGTGCTCCTCGGTGCGGCCGACACGTTCCGCGCTGCTGCCGCGGATCAGCTGCAGACCTGGGCCGAGCGAGTCGGTGCCGAAGTGGTGCGCGGCAAGGAAGCCGCCGACCCGGCCGCCGTTGCCTTCGACGCGGTGAGCAAGGGAATCGAGAACGGAGTCGACGTGGTGCTGGTCGACACCGCAGGTCGCCTGCACACGAAGTCCGGTCTGATGGACGAGCTGAGCAAGGTCAAACGCGTCATCGAGAAGCGGGCCCACGTCGACGACGTGCTGCTCGTTCTGGATGCGACGGTCGGCCAGAACGGACTGACTCAGGCGCGCGTCTTCGCCGAGATCGTGGACATCACCGGTGTCGTGCTGACCAAGCTCGACGGAACCGCGAAGGGCGGCATCGTTTTTCAGGTACAGCGGGAACTCGGGGTACCCGTCAAGCTCGTCGGTCTCGGCGAAGGTGCCGACGATCTGGCTCCGTTCGAGCCGGGGGCGTTCGTCGACGCACTGCTCGGTTGATCGACCTCGCCGGGCTCCCGCGAACCGGGTAAAAAGCACAAACGCCAGCACGAAACCTTTTAGCAACAGAATTCGGTCATGCGTTCACATGCCCGAAACACCCGAGTGTCACGGATGAAACTTCGTGAAACCACTCTTCTTGCGTAACGGCGCGCCAACCGGTGTGCAGGAGAATGGAGGGTGTACGTGAGTCCCGAGGATATGTTGGCCAACTCCGGCAACGCCGCGTGGATGCTGATGGCAGCATCGCTGGTACTGCTGATGACGCCGGGCTTGGCGTTCTTCTACGGCGGTATGTCGCAGTCGAAGTCCGTGTTGAACATGATGATGATGTCGTTCGGAGCTATGGCCGTCGTCTCGATCATCTACTTCCTGTGGGGATGGTCGATGTCCTACGGCACCCAGGACATCGGCGGTGTCTTCGCCAACCCGTTCGAGTTCTTCGGACTCAAGGATTCGATCACCGACGCGGACGGCAACTACATCGCCGGCGCATGGGGTTACGCCAACGTCATCGACGTAGCGTTCCAGGTCACGTTCGCCATCATCACGGTCGCCCTGATCAGCGGCTCGATCGCCGGTCGAGTCAAGTACGGCACCTGGCTCGCCTTCGCAGGAATCTGGGTCACCCTCGCGTACTTCCCGCTGGCACACATGGTCTGGGGCGGTGGACTGCTGTCGGGCTCCGAGAAGGGCTTGGCCGCAAAGATTTTCGGAACGATGGTCAACGACGACGGTGACACCGTCGCCAACGTCGCACCGATCGACTTCGCCGGTGGAACGGTCGTGCACATCAACGCCGGTATCGCAGGCCTGATCCTGGCGATCATCATCGGCAAGCGAGCCGGATTCGGCAAGGTCGCCTACCGTCCGCACAACCTCCCGTTCGTCATGCTCGGCGCAGCGCTGCTGTGGTTCGGCTGGTTCGGATTCAACGCCGGTTCGGCATTCGCCGCCGACGGCATCGCAGGCGTGGCCTGGGTCAACACCACCGCGGCCACCGCAGCGGCCATCGCAGGCTGGCTCATCACCGAGCGCATCCGCGACGGACACGCAACCAGCCTCGGTGCCGCATCGGGCATTGTCGCAGGTCTGGTCGCCATCACCCCGGCCGCCGGTGCGCTCACCCCGGTCGGAGCCATGATCCTCGGCGTCATCGCCGGCGTGCTGTCGGCTCTCGCCGTCGGACTGAAGTTCAAGTTCGGTTACGACGACTCGCTCGACGTCGTCGGCGTCCACCTGGTCGCAGGCCTGTGGGGCACCATCGGAATCGGCTTCCTCGGATCCGAGACCGGCCTGTTCTACGGTGGTGACTACAAGCAGCTCGTCGTGCAGATCGTCATCGCGTTGTTCGCATTGGTCTTCACCGCAATCGTGACCGCGGTCATCGCCTTCGCTCTGAAGCCGCTGGGCTGGCGCGTGACGGACGAGGAAGAGGCGAACGGCATCGACGAGGCCGAGCACGCCGAGACTGCATATGATTTCGCCTGACAAGGTAGAGATAGAGATGAACGCTGCACCGTACGACAACGGGCACTCGAGGTCTTGTGAAGGGAAGCAAAAATGAAGCTGATCACGGCAATCGTCAAACCGTTCACCCTGGAGGACGTCAAGACGGGGCTGGAACAGGCCGGCGTGCTCGGAATGACCGTCAGTGAGGTTCAGGGCTACGGCCGCCAGAAGGGCCACACCGAGGTCTACCGAGGTGCGGAGTACTCGGTCGATTTCGTTCCTAAGGTGCGTGTCGAGGTAGTCGTCGACGACGCCGCAGTGGAGAAGGTCGTCGAGGTCATCGTCGAAGCAGCCCGCACCGGCAAGATCGGTGACGGCAAAGTGTGGGTTTCCCCGGTGGATTCGGTCATCCGAGTCCGTACCGGAGAACGTGGCGCCGATGCGCTCTGACCCCACAGGGTCTCGGTCCGGGGGCCCCGGTTCTGGCGCACGCGCGCCAGAACCGGGGCCTTCGGTCTCTACGGGCTCCGCATCGAAGGGCACGAGCGATGCAGCTGCGGATCTCGCTCGGGCCAGAAAGCAACTGCTCGACGGCGGCACCCGCAACCGCCGCCTCGATGCGCCCTCGCTCAGGCAGGCGCTCGTCGATCTTCACGAGTTCTGGCTGACCACCAAGGGCGCAGAACTGGGGGTGAAGCCGGATTCCGGTTTCGCGATAGTCGCAGTAGGAGGTCTGGCGCGTCGCGAACTGCTGCCGTACTCCGACCTGGACTTGATTCTGTTGCACGACGATCTCGACCCCCGCATCGTGGCCGACGTCGCCGACAAGCTCTGGTATCCGTTGTGGGACGCCCACATCAAGCTCGATCACAGTGTACGTACCGTGCCGCAGGCCCTGCAGGTTGCCGCGGCGGACATGACCGCGGCACTCGGCATGCTCGAAGCACGACACATCGCCGGTGACGTGGAATTGAGCAACCTGTTGATCGGTGGCATACGTCGGCAGTGGCGCACCGGAATTCGCGGTCGCTTCGACGAGCTGATCGGCCAGACTCAGGGGCGCTGGGCACGAAGCGGCGAGATCGCACACCGTGCCGAACCCGACCTCAAGAGCGGCCGCGGCGGGCTGCGCGACGTGCAACTGCTCGACGCCCTCTCGATTGCTCAGTTGACCGATGGCATGCCCGGGTTGGGACCCGAATCACCGGGCGGCGGTTTGGCATTCGCGCACGGGCGACTTCTCGACGTGCGAACCGAACTGCACCGGGTGGCCGGTCGTGCCCGAGATCAGCTGCGTGCGCAGGACGCCGACGAGATCGGTGCTGCGCTTCGCATCGGCGATCGGTTCGATCTCGCTCGTGTGCTCAGCGATTCGGCACGCACCATCAGCTACTCGGTCGATGTGGGTTTGCGTACCGCCGGCAATTCGCTTCCACGACGCGGTCTTTCGCGTCTACGTCGCGTACCCGTTCGCCGTCCGCTGGACGAGGGAGTCGTCGAGCACGCGGGTGAGGTGGTGCTGGCACGCGACGCACGACCGAACAAGGATCCGGGTCTGATCATGCGGGTTGCGGCAGCGTCGGCTCAGACCGGCATGCCGATGTCTGCCTCCACGCTCAACCGTCTGTCCGACAGCGCCCCCGAACTCCGTGAGCCGTGGCCCAAGGAAGCACTCAACGATCTGTTGGTGCTGCTGGGATCCGGCCGCAAGGCCATCGCGGCCATCGAGGCGCTAGATCGAACCGGATTGTGGGGCAGGCTGATTCCGGAATGGGGTGCGGTTCGAGATCTGCCGCCTCGAGATGCGGTGCACACCTGGACGGTGGATCGACACCTGGTCGAAACTGCCGCGTACGCAAGTGCATTGACCACACGCGTCGCTCGTCCCGATCTGCTGGTGCTCGGCGCGCTCGTCCACGACATCGGAAAGGGACGCGGCGGCGACCACAGCGTCGTCGGTGCCGATCTCGCCGTTCAGATCGGTAACCGGCTCGGCTTGTGGCCCTCCGACGTGGCCCTGCTGACGGCAATGGTCCGCTATCACCTCTTGCTGCCGGAGACTGCCACCCGGCGCGATCTGGACGACCCGGCAACCGTGCAGACCGTCGTGGATGCGCTCGGTGCGGACACCGTTCTGCTGGAGCTTCTGCATGCACTCGCCGAGGCGGACTCTCTCGCGACCGGACCCGGGGTGTGGGGGGACTGGAAGGCGTCGCTGATCCGTGAACTCGTTCGTCGTTGTCGGCTGGTGATGGCGGGAGAGACTCTGCCGTCGCCGGATCCGCTCGACCCGGCGCACATCGAGTTGGCCTCGCGCGGGGGAGTGCACGTCGACATCACGCCCACCGACGGTCTGCACACCTTCGTCGTGACCGTGGTTGCACCCGACACTCCAGGACTGCTGTCCGACGCGGCCGGAGTGCTGGCACTGCATTCCTTGCGGGTGCTGTCGGCCTCGCTCGGCAGTCACGACGGTTCGGCGATCAACTCGTTCGATGTCGCACCGTTGTTCGGTGCTCCGCCGCAGGCGGGGTTGATCCGGCAGGAGATCATCCGTGCGCAGGCGGGCGAGCTCGACCTGGTCGCCGTACTCGACGCGAAGGAACGAGACGCCCGCGTCGAGACCTCGGACGAGGACGGCGAGGATTCGGCTGTGCCGGTCCTGTACGCCCAGGCTCCGCCTCGGGTGCTGTGGTTCGACGACAACGAACCGGGTCAGGTCGTGCTCGAACTGCGAGCCGAGGACCGCCTCGGCCTGCTGTGTCGATTGGCGAGCGCAATCGAGCAGCAGGGATTCGATATTCGCTGGGCGCGGGTATCGACGCTGGGTAGTTCTGTGGTCGATTCCTTCTGCATCGACTTGGCCGGCGCGGACAGTCGGGCTGTGCGCGAGGATCTCGAACGCGCGCTCCTCGCCGTCGTGCCATCGCCGGAACCGCCCAAACCCCCGGAAAAGCCCGAGGGCACTTGACCGTTGGTCGGAAGTTCGTCGGAAACCGACATGCCGTGGTGACATTTCACGAACTTCCGGCCGATGGGTTTACCCCCGAGACCGATTTGTTATGTTCGTCACCTGACGCAGCAGGCCCTTCGGGCCGAACTGCCGGCTCCGCTGCTCGAACGTCTCGTCGTTCCTGCAGGCTCCAATTCTGACATTTCGAGAGGCGCGCACTGTGGGATCACACCGACGGTCGAACATCTACGTACCGGCCGAGACGGCATCGGGTACGCCCGGTGGCAAGCATCGCGCCGCGGAGGAAGTTCAGGACACCGGCAGGCGTGCGGCCACCATCGTCGCTGCAACCGGTGCCATCGTCGTCGGCGCGACCACCATGGGCGCGGGCACCGCAGGCGCGGCACCCGTCCCGGAACCGCCCGCGGCCGGATTCCCCTTCGCCGTCCCGGAGGGTTTGCTGCCTGCCGGATTCGAGCTGCCCCAGTTCGTACCACCGCAGTTCGTGCCACCACAGTTCGAGTTGCCGCAATTCGCGCCGCCTTTCGGTGCGCCGCCGCAGGCCGCACCGGACCTTGCTCCGGCCCCACAGACCGATCTTTCGGCAGTCCCGTCGGACGCCGCGACACAGGCACCGACTCCGGGGCCGCTCGCCGCTCTCGGCCCCGAGGTGGACGCCGCGGCCCAGCAGTGGCTCGACGACGTCGGACTCGGTGGAACGGGTGCCGGGCCGGCGTCGCCGCTCGAGAGTTTGCGTTCGTTGAAGAAGGCGACGGTCCAGCCCGTCGCCGGAGTGTTGACGTCGAACTTCGGTTCGCGGTGGGGCACTCAGCACAGCGGACTGGACATCGCCGCCCCGATCGGCACGCCCATCTACGCTGCAGCCGACGGCACGGTGTCCGATGCGGGACCGGCGTCCGGGTTCGGACTCTGGGTCAAGGTTCTGCACGACGACGGCACCGAGACCATCTACGGACACGTCAACGACTTCTCGGTGCAGCCCGGTCAGCGGGTCACAGCCGGAGAACAGATCGCAACTGTGGGCAATCGCGGTCAGTCGACCGGCCCGCACCTGCATTTCGAGGTGCACGATCCCGCCGGCGTCAAAGTCGACCCCGCACAGTGGCTCTCCACCCGCGGCGTCGCTGTGACGTGGAGTGATTCGGCAAGCAAGGCCTGACCGGTCGCACCGCACCGAACGGACTCACTGCCCGACGCCCTGAGCGAGGATAAGGTGGGCTGGCGTTAGTCTGGTGACAACGCCGGACTCGGTCTGGTGACAGTGCCGGACTCGGCTCGTTTTCGGTGATCGGCTAGCTCAGGAGTGCAATCGGTGTTCGAATCCCTTTCCGACAGGTTGACCGGGACTCTCAAGGACCTGCGTGGCAAAGGTCGACTGTCCGGTGCGGATATCGACGCCACAGCCCGCGAGATCCGACTGGCCCTGCTCGAGGCCGACGTGGCGTTGCCCGTCGTGCGGGAGTTCATCAACCGCATCAAGGTCCGCGCCAAGGGTGCCGAAGTATCGGGCGCACTCAACCCGGCTCAGCAGGTCGTCAAGATCGTCAACGAGGAACTGGTCGGCATCCTCGGCGGCGAAACACGCAGACTGGTGTTCGCCAAGAACCCGCCCACCGTCATCATGCTGGCCGGCCTGCAGGGTTCCGGTAAGACGACCTTGGCGGGCAAGCTCGCCAAGTGGCTCAAGGGTCAGGGTCACACCCCGCTTCTCGTCGCCTGTGACCTGCAACGTCCCGGTGCCGTCAGCCAGCTCCAGATCGTCGGCGAACGGGCAGGCGCGGCAGTCTTCGCCCCGCATCCGGGCACGTCCATCGGCGGTGGCGAGAACGCGCTCGGCGTGTCGGCCGCGGACCCGGTCGAGGTGGCCCGCGCCGGAGTGGCCGAGGCTCGCAGCAAGCAGTACGACGTGGTCATCGTCGACACCGCAGGCCGTCTCGGTATCGACACCGAGCTGATGAGCCAGGCCGCCGGGATTCGCGACGCGGTCGAGCCGGACGAAACCTTGTTCGTTCTCGACGCCATGGTCGGCCAGGACGCCGTCAGCACCGCCGAGGCGTTCCGCGACGGAGTCGGCTTCACCGGCGTCGTGCTGACCAAGCTCGACGGCGATGCCCGCGGCGGCGCAGCACTGAGCGTGCGCGAGGTGACCGGGCAGCCCATCATGTTCGCGTCGACCGGCGAGAAGCTCGAAGATTTCGACGTCTTCCACCCCGACCGCATGGCCAGTCGCATCCTCGGCATGGGCGACGTGCTCAGCCTCATCGAGCAGGCCGAGCAGCACTTCGACGCCGAGCAGGCCGAGGCCACCGCCAACAAGATCGGCTCCGGCCAGCTCACGCTCGACGACTTCCTCGAGCAGATGATGGCCGTTCGCAAGATGGGGCCCATCGGAAATCTGTTGGGGATGTTGCCCGGCGCGGGCCAGATGAAAGAACTGGCCAATGTCGACGAGAAGCAACTCGACCGGGTGCAGGCGATTATTCGCGGCATGACGCCGCAGGAGCGCACCGATCCGAAGATCATCAATGCCTCTCGACGGCTGCGGATCGCGAACGGCTCGGGCGTGAAGGTCTCCGACGTCAACCAATTGGTCGATCGGTTCTTCGAGGCACGCAAGATGATGTCGGCGATGGCCGGTCGGATGGGCATGCCGGGTGCGCGAAAGCAGGTGCGCAACAACAAGAAGGGCAAGAAAGGCAAGAAGGGTGCTCGCGGGCCCACACAGCCGAAGATCCGCGGCGGGTTCCCCGGAATGCCTGGTGGAATGCCTGCCGGAATGCCCGACCTGTCGTCGATGCCCAAGGGCCTCGATCAATTGCCGCCGGGACTCGAGGGAATCGATCTCTCGCAGCTGAAGCTGCCGAAGAAGTAAGCGGGCCTGCGGTGTCGGCATTGCGGGTGCGGGGACGCGGGCTGCCGAACGAGTCCCCGATCGACCTGTGGATCGACGGCGGCGTCCTGTCTACGGAGCCCATCGCCGATGCCGACTTCATCCACGACGGCGGGTGGATACTGCCCGGGCTCGTCGACGCGCACTGTCATGTCGGCATCGAGTACGGCGGAGGACACACCGACCTGGCCGGGTCGATCGCGCAGGCCGAGACCGAACGAGGCGTCGGGGCTCTGCTGCTGCGTGACGCGGGATCTCCGGTCGACACGCGGGCGTTGGACGACCACGACGATCTGCCACGCATCATCAGGGCGGGGCGGCACATCGCCTCCCCGAAGCGATACATCCCTGGCCTGGCGATCGACATCGAGGACGAATCACAACTTCCCGAGGCGGTCGCGCAACAAGCGCGATTCGGCGACGGGTGGGTCAAGCTCGTCGGTGACTGGATCGACCGCTCGGTGGGAGACCTCCGGCCTCTCTGGAACGACGCGATCCTCGTCGACGCCATTGCCGCGGCCCATGCGGAAGGGGCACGCGTCACCGCGCACGTCTTCGGGGAAGACGCGCTCCCCGGACTGATCGCGGCAGGCATCGACTGCATCGAACACGGCACCGGCCTGACCGACGAGACCATCGAGATGATGGTCCAGCACGGGACAGCGTTGGTGCCGACGTTGATCAACATCGAGACCTTTCCCGGCATCGCGGACTCGGCCACCCGCTACCCGGTCTACGCCCGGCACATGCGCACGTTGCATGCGCGAGTCGGCGATACCGTCGGCCGTGCCCACGACGCAGGTATCCCGATCTTCGCCGGAACCGACGCCGGCGGATCCATCGCGCACGGCCGCATCGCCGACGAGGTGGACGCTCTGGGACGCGTCGGATTGTCACCGACCGACGCGCTCGGTGCTGCTTGCTGGGACGCCCGGTCGTGGCTGGGGCGAGGCGGGCTCGAGCACGGTGCGCCCGCCGATCTCGTCGTGTACTCCGACGACCCGCGCGGGGGAGCGGACGTGTTGTCCAACCCCGAGCTGGTGATTCTGCGCGGCCGCGTGACCGATCGTCGCGGACGCGCCGCGAGTGGATCGGGATACGGCGATGGTTGATCCGCGGCAAGGCCCGGACCGATTCGATGCCGACCAGTTCGGCCGCACACCAGGAGGCGCGGGGGAATTCGACGTGAACCGGCCCAGCTGGGCGGGAATGGCACCGATGAATCACGTGCAACAGCAGGGCTCGGGACTGTCCGAGACATACTGGCGTGCCGAAGCAGCGGCCGCGGAGCGCAGACCCGGCCAACGGTGGGGACTGCCGGCGGCCGCCCTCGTGCTCGGCCTCAATCTTGCCGGGTTTGTGCTCCTCGGCCTGGTCGTGTCCTCGGAGTCCTCGCCGCTGTTCGTCGTGGGGATCATGATCCCGAGCCTGCTCGCCGCAGGACTGGCGGTGGCGGTCACGATGTCGAGGGGCAACGGCCCCGTCGTCGACTTCGGGCTCCCGAGATCCGTTCACGAACTCGTCGGTCATATCCGATCGGGTCTGGCCTGGGGTGGAGTCGCCCTGATCGGTGGAGTGCTGCTCGCACTCGTGCTGCTCTCGCGTATCGATTTTCAGGATCAGGCACCGCTGGGCGGTATGTCAGACATCGCCGTGGGGTGGAAAGTCGTTTTCGCCGTGTGGATTTGGATCGGCGCACCGATCTGCGAAGAAACGATGTTCCGCGGCATGTTGTGGGGAGCTCTCGAAAAACGCACTCGGCCCATGCCGATGGCGTGGCTGGGCAACCGCTGGGTGGTACTGGTGATCACGGCGGTGATGTTCGCGATCTGGCACCGAGAATGGTGGCGCTTCGTCGTCCTGCTGTGGGGAGGACTCGCCATCGGCATCGCGAGAATGAGAAGTGGCTCGATCGTCGCGTCGACCACGGCTCACTCTGTCAACAACACCTTTCCGGCTTTGGTGATTCTGCTGGCCTGACCGGGCGATTGAGGGTATCGGGTGGTCGTCTGGCAGAATGGACCGCTGTTCGCCCGTCTCCGGTTACGTACCGCGCGGCGGTCACGACAACTCCAACGCAAAACCGGGTTCGCATGCCGTGCGAACCGCTGAATTGCGCAGTGACCACTCCTCGAAAGGCTTCACCAGAACATGGCCGTCAAGATCAAGCTCATGCGTATCGGCAAGATCCGCACCCCGCATTACCGCGTCGTCATTTCCGACGCCCGTACCCGCCGTAACGGCCGTGCAATCGAGACCATCGGGACGTACGAGCCCAAGCAGGACCCCAGCGTCATCGAGATCAACTCCGAGCGTGCGCAGTACTGGCTGGGCGTCGGCGCGCAGCCGACCGAGCCCGTCGAGGCATTGCTGAAGATCACCGGCGACTGGCAGAAGTTCAAGGGCCTGCCCGGCACCGAGGGCACCCTCCGCGTCGCCGAGCCCAAGCCGTCGAAGCTCGACCTCTTCAACGCTGCGCTGGCGCAGGCGGATTCCGAGCCCCAGGGCGAGGCCACCACCGCCAAGAAGAAGAAGGCACCGAAGTCGGACGATTCCGCTGCCGCGGAGACCACCGACGCTGCAGCAACCGAGACGGCAGACGCGCCGGCCGCCGAGGCTGCTGAGAAGTGAGTGCCGTTGTCGCCGATGCCGTCGAACATCTCGTTCGCGGCATCGTCGCCAATCCCGATGACGTTCGCGTCGAGATGATCACCGGCCGTCGTGGTCGCACCGTGGAAGTTCACGTGCACCCCGACGACCTGGGCAAGGTCATCGGACGCGGTGGTCGCACCGCTACGGCGCTGCGCACTCTCGTCTCCGGAATCGGTGGTCGCGGCATCCGTGTCGACGTCGTCGACACGGACCAATAGGTCACGTAACCCATCATGGAGCTGGTCATCGGTCGTGTCGCCAAGTCGCACGGCATCAAAGGTGAAGTGGTTGTCGAGGTTCGCACCGACGACCCCGACGACAGATTCGCCGTCGGAACTGTTCTGCGTGGCCGCAAGCCACGATCGAATGCACAGCCCGTGACACACACGGTGGACGCCGTCCGGGAACACTCCGGGCGGCTTCTGCTGCGTCTGAACGGTATCGACGACAAGACCGCTGCGGACGAACTGCGCGGAATTCTCTTCGTCGTCGAATCGACCGATCTCCCGCCGTCCGACGATCCGGACGAGTTCTACGATCACGAACTCGAAGGCCTCACCGTGGTACTGACCGACGGTTCCGTCGTCGGTACCGTCCGCGAGGTCCTGCACTCGGCAGCAGGCGAACTGCTGTCCATCACGCCCCCTGCCGATGAGCAATCCGGTCGTTCCGAGATTCTCGTGCCCTTCGTTTCGGCCATCGTGACGTCTGTGTCGTTGGCAGACAAGACAATCGAGATCGATCCGCCCGAGGGCTTGCTGGATCCGGAGTAGTTCGTGCGCCTCGACGTCGTCACCATCTTCCCGGAATACCTCACCCCACTGCGTACTGCTCTGCTCGGTAAGGCGATCGATCGCGGGCTGGTATCGGTGGGGGTTCACGACCTGCGCTCCTGGACCCACGATGTGCACAAGGCCGTCGACGATTCCCCGTACGGCGGCGGGCCGGGAATGGTCATGAAGCCGACCGTCTGGGGTGACGCACTCGACCACGTGCTGACCGACGAGTCGCTCCTCGTCGTCCCCACTCCCGCAGGGGTGCCGTTCACACAACGTACGGCCGAAAGATGGTCCACCGAACAGCATCTCGTGTTCGCGTGCGGTCGCTACGAAGGCATCGATCAACGCGTGTTCGACGACGCCGCACGCCGCGTTCGGGTCGAGGAAGTCAGCATCGGAGACTACGTTCTCATCGGCGGCGAGGCGGCAGTACTGGTCATGGCCGAGGCCGTCGTCAGATTGATGCCGGGCGTACTCGGCAATCAGCAGTCGCACCAAGAGGATTCGTTCTCCGATGGGCTACTGGAGGGTCCGAGTTACACCCGGCCTGCCCGATGGCGAGAACTCGACGTCCCCGAGATTCTGTTGTCCGGCGACCACGCGAAGATCGCCGCCTGGCGTCGAGAACAATCCCTGCGCAGAACAGCGGACCGACGCCCGGATCTACTGACGGACTGACGTTGTCAGCTGATTCTGCCGTCGGGGAACAACATCGACACGAAGCCGGTGAGAGTGTCCCGTGCGTGCAGTGCGCTGGCGTCGTCGCTCACGTCGACGACGGCTGTGTCCGGGTAACTTTCCATGTCGTCGGCGTAGAAGATGTCTTCACGGGACGACAGGGCCAGTACGTAGCGATTGTCCGCGCCGATGGTTCCCGTCGACAGATGGACCCACCGATCGGACACGCAGCACATCCAGCCCTGCTTGACTGCATGCACGGTCTCGCCCGGTAAGCCGTCGACGATCCCGAAGTGTTGCTTGTAGCCGTCGGCAGCTACAGGGGCCGAGCGTCGCAGCATTCCGATGATGATGTCGGTCGACGCGGTGGTCAGGCCGCCGCTGCCGTTCAGCAGCCCGGCGTAGTAGCCGACCAGGTCACTGGGAGTCGTTTCCGTGTTGTACCACTGGTCGTCGCCGGGAGCGTCGGTGTTCCTCAGGGCATATCGCGCCGCGACTGCGCGGACGATCTCGGACGAACCGTATCGATACCAGAGCGTGTATGCGGCATTGTCGTCGGAGAACTCGAGCATGCTGGTCATCGTGGCCAGCTCGTCGGCGGAGACGGGGCGGTTCTGCGACTGCGCCTCGAACATCACCTCGTCGGCAATGAAGAGCTTGGAGACCGACGCCGTTTCGATCGGCTCGTCGGCATCGCTGCTGTAGTAGGAACCGGTCTCTCGATCCAGCAACGCGAAGTTCACATCGGCACCTCGGGCTCGCGCCGATTCCACCGCCATCGGAATACGCGCTTCCAAGGCCACGCCGTCGACCTTCTGGATATCCGGGAACGGTGATGCCGATGTCTCGGCCGAATCCCTGCCGTCGGGATCGCCGGCCTGATCATCGGGCGGTACGGAGCACGCGCTCAGGACCAACAGTGCGGCGCAGGTGGCGGTCAGTAACCGAGCCCCCCTGACCATCTACAGAACTCTCCCGCACATAGAACCGCTGACCGACCTGTCCCACACTAGCGGTAGGGTCCATCGCCGTGACCACTGCTCTGAAATCTGTGAACAAGCGCATAGCCGAAGAACTCGATGTTCGCGAAGAACAGGTTCGTGCCGCTGTAGAACTCCTCGACGGCGGGTCCACGGTCCCGTTCATCGCGCGCTATCGCAAGGAGGTCACCGGCACACTCGACGACGCGCAATTGCGCCAACTCGACGAGCGACTTCGATACCTCCGAGAACTCGACGAGCGGCGAGATGCCGTCATCGAATCGATTCGTTCGCAGGGCAAACTCGACGACGCGCTCGAACAGTCGCTGATGCTGGCCGAGACCAAGGCCCGCGTCGAAGACATCTACCTGCCGTTCAAGCCCAAGCGTCGGACGAAGGCACAGATTGCGCGCGAGGCCGGCCACGAACCCGTCGCAGACGCCCTGTTCACCGATCCGTCCACCGACCCGGCGCAGTTCGATCAGGAGCAGCTCGACGGGGCACGAGCAATTCTCGTCGAGCGTTTCGCCGAGGATGCCGACCTGGTGGGTGAGCTGCGTGAACTGATGTGGACCTCCGGCAAGCTGGTCGCCACCGTGCGCAAGGGGAAAGAGGAGGAAGGCGCGAAATTCTCGGACTACTTCGAGTTCTCCGAACCGTTCACGAGCCTGCCCTCGCATCGCATCCTCGCGACGCTACGCGGTGAGAAGGAAGAGATTCTGTCCCTCGGGTTCGAACCCGAGCGGGACGAGCCGACTCCCGGTGTGCCCAGTGTCTACGAGGGGCGTATCGCAACCAAGTTCGGAATCGCAGATCGCGGCCGCCCGGCCGACAAGTGGCTGCTCGATACCGTTCGCTGGGCATGGCGCACCAAGATGCTGGTCACCGTCTCACTCGATACGCGCATGAGACTGCGCCAGTCGGCCGAGAAGGACGCCGTGGACGTGTTCGCGAGCAACCTCAAAGACCTGTTGTTGGCCGCACCCGCCGGAAACCGCACCACGATGGGACTCGACCCGGGCTTTCGTACCGGAACGAAGGTGGCGATCGTCGACGCCACCGGCAAGGTCGTCGACTACGACACGATCTATCCCCACAAGCCGCAGGGCAAGTGGGACCAGGCCGTGGCCACACTCGCCGGGCTCGCGGCCAAGCACAAGGTGGAGCTCATCGCCATCGGAAACGGTACGGCGTCACGCGAAACCGATTCTCTGGCAGCAGAATTGATAGCAAAATTCCCGGCGGCGAATTTGACCAAGGTGGTGGTGTCCGAGGCGGGTGCCTCGGTCTACTCGGCGTCGGCGTACGCCTCGAGTGAGCTGCCCGAACTCGACGTCTCCATCCGCGGCGCGGTCTCGATCGCTCGCAGGCTGCAGGATCCGTTGGCCGAGCTGGTCAAGATCGACCCCAAGTCCATCGGTGTCGGCCAGTACCAGCACGACATCTCCGAAACTCTGCTCGCCCGTTCTCTCGGGGCCGTGGTCGAGGATGCGGTGAACGCGGTGGGTGTCGATGTCAACACAGCATCGGTGCCCTTGCTGTCGAGGGTCTCCGGTATCGCCGGTTCGCTCGCCGAGAGCATCGTGGCGCACCGCGACCAGAACGGTCCGTTCGCCAGCCGCAGCACCCTCAAGGACGTACCGCGCTTGGGTCCCAAGGCTTTCGAGCAGTGCGCCGGGTTCCTGCGCATCTCCGGGGGAGAGGATCCACTCGACCGCTCCAGCGTGCACCCGGAGGCCTATCCCGTCGTGCGCCGCATCGTCGGCAAGGCGGGTGTGGGCGTGCGCGAGGTGGTGGGCAACACCGCACTCCTGCGCCGCCTCGATCCCGCCGAATTCGTCGACGAACGATTCGGGTTGCCCACCGTCACCGACATCATCTCCGAGCTGGAGAAGCCTGGACGCGATCCGCGTCCGGAGTTCAAGACCGCTACTTTCGCAGCCGGTATCGAGAAGGTCGCCGACCTGAAGCCGGGGATGACGCTCGAAGGTGTCGTGACCAACGTGGCGGCGTTCGGTGCTTTCGTCGACGTCGGCGTGCATCAGGACGGACTCGTTCACGTCTCTGCGATGTCGCACAACTTCGTCAAGGACCCGCGTGAGGTCGTCAAATCCGGCGATGTGGTGCGGGTCAAGGTGATGGAGGTCGACATCCCACGTCAGCGCATCGGCCTGAGTCTGCGGTTGGACGACGAGCCCGGTGCGAGCGGCGGCAAGGACACACCTCGTGGGCAGCAGGGTGACCGCTCCCGCGGTACGTCCTCGAGCAAGGGCAACGGCCGTCAGAGCAATGGCGGCCAGGGCAACCGGCCGCAACGCGATCGACGTGGAGGTGGACCCGCGGCGACGCCTGCGGCAGGTTCCATGGCCGACGCGTTGCGCAAAGCGGGCTTCGGGAAGTAGCGCTCGGACTTTCCCGGTCGATGCCGACCCCGGCGGCGACGAACGAGAATAGGCTGATTCGGCGATAGCCGTTGTTTCGGGCGTGCGGCGGGAAGGACGTGGAGCGCGTGAGGTGGTTGGAGCACGGTGTCGTCGAGCACGGCCGCCTTCCGTTGCTCTGCTTCCTGCTCGGCCTACTCGTGGGATTTCTGCTGATTCGCCTGAGCGTCAGAATGATTCGCGCGGATGTGAAGTGGTGGCCGGGCAACATCACCCCTGGCGGCCAGCACATTCACCATGTCGTGTTCGGAATCGTGCTGATGCTGTTGGCGGGGATCGGGCTCATCGCGGTGTACGTGGACGGGTCGCAGACCATCGGTGCCGTGCTGGCGGCGATCTTCGGCAGCGGCGCTGCCCTCGTGCTCGACGAATTTGCCCTCATCTTCTATCTCCGCGACGTCTACTGGTCCGAGCAGGGCCGAACATCCGTCGATGCGGTATTCGCAGCCGTCGCCTTCACCGGGTTCCTGCTACTGGGACTTCACCCGTTGGAGCTGCTCAGCCCCGCCGATTTCCGGGCCGATCCCGATCCCTGGGTTCGCGGAACACTCGGTGTGCTGGCACTGCTCAACCTGAGTCTGTGCGTCGTCGTGCTGCTCAAGGGCAAGATCTGGACCGGGCTGATCGGGCTGTTCGTTCTGCCCATCCTCATTCTGGCCGCGGTCCGACTCAGCAGGCCGAGTGCACCCTGGGCGAGGTGGCGCTACACGAGCAGACCGAAGAAGATGGAGCGTGCGCTGCGGCGAGAGAAGAAGTGGCGCAGGCCGCTCATACGGGCCAAGATCTACCTGCAGGATGCGATCGCGGGCAAGCCCAGCATTGTTCATGCGGTCGAGGCCACCGAGGACGAGCTCGCGCGTACCGTCGTGCCCGCACCCCAGGCCGGAACCGTGGCCCAGTCCTCGGTCGGGGCGATTTCCTCGAACGCCTGACGGTCTGGCACAATAGGCGGGTTGCCTCTCGCGAGGCACACACCTCACTCGGAGTACGAACCAGTTGTGCCGCCTCGGTGGCGAGCCGCTCGGTTCCTCTGCTCAAGCGCAGAACGCAAGGATGGCACAACCGATGAACACCCTGGACTTTCTCGACAATCAGTCGCTGCGTAGCGACATCCCCGATTTCCGCCCCGGCGACACGCTGAACGTGCACGTCAAGGTTATCGAAGGCTCGAAAGAGCGTATTCAGATCTTCAAGGGCGTCGTGATTCGACGTCAGGGCGGTGGCGTCCGCGAGACGTTCACCGTTCGTAAGGTGTCGTTCGGCGTCGGCGTGGAGCGCACTTTCCCGGTGCACAGCCCCAACATCGCGCAGTTCGAGGTCCTCACTCGCGGCGACGTTCGTCGCGCGAAGCTGTACTACCTCCGCGATCTGCGTGGCAAGGCCGCCAAGATCAAAGAAAAGCGCTGACCCGGTCGTATCGACCGCTTCGAGCAGCAACCATGCCGCGTCACCGAACATCGGTGACGCGGCATGGTGCGTTGGAGCCACCGCCCTGACATTTCGGACGTACCGGTACGAGCGATGCTCGGTGAAAACGCCGCAGGCGCGGACCGACCGGCCCGCGGGCGACGGTTCCGGCTAACCTGTCCAGGTGACGCAGTCCCCACAGGATCCGACCCCACAGGGTTCGACGAACGAGCCCGACGACGAGTCTCCCCGGAACAAGCGTGCGGATCGCAAGCAGCGGTCCTTCTGGCGTGAACTTCCCATCCTCATTCTGGTAGCTCTCGTGCTGAGTTTTCTGCTTCAGACGTTCGTCGCCCGGGTCTATCTCATCCCATCCGAATCCATGGAGCCGACACTGCACGGCTGCGCCGGCTGCACCGGGGACCGCATCGTCGTGGAGAAGATCGGCTATCGATTCGGCGATCCGAAGCCCGGCGATATCGTCGTGTTCCGCGGCCCCGATTCCTGGAACGACGAATTCGTCTCGCAGCGCTCCGACAATTCGGTCATCCGCGGGGCCCAGGAAGTGGGCTCTTTGATCGGAGTCGTCGCTCCGGACGAGAACGATCTGGTCAAACGCGTCATTGCCACCGGCGGTCAGACGGTCGAGTGCTGTGATGCTCAGGGGCGGGTGCTCGTGGACGGAAAGCCGTTGGACGAGCCGTACATACAGATGGATTTCCCGTTCGTTCCGGACACGATGACGTGCGAGACCGAATTGAAATCGGGCCGGTGCTTCGACCCTGTCACGGTGCCCGAGGGCAACATCTGGGTCATGGGCGACAACCGCAGCAATTCGCGAGACTCGCGATATCACGTCACCGACGAGTTCACCGGCACCGTTCCGCTGGACAATGTGATAGGCAAGGCCGTGGCCATCGCGTTGCCGCCATCGCGAACCGGCCTCCTGGACTCGCCGGACATTCAGGGTCGATGACGGCCCGTCCTCGTCCCGCGCCTCGTGCGCGCGCATCTCTGAGCCGCTCGTCGTGGCCGCCTCGTCCCATCATCAGGAGGGCGGCGGGGCTGCGGACCATGGAATCGGCACTCGAACGCAACGGGCTCGGTCCGGTTGCGGGTGTCGACGAAGCAGGCAGGGGAGCCTGCGCGGGGCCGTTGACGGTCGCGGCGTGCATTCTGGGATCCCGGGCGCACACGGCCCTTGCGGACCTCGACGATTCCAAGAAGCTGACCGAGCGTCGCCGGGAGGAGCTCTTTCCCCGGATCAAGAAATTGGCACTCGCGTGGAGTGTGGTGTTCGTCGACGCGGCCGAGGTCGACCGCATCGGGGTGCACGTGGCGAACATCGAGGGAATGCGCCGCGCGGTGGCGGGCCTGGGCCTCACTCCCGGGTATGTCCTCACCGACGGCTTTCGGGTTCCCGGACTTCCGGTGCCGTCTCTACCCGTCATCGGAGGGGATGCCACAGCTGCCTGCATCGCTGCGGCCAGTGTGCTGGCCAAGGTGTCCAGAGACCGGTTGATGGTGCAGATGGACACCGACATTCCCGGCTACGGATTCGCCGTGCACAAGGGGTACAGCACACGTGCTCATTCGACCGCGATGACCACGCTCGGCCCGAGCCGGGAGCATCGAATGTCCTATGCCAACGTGGCTGCCGCGGCAGCCGGTCGCTCGCGTAGCGAGGTCGACGCGCTGGGGCGAATGGACTGCACCGACGACGGTGCGCCATGATTGAATTTCACGCCCGACTGGAGGATGAAAGAGACCGATGAGTGCCGAAGATCTCGAAAAGTACGAAACCGAGATGGAGCTCTCGCTGTACCGCGAGTATCGGGACATCGTCGGACAGTTCAACTATGTCGTCGAAACCGAGCGTCGTTTCTATCTCGCGAACTCCGTCGAACTCATTCCGCACAATGCCGACGGTGAGATCTACTTCGAATTGCGGATGTCCGACTCGTGGGTATGGGACATGTACCGACCGGCTCGTTTCGTCAAGCACGTGCGGGTGATCACGTTCAAGGACGTCAACATCGAAGAGCTGGACAAACCGGATCTGCGTCTCCCCGAATAGTCCTACCCGGGTCGGATCGGCAGGTGTGCCCGGTGCCTGACGGGCGCACCTGGACGGTTCCGCTCGGCAGATTTCCCGTGTGGAGTGTTCCGAAGCGCACCGATCAGCGAAAAGCTGGACAACCGACCGAATAATTCCGCGTGTTCTGTTTCGAGCAGAGGCCCGTTGCCGGGTTGCGTCGAGCGCGGGAGAATCGTCGAAATGTGAACGCCGAATTTTGTTGTCTCACATAGTATTTCGATTTAATGATGCAAATAGCTTCCGGTATTCACACGTTTTCGTACCGAATGTTTTCGACCCTACGCCGATGTGAACATCGTTGGGTCTTTGCCTCGGTCCGATAATCGGTGGTAGAACTTGAATTACCACATTCTCCCAGACGCGTAAGAGGTACGAGATGGCACGCAAGACGCTTGTCCAGATGATCGACGATGTCGACGGTTCGGTAATCAAAGAAGGCCAGGGGGAGTCGATCGAATTCGGTATCGGTGGAAACCAGTACCGCATCGACTTGAATCTCAAGCATGCGAACGAACTGCACGAGCAGCTGGCTTTCTGGATCGAGCACGCCGAGAAGATTTCCGGTCGCCGCCCCCGCAAGACCGGTGCCGCGCCTGCACCGGCTCGAGGAAAGGTCGATCTGCAGGACATCAGAGCGTGGGCTCGCGAGAACGGCCACGAGGTCAGCGCCCGAGGTCGAATCAGCCAGGAAGTTCAGGCCGCCTACGAGGCTGCGCACTGACCGCCTCCCAGCCTTGATATGCCCGCTGTCTTCGGTCAGCGGTAGTTCGGTCATCGAATTCGATTACCG
Source organism: Rhodococcus sp. 05-2255-1e (assembly GCF_002259025.1). Lineage (NCBI taxonomy): Bacteria > Bacillati > Actinomycetota > Actinomycetes > Mycobacteriales > Nocardiaceae > Rhodococcus > Rhodococcus sp. 05-2255-1e. The sequence goes on along the minus strand of NZ_NOZE01000013.1, from coordinate 182,014 downwards.
ATTCCGTGCTTCAGCTCCGTCCGTGCAGTAATCCGGACGGAGCTTTTGCATGTTCGAACCATTTGTCGGGCGATCGACAGGGCATGAACGCTGGTAAGCACACAGGTACGACAAAACAGGTGTTTCGGCCCTGCGATTCGACGGTTCTCTCCACAGGATTGCGCGTGTCCACAGGGCAATGCGGCACCTGCACTTTCTCGGAATCACCTCCTTTCGGTCGTGTCACCGTCATGGCGACCGGATCCGGCCGTGCTGTGCGGCCGCAGAGTGGAGGAATTCGACATGCCGACCAATCAAGAACTCGGGGCCCGCGGTGAGGACCTTGCTGCACGCCATCTCGAGCACATCGGCCTGGAGGTGATCGAGCGGAATTGGCGGCATCGTTCGGGGGAGCTCGACATCATTGCGCGCGAGGGCGAGACGATGGTGTTCGTCGAAGTCAAAACGCGTTCGGGAATCGGTTACGGAACGCCGGCGGAAGCGGTGACGTACACCAAGCAGACTCGGATCAGAGGATTGGCGTTGCAGTGGCTTTCGCTTCGCGGAGGGCCGTGGGTCCACATCCGATTCGACGTGATCGCCATCGTGATCGGTCGCGGTGACGACCCCGTTCTCACTCACGTCAGGGCGGCGTTCTGATGCCCCTGGGGCGAGCCCATTCGGTGGCGGTCAACGGCGTCGACGGAGTGTTGGTGGAGATCGAAGCCGATATCGGTCAGGGTCTTCCGGGGACCCATCTGGTGGGACTGCCCGATACCGCGCTGAACGAATCGCGTGATCGGGTCAAGGCCGCGGTGAAGAATTCGGGTGGTACCTGGCCGGACAGTCGAGTGATTCTCGCGTTGTCTCCGGCGACGTTGCCCAAGGGTGGCTCGGTGTACGACCTGGCGTTGGCATTGTCGGTCCTCGACGCCGCCAAGGCCATTCCGCGGGGAAGCCTGTCGGAGACGGTGTTTCTGGGGGAGTTGGCTCTGGACGGCAGGTTGCGTGCGGTCCGCGGGGTTCTGCCCGGAGTGCTCGCGGTGAAGGCGGCGGGGTGGCAGCGGGTGGTGGTGCCGAGTCGGTGTCTGCCCGAAGCGGGTCTGGTTGACGGTATCGAGGTGTTGGGTGCCGATTGCCTGGCGGATGTCGTTGCGTGGCTTCGTGGTGAGCAGGCGCTGGAATCGCCCACCCCGACCGACTGGCATCAGGAGAGCTATCCGGATCTCAGTGACGTTGCCGGTCAGGCGGATGCCCGATGGGCGTTGGAGGTCGCTGCGGCCGGTGCGCATCACATTATGTTGACCGGGCCACCGGGGATCGGGAAAACGATGCTGGCGCAACGTCTTCCGGGGATTCTCCCGCCGCTCACCGAGTCCGAGGCGCTGGAGGTGACCGCGATCCATTCGGTGGCGGGGCTGCTGACGAGTGCGCGGCCGCTGATCACGTCACCGCCGTTCATCGCGCCACACCATTCGACGTCGGTGAGTGCGTTGGTCGGAGGAGGCACCGGTATGGCCAAACCGGGCGCAGTCAGTCGCGCGCATCGCGGAGTTCTGTTTCTCGACGAATGCGCCGAGATGAGCATCCGGGTACTCGAAGCGTTGCGAACCCCACTCGAGGACGGTGAAATTCGGATTGCGCGTCGAGACGGGGTGGCCCGGTACCCGGCGAGGTTCCAACTCGTCCTGGCGGCCAATCCGTGTCCGTGCGCGCCGGCGCGGCAGGCCGACTGCGTGTGCGCGCCCACTGCTCGCCGCAAGTACTTGGGAAAACTGTCCGGACCGCTCCTCGACCGGGTCGATCTCCGAATTCAGATGATGGGAGTCGCGACCGGGGCGCTGGTCGACGACGTCGGAGAAGGAACGGCCGATATCCGCGCACGGGTGACGGGAGCACGAGATGCCGCTGCCCATCGTTGGTCGGAGTTCGGGTGGAGGACCAATGCGGAAGTCCCCGGACCAGCACTGCGCCAACGGTTTCGGCTCGCTCGGTCGACGCTGGCACCGATCGAGCGGGCATTGCGCAACGGATCGCTGACCGCGCGCGGTGCCGATCGTGCGATACGGGTGGCGTGGACTCTGAACGATCTCGCCGGCGGCACCGTGCCCGGTGCAGACGAGGTCGGTGCCGCACTGGATTTTCGAGACAGGGGAGTGGCATGACCTATGACGCACGTCGGCTGGCGTGGGCGTATCTGTCTCGGGTGGCACAGGGTCCGCACCGCATGGTGACGGACCACGCCGCTGCCCACGGCCCCGAGGCCACCGCCGCAGCCGTACGCGCCGGACACTTGGGTGAGCGACTGGCAGCACGGGCTCATGTCGACACTGCAGCAGCAGATCTGGACCACATGGCCGCTCTCGGTGGACGGCTGATCACCCCTGACGACGACGAGTGGCCTGCGTGGCGTTTTCTCGGCTTCGATGGGTCCGGCCTCACCGCGGGTGTCGACACATCGCCGCCGATCGCACTGTGGGCGTTGGGAAACCGGTCTGTCGGAGCAGACACCGAACGATCGGTGTCGATAGTCGGAACCCGAGCGTCGAGTCCGTACGGCGACCACGTCACTGCCGAGATCTCCGCCGATCTGGCGCTGGACGGCTGGACCGTCGTATCGGGGGCTGCATTCGGTATCGATGCGGCAGCGCACCGTGCGGCGCTCGGAGTCGAGGGGACGACGATGGCGGTGCTCGCCTGCGGCGTCGACCGGGCATACCCGGCGGGACACTCCCGACTGTTGCGTCAGATCGCCTCGAGCGGGGTGGTTCTCAGTGAATACGCGCCGGGCACCACTCCGGCCAAGCACCGGTTCCTGGCGCGCAACCGGTTGGTGGCGGCACTCGGATCGGCGGTGGTGGTCGTGGAGGCGGGATGGCGGAGCGGGGCGCGCAACACCGCGGCGTGGGCGGCGAAACTGGGCCGCCCCGTTCTTGCCGTGCCGGGGCCCGTCACCTCTCCGACGTCGAAGGGATGCCATCGCATGATTCGTGAGGGTGAGGCCGTTCTGGTGTCGAGCTCGCACGATGTGGTGGCCGAGGCCGGGGCGCTCGGCTCGCCGGAGGAACCCCGTCCCGATCTGTTCCGGGAAATAGATGCGCTGTCCGAGACCGCACTGTTGATCTACGACGCGCTGCCGGCCACGGGAGCGTTGTCCACCCGTGAACTGTCGGAGAGTTCCGGGGTTCCGTTGTCGAAGGTCCGTGCCGCGCTACCGGTGATGGAGATGGACGGCTTCGTGAGCAACGACGAGACCGGGTGGGCCCGGGTGGTGCGCGGCTGAGGTGACGGCCCTACCGAGGCCCGGTGAAGGTAGGGTGTTAGGTAATGCTTAGTCGGTGCAGTGAGCATCGGCGTCGTTCGCTCGAAGAGGGGTCTGTAGTGCCGCGTAAGAAAACCACGTTGACCGTAGTGCGCACGGAAGCGCTGACCCCGCACATGCACCGGGTATATCTGGGTGGTCCAGGCTTCGAGGAGTTCGACGCCATCGATAAGACCGATGCGTACGTCAAGCTGTTCTTCGGAACCGAGGACGATCCGATCATGCGGACCTACACCGTTCGATCCGTCGACACCGACGCGCGGGAAATCGCCATCGACTTCGTGGTGCACGGCGACGAGGGCGTCGCCGGACCGTGGGCCACACGCGCGAAGCCGGGCGACGAGATGTCGTTCTTCGGGCCGTCGGGGGCATACGCGCCTCGCCCCGATGCCGATTGGCACCTGTTCGCAGGCGACGAATCGGCTATCCCGGCCATCTCGGCTGCGGTCGAGGCCCTCCCCGAAGACGCCATTGCCAAGGTGTTCATCGAGGTCGGCGACCGTCACGACGAGATCTACATGGAGACCCTCGCAGTCGTCGACGTCACCTGGGTCCACCGGGGCGCGTCGTCGAACGAGATCGGCGACGACCGGGCCGGAGACAACGCACCGCTGATCGAGGCCGTCAAGAGCACCGAATGGTTACCCGGGCAGGCGCAGGTGTTCGTCCACGGTGAGGCGCAGGCCGTCATGCACAACCTCCGTCCGTACATCCGCAAGGAACGTGGGGTCGGGGCCGAGTGGGCGTCGATCTCGGGTTACTGGCGTCGGGGGCGGACCGAGGAAACTTTCCGAGCCTGGAAGCGTGAGCTGGCACAGGCGGAGGCGGGAGTCGACGCCTGATCGCGCACCGACGTCCACCCGACGGCGTGTCCGGTTGTCGCGCGAGACGTCAGCGCCCAAGCTGAGCCGATGACCGATTCGCTGCCGCCGCACCTGGAGGTGCACGTCGAGGAGTTCGCCGAACACCTGCGCCTCGGACGGGAACGGTCGGAGCACACCATCCGGGCCTACGTTGCCGACGCACGTTCGTTGCTGGCGCACCTGGCCGCGTCCTCACCGGGCGCGACGATCGCCGATCTGGATCTGCGTGTCGTGCGCTCGTGGTTGGCGGGGTACTCGGCGGCCGGCGCGGCCCGGACATCGATGGCCAGGCGCACCTCGTCGGTGCGAACGTTCGGGGCGTGGCTCGAACGGGTCGGGGCTGTGAAGGTCGGCCCCGCGCAGCGTCTCGCGTCCCCGTCGGGTCACCGCACCCTGCCCGGAGTGCTGCGTCACGATCAAGCGACGCGAGCGCTGGACGCTGCCGAGTCGGGTGCCGCCGAACTCGATCCCATAGCGCTGCGCGATCGACTCGTCGTCGAACTGTTGTATGCGACCGGGGTCCGCGTGGGGGAGCTGTGCGGTCTCGATGTCGACGACGTGGACACCGATCGACGAGTCGTTCGGGTGGTGGGCAAGGGCAACAAGGAACGGTCGGCACCGTACGGTCTGCCGGCCGCGCAGGCACTCGACGCCTGGCTCACCGACGGCAGGCCTGCCCTGGCCGTCGATCGATCCGGACCGGCCCTGTTGCTCGGGCGTCGGGGTGGACGACTCGACCAGCGACAGGCCAGGTCGGCGGTGCATGCTGTGCTGGAGACAGTCCCCGGCGGCCCCAGCCTGGGACCGCACGGCCTCCGCCATACGGCAGCCACGCATCTGCTGGAAGGAGGTGCCGATCTCCGGGTGGTGCAAGAACTGCTCGGACATGCATCTCTTGCCACGACGCAGATCTACACTCACGTATCCGTCGAACGGTTGCGGGCGGTGCACGATCAGGCGCATCCCAGAGCATGAGCGTCGAGCTGGGCGGCGCATCGTTTGGTAGCGTCTGCCCAGGATCGACTACACCGAATACGGGGGACCGTGGACCGCGACCGACCGCAAGGTAAATCGGAGCCGTGGTCGACGCATGGCCACAGTGCGCCGGTGAACGGGGCACGACCCGGCAGTACAGGCGACGGCAGTGCAGTCGACGGCAGTGCAGTCGCCGGCCGGGGTGACGATGCCGCCGGATCCGTACCGTCGGAACCGAAGTCCACTCCACGCCCCACGCCCCGGCAGCCCCCGCCGTGGCAGACGCCCGATTCTGCGCAGCGACCACCCGTGCCCCCGCGGTACAACCCGCCCGTGCCGCTTCGACCGGGCCCGCCGGCCGCCTATCCCGACGCGCAGATGCCGCCCGTTCCGCCCGTCGGGGACGATCGGTCGCAGGCCCAGCCGGCCCAGCAGGCACCCTGGTCCCCGCAGCCGTGGGCAGGTGCCCCGAATCCGTATCGTCCGAGCAGTCAGGACCTGGGTGCCGAATCGCTGCTGAAACGACCCAAGCGCACCTCGTCGTCGGGGTGGCGTCGCGGTGTGCACCGGTTGACCGGTGGCGTCATCAACCCCGGCGAGTCGACGGCCGAGGAGCGCTACCGCAACCAGGTCGATCGCATACGGCAGCCGGTGCTGGGGGACTACCGCATCGCGTTCCTGTCGCTCAAGGGCGGGGTCGGCAAGACGACGACCACTCTGGGTCTGGGGTCGACGTTCGCGTCGCTGCGCGGAGATTGCGTCATTGCCGTCGACGCGAACCCGGATTTCGGGACACTCGGAGAGCGGGTACCGCGTCAGACCGCGTCGACTGTTCGCGACTTGTTGGCCGCAGCCCCGAACATTCGCCGGTATTCCGACATTCGCGCTCATACCTCGCAGGCACCGAGCCGACTGGAAGTGTTGGCCGGTGAGCGGGATCCCTCGGCGTCGGAGATGTTCGGCGAAGAGGACTATCGCGCAGTCATCGACATGCTGCAGGTCTATTACAACCTGATCCTCACCGACTGCGGAACCGGCATCATGCACTCGGCGATGAACGGGGTGCTGCAGCTGGCCAATGCGCTGGTTCTGGTCAGTTCGCCGGCCGTCGACGGGGCACGCAGCGCAGCCGCGACTCTGGACTGGCTGGAACTGCACGGATACGGCCACCTGGTCGAGCGCACGGTCGTGGTGATCAGTTCGGTCCGACCGGGTTCGTCCGCGGTCGACATGAACTTGTTGCAGCAGCACTTCCTGGAACGCTGCCGCGCGGTGCTGGTGGTTCCGTTCGACGAGCACCTCGCCGAGGGGGCCGTGGTCGATCTCGAGAAGCTGCGTCCCCAGACCAGGAGCGCTTTCGTCGAGCTTGCCGCCATGGTTGCGGACGACTTTCCTGCCGCGTCCGGTCGTCACTCCGGCCCTGCGCGCTGACCGTCACCGACCCGGCTCCTGCACGGGTTTCAATCTGATCGGACGGGCACGCACCAGGGCCGTCGGATCGAGGTATTCGCGGCCCCGCTTGATGCCCCAGTGCAGGCATGTCGCCGTGCAGCCGTCGTGTCCCGACGTCAGCGAACCCAGGATGTCGCCGCGTCGTACTCGTGCTCCGGCCCGGACCGCCGCCGTCACGGGTTCGTACGTCGATCGAAGTCCGCCCGGATGGTCCACCGACACCACCGGCTTACCGGCCACGAGGCCTGCGAACACGACCGTGCCGTCGGCGACGGCCAGAACCGAGGTGCCGTCCGCCGCGGCGAGGTCGACCCCGCGATGGCCGGGGAGCCAATCGTGTTCCGGGCGGTCGAACGGTGTCACGACGCGAGGGTGCGGCCGTATCGGCCACGCGAACGAGTCCGATTCGGCTGCCGCGGCCGGCGTGGTCAGCACGATCGCGGCAAGAACGCAGGCGATGCACCCGGTACGAAGAGTGTTCACTCGTCGACGATGGCCTGTGAATGTGCTGGAAAACGAGGCCCAGCACGAATTGTGGACAACCGAAAGATTCGTCCACAGGCACCGGAATCTCTTGACAGTCGGGCCTGGTTATGACGGGGGCCGCCGCAGGTCTACACTCCTTGTTGCGGCCTGTGCGTGCACGGGTCGACTTCGCGCGTCCGCGTCATCGTATCGACTGCCTCGGCAGAGTTCACGATACGAGAACCGGTTGTCGGCGGTCCTGATCCCCCTGTGGTTCAGGTCCGACAACTTCGGCGGTCGCCAGGGCAGAGGTCACCGACACTCTGCGTCAACCGAACCATGAAAGAGAGTTATTCAGCCATGGCTGTAGTAACAATGAAGCAGCTGCTCGACAGCGGCACACACTTCGGACACCAGACCCGTCGCTGGAACCCGAAGATGAAGCGATTCATCTTCACCGACCGCAACGGCATCTACATCATCGACTTGCAGCAGACTCTGACCTTCATCGACAAGGCCTACGAGTTCGTCAAGGAGACGGTCGCCCACGGCGGCACCGTTCTGTTCGTCGGCACCAAGAAGCAGGCACAGGAGTCCATCGCCGCTGAGGCAAATCGCGTGGGCATGCCCTACGTGAACCAGCGCTGGCTCGGTGGCATGCTCACCAACTTCCAGACCGTGCACAAGCGCCTGGTCCGCCTCAAGGAGCTCGAGGCAATGGAGCAGACCGGTGGCTTCGAGGGACGCACCAAGAAGGAAATCCTCATGCTCACGCGTGAGATGACCAAGCTCGATCGCACCCTCGGCGGCATCCGCGACATGGCCAAGGTTCCGTCGGCCATCTGGATCGTCGACACCAACAAGGAGCACATCGCCGTCGGCGAAGCGCGCAAGCTGAAGATCCCGGTCATCGCGATCCTGGACACCAACTGCGATCCCGACGTGGTCGACTACCCGATCCCGGGTAACGACGACGCGATCCGTTCCGCTGCGCTGCTGACCAAGGTCGTCGCATCCGCAGTGGCCGAAGGTGTGCAGGCCCGTGCAGGCCAGAACACCGCAACCGACGCCAAGCCCGAGGTCGGCGCAGGCGAGCCGCTCGCAGAGTGGGAGCTCGAGCAGCTCGCACAGGCGTCCCCGGCCGCTGACGCTCCGGCAGCAGAGGCTCCCGCAGCCGATGCGCCGGCCGCCGACGCCCCGGCAGCAGAAGAAGCACCGGCAGCAGAAGAAGCGCCGGCCGCTCAGGCTTGATCGAATTCGGTCCCGGTTCACCCTCAGGGGTGGGCCGGGGCCGCTTCGGTATGTCAGGGTTGTGATCGGTCCGGCTCCACAGCGAGCCCGTCGATCACGATTCGAGAACAGCACTTTCGTCAACGCCCGTATTCAGACTTTTGAGGAGGCTCGCCCACGATGGCGAACTACACTGCCGCCGACGTCAAGCGGCTCCGCGAGCTCACCGGCTCCGGAATGATGGACTGCAAGAACGCACTCGCCGAGAACGACGGCGACTACGACAAGGCCGTCGAGTACCTGCGTATCAAGGGTGCCAAGGACGTCGGCAAGCGCGCCGAGCGCAACACCGCCGAAGGCCTCGTCGTCGCCGAGGGTGGAGTGCTCGTGGAGATCAACTCCGAGACCGACTTCGTGGCCAAGAACGACGAGTTCCAGACGTTCGCCGCGTCCGTCGCGGCGACGGCTGCAGCAGGCGAGCCTGCTGATGTCGACGCTCTCAAGGCACTCGACCTGAACGGCAAGACCGTCGAGACGGCTCTGAACGAGTTGTCGGCCAAGATCGGCGAGAAGCTCGAAATTCGCCGCGTCGTGTCCTACGACGGCAACACCGCGACCTACCTGCACAAGCGCAGCGCGGACCTGCCGCCTGCCGTCGGCGTGCTGGTCGAGTACACCGGTGACGGCGACGCCGCCGGCGATGCTGCGCGCGCTGCGGCGATGCAGATCGCAGCGCTCAAGGCCAAGTACGTCACCCGTGACGAGGTTCCCGAGGATCTGGTCGCCGCCGAGCGTCGGATCGCAGAAGAAACCGCGCGCGAAGAGGGCAAGCCGGAGCAGGCTCTGCCGAAGATCGTCGAAGGTCGCGTCAACGGATTCTTCAAGGACGTCGTTCTCACCGAGCAGAAGTCGGTTCAGGACGGCAACAAGACCGTCAAGGCCATCCTCGACGAGGCCGGCGTGACCATCACCCGTTTCTCCCGATTCGAGGTCGGCGCCAGCTAGTCTGCGCTCGATCCGATCGAGGCGATGCCGTTCATTCGATTTCATCGAGTGGACGGCATCGTTCGTGCGCGAGGCAGGTCGGAGCCGTGTCCACCGATCGGGTGCCGATAGGGCAGGATGATCGGTGAGTAAACCGTAGTGTTCGACGAGTACCGAGGAGAGCTATGACCGATCCGGCCCCTGACCGTCCCGGGTTCCGACGCGTGATGCTCAAACTGGGTGGGGAGATGTTCGGTGGTGGCCAGGTGGGGCTCGATCCGGATGTCGTGAACAACGTTGCCGAGCAGATCGCCGAGGTGGTGGCCACCGGAGTTCAGGTCGCCGTGGTGATCGGTGGCGGAAACTTCTTCCGCGGTGCCGAATTGCAGCAGCGGGGGATGGACCGATCTCGCTCGGACTACATGGGCATGCTCGGCACGGTCATGAATTGTCTTGCGCTGCAGGATTTTCTGGAAAAGCAGGGTGTTGCCACCAGAGTCCAGACCGCGATCACGATGGGCCAGGTGGCCGAGCCGTACCTCCCGCTGCGCGCGCGACGGCACCTCGAGAAGGGGCGTGTCGTCATCTTCGGCGCAGGTATGGGCATGCCCTACTTCTCGACGGATACGACGGCGGCGCAGCGGGCGCTCGAGATCGGTGCCGAGGTGCTGTTGATGGCCAAGGCCGTCGACGGTGTCTACTCGGCCGATCCACGGCTCGATCCCGACGCGACGATGTTCGACACGATCACCCACCGCGAAGCCCTCGAGCGAGGCCTCAAAGTTGCCGACGCGACTGCCTTCAGCCTCTGCATGGACAATCAGATGCCGATGTTGGTGTTCAATTTGCTGATTCAGGGAAACATTGCTCGCGCCGTGTCGGGCGAGAACATCGGCACGCTGGTCACGTCGTGAATGCCGCCGACACGACCGCGAACGAACCGAGAACGAAGACGATGGAGGACAGATCGTGATTGACGAAGCTCTCTTCGACGCCGAAGAGAAGATGGAAAAGGCCGTATCGGTTGCCCGTGACGATCTGTCCTCGATCCGCACCGGGCGGGCCAACCCGGGAATGTTCTCGCGCATCGTCATCGAGTACTACGGTGCCCCGACGCCCATCACCCAGCTGGCCAGCATCAGCGTGCCGGAGGCGCGATTGGTGGTGATCAAGCCGTACGAGTCGAATCAGCTCGGGCCGATCGAAACCGCTATCCGCAATTCCGATCTCGGCGTCAACCCCACCAACGACGGCAACCTGATTCGTATCGGCGTGCCGCAGCTGACCGAGGAACGACGCCGCGAGTTCGTCAAGCAGGCCAAGGGCAAGGGCGAGGACGCCAAGGTGTCCATTCGCAACGTGCGCCGCAAGACGATGGAAGAGCTCAAGCGTATCCAGAAGGACGGCGAGGCCGGCGAGGACGACGTCGTACGCGCCGAGAACGAGCTCGACAAGACCACCGCGAAGTACACCGCCTCGGTCGACGAACTGGTCAAGCGCAAAGAGGGTGAATTGATGGAGGTCTGACCTCCTTCGATAGTTGCGCAACACGGTGGAACGACGATGAATATCGAGGAGTTGACGACAGTGGTGGGACCGGATCGGCAGGAGGGCAGCGGCACGCCCGCTGGCTCGTCCGGGGTCGCCGCCACGAAGTCCGCCGGCAAGGCGGGTCGAAATCTGCCTGCCGCGATCGGCGTCGGCGGCAGTTTGGGTATCGGGTTGATCCTCGTGCTCGTGTTCGTGCCGCTGGTATGGATCGGTGTCGTGGCCGTGGCGTTGGCCGTCGCGACGTACGAGGTGTCCAAGCGGCTCCGCGAGGGCGGTGTTCTCGTTCCGCGCATCCCGCTGATCCTCGGTGGTCAGGCCATGATCTGGCTGGGCTGGCCGTTCGGTGCCGTCGGAGTGCTCAGTGCGGCTGTGGGCACCGTCGTGGTCTGCATGGTGTGGCTGTTGCTGAGACAAGGCTTCGGTACTGCTCCCAAGAACTATCTCGAAGAACTCTCCGTCACCGTTCTGGTGGCGTGTTGGCTACCACTGTTGGCCTCGTTCGCCGTTCTGATGGTCCTGCAGGACAACGGTGCCGGTCGCATCCTGGTCTTCGTCATCGGCGTCGTGTGCTCGGATGTCGGTGGTTACATCGCCGGTGTGCTGTTCGGCAAACACCCGATGGCACCGGCCATCAGCCCGAAGAAGTCCTGGGAAGGGCTGGTCGGATCGCTCATCTTCTGCGTCATCGGTTGCCTGCTGACGGTGACCCTGATTCTCGAGGCCAACTCGATGATCGGTGTCCTGCTGGGAGTCGTGCTGGTCGTGACGGGAACTCTGGGAGACCTCATCGAATCGCAGGTCAAGCGCGACCTTCGAATCAAGGACATGGGCTCGTTGCTGCCCGGCCACGGCGGCATCATGGACAGACTCGATTCGTTGCTGCCCTCCGCGTTCGTTGCGTGGCTCGTCTTCACCGTGTTGCTCTGACCGACTCCGCCGGACGATGAGCGGTGATCGCGGCGGGGTGATTCCCAGTCCCAACATCTGGCACTGGCCGCATCTGTACGAGGCGGAGAACAGGGCTCAGGACGTCGACGGCGCTGTGTTCGCGACCATTCGATCGACCGTCGATTGGACGGCCGAGAACGTCGTGGACGTGGGCTGCGGCAGCGGTTTCCATCTTCCGATGTTCGCTGCGGACGCCCGGTACGTCATCGGTGTGGAACCGCACGCCCCATTGGTGGCCGCAGCCCGCACGCGCGTCGAGTCACTTGCGAACGTCGACGTGCGTGCGGGTAGAGCGGACGCGCTGCCCGTCGACACAGGTTCGGTCGATCTCGTCCACGCGCGAACCGCGTATTTCTTCGGCCCCGGCTGCGGCCCGGGTATCAGCGAAGCGATGCGAGTTCTGCGGCCCGGAGGGGCGTTGGTGGTCGTGGACCTCGACGCCACGGCGTCTCCGTACGGGGACTGGATGCGTGCGGATCTCCCGCACTACGATCCGGCGGCCGTCGAGGCGTTCTTCGATGCCCAGGGATTCGAGATGCGACGCGTCGACACGAGGTGGGCGTTTCCCGACCGCCGGGTTTTGCGGGATGTGCTGGGAATCGAGTTCTCACCGCGGGTAGCGCGTGCTGCGGCACGGCAGGTCGACGACCTCACCCTGAATGTGCGCTATCGCATCCACGTTCGATACAAGCCGACCGGCGTCGAGTCGATCTGAGCCTGGCTCGGCAGCGAGCGATCAGGACGCGGCAGAGATTCCGAAGATTCGAGCCAGTTCGTTGATCTTGAGAGCCTTTGCCAGACGCGGCAGATCGCTGCCGTCCTTGACGTGAGCACCGTCGGCACCGAGAGCGTCGATGACATCGTGAGCCCAGGACACGTCGGTCGGAGAGGGGGCCAGTTCGCGGTTGACGATGGCCACCTGATCGGTGTGCATACAGAGTTTGCCTGCCATGCCCATCGAGAGCGTCAGGGCTGCATCGCGCCCGAGGATGCTGTCGTTCGCGGTCAGTGTCGGACCGTCGATGGGTCCGGGCAGTCGTGCGACGCGCGAGGAGACGACCAGTCGCGAGCGCGGGTAGGCCATGGCGAGCGGGTCGTCGCTCATGCCCGTGTCGCGTCGGAAGTCGCCGCTGCCGAACGCGAGACGGAAAGTCGAATCGGCGCGCGCGATTTCGGTGGCGGCCTCGAGTCCTGCTGCTGATTCGACCAGCGCGAGGATCGGGGTGCCGTCGGCGAGGCGGGCGGCTGTCGCCTCGACCTGACCGCCGCTCTCGGTCTTCGCGAGCATGACCCCCACCAGGCCGGGCAGCCCGGACAACGCGGCGAGATCGTCGGCCCAGTACGGGGTCGTCGCGTCGTTGACGCGCACCCAGGCCGAGTTGCCCTCACTCAGCCAGCGCACGACGGTCTCGCGAGCAGCAGGCTTCTTCGCTGGAGCGACTGCGTCCTCGATGTCGAGGATGACGGCGTCGACACCGGACGCGACAGCAGCGTCGAAGGTATCGGGCTTGGTGGCCGGAACCAACAGCCACGATCGTGCGCGGTCGGGTGCAACGCCGGATGCCACCGGTGTCTCCATGAAAGTAGTCACGTCATGCTCCTCGAGTGAAGTCGGGCACCGCCAACCTTATCGATTCAGAGCATCGGTGCCAGCTTCTGTACATAGTGTTCACGAACCGTGACGCTGGTTCTTCTTCGCTGCGCGCCGGACCTGCAGGATTCGGGCACCGCCGGCCATGGCCATCACCAGCGCGCCCGCGATCGCGGCCAGCAGCATGCTGATTCCGAGGGGTAGGTCGAGCTGCCAGGCGAAGATCTGGACGGTGACCGAGTCGAGATTCTGCACGATGAACACCAGGAGAACGACAAGGACGACGGCCCCGACCACCAGACCGGTCCAGAGGGCGGCGGTGCGGGTGTGCGCCACATCGGTGGGGGTGTGCTGCTGTTCCGGAACGAACTCGGGGTCGGGCGCGGAATGGCCGTCCGAATCCGGGGTGGTGATCGGGGTGAGGTCGCCGGCGGCACTCGTCGGCCGGTCGAATCCGGCCGTGGCCGAGGCCGATGTGTCGAACGGTGCCTCGTTGTTGTCGTCTGCTCTGGTGGCCATGTCGATGATCCTTTCGCACGCGTGGTCCGAATGCACGCGCAATCGGTCCCGGCGTCGATACCCGTCAGGGCACCGTCGAAAACCGTCGCGAATAGGACTGTGAGCAGAACGGGTGGACAATGGTGGGTATGGAGTTGAGCCAGCAGGAACGACGCGGGGGTCGAGCATGAGTGATTCCGCAGCCGCAACGGACAGCACGACCGAGCAGAAGAGACCGAATCTTCCGCTGGTCTTCACAGCTCCGCGTCGGGGTATGCCGTCGCGTCACCTCGCTGACCTGGACAAAGAGGGCCTGCGTGAGGCGGTGAAGGCACTCGGTCTACCGGCATTCCGGGCCGACCAACTTGCGCGCCACTACTACGCGCGGCTCGAAGCCGACACCACCAAGATGACCGATCTTCCGGCCGAGGCTCGGGAGAAGGTCGGTGCCGATCTCTTTCCCACCTTGCTGACGCCGATCAAGCACTTGGCGTGTGATGACGGTGACACTCGAAAGACGCTGTGGAAGGCCAACGACGGGACTCTGCTCGAGAGTGTTCTGATGCGGTATCCGGATCGCGCGACGCTGTGCATCTCGAGTCAGGCCGGTTGCGGAATGGCATGTCCGTTCTGCGCAACCGGTCAGGCCGGCCTGACGCGGAACCTGTCGACGGCCGAGATCGTCGATCAGGTCCGTTCGGCGGCCGCGGACATGCGCGACGGCGTCGTCCCCGGCGGTGAGGGTCGTCTGTCCAACGTCGTGTTCATGGGCATGGGCGAGCCGCTGGCCAACTACAAGCGCGTCGTCGCGGCGGTGCGCAAGATCGTCTCACCAGCCCCCGACGGGCTGGGACTGTCACAGCGTTCGGTCACCGTGTCGACGGTCGGCCTTGCTCCGGCCATTCGAAAGCTGGCCGACGAGGGTCTGTCGGTGACCTTGGCCGTGTCTCTGCACACGCCGGACGATGAGCTGCGAGACACGTTGGTCCCGGTCAACAATCGTTGGTCGGTGGCGGAGGTTCTCTCCGCTGCCCGGTACTACGCCGATCAGACCGGTCGACGCGTCTCGATCGAGTACGCGATGATCCGGGACGTCAACGATCAGCCGTGGCGAGCGGACATGCTGGGCAAGAAGCTGCACAAGGCGCTCGGATCCCGGGTACACGTCAACCTGATTCCCCTCAACCCGACTCCGGGTAGCGAGTGGGATGCCAGCCCGAAGCCGGTGGAGCGGGAATTCGTTCGCCGGGTCATAGCGCAGGGCGTCTCGTGCACCGTCCGCGATACCCGAGGGCAGGAGATCGCGGCGGCGTGCGGTCAGCTCGCCGCCGAGAACTGAACCGCTAGCGGGGCTTGCGGCGGACGATGACGTCGCGCACGACGAGTCCGACCAGCGCCACGGCAAATCCGACCAACCACAGGTCCTCGACCTTGCCGGTGTGATTTCCGATGATCATGAACAGCAGGAACGCGGCAACGACGATGGCTGCGACGCGCATCGCCTTGTTCGACTCGCCGCTCCATCCCCACGCGGCGGACGGCACCTCGGGCACCTCGTTGCGGGTATCGACGACCGGGTCGTACGAAGCGGATTCCAGTTCGGTATTTGCCACCGGTCGATCCTCTCGGGTGATGCGTTCACGTGGGTCCCGGCACGAACGGTGCGAGACGCGTTGTCGGAACAATATTGGCATACGACCGCCCGTCGTAGTGATCAGGGTTGCATCGCTCACCCAGCGCGTGTGTGGGCTCGAATGAGAGACTGCGGCGGTGACCTCCGAGCGCCTTCCCCATCGTCCGAGTCGGTCCCCGCTGAGCTATCCCCGCGACATGGTCGGTTACGGCCGCACGCCGCCGCTCGCGCAGTGGCCGGGTGAGGCGAACATCGCCGTCCAGTTCGTCCTCAATTACGAGGAGGGTGCCGAGAACAACGTGCTCGACGGCGACACGAAGTCCGAGACGTTTCTGTCGGAAATGATCGGCGCACAGGCGTTTCCGAATCGACACATGAGCATGGAATCGCTGTACGAGTACGGATCCAGAGCCGGAGTGTGGCGCGTGCTGCGCGCATTCGAGAAGCGTGGGTTACCGCTGACGGTGTTCGCGGTCGCCAAGGCCATGGAGCGGAACCCGGAAGTGGTTGCGGCACTGCTGGAGTTGGACCACGAGATCGCATGTCACGGCTTGCGGTGGTTGTCGTATCAGCAGATCGACGCGAACGTCGAGCGCGAGCACATGGCGGAGGCCGTGACCATCCTGCGCGAGCTGACGGGGTCTGAGCCACTGGGGTGGTACACCGGGCGCGATTCCCCCAACACCCGATCGCTCGTGGTGGAGCACGGCGGATTCGTGTACGACTCCGACTCCTATGCAGACGATCTGCCGTACTGGGAGAAGGTGAACCGGGACGGCGGTCTCGTCGATCACCTGGTGGTGCCGTACACCCTGGACACCAACGACATGCGTTTCGCATCGCCGGGAGGCTTCTCGACGGGCGACGAGTTCTACGCGCATCTACGTGACGCCTTCGACGTTCTCTATGCCGAGGGCGCGAGTGGGAGTCCCAAGATGCTCTCGGTCGGACTTCACTGCCGGCTGGTGGGCAGGCCGGCCCGCATGGCTGCACTGGAACGTTTCCTCGATCACGTGCAGTCGCACGACAAGGTCTGGGTCGCGAAGAGAATCGACATCGCCGAACACTGGCGAGCTGTGCACCCGCCCGAGGCCTGAGTCAGTCGGCCTGTCGGCACGCGGATGCCAGCGCGCTCAGATAGCGGTCGGTGAATGCTGCCTGGACACGCCTGCCCACCGGGCCGCCGAGCTTGGTGTACCAGCGACCGGGACGCGAGAACGCCGATATGTGGGCGGTGACGGCACCGTCGGCGGGGGAGTAGTCGACGTAGAAGAGTTCTTCGCCGGACTCGGGATGCCCGTCGAGTGTTCCGTAGGCGAAACCCTGACGGTTCGCCTCGTCGATGACATAGACCACACGACACGGAATGCGCACCGGTCCGAGTGTGAGAACGACCACCGAGTCGGGCACAGCGGTCTCGGCCTCGGAACGGACCTTCAGTCCTGCCCCTCGGTGCATGTCCCATCGCATCAACGCATCGGCCGCCGCCACGAAGTCGTCCAGCCCCGATCCCACGACCCTCGACATCGTGACGTGGTGGTATCCGGTGGGCAGTGGGCCGGCGGTGGCCCCCGCATCGTCGTAATTGAACGGTGCCGAGCGGTACTTCGAGAAGTCCATGCACCCCAGCGTGCCAGCCTGCGTCGGCACATAGGGGTTTCTCAGCCTCGGTAGGCAACAATGGACCGGTGCCAGACCATCGTGAGCGAACGACCAACTCGGATCGCCCCGAGCCGATACGTGTGCTGTTGCTGGGAAGTACCGGGTCGATCGGAACCCAAGCGCTCGACGTCATCGCCGCCAACCCGGACCGCTTCGTCGTGGTCGGGCTGGCTGCGGGCGGTGGAAACATCGAACTGCTCCGTCGCCAGATCGCGGAGACCGGTGTCCGACGGGTAGCCGTCGCCCAGCCCGAGGCCGCCGCCGAGCTCGATTTCTCCGGAGTGCTGAGTGGTCCGCGAGCAGTGACCGAGCTGGTCGAGTCGACCCCGGCGGACGTCGTGCTCAATGCCCTCGTGGGTTCTCTCGGCCTCGAACCGACCCTGGCCGCGCTGAACAGCGGTGCGCGCCTGGCGTTGGCCAACAAGGAATCCCTGGTCGCCGGAGGCGAGCTGGTTCTCGCCGCCGCAGCCCCCGGTCAGATCGTGCCGGTCGACTCCGAGCACTCCGCGCTCGCCCAGTGCCTGCGCAGCGGTACGCGCGGCGAAGTGGATCGACTGGTTCTCACCGCATCGGGAGGTCCCTTTCGAGGGTGGAGCGAGAGCGAACTGAAGTCGGTCACGCCGGAGCAGGCCGCCGCGCATCCCACCTGGTCGATGGGGCCGATGAACACGTTGAACTCGGCGACACTGGTCAACAAAGGTCTGGAACTGATCGAGGCGCACCTGCTGTTCGGTGTGCCCTACGAGAAAATCGACGTCACCGTGCACCGGCAGTCCATCGTGCACTCGATGGTGACGTTCGTCGACGGTTCGACCATCGCTCAGGCCAGTCCACCGGACATGAAGTTGCCGATCGGGCTGGCCCTCGGCTGGCCCGATCGAGTGCCTGACGTCGCTCGTGCACTCGACTTCACGACCGCATTCTCCTGGGACTTCGAGCCACTCGACGACCGAGTGTTTCCGGCGGTGCAGCTGGCGCGTGAGGCCGGGATCATGGGTGGGTGCATGACTGCGGTGTACAACGCGTCCAACGAAATCGCAGCAGAAGCGTTCCTGGACGACAGGATCGAATTTCCGCAGATCGTCGAGACGGTGCGCGCGGTACTGGGCGACGGCGGGCAGGACTGGTCGACGGCTCCCAGGGACGTCGACGACGTACTCGCGGCGGACTCCTGGGCCCGGGCCCACGCCCGTGAACTACTGAAATCGAAAGGCCTCTGACACATGGTGTTCGCTCTGGGTGTCGTGCTGTTCGCCGTGGGAATCGGTGTCTCGATCGCGCTGCACGAGGCTGGACACATGTGGACCGCGAAAGCGCTCGGCATGAAGGTTCGCCGCTACTACATCGGGTTCGGCCCGAAGATCTTCTCCTTCCGTCGCGGGGAGACCGAGTACGGACTCAAAGCCATTCCGGCAGGCGGGTTCTGCGACATCGCCGGCATGACCGCCATCGACGAGCTCGCGCCCGACGAGGTCGAGCGCGCAATGTACCGCCAGAAGACGTGGAAGCGCATCGTCGTCATGGTCGGCGGCATCGCGATGAACTTCGTGCTGGGAATCGTCCTGGTCTACGTGCTGGTGCTCGGCTGGGGCACGCCGGATCGGGTGACGCCGCCGACCGTCCAGGTCAGCGAGGTCGTGTGCATCGCACCCTCGCAGACCGAGGACGGCGAACTCGCGCCGTGCTCGGGAGCGAGCCCGGCTCAGCAAGCGGGACTACGTAAGGGCGACGTGGTCACCGCAGTGAACGGCGAGCCGGTGCAGTACTGGTCCGAGGTCGTCGAGACCGTGCAGGCGTCGTCGGGGCCGGTGGATCTGACCGTCGAGCGAGACGGTTCGTCCCTGGACCTGACTATCCCGGTGACCGAGGTTCAGCGCTACGTCACCGATCCGGACACCGGAGCCAAGGAGTCCACGACAGTCGGCGCGGTCGGCGTCAGTGGTTCCACGATCGCCCCGCCGAACATTCGATACAACCCGATCGAGGCGGTACCCGAGACGTTCGTCTTCACCGGCGACATCTTCGTCCAGACCGGCAAAGCGCTCGTGCAGCTTCCCACCAAGGTGCAGGCGCTGTGGGAGTCGATCTTCGGCGGCGAGCGTGGACTGGACACTCCGATGAGCGTGGTGGGTGCCAGCGTCATCGGTGGCCAGGCCGTGGAGAACGACAACTGGCAGACGTTCGTCGGTCTGCTGGCGTCGTTGAACTTCTTCCTCGGCGTGTTCAACATCGTGCCGCTGTTGCCGCTCGATGGTGGCCACATCGCCGTGACCATCTACGAGCGCATTCGCAACATTTTCCGCAATCGTCGCGGCCTGCCCGACGGTGCGCCGGTGGACTACATGAAACTGATGCCTGTCACCTACGTGGTCATCGTCGTTTTCATCGGGTTCTCCTTGTTGACGCTCACGGCGGACATCGTCAACCCGATTCAATTGTTCTAAGTAGACTCGACAGTCGTAGCTAGGAAAGAAGGCCACTGTGTCCGTGTCAGTCGGATTGGGAATGCCCGCACCACCGGTACCCGTACTCGCGCCACGTCGAAAGACCAGGCAGCTCCAGGTCGGTTCGGTGGGAGTGGGTAGTGACAGCCCTATTTCGGTGCAGTCGATGACCACCACCAAAACTCACGACATCAACGCGACGCTGCAGCAGATTGCAGAGTTGACGGCGTCGGGTTGCGACATCGTTCGTGTTGCGTGCCCCACACAGGACGACGCCGACGCGCTGTCGATCATCGCGAAGAAGAGCCAGATTCCGGTGATCGCCGACATCCACTTCCAACCGAAGTACATCTTCGCGGCCATCGACGCCGGGTGTGCAGCGGTGCGCGTCAACCCGGGCAACATCAAGGAGTTCGACGGCCGCGTCAAGGAGGTCGCCAAGGCGGCCGGTGACGCGAACATTCCGATCCGCATCGGTGTGAACGCAGGTTCTCTCGACCCGCGGCTGATGAAGAAGTACGGCAAGGCGACACCCGAGGCGCTCGTCGAATCCGCGCTGTGGGAAGCAGGCCTGTTCGAGGAGCACGGTTTCGGCAACATCAAGATCTCGGTCAAGCACAACGACCCCGTCATCATGGTCGCTGCGTACGAGCAGTTGGCGGCACAGTGCGACTACCCACTGCACCTCGGTGTCACCGAAGCGGGACCGGCTTTCCAGGGGACCATCAAGTCCGCTGTGGCATTCGGGGCCCTGCTGTCCAAGGGCATCGGCGACACCATCCGAGTTTCCCTGTCGGCACCGCCGGCGGAGGAGATCAAGGTGGGAAACCAGATCCTGCAATCGTTCAATCTGCGCCCGCGCAAACTCGAGATCGTGTCCTGCCCCTCGTGTGGGCGGGCACAGGTCGATGTCTACACCCTCGCCGACGAGGTGACTGCGGGACTCGAAGGAATGGAGATCCCGCTACGCGTCGCGGTCATGGGCTGCGTCGTGAACGGGCCGGGCGAGGCCCGCGACGCTGACCTCGGTGTCGCGTCGGGCAACGGAAAGGGCCAGATCTTCGTCAAGGGAAAGGTCATCAAGACGGTCCCCGAAGCGCAGATCGTGGAGACGTTGATCGAGGAAGCGATGCGCATCGCCGAGGAGTTCGAGAAGGACGAGATCGCCAGCGGTGGCGCGCCGGTGGTCACCGTCAGCTGAGCGGGTACACCTGTTCGGCGTCCGGTTTGCCGCTCTGCCACCGGGGGAACACATTGTCTGGAATGATTCGCTTCAGAATCGGTGCGTACGCGGTAGGTGGGTCAGGAGGTCGGTAGGTGCTCAAGCTCCTCGGCGCGAAGCCTCTCGGTAATCGGGACGTCGCGCACGTGCTCCGGGTGCTCGACGCCGACCCCGTTGCAACCTGCATGGTTGCCGCGCGCGTGCAGGAATCGGGCCTCGATCCGAGGTCGTTCCACGGGGAGATGTGGAGCAGAGGCGGTCCGGACGAGTCGCTGTGCTTCTACGGTGCGAATCTGGTTCCGTTGCTCGGTTCCAGCGACGATCTTCGTTCTTTCGCGGACCGCGCGTGCCGTGGGCCGCGTCTGTGCTCGTCGTTGGTCGGCAGAGCGGAGTTGACGCTTCCGTTGTGGGAAATGCTCGAGACGGATTGGGGTCCGGCGCGAGAGGTACGCGGTGAGCAACCGTTGTTGGCCACGTCGGTACCGTCGTCCATCTCTCCTGATCCTGTCGTTCGGCTTGTCCGACCCGACGAGTTGGACGTCTATCTGACCGCGGCCGTTGCCATGTTCATCGAAGAGGTCGGCGTCGACCCGCGACTGAACGACGGCGGTAGGGGATACCGGCGTCGGATCGCCAGTCTCATTGCAGCGCAACGTGCCTGGGCCAAATTCGAGGACGGCCGCGTGGTGTTCAAAGCCGAGATCGGCTCGCAGTCCGGGACGGTCGGGCAAATCCAGGGAGTGTGGGTGCACCCGGACCGACGCGGGCACGGCCTGGGTGCAGCCGGAACGGCGACCGTGGTGAACTCGGTCGTCCGCCAGGGGCGAACTGCGAGCCTGTACGTCAACAGCTTCAACTACGTCGCGCGCCGGGCCTACGCGAAGATCGGTCTGACGCAGGTGGCGACGTTCACCACGGTGCTGCTGGACTGAGAACGGTCGCTCGATCGGCTTGTCCCGAAACGCGATTCGTTGCCGTGGTCGACGCACCGGCCGTATTACGATGGGGCGCAATGAGATCACGTGACGCGACCTGGATGCGCGGACGGCTGGGCGTGGTGACCGTGATCGGTGCCGTCGTCGGTGCCTGCCTCACCGGGTGTACACCCAAGCCCGACGGTCCGGAGCCCGCAGCTCAGGCATTCCTCGCGGCCTTCGAGGCCAACGACATCCCCGCGGCCGCCGCCGATACCGACAAGCCGGACGCCGCGGCCACTGCGCTGAGCGAGGCGTGGACCAATCTGCAAGCGGAGGCCCTCGACGCCGAGACGACGTCGGTTCGAGTCGACGGCGACACCGCCACGGTCGGCTACACCTACCGTTGGCAGCTGCCCAAGGATCGGGTGTGGACGTACGACGGCCAACTGAACATGGGTCGGAGTGCGGGAGAGTGGGTGGTGCGGTGGACCGCCTCGGATATCCACCCGAAGCTCGGTGACACGCAGACCATGGCCTTGCGCTCGACGGCTGCACCACGCGCTCGCGTCAACGAGCGCTCCGGCACCGACGTCCTCGTGCCCGGGGTCGTACATCGAATCAAGTTCGACGCGTCGGCCGCGAACAACGTCGTGGCCTCGGCGACGGCGTTGTCGACACTGCTGACACCGTTCGACGCGTCGATCACGGCCCAGTCGATCGTGGAGTCGGCGACTTCCGTCGACGGCGACTACCCGGTAGCGCTGTTGCGAGACAGCGATTTCGAACCCATCTCGGCGGCGCTCACCGAGATCCCAGGAGTCACAGCGTCCGACGAATCGGATCTCGTGTCCACCGACCCCACCTTCGCGCCGGACCTGGTGGGCCAGGTCAAGAAGGCCGTCATCGACGACGTCGACGGCAAGGCCGGCTGGAGCGTGGTGACCAGCAACCGCAACGGCGTCGACATCGACGTCCTCACCGACACCCCGCCCGAGCCGGCACCGTCCTTCTCGATCAGCCTCGATCGAAATATCCAGGTCGCGGCCCAACGAGCGGTGAACGCCAGGGCCGAGCAGGCCATGACGGTGGTCATTCAGCCGTCCACCGGGGCCATCCTCGCTGTGGCGCAGAATCCGGCCGCCGATCGGGACGGACCGGTCGCGTCGGCCGGTCTCTACCCACCGGGTTCGACGTTCAAGATCATCACCGCCGGGGCGGCGATCTCCAGCGGACTCGCGACCCCGGGGAGCACCGTTCCGTGCCCCGGTCGTATCGAGATCGGCGAACGAAGCGTCCCCAACTACAACGAGTTCGCTCTCGGTGACGTGACCATGAGCACCGCGTTCACCCGATCGTGCAACACCTCCTTCGCGAAGCTGGCGAGCGAGATGTCGCCCGACGCGTTGACCGTGGCCGCGTCCCAGTTCGGCGTCGGTCCGGACTACGACGTCGTGGGCTTGCCGACCGACTCGGGTTCGGTCCCGCCCGCGGACGAACTCGTCCAGCGCACCGAGGACGGATTCGGCCAGGGCAAGGTGGTCGTCTCGACCTTCGGGATGGCACTGGCCGCCGCGACGGTTGCCCACGGCTCCACACCGGTTCCCAATCTTCTGGTCGGACGGGAAACCGCTATCACCGGCGATCATCCACCGATAGAACCTGCCATGGTCGACGGGTTACGCGGCATGATGCGATCGGTGGTCACCAGCGGCACCGCAGAGCGGATCGCCGACCAGGGCGAGGTGTACGGCAAGACCGGGGAAGCAGAGGTCGAGGGCGGATCGCACTCGTGGTTCGTCGGTTACCGAGGCGACATCGCCTTCGCGACCTTGGTGGTACGCGGCGGCAGCTCGGACAATGCGGTCGCCGTCACCCGGGAGATGTTCGAGCAGCTTCCGCCCGGGTACTGAGCGCTGCGCCGGTGGGCCGGGTTCAGCCCGACAGCAGCCCGAGTCGACGACACGCGAGAACCGCTTCGTATCGAGTGTGCGAGTCGGTTTTTCGCATCACGCTGCGGAGATAGGACTTGACCGTCTCGGCACCGATCGACAGCCGTGCCGCGACTTCGACGTTGGTGCAACCGAGCGCGACCTGCGAGATGACGTCGATCTCGCGTGGCGTCAATGCCTGCGAGTCGCCGGAGTCGCTGTCCTGGTTCGCCGTCCGACCGAGCGTTGCTGCCAGTCGCGCGGTGACCGCGTCCAGTCTGTGTTTGACCGCCGCGTCTCCGATCGACCGAGCGAGCTCGGCGAGCTCGTCGTGCACACCGCGCAACTCGGCCGTTCGCGAGAGGTGCCCGTCCGACGTGGCCCGCGCACTCTCCATGAGGCGCACCCTGCGGTCGACCTCGTCACGGATGGCGATCTCCTGACCGAGGCGCCGGGCTGCGGCGGTCATGATGTCGCCGACTCGATCACCGAGGGGGCCGCGTTCTCGCACCGCTGCGTACATCACCATGCGGGCTGCTCCGGCGACGACAACCGGCACCGCCAGGATCGACTTGAGGCCCTCGCCGAGGACCGGCCGGTCGAAGTGGTGGGTGATCGACATCGACGCGCCGTAATCACTGACGGCCGCGGGCCGACGTTGGTCCATGACCCGGCCACCGAGACCGGACCTGGGCGGGATGGCGAGCCCGTCCAGCCCACGCGTGCGGGTGCCGTGAAATTCGCTCAGGTGCAGCGTTTCCGAGGACACTTCCCCGCCGAACACGACGGGCACGGCGGACGTCGCGGCGACCTGGCGTAGTTCGGCGCGAAGGGCGTCGCCGTCCCGGGGGCGCAACAGACTGGAATGGACCACGACGCTTCCTTCCTCGGTTCGGGTACGTCGACGGCGAACGTGACCCAGATCATATCCCGTCGCGCGGTTGCGGATTCGGTGGCCTCGACCAGCAGCGCTGGTTCTTCTGGACACGGATGCGACGACTACTCTGGACGGCATGTCTGTCACCGCCGAGAGCAAGCCCCGTCAGCCACTCGTGCCAGGCGTCGTCTCGCCCGTCCTCTCCGTGCCGAAGTCGATCGAGCGACCCGAATACGCGTGGAAGTCGACCGTGAACGAAGGCAGCGAGCCGTGGGTGCAGACCCCCGAGGTCATCGAGAAGATGCGCGTGGCGTCGAAGATCGCGGCTCGCGCTCTGCAGGAAGCGGGCCGGGCCGTGGCACCGGGAGTGACCACCGACGAGCTCGACCGTATTGCACACGAGTACATGGTCGACCACGGTGCTTACCCGTCCACGTTGGGCTACAAGGGTTTTCCGAAATCGTGCTGCACCTCGCTGAACGAGGTCATCTGCCACGGCATCCCCGATTCGACGGTGATCGAGGACGGGGACATCGTCAACATCGACGTCACCGCGTACATCGACGGTGTGCACGGCGACACCAACGCGACGTTCCTGGCGGGTGACGTGTCCGAGGAGGCGCGCCTGCTCGTCGAGCGGACACACGAAGCGACGATGCGGGCCATCAAGGCGGTCAAGCCGGGGCGCGCCCTGAACGTGGTCGGGCGAGTGATCGAGTCCTATGCGCACCGTTTCGGCTACGGCGTGGTGGAGGACTTCACCGGCCACGGCATCGGCACGACATTCCACAACGGCCTCGTCGTGCTGCACTACGACCAGCCGTCGGTGGAGACCATCATCGAGCCGGGCATGACGTTCACCATCGAACCGATGATCAACCTGGGCACGATCAACGCCGAGATGTGGGACGACGGCTGGACCGTGGTCACGCACGACAAGAAGTGGACCGCACAGTTCGAGCACACGCTCGTGGTGACCGAGACGGGTTGCGAGATCCTGACACTGCCGTGAGCGGAGCCTGCGGAGTGAATAGAAATCTGATGCTGCCGTGAAAGGCGCTCTGTTGGTTGCCGGCACTACCTCCGATGCAGGCAAGAGTGTGTTGGTCGCCGGCCTGTGCCGGATGCTGGCGCGGCGGGGTGTTCGGGTGGCCCCGTTCAAGGCTCAGAACATGTCGAACAACTCGGTCGTCACGTTGGACGGCGGCGAGATCGGCCGGGCTCAGGCGATGCAGGCGGCCGCTTGTGGCCTCGAGCCCAGCGTGCGGTTCAATCCGGTGTTGCTCAAGCCCGGCAGTGATCGGACGTCGCAGTTGGTGGTGCGCGGGCGTGCGGTGGCCCAGGTGAGTGCGAGCAACTACATCGAACATCGGCAGGCGCTCCGGCATGTGGTCGCCGACGAGTTGTCCTCGCTACGTGCCGAATTCGACGTGGTGATCTGCGAGGGTGCCGGTTCACCGGCCGAGATCAATCTACGCGCCACCGATCTGGCCAACATGGGATTGGCGAGGGCGGCGTCGCTGCCGGTGATCGTGGTGGGCGACATCGACCGCGGGGGAGTGCTGGCACACCTGTTCGGGACGGTGGCGGTGTTGTCACCCGAGGATCAGGCTCTCGTTGCAGGGTTCGTGATCAACAAGTTTCGGGGTGATCCGGCTCTGTTGGCACCGGGGCTCGACCAGTTGCGGACGTTGACCGGGCGGCCGACGTACGGAGTCGTTCCGTTCGCCGACGGGTTGTGGATGGACGCGGAGGATTCGCTCGGCACCGTTCCCGATGCGCCCGTGGGCAGGCCCCGTCCTCCGCTCGGCTCGCAGTGGCTGCGGGTGGCGGCGGTGCGATTGCCGAGGATCTCCAACACGACCGATGTCGAGGCGCTGGCGTGCGAGCCCGGAGTGTCGGTGCACTGGGTCACCGAGCCTTCTCGGCTCGAGGATGCGGATCTGGTGGTCGTCCCCGGCAGCAAGTCCACGGTGTCGGATCTGGAATGGTTGCGGCGCACCGGTCTTGCTCGTGCCCTTTCCGAGCGCGCCGCTGCGGGGAGGCCGGTTCTCGGCATCTGCGGCGGTTACCAGATGTTGGGCCGAACCATCTCTGATTCCGTGGAGTCGGGCGTCGGAACGGTCGAGGGACTGGGATTGCTCGATCTCGACATCGAATTCGCGGCCGAGAAGGTACTCGTGCAGGTGAGTGGTCGTTCCGTCGCATTCGGCTCGGATCCCGTGCGGGGGTACGAAATTCACCATGGACGAGTGGTCCGGAACGAAGACGATGCCCTGCTGACGACCGCGGGGGGCGTCGGCGAGGGCAGTGTGCGTGGCGGTGTCGTGGGAACTCACTGGCACGGACTCCTCGAATCCGATGATTTCCGTCGATCCTTTCTCGCCTGGGTGGCAGAGAAGGCGGGTCGCGCAGGATTCGAGGTTGCGTCCGACACGTCGGTTGCGGCCCTTCGAGAACAGCAGTTGGATCTGCTGGCGGATCTGGTGGACAGCAACATCGATATCGACGCCGTTCTCGATCTGATAGAGAACGGCGTCGACGGCTCGACGAAAAAGATCGTTACGCAGATGCTTTGAGCAAGCCCATCCAACTGACGGTCGAGAAGATCCCGGTGATCACGAGCGGAACGACCACCAGCAGAAGCACGCGTGGGGTGTCGGTGAAGAAAGTCCCGACGTCGGGCCACCAGTTCTGCCACGTGATCACGATCGCGCCGCCTCCGAAGACGACGAGGCCGGCGAGTCCGAGCGTGAACAGCCCGTTCGTGCGGAAGCGCCGGTAGACGACTCCGACGAACGCCCCGATGGACCCGATCAGCAGTAGCCCGATCACCAGAGTCAGCCACTGCAGGAGCGGGTTGTCGGTGGCGTAGCGGGCCAGACCGAACATGCGGATCTTCAGCCCGAAGCCGCCGGTCGCGGCTTCGACGACCGACAACAGGTAGACGATCGTGCCGAGGGCGACCGATTGTGCTACCCCCACCAGTGCTGTCGCAGTGAGGAATTCGCGACGTGTGATGCTCAGGCTCAGGGCGTACGGGAAGCACTGGGTGATAGCCGTGACGTAGAAGGCAATAGCGAACCCATACACCGAGAACACGCCGCCGCTGAAGCTGAAATCCGAATCGCTTTCCGGAACGACCGAGAAGATGCCGTAGGTGATCACGAACACTGCGACGAGAATTCCCAGGGGCCACGCGAATGTGGTTGCCCAGGAGGTGTTGTGGACCCGAGCTACGTTCAATATTCGCTTCATGACAAGGCCTCCTCGGCGGTGGTCGACTCGTGGATAGATCCGGAATGGGCAGTGGTTCGATCGATGATCAACTGCTGCAACGGAATCGGTTCGATGCTGAGACCGGACGCCACGCCGAGGGATTGCTGGTGATCGTTCAGTCGCCCGTCGATCGTCGCTCGGGCTGTTGAGCCGAGAGCAGTTCTGTGCAAGATTCGATGCTCTGCAGCGAACCGGTCGACAGCCTCGGTCGGACCGGTGATCTCGAATGCTCTCTCGCGCAGATCGTCCGACTCGGCGTCGAGCAGTATTCTTCCCTTGTCGATGAGAATCACGTGCTCGATCAGATTGCTGACCTCGTCTACGAGGTGTGTCGACAGAACGACCGTTCGGGGGTTCTCCGCGTAGTCGGCCAGCAGCCGGTCGTAGAACATGTGTCGTGAGACTGCGTCCAGCCCCAGGTAGGGCTCGTCGAAGAAGGTGAGTGGCGCTCGGGACGCGAGACCGATGACGATTCCGAGTGCCGACGTCATTCCGCGAGAGAGCTTCTTGATCTTGCGACCCAACGGGAGGTCGAAATCGCGCAGCAATTCGGCGGCGAAGTCGTTGTCCCAGTGCGGAAGAATGTGGGAGGCCTGCGCAAAGGCGTTCTTGACCTTCAAATCGTCGGGATACTTCTGGCTTTCCTTGACGAAGCACACGTGACTCAGAGCGCGTGGGTTCTCCCACGGGCGTTCGCCGAATACCGAGATCTCACCATCACTTTCGCGCATCTGGGCGGTCATCATCTGCATGACGGTGGTCTTGCCTGCTCCGTTGCGGCCGAGGAAGCCGTAGATCTTGTTGCGTTCGATCTCGAAGCTCACGTCGTCGACGGCGGTGAACGAGCCGAACTTCTTGGTCAGGTGTGTGGCCGACGCAACGACGCGGCGGAGTTCGTCGGGCGTACCGATATCGTGGATGCTCATCGCGCTGCCTCCCAGTTGTCGAGCATGGTCTTGAGTTCGTCCACGGTCATTCCGAGCTTGCGTGCCTCGGTGACCAGCGGGTCGATGTACTGACGGGCGAACAGATCGCGTCGACGGAACCGGAGTGCGTCCCGTGCGCCTGTGGTGACGAACATTCCGATCCCTCGTTTCTTGTAGACGACGCCGTCGGCGACGAGCTTCGCGAGCCCTTTGCCCGCTGTGGCCGGATTGATGCGGTGGAACGCGGCGAGCTCGTTGGTGGAGGGAACCTGTTCTTCCTCGGCCAGGGAGCCGTCGATGATCGAGTTCTCGACGAGCTCGGCGATCTGCAGGAAGATCGGCCTGCCCTCGTCCATCAGAGCCACCGCCGCGGCGGCGAGGTTCGGTACCTCAGTGGTTCATTACTCATGTAACTAACCATAGAACCGGTGCGTGGTTCTGGCAAGAGGCAGTACCGTCGTCCCCATGGAGTTCACGCATGTGAGTGCTGCGGGCGGGTCTGTTTCGGTACGAGTAGCGGGACCGGACAGTCGGCACGTCGTGCTCCTGTTGCCGGACATCGGCGATTCGGTCGATGTCTACGACTCGGTGAGCGAGCGCTTGCACAACTCGGATCTGAAAACCGTTGCGGTGGAAGACATCGACGGAGTGGGGGACGACGCTGTTCTCGCCTTGCTGGACGAGCTGAAGCTGTCGTGGGTCCACCTCGTCGGGAGCGGTGCCGGTGCGGAATCGGCCTGGAGACTGGCGGCGAAGACTTTCGGTCGGTTTGCCAGCCTCATCGCCGTGGATCGTTGCCACCCGGCGATCGCCGACCATCGTGGCATCGTGCGGGACGCCGAGTGCCCCGCAATCGAGTTGCCGACGACGCTCGTCATCGGCAACTCCGAGATGCGTCCGTCCGCCGACAACAGCGGCCGCCTCGTCTACTCGGACTTTCGGGTCGTCGCGCTCGACGGCGTCGAACATGTCGCGGCCGACGCCCCGGCGGCGCTGGCCACGGAGATCGTGCTCCGCACCAGCCCCTGGTGATCGAAACCTACAGGTCGAGGCCCAGGAGGGCGTTCTCGACCACCTCGGGCAGTCCTGGGTGGATCCAGTACTGACCGCGGGCCATGTCCTGGGCGGACAGTCCGAAGCTCATCGCCTGGATGAGCGGCTGGATGAGAGTCGGGGCCTGAGCTCCGATGATGTGAGCCCCGAGTATCTTGCCGGTGCCCTTCTCGGCGATGATCTTGCACAGCCCTTCGCTGTCCTCCATCGCCCAGCCGAAGGCGACGTCGCCGTAGTTCTGGACCTTCACCGTGATGTCGAGCCCTGCGTCTCGGGCCTGTTCCTCGGTCATACCCACCTCCGCGATCTGCGGATCGGTGAACACGGCAGCGGGAACGAAGCGGTGATCGTAGGTACGCAACGCGGACGTGTCGCCGTGCCAGGCGTCCTGCAGCAGGTTGTACTGGACCACGCGCGCTTCCTGATTGGCCACATGCTTGAGCTGGTACGGCGAGGAGACGTCGCCCAGTGCGAACACGCCCTCGGCTGTGGTGCGGCCGAACTCGTCGACCACGATGCGGCCCTCGTCGTCCAGCTCGATCCCGGCAGCACCGAGATTCAATCGGTCGCCGTTGGGCTGGCGGCCGACGGCCACGAGAAACGCGTCTCCGAGGACCTTGGTGCCGTCCGAGAGTTCGACGCCGTGCAGTCCGCCCTCGGAAATCCCGCGCGTGTCACCGGAGTCGAGGTGAACGTCCCACTTGGCCCGGGCGAGCTCGGTGAATCGCTTCGCGATATCGGCATCCAAAGCGCGCAGCAGCGAATCCTTGCGGGCGACGATCGACACCTTCGACCCGAGTGCGGAGAAGACGTGCGCGAATTCGGCTGCGATGTAACCGGATCCGAGGATCACGAGGTGTTCGGGCAGTGCCGGTAAACGCATGACGTCGTTGTTGGTGTGGTAGTCGACACCGGAATCTTCGATCGATTGCGGCACGATGGGACGCGAGCCGGCCGCGATGACGATCCGGTCGGCCGTGATGGTCGTGCCGGTTCCGGTGTCGATGGTGCGCGGCCCGACAAAGCTCGCGTGACCTTGGAACAGCGTCACGTTGGGGCTGCCCTCGGCCCGGTATCGCTTACCGCCCTCGGAGATGGGGTCGATGCGTCCGAAGACCCGCTCGACGATGTCCGGCCAGCGGACCGCGTCGACGTGTGCATCGATGCCGTACTTGGCGGAATCTCGCACGGTGCGGGCGACCTCGGCCGCGTAGACGTACATCTTGGTGGGGATACAGCCGACGTTGAGGCAGGTTCCGCCGAACGTCGAATTCTCCTCGATCAGGGCGACCTTCTTGTCGTCGAACCTCTGATCGACGATCGAGTTTCCCGAGCCGGAGCCGATGATGACGACGTCGAAGTGCTCAGTCATGAAATGTGTCCGATCTCGGTGTGGTCCTTGCCCGACGCGTGGTCGGTCTTCTCTCCTCGGTGCAACCACTCGAGCCATTCGTCCATTTCCGCGAAGGCCTGGGCGCGAGGGCCCTCGGTGGACAGGAAGACGTCGTGGCGTGCGCCCTCGATGGGGACGATGGAGGTTCGATCACCCAGGCAGCCGGCCCAACGGGCGATCTGCCGGACGTCGAGAACGGCATCGGCTTCGTCGACGGCCGAGCTGTAGCGGCGAGAGAAATGCGTCACTTTCGAGCGAAGGATCAGCGAGGGAATTCCGATATCGAGGCCGCGGTGCAGCTCGGCATGCCCGTGCCGGACCGCACGGATCCAGCCGAAGGTGATGGGGAAGCCGGCGAGGGGTTTCCAGTCCAGGTCGTAATCCCACTCGCCCTGCTCCGATGCCGCGAGGGAAAGGCCGTAGGTGTCCAAGCCGCCCCCGGGAACCGGGGTCTTGGCCCGGAATCTGCCGATGACGTCGATCGCCGCGGTACCGACGCTACGTATCGCAGGCGGGCCCTGCAGGTCGAACCAGGGGCTGTTGAGAACGACGCCCGCCAGGCCCAACCCGGACGAGCCGCCTTCCTGACGGTTGAGACGGTTGAGCCACAGCGGCAACACGAGGCCACCGGTGGAGTGTGCCATCAGCAGCACCGGCGCGTCCGCGCGCTCGGCGCGCACCAGGCTCAGCGCCTCGTTCAGCTCGGCGTCGTACATCGCCAGATCGGTCACGAAGTGTGCAGTCTGGCCCTCACGGCGCGATCGTCCACATTTGCGCAGGTCGAGCGCGTAGAACGCGTATCCCTTGGCGGCGAAATGCTCGGCGATGTGTCGCTGGAAGAAGTAGTCGGTGAATCCGTGGACATAGATCACCGCGCGGTCGAAGTTGGCGACACCCGGCGGTTGATACCGCACCAGAGTGGCCTCGACCTGGCCCTCGCCGTCCGGATCGTCTCCGAGTGGGATGGTCGTCTGTTCGTAGCCGTCGCCGAGGACATCGGGAACCCAGGTAGTCACAGATCACAACTGTAGTGGGCGCCGCCGACAGCGTCCGAGGAGCACAATCGAGAGCAGGTTGACGTGGTGTCCGATGGGGTAGGCCCAGCTAGTAACCTGACCGCATCGGGTGAGTAACCCTCTACAGAAGAGTTCTCGGACCGATACCGCCACCGGCCGAGACCTTTACAGACAAGGAAGTCGATTCTCCAGTGTCCACAGATGAGCAGGGTAAGCGGATCAAGACCGACGTCGTTCTGGTCGGTGCCGGAATCATGAGCGCCACCCTCGGTGCGCTGCTCCGTCAGCTCGAGCCGAACTGGTCGATCGACGTCTACGAACGTCTCGACGCCGCAGCGGCCGAGAGCAGCGACGCGTGGAACAACGCGGGCACCGGGCACTCGGCGCTCTGCGAGCTCAACTACACGCCGCAGAACAAGGACGGCAGCGTCGATATCGCCAAGGCGCTCAACGTCAACGAGCAGTTCCAGGTTTCGCGGCAGTTCTGGGCCCACGGCATCGAGACCGGCGTCCTCTCCGACGCCAAGAACTTCATCAACCCGATCCCGCACGTGAGCTTCGTGCACGGCGAGGACAACGTGAAGTACTTGCGGGCGCGCTACGAGGCGCTCGTCGGCAACCCCCTGTTCGCCGGCATGGAGTACATCGATTCCAAGGACGAGTTCACCGCGCGACTGCCGCTGATGGCTCGTGGCCGTGACTTCTCCGATCCGGTTGCGCTCAACTGGAGTCAGGAAGGCACCGACGTCGACTTCGGTGCACTCACCAAGCAGCTGCTGAACTACCTGTCCGCGGCGGGTGGCACCGTGCACTTCGGGCACGATGTGCGCAACATCACCAAGCAGTCCGACGGCACGTGGGACGTCAAGGTGGCGAACCAGCGCACCGGTGCCAAGAAGACCGTCAACGCCAAGTTCGTGTTCGTCGGGGCGGGCGGTGGCGCGCTGCACCTGCTGCAGAAGTCGGGCATCGCCGAGATCAAGGGCTTCGGCGGGTTCCCCGTCAGCGGCGAATGGCTGCGGTGCACCAACCCCGAACTGATCGAGCAGCACTCGGCCAAGGTGTACGGAAAGGCCTCGGTGGGAGCACCGCCGATGTCGGTGCCGCACCTCGACACGCGCGTCATCAACGGCCAGCAGGGATTGTTGTTCGGACCGTACGCGGGATGGTCACCGAAGTTCCTCAAGCAGGGCAAGATCACCGATCTGCCCGGCTCGGTCAAGCCGGGCAACCTGATGTCGATGCTCGGCGTCGGCGTGACCGAGCTCGGGCTCGTGAAGTACCTGGTGAGCGAGTTGGCTCAGTCGCAGGCCGATCGGGTCGAGACTCTGCGGGAGTTCGCGCCGACCGTCGTCGCCAAGGACTGGGAGCTGGTCACGGCCGGTCAGCGTGTGCAGGTGATCCGCAAGAAGGGGCGCGGCGGCGTTCTCGAGTTCGGTACCGCTGTGGTCAACGCTGCCGACGGAAGCATCGCGGGCCTGCTCGGTGCCTCTCCCGGCGCATCGACAGCCGTACCGGCCATGCTGGACGTGCTGCAGCGGTGCTTCGGAGACAAGTACGACGCGTGGCAGCCCAAGCTCAAGGAAATGGTCCCGTCCCTGGGGGTCAAACTGGCTCAGAACAGCTCGCTGTTCGACGAGGTCTGGGCCTGGACCTCGAAGACACTGGAGCTGGAAAGTTCGCGTGAGCTCGCACAGCCCACGGGTGTGTGATAGCAAAAGGTATGAATACGCAAGCAGCAGCTCTCAAACGATCGTGGGCACTAGACCTGTCCAACAGCACGTTGTACGACCTGTTGAAGCTGCGTGTCGAGGTGTTCGTGGTCGAGCAGGCCTGCGCCTATCCGGAGTTGGACGGACGTGACCTGCTGACCGAGACGCGGCACTTCTGGCTCGAACGAGACGGTGAAGTGGTGTGCACTCTGCGTCTGCTCGAGGAGCACGACGACGGCGAGAAGGCGTTCCGTATCGGCCGCCTGTGCACCCAGCGTTCGGCCAGGGGACAGGGACACACCACGCGAATTCTGCGGGCCGCCCTGGCCGAGGTCGGTTCGGCACCGTGCCGGATCAACGCGCAGAGCTACCTCGTCGACATGTACGCCAAGCACGGCTTCCTGCCCGACGGCGAGGAAGTGCTCGAGGACGGTATTCCGCATACTCCGATGCGTCGCGGTGGCGGCACCGCCTGGAGCGAGGCGTAACAGCCCGTTCGGATCCGAGGCTACGAATGCCACACACGTCCAGGCGTGTGTGGCATTCGTTCGTTCGGCGGTAGTGTTCCGTTCGAAGTCGAGTGCGGAGAAGTCCTGTGAGAATCAGGCGCGGTCCCGCCACTGTGATCAGGAGTGTTCTCCTGTCAGCCAGATCGCCGCCCGGCTTCGTGTAGTCCACCGAACGCTCGGCGCGGAACTCCGAGCACGAAGGGAATTGGTTGTGCAGCGAGAGAGCAGTGTCCCCGAACCGGGGTATCCGTTCAGTGCGATCGTCGGTCAGGATCAGCTGCGGTTGTCGTTGATCCTGTGCGCGGTGCACCCCGGTATCGGCGGTGTGCTGGTGCGCGGCGAGAAGGGGACCGCGAAATCGACGGTGGTTCGGGCGCTCGCAACTCTGCTGCCTGCCGTCGAGGACGAGGACGGTGCCCGCCCGGCCAAGCTGGTCGAGCTTCCGGTGGGAGCGACCGAGGACCGCGTGGTGGGGTCCATCGACCTCGAGAAGGTACTGCGCGACGGGGAACGAGCATTCCAACCCGGCCTGCTCGCAGCGGCACACCGCGGCGTGCTCTACGTCGACGAAGTGAACCTGTTGCACGACCATCTTGTGGACGTCCTGCTCGACGCGGCGGCGATGGGTCGCGTACATGTCGAACGAGACGGCGTATCGCATTCTCACCCAGCACAATTCGTCCTCGTGGGCACGATGAATCCCGAGGAGGGAGAGCTCCGGCCACAGTTGCTCGACCGATTCGGTCTGGCGGTCGAGGTCACCGCGTCGCGTGATGTGGACGTGCGCATGAACGTCGTGCGCAGGCGTATGAACTACGAGCGTGATCCCCACGCGTTCGCGGCAGCGTACGTCGACGAGGACGCCGCCGTTGCAGCGCAGATCGTGGCTGCACGCACGATCCTCGATGATGTGGTGTTGAGCGACAAGGAACTTCGGCGCATCGCCGCGCTGTGCGCATCGTTCGACGTCGACGGTATGCGCGCAGACCTGGTGGTCGCGCGTACTGCCTCGGCCCACGCCGCGTGGCGAGGCGCGAGCGAGGTGACCGAGGAGGACGTGCGCGTCGCGGCGGAACTGGCGCTACCGCACAGGCGTCGACGCGACCCTTTCGACGAGCCGGGTATAGACGACAAGCAGCTCGACGACGCCATGCGCGACGCCGCCGAACAGGCCGAGCAGCAACCCGATCCCGAGCCGGAGCCGGATCCCGACGGTGATGGAGGAGCACCGAAGCCCGACGCGGCGAACAATTCCGATGCGCCGTCGAGCACGGAATCCGACGCCCCGCAGGAACCGGCCGACAGCCAGGACAAGGCACCGACCGGTGCGGGCAGCGATCGGCAGGCGGGAACACCGGGCGCGCAGTTCAAGGCGCGGCTCATCGAGCTTCCTGGGGTCGGTGAAGGTGCTCCGGGTAGGCGCTCGCGGTCGAGGTCCTCGTACGGACGGTCGGTTCGTCCCACCGTCGAACCGGGCCGGGGCCTGCATCTGATCGGTACGTTGTTCGCGGCAGCCGAGCAGCAGGTGGAGCGCGGGCGCACGTCCGGGCGGCTGCGGCTCGCGCCCGAGGACCTGCGCGGAGCCGTCAAGGAGGGACGCGAGGGCAACCTCATCGTCTTCGTCGTCGACGCGTCGGGATCCATGGCTGCGCGAGACCGACTGTCGGCGGTGACGGGTGCGGTGCTCTCACTGCTCCGTGACGCCTATCAACGGCGCGACAAGGTCGCGGTCATCACCGTGCGCGGCACCGAGGCCGAGACAGTACTGCCGCCGACGTCCTCGGTCGATGTCGCTGTGACGCGGCTGCGAAAGATGAAGACCGGGGGCAAGTCTCCGTTGGCGCAGGGATTCCTGACCGCACGAGAGTTGGTGCTGCGCGAGAAGGTTCGAGACCCGCTGCGGCGCGCGTTGGTGGTCGCTCTGACGGATGGGCGTGCCACGGGCGGCACCGATCCCGTCGGTCGGGCGCGAATCGCCGCCGGCCGCATCGCGGCGGACAAGATCGCGTCGGTCGTCGTCGACTGCGAGTCGGGCATGGTGCGCCTGGGATTGGCCGCGGACTTCGCCGGCTGTCTCGGAGGCGGATACGTGGCGCTCGCGGACCTGTCGGCCGAGCAGGTCACTGCCGTCGTTCGCGCAGCGGCGTAGGGGGACACGCGATGCCACAGGGAGTACCTGCTCCGGGAACCGTTCCGGAGGACGGCCTCACGACGCGTCAGCGCCGCAATCTGCCGGTGCTCGCCGTCCACACCGGTCCCGGCAAAGGGAAATCGACCGCTGCGTTCGGAATGGCGTTGCGGGCCTGGAACCAGGGTTTCGACGTCGGCGTGTTCCAGTTCGTCAAGAGTGCGAAGTGGAAGGTGGGCGAGGAAGCGGCATTTCGTGCTCTGGGCGACGCGCACGAGAGCACCGGAATCGGCGGCGCTGTCGAATGGCACAAGATGGGCGAGGGGTGGTCGTGGACTCGCAAGAAGGGTAGCGAGGTCGACCACGCCGATGCCGCGGCCGAAGGCTGGCGTGAGATCGCACGGCGCATCGAGCAGCAATCCCATCGCTTCTACGTGTTGGACGAATTCACCTATCCACTCAAGTGGGGCTGGGTCGACGTCGCGGAGGTGGTCGAGGTGCTGACACATCGGCCGGGCAACCAACATGTCGTCATCACCGGCCGCGACGCTCCGCCGGAGTTGATCGCGGCCGCCGACCTCGTCACCGAGATGACCAAGGTGAAGCACCCGATGGATGCGGGTCGCAAAGGGCAGCGGGGCATCGAATGGTGAACCGGTCGTGTCCGGCCGTGGTGATCGCGGCACCCGCGTCGGGCAGCGGAAAGACGACGGTCGCCACCGGACTGATGGGTGCCCTGCGCGGTGCCGGCCGTCGGGTCGCTCCGTTCAAGGTCGGCCCGGACTACATCGATCCCGGTTACCACTCGCTCGCCGCGGGCCTGCCCGGTCGAAATCTCGACGCCGTCATGGTCGGTGCCGACCGCATCGGCCCACTGTTTCTGCACGGCAGCAGCGGCTGCGACATCGCAGTGGTCGAAGGCGTCATGGGCCTGTTCGACGGCAAGATCGACATGACCGGTCCGGGGGAGGCGTCCGCCGAGGGCTCGACCGCGCGAGTGGCGGCCATGCTCGGCGCGCCGGTGGTGCTCGTGGTGGACGCACGCGGGCACAGTCAATCCCTCGCCGCCGTGCTGCACGGATTTTCCACCTACGACTCGAGTGTGCGGATCGGCGGTGTGATCCTCAACCGCGTCGGCAGTGATCGGCACGAACAGGTGCTCCGTCAGGCCTGCGAACGAGTGGGTGTTCCGGTTCTGGGCTCCCTGCCGAGGATGAGTGAATTGGTCGTTCCGTCACGGCATCTGGGGCTGATCACCGCGGTGGAGCACGGCGGTGCCGCTACCGATGCGGTCGACGCGATGAGTGCATTGGTTGCACAGTTCGTGGACA
Organism: Rhodococcus sp. 05-2255-1e; assembly: GCF_002259025.1. Lineage (NCBI taxonomy): Bacteria > Bacillati > Actinomycetota > Actinomycetes > Mycobacteriales > Nocardiaceae > Rhodococcus > Rhodococcus sp. 05-2255-1e. The sequence goes on along the minus strand of NZ_NOZE01000013.1, from coordinate 144,126 downwards.
TCGAGGCGGTCGAGGCGCTGGCGCGTTCGTCGGTGCCCGTCCCGGCCTGGAACCCTGCGCTCGAGGTCGGACCGTCCGGTGGCGCACCGGTGATCGCTGTCGCCGGCGGCCCGGCGTTCACCTTCGGCTACACCGAGCACGTCGAACTGCTCCGGGCCGCCGGCGCAGATGTTGCGGTCTTCGATCCGCTGCGCGACGGATTACCCTCGGGCACAGCAGGAGTGGTACTTCCCGGCGGGTTCCCGGAAGAACATGCCGCCGCCCTCGCGGCGAACGAAGTGCTGCTCGCCGATATCAGGACAGCGGCGGCCCGCGGATTGCCGATACATGCCGAATGCGCCGGGTTGCTCTATCTCGCACGGAGATTGGACGGCCACGCCATGGCCGGAGTAGTCGACGTCGACGCGGAATTCGGGAACACGCTCACCCTCGGGTACCGCGATGCCGTCGCCCTCGAATCGTCGACGCTGTTCGACGCGGGTAGTCGCGTCACCGGCCACGAATTCCACCGAACGAAACTGGTGGACGTCCGAGAGAGCGCACCGGCGGCGTGGGGTTGGCACAAGCACGGGGTCGACGGCAGAACCGCCGCACGCGAGGGTTTCGTGCAGGGTGGTGTCCACGCGTCGTATCTGCACACACACGCGGCGGGGAACCCCGAGTCCATCACGCGATTCGTTTCTGCCGCACACGATTACGCGTGCGTGTGAAGCATGGCGTCGTCATCGGAATCGGTGCCCGAGCCGGGGTCGGACCCGACGAGGTACTGCAGGCGATCACCGAGGTGATGCACGAGAACTGGTCGGTGGTGAGCATCGCATCGATCGACCGAAGAGCAGAACTGGTGGCAGCGATCGCGTCGAGAATGGGTGTTCGAGGAGCGACGTTCTCGGCGTCGGACCTGTCTGCAGTCGTCACCGAATCCGGGTCGGACCGGGTGCGAGACGCAGTCGGTACTGCCAGCGTCGCGGAAGCGTCGGCTCTGTTGGCCGGCTCGGCGCGGCGGCTGCTGGTTCCGAAGGCAGTCGGGGCCACCGTGGTCGTCGCGGTGGCCGCGACGGACGAAGAACCGGCGGATCTGCCGCACTGACTGGCGAAAGCGAGCCGACGAGGGCACTGTGGGTCGAATGAGTTCCGACAGTCTGGTTCTACTCGGCCCGATCGTTCGTTATGTCGGCACCGAGACCGCGACCCTGTGGTTCGAGATGGCGCACCCGTGCACCGTCACCGTCGTCACCGATGTCGGCGTCCGAGCATCGGAACGAACGTGGGGAGTGCACGGTCACCACTTCGCGCTCGTTCCACTCGAGGGCCTGCCCGCCAACGCGCCGGTGAGCTACGAGGTGTTCGTCGACGAGCACACGGTGTGGCCGGAGGACGGCAAGCGAGCCAGCATCCACACCGTGGACGCAGCGGGGCCGGTCACGCTTGCGTTCGGGTCTTGTCGGCGCGGCGACGATTACAGCGCGAAGTCTCTGAAGACGATCGGTGCCGATGCACTCGCCGGGCTCGGATCTGCCCTCATCGAGCAGGATCCGGGCCAGTGGCCCCAGGCCCTGTTGCTTCTGGGTGACCAGCTGTACGCCGACGACCCGTCGCCCGAGATAGTCGAACGACTGCAGGCGCGACGGGAGTCGGGAGAGGGACCGACCAGTGCCATCGGCACCGACGCGGAGAACGAGATCTGCGACTTCGAGGAGTACTCGTGGCTCTATCGGGAATCGTGGGGACTCGAGCCGGTGCGGACGCTGTTGGCGAGCATCCCGTCGTGCATGATTCTCGACGATCACGATCTGCGCGACGACTGGAATTCGTCGGCCTCCTGGCGTCGTGACATCGAGACCCGGCCGTGGTGGAACGACCGCGTGATCGGGGCGTACTCGTCGTACTGGGTGTATCAACATCTGGGCAATCTCTCGCCGAAAGAACTGGCGGGGGACGAGATGTACGCCGCCGTTCGCTCCGCCGAGACCGACGCGGATCGCGAGAAACTGTTGGCCGACTTCGCGTTACGTGTCGATCGAGCCCCCGAGACCGGCCGGTGGAGCTTCTATCGAGATTTCGGCGACACCCGTCTGATCATGATCGACTCACGCTGCTCACGAAATCTCGACCCCGAGAACCGCGAAATGGTCGACGAGAAGGAATGGGCGTGGGTCCGCGAGCGCGCACTCGAGACGACGCCCCGGCATCTGCTGTTCGGATCGTCACTGCCGTACCTGATGCTGCCGGCACTGCATCATCTCGAACAGTGGAACGAGGCTGTGGCACAGGGGAGTTGGGGGCCGAGGTCGGCCAAGGTGGCCGAAAAGATGCGAATCGGACTCGACCTCGAGCACTGGGCCGCATTCACCAACTCGTTCAACGACATGGCAGCCCTGACGCGTGAGCTCTCGCGCGGTGACGACAAACCCGCGTCGATCATGTGGCTCTCGGGAGACGTGCACTGCTCGTACGTCGCGAACGCCGACTTCGGTGTCGGCGGGCGCGACGTGCCTGCGACGTATCAGCTGACGATGTCTCCGTTCCGCAATCCGCTGAATCTGCCGATCCGCGCGGTCAACAAACTTGCCGTCAAACGCCCGGCGGCGAGGATCCTGTCGAAGCTCGCGCGGGCCGCCCATGTGGGCCCGTCGGGTGTCGAGTGGCAAGCCGAGGCTGGCCCGTGGTTCGACAACGGGGTCATGCTGCTGACCCTGCACGGCGACTCGGCGCGACTGCAGGTCCACCATGCCCACGTCGACGACGCCGGGAAGCAGGTCCTGACACGAACGTCCAGCCTGGCGCTCGCCTAGAGCAGGCATCCCCGCCATGCTCGGGTGAAAACGATTGGCCATCGAGGGGCTAATGGGGTTGGCTGGTTCGTTGTGGCCCATCTCGAACTCAACGACATCGTGTACTTCCTGCCCGACGGACGGCAGCTGCTCAACGGCGTCGGCTTCCGGGTGGGCGACGGTGCCAAGACCGCATTGATCGGGCCCAACGGAACCGGTAAGACGACGTTGACGCGCATCGTGGCGGGCGACGAGGCTCCCGACGAGGGCGCGGTGTCGAGTTCCGGTTCGCTCGGGGTGATGCGGCAGTTCGTCGGGCAATTGCGAGACGACTCGACCGTGCGTGACCTGTTGCTGTCGGTTGCGTCCCCAGCCGTCCGGTCCGCAGCTGCTGCCCTCGACGCCGCCGAGAACACGATGATCGAGGTCGACGACGAGAAGACCCAGATGAAGTACGCGCAGGCCCTGTCCGATTGGGGCGACGTGGGCGGCTACGACCTGGAACCGTTCTGGGACAAGGTGACCACGGCTGCGCTCGGTATGCCGTTCGATCGCGCGAAGTGGCGCGCCGCCTCGACGCTCAGTGGCGGTGAGCAGAAGCGGCTCGTGCTCGAGTCACTGTTCGCCGGCACCGACGATCTGCTGCTGCTCGACGAGCCGGACAACTACCTCGACGTGCCCGGCAAACGTTGGCTCGAAGCAACGATTCGCGACTCCGACAAGTCCGTCCTGTTCATCAGCCACGACCGGGAGCTCATCGCCAACGCTGCCAACCGGATCGTGACCCTCGAGCCGGGGGTGAGCGGGGCCACCGCGTGGGTGCACGGCGGTGGTTTCGCGACGTATCACGCAGCGCGGGAAGACCGGAACGCGCGACTCGACGAACTGCGCAGGCGGTGGGACGAGGAATTGGTCAAACTGCGCGCGCTGGTGTTGCGTCTGCGCGAGAAGGCGAAGTTCAACGACGGCGTCGCCGCCCGCTACCACGCATCGCAGACGCGACTGGCCAAGTTCGAGGAGGCCGGACCGCCCGAGGCCGTGCCGCTCAAGCAGCACGTCACCGTCCGGTTGCGCGGTGGTCGAACGGCCAAGCGCGCGCTCGTGTGCACGGCCCTGGAACTGACCGGCCTGATGAAACCGTTCGACACCGAGATCTGGTACGGCGATCGCGTGGCGGTATTGGGTTCCAACGGCTCGGGCAAATCGCACTTCCTGCGTCTGCTCGCCAACGGCGGCACCGATCCCGAGAAGGAGCACGAGCCGGTCCAGGAACTCGCACTCGCGCCCGTTCCGCACACCGGGACAGCGGTACTCGGGGCCCGGGTACGGCCCGGTCTGTTCGCGCAGACGCACACGCGTCCGGATCTTGCCGGCAACACGCTGCTCGAGATCCTTCACATGGGCAACGAGCACCGGGACGGCATGGGCCGTGAGGCCGCCGGCCGAGCGTTGGACCGATACGGTCTGGCCCGCGCGGCCGAACAGTCCTACGACAACCTGTCGGGCGGGCAGCAGGCACGTGTGCAGATTCTTCTGCTCGAGCTCTCCGGCGCCACGCTGCTGCTGCTCGACGAGCCGACCGACAACCTCGACCTGATGTCGGCCGATGCGCTCGAAGACGCCATCGCGGCATTCGAGGGCACCGTGATCGCGGTGACACACGACCGGTGGTTCGCCCGCAGTTTCGATCGATTCCTGGTGTTCGGTGCCACCGGGCAGGTTTACGAAGCAGCCGAGCCCGTATGGGACGAGAAGCGAGTCCAGCGCGCGCGGTAGCGTTTCCTCTCGTGAACGCGACTGACTCTCCCTATCTGGTCGGCCTGAATCTCGAAGGGCGGCGCGTCGTCGTGGTCGGTGGCGGCACCGTCGCACAGCGTCGACTACCGCTGTTGATCTCGTCCGGAGCAGTGGTCCACGTGGTCACCCGCGAGGCCACTCCGGCCGTGGAGGCAATGGCGACAGCAGGGCAGGTGACGCTCGAACTGCGCGATTACCGCCACGGCGATCTGGCCGACGCCTGGTACGCCATCGCCTGCACCGACGAGGCCGAGACCAATATCGCCATTGTTGCGGAAGCGACCGCGTCCAAGATCTTCTGTGTCCGTGCCGACATCGCCAAGGACGGCACAGCCGTCACTCCGGCGTCGGCCGAATGGGACGGCCTCACGCTGGGAGTGCTGGCAGGCGGCGAACATCGCCGATCGGCCGCCGTGCGCAATGCCGTCGTCGAAGCGCTGCAGTCCGGCGTCGTGGCCGACTCGGCGCACGCGCCGCTGACCGGTGTCGCGCTCGTGGGCGGCGGGCCGGGCGACCCGGATCTGATCACCGTCCGGGGCCGCAGACTGCTGGCATACGCGGACGTCGTGGTGGCCGATCGGCTGGCTCCACCGGAGTTGCTCGCCGAACTCGGACCACACGTCGAGGTCATCGACGCTTCGAAGATTCCGTACGGCCGGGCAATGGCGCAGGAAGCCATCAACCAGGCGCTGATCGACGGTGCCAAGGCCGGCAAGTTCGTGGTTCGGCTCAAGGGCGGTGACCCGTACGTCTTCGGTCGCGGTTACGAGGAGCTCGAAGCGCTGGCCGCCGAGGGCATTCCGGTCACGGTGGTACCGGGCATCACCAGCGCGATCTCGGTTCCGTCCTCGGCCGGAATCCCGGTGACGCATCGCGCCGTCACCCACGAATTCGTCGTCGTGAGCGGTCACGTGGCCCCCGATCATCCCGATTCTCTGGTCGACTGGGACGCATTGGCCAAGCTCAAGGGCACAATCGTGTTGCTGATGGCCGTCGAGCGCATCGGGCTGTTCGCCGATGTACTCGTGGCGGGCGGCCGCCCGTCGGACACCCCGGTCATCGTCGTTCAGGAGGGCACTATGCGCACCCAACGTGAAGTTCGGGCCACGTTGAGCTCCGTCGCCGACGCGGTCCGCGAGGCCGAGATCAGGCCGCCGGCGATCGTCGTCATCGGCACTGTGGCCGGGTTCTCTGTACACGCCGGTAACGTGAACGCTCGTGCCTGAGTCATCGATGTCCAACACCTCCGCCGCCGAGATCAAGTACCCGGTGACGACTCGAGCGTTCGGGATGGCGATCATCGTCCTGAGCGGGCTGCAACTGATGGTGGTTCTCGACGGCACCGTCGCCAACCTGGCCTTGGCTCCGCTGCAGGCCGATCTGGGTCTGTCCGACGCCGGGCGCAACTGGGTGTTGACCTCCTACGCGTTGGCCTTCGGTGGGTTGATGTTGCTCGGCGGCAGGCTCGGCGACGCCTTCGGGCGAAAGAAGATGTTCCTCGCCGGCGTCGTCCTGTTCACGATCGCCTCGTTGCTGTGCGGACTGGCAGTCAACGAAGCCACGCTCGTTGCGGCGAGGGCACTGCAGGGGGTCGGTGCGGCGGTGGCGTCGCCCACGGCATTCGCGCTGGTGGCCACGACATTCGCTCCGGGCCCGGTGCGTAATCAGGCCATCGCCATCTACGCCGCCATGACCGGTGTCGGGTCCATTGCCGGGCTCATCATCGGCGGCGCTCTGACCGAGGTGTCGTGGCGCTGGATCTTCCTGATCAACGTACCGATCGGCATCGTCATCGTCGTGCTCGCCGTCGTGTCGCTGCAGGAGACCGTCGGGGCGAAGCTCGCCCTGGACGTGCCGGGTGCGATCCTGGCGACCCTGGGCTGCACGGGTGTGGTCCTCGCGCTGAGCGAGGGTACCGAGCTGGGCTGGTCGAGCCCGATCGTCATCGTGTCGTTGATCGCCGGACTGCTGTTCCTCGGATTGTTCCTGTTGGTCGAGCGACGGGCCGAGAACCCGCTGCTGCCGTTCTCGTTGTTCGTCAGTCGCGATCGAGTGGCGACCTTCGTCGCGATCTTCTTCGCCGGCGGGGTCATGTTCTGTCTCGCGGCGTATGTGGCGTTGTTCGTGCAGGACATTCTGGGCTACAGCCCGCTGCATGCCGGCCTGGCGTTCGTGCCGTTCGCCTTCGGTCTCGGTGCCGCGGCGTTCCTCGCGTCGCAGCTGGTGACTCGGATCGCTCCGCGCTGGCTGATTCTCTGTGGTGCGGTCATCATGGTCGGCTGGCTGCTGGTGTCCGTGACGACGATGGACGCGGATTCAGCGTACTTCCCAGGGTTGTTCTTCCCTGTGATCGGGATCGGCTTCGGCGTCGGTCTGACGGTCGTTCCGCTGCCGCTGTGCGCCATCGCGGGCGTGAGCCCCACCGAAATCGGTCCGCTGACGGCAATCTCGCTGGTCGCCCAGACCCTCGGCGGTCCTCTGGCGCTGGCCGTCATCGGGGCACTGGTCACGTCGCGAACACTGTCCCTCGGCGGCATATCCGGGCCGGCGACTCTGATGAACGACAGTCAGCTCGACGCACTGAGCTCCGGGTACATGTTCGCGCTGTTCTGCTGCGCGGTCTGCGCCGTGATCGCCGGCATCGCCGCACTGTTCATCCGGTTCACCCCGCAGCAGGTGGCCCAGGCGCAGGCCGCGCAGGAAGACGCCCAGAAGGGCTGACGAGCGGGGCCGATCAGACTCCCAGTACGGCCTTGGCGATGAGGAAGTAGACGATCAGGCCGGTCGCATCGCAGAAGGTCGAGATGAAGGGCGTCGAGAACACCGCGGGGTCGACGCCGATCTTCTTGGCGATCAGCGGCATCGCACCGCCGACCGTCGCGGCGAGCGTGCATATCGACAGCAGCGTCGTGCCGATGACCAGGCCCAGGTGCCAGTCGTAGACGAGTCCGGCAATGACGAACCCCAACGTTCCGAGCATCGCTCCCATCGTCGCGCCGACGCGGACCTCGCGAAACAGCACAGCGGCGATGTCGCGCGGGCGGACGTCACCCAGGGCGAGCGCGCGGGTCACCGTGGTCGCGGCCTGCGAACCGGTGTTCCCGCCCGTGCCGGTGAGCAGCGGAATGAACAGCGCGAGGGTCACCACCGCGGCCAGTGCATGCTCGAAGATCTCGAGCACCTGCACGGTGAGGATGGCCGACAACGCCAACACGAGCAGCCAGACCACGCGCGAACGAACGATGGACAGGACCGGCGTCGACAGGTACGGCCGACGCAGCGGTTCTGCACCGCCCGCCCTGGCGGCGTCCTCGTCCTCGGCCTCCTCGAGAATGCGAGAGGACTGCTCGAGGGTGAGGATGCCGATCAGGCGCTGTTCGGAATCGACCACCACCACCGCCGGACTGCGATGCTCGAAACACAGACGTGCCGCGACCTCCGCCGACGAGTCCGCCCGCACCACCGGATGCGACGAATGGAGCTCTCCGACCGGCGTGGTCGATTCCGCCGTCGCCAGATCGGCGAGCGTCACCACACCGAGCAACGTGCGATGGTCGTCGGTGATGGGCAGCAGGTACACCGATTCTGCGTCGGGACCGGTCCGTCGCACCGCGTCGAGAGCCTCGGCTGCCGTGGTGTCGCTGCGTAGGCGCACGTACTCCGGGCTCATTCGACGGCCTACCGAACCGCGGTCGTAGCCCAGCATCGGTGCGGTGAGCGCCCGTTGGGCGGGCGACAGGCCGAGCATCATGCGATGCGCGATGTTGGAGGGCAGCTCGTCGAGCAGTTCCACTCGGTCGTCGGGATCGAGGTTCTCGAACAGGGCGATGACGTCGTCGCTACGCAAACTCTCGAACAGCTCGCTGCGAATGGTCGCGTCGAAGCGCTCGAACACGACGACGGCCTCGTCCTTGGGCAACAGCCGAAAGAGAACCGCCCGCTGCGCCGAGTCGACCCGTTCGAGCATTCTGACCGCGTTCGTCGTGGACAGACCCGCCATCAGGGTCGACAACGCGGCCACGTCGCGCTCGGCCAGTAGTTCCGATGTCCTGGTCACGATGTCGTCGAGAGTCTCGGGCACCGGTCCATTTTGCCTTGCCGGCGGTCATCGACCGACAGCGGTCGCTACTCCGGAACGACGTCCCAGTGCTCGACGATGGCGCCGTCGAACCGGAAGATGTCTCCCGCGACGAAGGGGTCGGATTCTGCTGCGCCCGGCGCTTTCGCGAACGTCCACACCAGATCGCCGTCGGCCAGCGAGACGACCGATTCCGAGGCAGGGAACTGCGCGCCGCCGGCGAAGAACTGTTGCAGTGCCGCGGTGCCGTTGCCCGCAATCGGATTGTGTTGCAGGTAGGACGGGGCGAAGTCGGTCCCGAGCACGGACGCGTCGTGTTCGCGGAAGAGCGCGTCGTAGGTAGCCGTCACCGACATGCGTCGGCGCTCTTCCTCGTCCTCGGTCGGCTCGGTGGGCGCGGTCGGGTAGCGGTAGAGGTCACTGAACATGGTGTTGCCGCTCATCGACGTGGCCGGCACGGATTGCGTCATGGCCCAGTGCTCGGTGACCTTGCCGCCGTCGAAGGCGAAGAGGTCGATGTTCGCCTCACCGGTGGTCTCGGATGCCGGATCAGCGGTGGCCTGCCAGTGCACTGCCACCCATCTGCCATCGGCCGCGACACGCTTGACGACGGCTCGTGCACCGGGAATCCGTGTCCGGGTGGCCTCGAATCGGGCGACGATCGCGTCGGGCCCCACCGCTGGTCCAGGTCGATCGACGGCGTTCTCCGCCACGACCGACGCGGCGGCGGCGGGTTCTTCGGCCGTGAACGCAGATTCGAAGAGCGTCAGCGCTGCTTCTTCGTTGCGTGATTCGGTGACGCTGTCGGAGCGGTCGTCGGGTGACTGCGCGGCGACGGAGACGTCGTTCGGCTCCGGGGTGGAGGGCGACGTACCGCACGCCGTGATGGCGGACAGTGCGACCAGAACGGGCACGGTGAGTCGAGCAGCTGCGCGTGTTCGGTTCATGTCTGCTCAACTGACTTGAAGCTACAACAGTTCCCGAATCGGACGACGAACCTCGTGGACTGTTTCAGCGGGACAGATCGGCTCGGTCGGCCGCGGCTCGTCCCGAGTCCCATCCTTCGGCATCGAGGCGCGGGCCGCGCATCGGCTTGGCGGTGGGAAAGAGGCGGTCGAACTCCGCTTCCACGGCAACGGTCTGTGCCGCGAGAATCGGCAGCAGGTCGCCCGATTCCTGTCTCGCCTCGTCGAGGGCATGCGCGTCGGCATCGGTGAGACGATCTCCGATGCGGATGGCGTATGCGTAGAGGAACGCCTTGCCGAATGCGGCCGAGCCGGCCTTCTTTCGCTTCTTGGCTTCCGGGGAGTGGCCGAGAGCTCGGGTTGCCTGCACCAGCAACGAGGTGAAGACGAGCTCGGCCTGTTCCACGTCCACCGGCGCGCCCACCAGCGTCGCAACGGCGTACTCCGCGTCCCAGATCGTCTTGACCCGGTTGGCAGTACCGGCGACGTGCAAGAGCTGGGCTTTGGCGGGTGCGTGCGGACCGTCGATGTGCACCCGTCGACCGCGAACGTCGAGATGACCCTCGGCCAACAGCAGCGTGTCGATCGAGTATCGCGTCATCAACTCCTGCGCCTTGGCGGTCAGCGTCTCGGCTTCCTCCGCGAAATCGGTGGCATCGGCCTTGGCCAGCAGACCGCGAATCTTGGCCAGCATCTTGCTGTTCGGTGAATCCGAGCCGGTGGTCGTCGGCACCGACGAGCGTCTGCGGGGCCACTGCGAAGGCTTGGCACCCAGTTGCGGCCAACGGGGGAGGGTTTGCCACTGGCCGAGCAGAGTGAGCACATCGAGCCACTGATCGCTGGCGGCGATGTAGTCGGACTTGCCGGACGCCACGAGGTACGCCGTGAGGAAGTCGGGAGTGGCGTCGACTCGGGCTGCCACCGTCGGGAACTGTTCGCAGATCGCCGACATCTGATCGACCCAATCGTGCGGGGCGCGGGAGTCCGCTTCGATGAGATCGGCATGGTGCAGCAGGGCTGCGGCGGCGAGATTCGTCACCGCCACCGTGTGCTGACGCCGGACCACATGCATCAGATCCAGTGGTTGCCAACCGTTCTCGTACAGCGTGCCGATCATGTTGGTCAGTGCCAGCGTGCCGAGTTCGTTCGCTTGCATCGAGACCAATCGGTCGGCGATGTCGTCGGCGATGCGTTGACTCTTGTTCTTGCCGACCGACGCGTCGGCTCCCTGTCTGAGCAGTTCCGGAACGGCGCTCATTCGGTGAGCACGATCAGTTCGGTGTCCGACGCCACTTCGACTCGAAGACCCGCCTTCGACGCCACGCGCGCAACAGCTTTCACATCTTTGGGCTCGGCCGTGGTCAGGGTCAGCGCGCGGGCGAGCAATCCCTTGTGATGCTTGTTGAAGTGGCTCACCACCGACCGACTGCCGTCGGGCTTCTCGGTGAGCACCGTTGCCGTGATCGCCCCGGGGATGGGCCCGAGCTGTTGATAGGTGCCGGACCGGAGGTCGACGACGATTCCCTCGGCCTCGGTGAGAAGGGCCTCGGACAGTCGAGGCTTCCAGTGCGCTCGCAACGTCCCGAAGTTCGGAATGGACGACCCGCCGGAGAGCCGGTAGGCCGGAATCGGGTCGGACGCGCGGACGGCCCCGAACAGTGCCGACCCGATCCACAACCTCGCATCGGCACGGGCACGTCCGGCACGGGTGAAGGTCGACGCCCCGAGAGCGTCGTACAGCACTCCTGTGTACCGGCGCAGGGCGGGAGTGGTGGGCGAGGCGAACAGGCGAGCGTTCCGTTCGATCTCGTCCACCTGGGTCGGACCGAGACCGAGAGCGGTGATGGACGCGTCGACGTCGTCGGAGAGCCGGACCAGGGCGTCGGCAAGCGTTCTGCGGAGCGGAAGCAGGGACGGCAACGACAACCGGTCCAGATCGAGAGGTGCTCCGGAACCGCCGTCGGACTTCGTCTCGGAGGGAGGCAGCAGAATCAGCACGGGGGTCAAGGCTACTCACTTCGCGGCCGCCTACCCGCAGGCGCTGCACCACCGACTAGTCTGACAACCCGTGATCACCCGTCTTTCGCAGCTGTTCCTTCGTACCCTTCGCGACGACCCGGCCGACGCCGAGGTCGACAGCCACAAGCTGTTGGTTCGCGCCGGCTACGTTCGTCGTATCGCGCCGGGCGTCTATTCGTGGCTGCCGCTGGGTCTCCGGGTGCTGCGACAGGTCGAACGCGTCGTGCGCGAGGAAATGAACGCCATCGGGGCGCAGGAAATTTCGCTGCCCGCCCTGCTGCCGCGTGAGCCGTACGAGACGACGAACCGGTGGACCGAATACGGGGACGCATTGTTCCGGTTGCAGGATCGCAAGGGCAACGACATGCTGCTCGGTCCGACCCACGAAGAGTTGTTCGCGTTGACGGTCAAGGCCGAATACAACTCCTACAAGGACCTGCCGGTCACGCTGTACCAAATTCAGACCAAGTATCGCGACGAAGAGCGTCCTCGCGCCGGCATTCTGCGCGGACGCGAGTTCGTCATGAAGGATTCCTACTCCTTCGATATGGACGAGGACGGACTGAAGCGGTCCTACGCCGCACACCGCGACGCTTACCAGCGCATCTTCGCCAGGCTCGGGGTCAGCTACGTCATCGTCGCCGCGACGTCCGGCGCGATGGGCGGAAGTGCGTCCGAGGAATTCCTGGCCGAGAGCGACATCGGCGAGGACACCTACGTTCGGTGCATCGAATCGGGATACGCGGCCAACGTCGAGGCCGTCACGACCCCGGCACCGGACCCCATCGCCATCGAGGGGCAGCCTGCCGCGATCGACTACGAGACGGGCAACACTCCCACCATCGCGACGTTGGTCGAGTGGGCGAACGGCGCAGATCTGGGTCGTACCGTCACCGGTGCCGACACGCTCAAGAACATCCTGCTCAAGGTGCGGTCCGCCGGTGGCGAGTGGGAGCTGCTGGCCATCGGCCTGCCCGGCGACCGTGAGGTGGACGAGAAGCGCCTCGAAGCATCGCTCGAGCCTGCCGAATTCGCATTGCTGACCGACGCGGACTTTGCTGCTCACCCGTTCCTGATCAAGGGATACATCGGGCCACGTGCGCTGCAGGCCAACGGAGTTCGCTACCTCGTCGACCCCCGGGTGGTGAACGGAACATCGTGGATCACCGGTGCCGATGTGCAGGGCAAGCACGTGGTGAACCTCGTGGCCGGCCGTGACTTCGTTCCCGACGGCACCATCGAGGCCGCCGAGGTGCGTGACGGGGACATGTCACCCGACGGACAGGGGCCGCTGGTCAGCGCTCGCGGAATCGAGATCGGGCACATCTTCCAGTTGGGCTACAAGTACACCGATGCATTCTCGGTCGACGTACTCGGCGAGACCGGCAAGCCCGTGCGACTCGTACAGGGTTCCTACGGCGTCGGTGTCTCCCGTCTGGTGGCCGTCATCGCCGAGCAGATGCACGACGACAAGGGCCTTCGGTGGCCGTCGGAGGTAGCACCCGCCGACGTACATCTGGTGATCGCGAACAAGGACGAGGCCGCGCGCGCCGGCGCAGAATCCATTGCAACGCAACTCGATTCGCAGGGCATCGAGGTTCTCTTCGACGACCGCAAGGCCTCGCCCGGCGTGAAGTTCAAGGACTCCGAACTGATCGGTGTTCCGCTCGTCGTCGTCCTCGGCCGCGGTTGGGCCGATGGCAAGGTCGAAATCCGGGACCGCTTCTCGGGTGAGAGCCGTGAACTCGACATCGATTCCGCGGTCGACGAGATCGTCGCCGCGGTGCGCGCCACCACGTAACAGCCCGTCCCGATCTCTCCGCACTCGATCTCCCCACGCGCCGGTCTACTCGCTGGTAGCTTCGGGTCACACGACTAGGAGAGGTCACACCGTGGCTCAGTTTGCGCTGTTCGATCCGACAACTTTCGATCCCGCCGAGCTCGACGAGGAGTCTCGTCGTCAGCTCCGCGCACTGATCGATTGGTTCGAGGATCGCGGTAAGGCCAGGCTGCTCGCCGACGATCTCGAGGGAGTCTGGCCCGCCGACTTCCTCGAGTTCGTCGCAGCCCAGAAACTGTTCGCCACGTTCTCGACGCCGGCCGAGTATGCGAACGGGTTGCCCAACGCTCGTTGGGACGCTGCCCGCAACGCCGCTCTGAGCGAAATTCTCGGGTTCTACGGCTTGGCCTATTGGTACACCTGGCAGGTCACGGTGCTCGGCCTCGGCCCGATCTGGATGAGCGACAACGACGACGCCAAGCGCAGGGCCGCGCTAGAGCTCGACCGCGGCGGCGTCATGGCATTCGGATTGTCCGAGCGCGCACACGGTGCCGACGTCTACTCCACCGACATGCTGTTGACCCCCTCCGCCGACGACGACGTCGAGTTCACCGCGTCGGGGGAGAAGTACTACATCGGTAACGGCAACGTGGCGGGCATGGTGTCGGTGTTCGGTAGACGCACCGACATCGACGGGCCGGAGTCGTACGTCTTCTTCGTCGCCGACAGCTCGCATCCCGCGTATCGGTTGCGCGAGAGCGTCGTTCACGGCCAGATGTACGTCAGCACCTTCTCGCTCGAGAACTATCCCGTTCGTCGCGAGGACATTCTGCATACCGGACCCGACGCGTTCTCGGCTGCACTGAACACCGTCAACGTCGGCAAGTTCAACCTCTGCACCGGCTCGATCGGCATCTGCGAGCACGCGTTCTACGAGGCGATCACACACGCCAACAATCGGATTCTGTACGGCAACCGTGTCACCGAATTCCCCCATGTGCGCAGTGCATTCGTCGATGCCTACTCGCGGCTGACCGCCATGAAGCTGTTCAGTGCGCGTGCGCTGGACTACTTCCGCGCTGCGGGTCCCGGCGACCGCCGCTACCTGTTGTTCAACCCCATGACCAAGGCCAAGGTGACGTCCGAGGGCGAGACGGTGGTCCGCTTGCTGCACGACGTCATCGCCGCCAAGGGGTACGAGAAGAACACCTACTTCCGTGAAGCCGCGCAACTGATCGGAACACTGCCGAAACTCGAGGGAACGGTGCATGTCAACGTCGCCCTGATGCTCAAGTTCATGCCGGCATACATGTTCTCGCCCACCGATCAGGCGGAGGTCACCAGGTTCACCGACGCCGTCGACGACGGATTCTTCTTCGCCCAAGGCCCCGCTCGCGGCGCGAGTTCGGTTCGGTTCCACGATTGGAACCCGGTGTATCGCAAGCATTCCGGTGTTCCCAACGTGGGTCGTTTCTACGAGCAGGCCCAGGCGTTCGCGTCGTTCCTCGCCGAGTGCGCCCCCGACGAGTCGCAGCAACAGGACCTCGACTTCCTGCTCGTGGTGGGGCATCTGTTCTCACTCGTCGTCTACGGCCACCTGATCCTCGAACAGGCCGACGAGATCTCCACCGACATGCTGGACCAGATCTTCGACTTCCAGATCAGGGACTTCTCCGGCTACGCCGTCGCGCTGTACGGAAAGCCGTCGTCGACCGATGCGCAGCAGAAATGGGCGCTGGACGCCGTACGCAAGCCGGTGGTGGACGCAGCAAGATTCGAGACGGTCTGGAACGACGTCGTCACGTACGACGGTCGGTACGAGATGCGTCCCTAGGCGTCACAGCTGTCCGGAATCGGCTGGGACGAGCTTGGTTCCGAACGCGCACATCGTCATCTCGTGCAGTCCCTCGCTGTCCTCCGGATGCTCCGGTGCCTGCATCGACAACAAGACGTTGAGCAGCATTCCGTGTGCGATGAACTGCCGAGCCTGATCTTCCGAACACCCGGTACCGCTGCGGATCTGGTTGTAGATCGCGCCCATTCCTTCTCGTGCCTGGCGGCCGATCTCGGGTACCGACCCTGCACCGAACCCGTGCATCATGACCATCAAGAGGTCGCGATCGGCCACCAGATCGGCGTAGGCACCGCCCAGGTCGGCCCAGGTCTCGTCGTCCGCTGGGTCCAGAGGCCCCGAAGCGAGCACTGCGTCGAATGCCGTCATGATGCCGTCGATGGAGCGTTGGAAGACCAGCCGAAACAATTCGACTTTGGTTCCGAACATCCGAACCACATACGGCTGCGACACGCCCGCTTCCTTGGCCACCGCATCGGTGCTCGTCCCGGCAAAGCCCCCGCGTGCGAACGCTCGTGTCGCGGCGTCGAGGACGAGTTCTCGACGGTCGGCCGCGTCCATTCGGGTTGCTCGGGGCTTGGGCGTGGGAGTGTCGGACATGTTGACAGGTTATCAGTCGATAACTTACGGTCGCATCATAAGTAATCATTCGATGCTTACAAACTCGAGACGGGACGTTCGCCATGACCGCTACAGCCTCTCCGCCTGCAGTGCACCCCGCCGCTCGGTCTATTCCGGTGTGGCTGGGAATCGTCGCCGCATCCCTGCCCATGTTCATGGCGACCCTCGACAATCTGGTGATGACCAGCGCGCTGCCGGTGGTTCAGCAGGATCTGAATGCGTCGGTCGGACAGCTGCAGTGGTTCCTCAACGCCTACACACTGAGCTTCGCGACATTCATGCTCACTGCAGCAACCTTGGGCGATCGCTGGGGCAGGCGCGCGGTGTTCCTCGGCGGGATAGCGCTGTTCACCGCGGCCTCCGTGGCCAGCGCGCTCGCCACGAGTCCGGCAATGCTCATCGCCGCGCGGGCGATACAGGGCCTCGGTGCCGCGGCGATCATGCCGCTGTCACTGACTCTGCTCGCAGCTGTCGTCCCGATTGCCAAGCGCGCCATGGCAATCGGAATCTGGGGCGGTGTCTCGGGCCTCGGTGTCGCACTCGGGCCTGTCGTCGGTGGTGCGGTCGTCGACGGTATTTCCTGGCAGGCGATCTTCTGGATCAACGTCCCGGTGGCGCTCGTCGCGGTACCGCTGGCGTACATCGCCCTGACCGAGTCGACCGGACGCAGGCAACCTCTCGATCTACTGGGTGTGGTGCTCGCGGGCGGCGGGGTGTTCTTGCTCGTGTGGGCGGTGGTCCACGGCAACGACGACGGATGGGCATCGACCACCGTGCTCGCGAGCTTCGTCGGCTCTGCGGTGCTTCTCCTCGCGTTCGTCTCCCGAGCATGGCGAACCCCGTTCTCGGTACTGCCGTTGACGCTCTTCCGATCACGCAGTTTCACGCTGGCGAACATCATCGGAATCACGTTCTCGCTCGGCATGTTCGGGGCCGTGTTCCTGCTTGCTCAGTACCTGCAGATAGTGATGCACTACAGCCCGTTCGAGGCGGGCCTTCGCACATTGCCCTGGACCGCCGCGCCTATGGTGGTCGCACCCATTGCGGGTCTCGTGGCCGATCGAGTCGGCCTGCGCGGCTTGTTGGTGTCCGGACTGGCGTTGCAGTCGCTGTCACTGGTGTGGATGGCACTGATCCTCGGACCCGACACCGCCTACCTGTCGATGGTGCCCGCGCTGTTGATGGCCGGAGTCGGCATGGGGTTGACCTTCGCGCCCTCGGCGACCGCAGTGTTGCGAGACATGGACGACGACGATCACGCCACGGCGAGCAGTGCGAACTCCACTGTGCGGGAGGTGGGAATTGCGCTCGGAATCGCCGTCCTGACGGCGGTGTTCATCGGAAACGGAGGATCACTCACCCCCGCTGGATACACCGACGCGTTGGCACCCGCTCTACTCGTAGGCGCAGGGGCGGTGGCGATCGGATTGGTTGCGGCACTGTTCATGCCGGGTCGTTCCGCCGGTCCGGCGGACGACGTGGTCACGGCTGACCGGGAAAAGCCGTCGACGACGGTGTGACGCCGAGGATCTGCTGCCATGTGGCCAGTCTGATCGCGGCCTCGGTCAGTGCCTGGACGCCCATCTCGCGAGTGCCGCCGGATCGACTGCGCTCGACGGCCGAGCGCCACGCCACGCTCGTGTCGATCTCTGCCTGAACAGCGAGCTGCACAGCCGAGATCGCATCGGTCACCGGAAACGGAGACGCGTATGCCGGATCGGGCAGGGGCGCTGTGACGCTGGCCGCGCGGAGTGCGTCGATGGTCGAGTCTCGACGCGCTCGGTGTGCCGCGGTGCACGCGGCCACCATGTCTGCTCGGGTCGGGTTGGAGAACGCCGCGACGATCCCGTACGCGAAGACGGCTGCGTACTCGGCGACGAGTGCATCGACGAGCCCCTGTTGTTCGGGTCCGAGATCGCTCATGCGAGTACCACCTGAGCGAACACCGTGCACGAGGCACTGATCGACCCGAGAAGGCCGGCGCGATAACCGCTTTCGTCGCGGGCGGCGGTCGCCGCACTGCGTGCCGAGGCGGTCAGCGCATCGCGCACCGCGCCGAGATCGGGTGGCGGCGCGGACTGGGCCGCGCTCGTGGTCGTCGTGGCAGTCGCCGACGAGGTGTCGGTGGTCGCTCCGGTAGCCCGGGCGATCTCGGTCTCGAGTGCATCCGCATGTTCGGTCCGCTGGGCCGCGACCACGCCGAGAGCTCCTGCGTAATCGGGAGCGACCGTTGCCGCCGAAGACGCAGCCGCGGCGTCGGAGCGAGCGGAGCGCAACTGTGCCGTCAGAGAATCGAGTGCGGGACCGGAGATTTCCTCCGCGCCGCAAGCCGTGACGGTCGACGCCGTGGCCGCTGTGAGTACGGCGGCACCGGCGAGCCGGAACAACCCACGTCTGTTCAACGAGAGAGGGGCGGTCGGCGTGGGCACCCCGATATCGTGCCAGACCCTCGACCGTGTCGGACCCTCGAGGCGACACGCGCCGTGCCCGTGTGTCGCCTCGGCCGTGCGTGGTCGCGAGCACCACCTGCGGGGCGGTAGTCTGTTGGTTCACCAAACGCGGTCCGGCGCACCTGTGCCGCATTGCCGACAACTACACACGAGGAGTTCGCGACATGCCTGTTCCGTCCCAGGAAAGGGTTGTCGAACTGCTCGGCGACCTGGTTCGAGATCGGGGCTACGACCTCGAGGACGTGAACGTGGTCGCTGCCGGTAAGCACAGTGCCGTGCGCATCATGGTCGACCGTGAAGACGGCGTCGACCTCGACGCGCTGCCGGAGTTGAGCCGGGTGATCTCCGATGTATTCGACGGCGTGACCGATTTCGGCGAAGCGCCGTACACCCTCGAGGTCACCACTCCCGGAATCGATCGCCCGTTGACACAACCACGGCATTGGCGTCGCGCGCGTGGTCGCAAGGTGCGGATCGAACTCGCCGACGGCAAGGTCGAGGGCCGCGTCGGACTTCTCGACGGTGACTCGGTTGCCCTCGTGATCAAGGACAAGGGAGTTCTCTCGACACGATCGATCGCGCTGGCCGATGTTGTGAAAGCTGTTGTGCAGGTAGAATTTTCGCGGCCGACCGCAGAAGAGATGGATCTTGCGGGCGGCGTGGTGGGCGGTAGGCCGTCACCCGCGAACACCGACGAAATCGTGAATGTGGAAGCACCGGAAGAAGGGTCGGACAAGTGAATATCGATATTGCAGCTCTGCGCGCCATCGAGGCGGACAAGGGCGTTCCGATCGAGATGGTGATCTCGACGATCCAGACCGCGCTGTTGACCGCCTACCGGCACACCGAGGGGCACCAGTCCAACGCGCGAATCGACGTCGATCGCAAGACCGGTTCCGTCCGGGTGATGGCCAAGGAGTTCGACGCCGAGGGCAATCTGATCTCCGAGTGGGACGACACGCCGGAAGGCTTCGGCCGGATCGCTGCCACCACCGCTCGTCAGGTGATTCTGCAGCGTTTGCGCGATGCGGAGCACGAGCGCTCCTTCGGGGAGTACTCGACCCACGAGGGTGAAATCGTCAACGGCGTCATTCAGCGCGATACGCGCGCCAACGCCAAGGGCACCGTCATCGTCCGGATCGGCAGCGAGGCGAACGGGGCCGACGGCCTGCTTCCGCCCGCCGAGCAGGTTCCGGGGGAGACGTACGAGCACGGTGAGCGCATCAAGTGCTACGTCGTCGGAGTCGCGCGGGGCAACCGCGGCCCGCAGATCACGCTCTCGCGCACACACCCCAATCTGGTGCGCAAGTTGTTCGCGCTCGAGGTGCCCGAGATCGCCGACGGTTCGGTCGACATCGTGGCGGTAGCGCGTGAATCGGGGCACCGCTCGAAGATCGCGGTCGCGTCGACGGTCTCGGGCCTGAACGCCAAGGGTGCATGTATCGGGCCGATGGGGCAGCGCGTGCGGAATGTGATGAGCGAACTGGCCGGCGAGAAGATCGACATCATCGACTTCGACGAGGACCCGGCGACGTTCGTCGGGAATGCACTTTCGCCGTCGAAGGTTGTGTCTGTGACCGTGGTGGACGCAGCCGCTCGCGCGGCGCGCGTGGTGGTCCCGGAGTACCAGTTGTCGCTGGCGATCGGCAAGGAAGGGCAGAACGCTCGACTTGCCGCTCGATTGACCGGTTGGCGTATCGACATCCGCAGTGACGCGGCGGCACCCGAGACGACCAGCGCCTAGGGCCGGAATGCGGAGATCGAGGCAATACAGCGGTAGAGTGGTCGATGGTTCGGTAACGACCTCTCCGCTCGGAGACGTGAACGCGAGAATCCGGTTGTGACAAGCCGGCCGATTCGTACATGTGTCGGGTGCAGGGAGCGAGTGCCGGCCGCCGATCTGTTGAGGATCGTGGTTCGAGAAGCTGGTTCGTACGAATTCGCTCTCGTCCCCGACATCCGGCATTCGATGTCCGGTCGTGGTGCTTGGTTGCACTACAACCGAGAATGCCTGCACAATGCGGAACGTCGCCGAGTCTTCGGCCGCGCGTTTCGGATATCGGGAAATGTGGAATCGTCCGCAGTATCGGACGTGCTCGACGAGCACGAACGGCTGCACGGCGAGAACACGACAAGAGCAACACCCGTCGACAAGAACAGGCAACAGCACTGATGAGCACACCGTGAAGCACCAACGATGAACGTCCATCGGAGATAACCCGAGGTCGTGCGGGCACCAAGCCTCGCTCGGCCTCTCAGTGAGGAGAGCAGTGGCAGGCAAGGCCCGCGTGCACGAGTTGGCAAAAGAACTCGGTGTCACCAGTAAGGAACTACTCGCACGGCTCAAAGAGCAAGGCGAGTTCGTCAAGTCCGCATCATCCACAGTCGAAGCCCCCGTGGCTCGTCGACTTCGTGAATCCTTCCCGTCCGTAAACGCGGACGCGCCGGCGTCCGGTGCAGCAGCACCCAACGGTCGCGCAGCGGCAGATCGTGCGTCGGATTCCGCCGCGAAGCCCGGCGCAGCAAAGCCGAGTGGGCCTCGTCCCGGACCCAAGCCGGCATCCCGCCCGGCCGAGCCCGAGGCCCCCGCTGCACAGGCACCCGCAGCGCAGGCTCCGGCAGCGCAGTCGCCCGCAGAGGTAGCTCCCGCTGCCCCGTCGGCACCGGCCGCTGCGCCCACGCCGGCACCGGCTGCGCCCACCCCTCGTCCGGCAGCACCCGCTGCTCCGGTCGAGCAGGCACCTGCCGCGTCGGCCGAGGCAACCGCGTCGGCTCCGGCCGCCCCCAAGCCCGCTGGTCCTGGCCCCAAGCCCGGCCCGAAGGCTCCGCGCGTCGGAAACAATCCGTACTCGTCGGCTCCGGTCGAACGACCGGCCCCGCGACCCGCTCCCGGTGCCGGTGCTCCGCGCCCCGGCGGCGGACGACCGGCTCCCGGACAGGGCGGACCCCGCCCGGCCGCACCGGCAGGCGGCGCTCGTCCGGCTCCCGGACAGGGCGGCCCCCGTCCCGCACCGGGTCAGGCCGGACCTCGGCCCAGCCCGGGCTCCATGCCTCCTCGCCCCAACCCGGGTGCGATGCCGACTCGTTCGGCACGTCCCGGCCCCGCAGCAGGACGTCCCGGTCGCCCCGGCGGCGCACCGGGTGGACGTCCGGGCGGCGGCGGTGGCGGTGGCTACCGCGGCGGTGGCGCTCCCGGCGCTCCCGGTGGTGCACCGGCAGGTGGCGCTCCCGCAGGTGGCTTCCGTGGCCGTCCCGGCGGCGGTGGACGTCCCGGTCAGCGTGGCGCAGCCGCAGGTGCGTTCGGTCGGCCCGGCGGAGCAGTCCGCCGCGGTCGCAAGTCGAAGCGGGCGAAACGCGCCGAGTACGAGAGCATGCAGGCTCCCGCAGTCGGCGGCGTCAGGCTGCCCCGCGGCAACGGCGAGACCATTCGTCTCGCCCGCGGAGCATCGCTGTCGGACTTCGCAGACAAGATCGACGCCAACCCCGCTGCACTCGTGCAGGCACTGTTCAACCTCGGTGAGATGGTCACCGCGACGCAGTCGGTCAACGACGAGACGCTGGAGCTTCTCGGCGGCGAGATGAACTACGTCGTGCAGGTCGTCAGTCCCGAGGACGAGGATCGCGAACTGCTCGATTCGTTCGACCTCACCTACGGCGAAGATGCCGGCGGCGAGGAAGATCTCGAGCAGCGTCCCCCGGTGGTCACCGTCATGGGCCACGTCGATCACGGTAAGACTCGACTGCTCGACTCGATTCGTAACACCACGGTGCGCGAAGGCGAGGCCGGCGGCATCACGCAGCACATCGGTGCGTACCAGGTGTTGACCGAGCTCGAAGGCAACGAGCGTCTCGTGACCTTCATCGACACCCCCGGTCACGAGGCCTTCACGGCCATGCGTGCTCGTGGTGCCAAGGCCACCGACCTTGCGATCCTCGTGGTCGCGGCCGACGACGGTGTCATGCCGCAGACGGTCGAAGCCATCAACCACGCCCAGGCGGCCGACGTGCCGATCGTGGTCGCGGTCAACAAGATCGACAAGGAAGGCGCGAACCCGGACAAGATCCGGCAGCAGCTGACCGAATACGGTCTGGTCGCCGAGGAATACGGCGGCGAGACGATGTTCGTCGACATCTCCGCCAAGCAGGGCACCAACATCGATGCCCTCCTCGAAGCGGTGCTGCTGACGGCCGATGCGTCACTCGATCTGCGTGCCAACCCGGACATGGATGCCCAGGGTGTCGCCATCGAGGCACACCTCGACCGCGGTCGCGGTCCGGTGGCCACCGTGCTCATCGCCCGCGGAACGCTGCGCGTCGGTGACTCGATCGTCGCCGGCGATGCCTACGGCCGCGTGCGTCGCATGGTCGACGAGCACGGCGAGGACGTCACCGAAGCGATGCCGTCCCGGCCCGTTCAGGTCATCGGCTTCACGTCGGTGCCCGGTGCAGGCGACAACCTTCTGGTCGTCGACGAGGACCGGATCGCCCGTCAGATCGCCGATCGCCGTAATGCCCGTAAGCGCAATGCTCTGGCGGCCAAGAGTCGCAAGCGCATCAGCCTCGACGATCTCGATGCAGCTCTGAAGGAGACTTCGCAGCTCAACCTGATCCTCAAGGGTGACAACTCGGGAACCGTCGAGGCGCTCGAAGAGGCCTTGCTCGGTATTCAGATCGACGACGAAGTCGAGTTGCGCGTCATCGACCGCGGTGTCGGTGGCGTCACGGAAACCAACGTCAACCTGGCGTCGGCATCCAACGCGATCATCATCGGCTTCAACGTGCGGGCCGAGGGCAAGGCAACCGAACTCGCCAACCGCGAGGGCGTCGACATTCGGTACTACTCGGTGATCTACCAGGCCATCGACGAGATCGAGAAGGCCCTCAAGGGCATGCTCAAGCCGATCTACGAAGAGGTCGCTCTGGGCCAGGCCGAGATCCGCGCGCTGTTCCGTTCCTCGAAGGTCGGAAACATCGCCGGTTGCCTCGTCACCTCCGGTACGATCCGTCGCAACGCCAAGGCGCGCCTGCTCCGTGACAACGCGGTCGTGGCCGAGACCGTGACGATCTCCTCGCTTCGCCGCGAGAAGGACGACGCAGTCGAGGTTCGTGAGGGATACGAGTGTGGTTTGACGGTGACGTACTCCGACATCAAGGTGGGCGATGTCATCGAGGCGTACGAGCTCCGTGAAAAGCCGCGCGACTAGAACAGGTCCGGAGCTGAACAGCTCCGTTCCCGGTCACGTCGGCTCGGTGGTGAAGCCAGGGGAGTGACACTGCACTCCGGGGACGAGCCGGTGGTGGTACGACATATGTACCGCCACCGGCTTTGTCGTCGGAGCTGATCGAAGGGGCGACGTCAGCGTGTATCTGGGTGCTTTGGAGTTGGACGTGTTGTTGGGGGACGTGCGTTCGCTCGCCGAGAAACGGTCGATGGTGGAACCGGTTCTCGGCGATCTGCAGAGGTTGGGAGTGTCTGCCGCCGAAACCGGTGAGCGAGAACGTATTCGGCGTTCGATGTTGGGCGTGGCAGCGGCGGGCACGAATGTCGACCTGTTGCACGACAAGCTCGACGAGTGCGAGCGGCACGTCGCCGAGCGTCAGGATCTGGAACTGTTGGCAGTACGCCGAAGAATTTTCGGCCCCGAGGATTAGGTCGGGGAGTTCGCCGAACACGTTCGGCGAATGTTGGAGCGTAATCGCCGAGACGTCGCACTGCAGTGACGTCCGGCCATGAAAGAGGAGTGTGATTGTCGTGGTGGATCAGGCCAGGGCTCGTAAGTTGTCCAAGCGAATCGCCGCTATCGTTGCGACGGCGATCGACCACGAGATCAAAGATCCACGGTTGGCGTTCGTGACCATCACCGACACGAAGGTGACGGCCGACCTGCACGACGCCACGGTGTACTACACGGTGATGGGCGAGGATCTCGATACCCCGCCCGATCTGCAGGGAGCTGCGGCGGGTCTGGAGAAGGCCAAGGGCGTTCTCCGCTCGAAGGTCGGAGCCGGTACCGGTGTGCGGTTCACTCCGACGCTGACGTTCGTGACGGATACTGTCCCCGACACCGCCCGGCACATGGAAGAGCTGCTCGAACGCGCTCGCGCAGCCGACGAGGAGCTGGCTCGCGCCCGGGCGAACGCGAAGCCTGCCGGAGACCCGGACCCGTACAAGGCTCCCCGCGAGGAATCACCCGCGGATCGCGGCGATGCAGAAGCCGTCGAGCCAGCCGAAGCCGACTGAGATGTCCGATGGCTCTGGTTCGGAAGTCGAGCTGGACGAGGATCTGGCGCGTGCGATCGAGATGCTCGAGCGCGCTTCCTCGGTGACCGTGCTCTGCCATGTCCAGCCGGATGCCGACACGATCGGCAGCGGATTGGCAATCGGTTCGGTACTCGAACGTCGCGGCGCGCAGGTGCAGGTGGCGTTCGCCGCGCCCGCGTTTCTGCCTCAATCGATGGAAGAGCTACCGAACCGGCATCTGCTGGTGGAGCCGGAGAAGGTAGCCGAATCGGTCGATCTGGTGGTCACCGTGGACGCCGGAAGCCGAGGTCGACTCGGTTCGCTCGGCGAGCGACTCGACTCCGCATCGGAGTCCCTGGTCATCGACCATCACCGGAGCAACACACGGTTCGGAACACTGAACGTCGTCCACGCGTCCGCCGAGTCGACCACGGCCGTGATCGTCCGCCTGCTGGATCGGTGGGGTGTCGACATCGACGCGGACCTGGCGCATCTGCTGTTCGCGGGTCTGGTCACCGATACCGGGTCGTTCCGGTGGGTGCGGCCGGGCTCGCATCTGCTCGCCGAGAGGTTGCTCGCGACCGGCATCGACGGTGCACGTATCGCCCGTCGCCTCCTCGATACGCACCCCTTCGACTGGCTGCCGATGCTCGGGGCGGTACTGGGTTCGGCCGAGCTGCTGCCCGACGCGGCGGGCGGAAAGGGGCTCGTGTACGCCGTCATCCGGAGCGAGGATTCGGCCGGTCTGAGGTCGGAGGAGATCGAGAGTGTCATCGACATCGTGCGGACCACCTCCGAGGCGGAGGTGGCTGCGGTGTTGAAGCAGCAGGATTTCGGGTCGGTCTGGGTTGTGTCGCTCAGATCCAAGACGCAGGTGGATGTATCTGCAGTGGCGACCGGGCTCGGCGGCGGTGGACATCACAACGCCGCGGGCTACACCGCGACCGGTGAGCTCCCCGACGTGGTCGATGCGCTCCGTGAGGCCTTGTCGGCGTCGTGAGTTCCACCCCTGTCACGGCTCGCAGAATTCTCGGGCTGTCGCTTCCATCGCTCGGAGTTCTGGCCGCCGAACCCCTCTACCTCCTGTTCGACGCGGCGGTCGTCGGCCGGCTCGGCGCGTTGGCTCTGGCCGGCCTGGCGATCGGGGGGCTCGTCCTCGCTCAGGTCAGCACGCAGCTGACCTTCCTGTCCTACGGAACCACTGCGCGTGCGGCGCGCATGCACGGTGCCGGTCGTGAGCGCGACGCCGTCGGGGAAGGGGTGCAGGCGACGTGGCTGGCGGTGGCGATCGGTCTCGCGATCGTCCTCGTGGTCCAGTTGTTCGCCGCCCCCGTCGTGTCGCTACTGGCCGGTGGCGGTGACATTGCCGCGGAGGCACTGCTGTGGCTGCGCGTGGCGCTGGTGGGGGTGCCGTTCATTCTGATATCGCTGGCCGGGAACGGCTGGATGCGCGGCGTGCAGAACACGACGACACCGTTGCGGTTCGTCGTGCTCGGTTTCGGCGTGTCGGCGGTGTTGTGTCCACTCCTCGTCCACGGCCTGCTCGGATTTCCCCGGCTCGAATTGGTGGGCTCGGCCGTTGCGAACGTCATCGGCCAAGGTGTCGCAGGCGCTCTGTTCGTCGGTGCCCTCGGGCGGTCGGGTGCGCCGTTGCGCCCACACTGGTCGGTCATGCGGGCGCAGCTGGTGCTCGGCCGCGATCTGATCGTGCGCAGTCTCGCGTTCCAGGCGTGTTTCCTGTCTGCCGCAGCGGTCGCGTCGAGGTTCGGTGCCGCGTCGGTGGCAGCAAATCAGGTGGTGCTGCATCTGTGGAACCTGGTGTCGTTGATGCTCGACTCGTTGGCCATCGCCGCGCAGACACTCGTGGGAGCGGCTCTGGGCGCGGGCAGGACCGAGGATGCGCGTGCGCTCGCACGCCGGTTGACGGCATGGTCGACGGTCTTCGCGGTGGTCCTGGCGGCGGTGTTCGCCGCCGGGCAGCCGGTCGTCCCGGGATTGTTCACCACCGACGCCTCGGTGATCGATCAGATGCAGGCGATCTGGTGGATCTTCGTGGCGATCATCCCAGTGGCCGGTGTGGTGTTCGCGTTGGACGGGGTGCTGTTGGGCAGCGGCGATGCCGCGTTCTTGCGTAACGCCACGATGGCGTGTGCGATCGTCGGGTTCCTGCCGTTCATCTGGTCTGCCCTGGTGTTCGACTGGGGTGTCGTGGGCATCTGGCTGGGTCTGGGTGTGTTCGTCTGCCTGCGCATGGTCGCGGTCGCCGGTCGAGTGCTGTCGGGTAAATGGCTCGTGACCGGTAGCGATCGGCAACTGCGAGACTGATCGCGTTCGCATGCATCACCGCCGTGACACCAGGGCCGGATGCAGCACCACCTCGCGGCTCTTGACGACGAAGAACACCCGTCGGCCGGGTTCGAGGCCCAGCTCCGATACCGCGGCGGCGGTGATGTCAGCCGCGATACCCGGTGTGCCGTCGGGGTGCGGACGAGCTCGGACGCGGATGCCCGAGCCCTGCACTTCCATCTCCTCGATGACTACTTCGAAGACGTTGCGCGGGCTGGCGTGCGGCGCGGTGAGGTGTACCGAAACCGCAGCGGGGGAGAAGACTGCGACCACCGGCGTCCCGGAACCGTGTTGCCCCGAGCCGTGCACGACGGTGTCCCACGGCGTGCGCAGCGCGGTGGTGTCGCCGACGGTGAGTGCGTGGCCCGAGATCAGATTGACCCCGGCCATGCGAGCACCGAACTCGCTTCGCGGGGCGGTGAGAACGTCGGCGACCGACCCGCGTTCGACGACGCGTCCACCGTCGACGACGGCGACGGTGTCTGCGAGTGCGACGACGTCGAGCAGATCGTGGGTGACGATCAGTGCCGTACGACCGTTCTCTCGGAGTACGGTGCGCAGCAGTCTTCGGATGGCCGGGGCCGTGTCGACGTCGAGCGCGGCGAGCGGTTCGTCGAGCAGGAGGAGTCGGGGATCGGCGGCGAGTGCGCGGGCGATGGCAACCCGCTGAGCTTGGCCCCCGGACAGCTGTGCCGGGCGGCGCTCGGCCAGGTGAGAGGCTCCGACTGCGTCGAGCCATCGATCGGCCACTGCCCCGGCCGTCCTCCGGTCGGCGCCGGAACTACGTGGTGCGAATGCGACGTTCGTCCGTGCGGTCATGTGAGGAAACAGCAGTGTCTCCTGTGCCAGAGTCGCGATGCCGCGGGCGTGCACCGGAACGGCCGTCCTTGCGGTCGTGTCGGTCAGAACGTCCTCGCCCAGGCGGACGATGCCGTCGTCGGGTGGCACCAGGCCCGCGACGAGCTGCAGCAGTGTGGATTTACCTGCGCCGTTCGGTCCCAGGATCGCCGTTGTTTCACCCTCAGCGACATCCAGCTCGAGATCGACGCCCCGGGCCGCGACGGTGGCGCGCAGGTGTAGCGAACTCATGGTGTTCCCGTCGTTCGAGTACCGCGAGCGGCCAGGACCACCACTGCCGCGACGACGACGAGGACGAGCGACAGGGCTATCGCTGCGTCGGGGTCGGACTCGCGTTGCAGATAGATTTCGAGGGGCAGGGTTCTGGTCACTCCCTCGAGAGAACCGGCGAACGTCAGGGTCGCGCCGAACTCTCCCAGTGCGCGCGCGAACGCGAGAACGATTCCGGACGTCAACCCGGGCAGGATCAAGGGGAGGGTGACGCGGCGCAGGACCGTCGTAGGGGGTGCTCCCAAGGTTGCGGCCACAACGTCGTATCGGTCCCCGGCAGTGCGCAGCGCGCCCTCGACGCTGACCACCAGAAAGGGCAACGACACGAACGCCTGGGCGAGCACCACGGCCGTCGAGGTGAACGCGATCCGGATTCCGAAGGCATCGAGATGTTCGCCCAGTAACCCTTGGCGACCGAACGTGTAGAGCAAGGCGATGCCGCCGACCACCGGGGGGAGCACCAGGGGGAGGACGACGAGGGAACGCAGCGTCGACAGACCGCGAAACGAACTGCGGGCGAGGACCGTCGCCATCGGTACGCCCAGGAGCACGCACAACACCGTGCTCGCCGAGGCCGTCTTCAGACTCAACAGCAGTGCGGCTACTGAGGACTCGGACGTGATGAGCCCGAAGAAGTTCGTCCAGTCGATTCGGGTGAACATCGCGGCCAACGGCGCGACGACGAGAAGCGCTCCGGCAGCGGCAGGGACGAATATCCATCCGGGTACACCGACGGTCGGACCTGTGCCCGCGGCGTGCCCGGTCACGGTGCCGCGAAACCGGCCTGCGTCAGCACTTCACGGCCGATCGGTCCGGCGACGAAGTCGGTGAAGGTGCGGGCCGTGTCCACGTTGTCGGATCCGCTCAATGCTGCGATCGGATAGGTGTTGACCGCCCTGCTCGATTCCGGGAAAGGCACGGCGGTGACGGCGTCTGCGGCCCCCGTGGCATCGGTGACGTACACCAGTCCGGCGTCGGCCTGACCGGAGGTGACCTTGCCCAGAACGTCGGTGACGGACGACTCCTCGCTGACTGCCGGGATGTCGGTCCCGGTGGTGTTCTCGACGGCTGCCGTGGCCGCGCCGCACGGCACTTGCGGCGCGCAGATCACCGTCAGCACATCGGGTTTCGCCAGATCGGCGAACGATCGGACGGCCTTCGGGTTACCCGGGGCAGTGACGATGGTGAGGGTGTTGGAGGCGAAATCGACCGGGTCGCCGGCGACGAGGCCGGCATCGACGATCGTGCTCATGTTCTTGGTATCGGCAGAGGCGAACACGTCGGCAGGTGCACCGTTGACCAGTTGTGCGGCCAGATCGGAGGAGCCCGCAAAGCTGAAATCGACGGTGGTGCCGGGATGTTCCTGCTCGAAGCGGGTGCCGAGGGCGGTGAACGTCGAGCGCAGTGATGCCGCCGCGAACACGGTCAGCGTGCTCGAACCCCCGTCCTGTGGAGCTTCCTCGGCAGCGGGGTCTGCCGCGCACCCTGCAAGCATCAGGGCGACCGCGACCAGAGCACCGTGAACCGCTCGAATGTTCTTCACTGACATCGTCCTTCGGTTCTAGGGAGTTTCGACAATGACGGTCGTGGCCTTGACGACCGCGACGGTGATGGAGCCCGGTTCGAGCCCTAATTCCTGGACCGATCGGGTGCTCATCAGGGACACGATGGTGAACGGCCCACACTGCATGCGGACCTCGCTCATGACCGCGTCGGAGACCACCTCGGTCACCAGCCCCACGAGTCGGTTCCGGGCAGAGCTACCGCCCGACGCCACCTCGGGCGGGGGAGCGGCGTGCTCGCGGGCGTACTGCGCGAGAGCGCGCGCGTCGACGACCTTGCGACCCGTCTCGTCGTCGTGGGAGGGCAGGGTTCCGCTGTCCATCCACCGGCGGACGGTGTCGTCGCTGACTCCTAGCAGTGCGGCGGCGTCGCGTACGCGTATCGGCGGTGCCGTCATCGCACAATGCCTTTTCCTGCAAGTATCCGCAAAAGCGTCATGGATGGCACCATATACCCGAATCTGCGGTCGTTGCTGCGTGGACCCTCCTTTCGGAGCCGTCCGACGAACCGCAGCGGTTCACCCCGCGTGCACCGCTGCGGAATCTCCGGGGAGTATTGGAGGTTGGTACGTTCTCGGGCGGTTGTGGCGATTCGACGTCGGCGGCAGAGTGCATCGGAAGGGATCATCAGTGGCAGCCAAGTTATGGGCAGTGAGCGACATTCATGTCGGACATCGAGGTAATCGACCTGTCACCGAGGACATTCATCCCGAGTCACCCGAGGATTGGCTGATCGTCGCCGGAGACGTCTCGGAGAAGACCGACGACATCAAATGGGCGCTCGAGCTGCTGCGCAGCCGCTTCGCAAAAGTGATCTGGGTTCCGGGCAATCACGAGTTGTGGACGACGGTGAAGGACCCCGTTCAGATCCACGGAGCGGCTCGGTACGAGTACCTGGTCAATCTGTGCCGCGAGATCGACGTCGTCACTCCCGAGGATCCCTACCTGCTCTGGGAAGGCGAAGGTGGACCCGCGACGATAGTGCCGATGTTCCTGCTCTACGACTACACGTTCCTCCCACAGGGTGCGCGGGACAAGGAGCACGGGCTGGCGATCGCGCGCGAGAAGAACGTCGTCGCCACCGACGAGTTCCTGCTGTCCTCTCAGCCGTATGCGACGCGCGATGCCTGGTGCCATGCCCGCATCGACGCCACCCGCGAGCGCCTCGACGCGCTGGACACCACGGTTCCCACCGTGCTCATCAACCACTTTCCGATGGTGCGTCAGCCGACCGAGGTGTTGTTCTACCCGGAGTTCGCCCTGTGGTGCGGTTCGACGCTGACGGCGGACTGGCACACCAGGTACAACGCGATCTGCTCGGTGTACGGTCACCTGCACATCCCGCGGACCACCTACTACGACGGCGTCCGCTTCGAGGAGGTCTCGGTGGGTTACCCGCGCGAATGGCAGCGCCGTGGACTGCCGAGCAACGTTCTGCGCCAGATTCTTCCGGTTCCCGAGTATCCGCCGGGCACGTTGAACAAATGGGGCGGGCACTTCACCGTGACGCCCGAGATGGAGGCAGAGGTCGAGAAGATGAGGGCAGGCCAGTGATCGAATCGATTCTCCCCAATGGTGTTGTCTCGGCCGAATTGTTCACCGATCCACCGGGTTTGATGCCGCACCCACTCGAAGCGCCGTTGGTCGCCAAGGCGGTGGACAAGCGCAAGCGTGAGTTCACCTCGGCTCGACACTGCGCGCGTGTGGCGATGGAGAAGCTCGGTGTGAAGCCCGCGCCGATCATGCGCGGCACCTCCGGCGCACCGCAGTGGCCGAAGGGAGTGGTGGGGTCGCTGACGCATTGCGACGGCTACCGCGGTGCCGTTCTGGGCTACGCCATGCAGGTTCGCTCGGTGGGAATCGATGCCGAGCCACACGGACCTCTTCCCGACGGTGTGCTCGACGCGGTCAGCCTCGAAGCCGAGCGCGAGTGGCTCTCGACCGCAGGCCGAGAAGACGTCCACTGGGATCGAGTGTTGTTCTGCGCCAAGGAGGCGACGTACAAGGCCTGGGAGCCGCTGACCGGTCGCTGGCTGGGGTTCGAGGACGCGCACATCACCTTCGAGCGCACCGGCACCGGCGACGACATCTCGGGAACGTTTCGATCCGAACTGCTGGTCCCGGGCGACACCGTATCCGGACCTCCGCTGACGGCTTTCGACGGTCGATGGATGGTGTCCGACGGTTTGGTGATGACGGCGATCTCGGTGATGTGACGACCGGCTAGTCGCGCCTGGCACAATGCACTCTCGTGAGTGCTCGCGGAAAGATCTCGTCCGGTCTCGTCGGTGCCGGTGTGTTGGTGGTCGACAAGGGGCCGGGCGTCACCAGCCACGATGTCGTCGCGTCGTGCCGAAAGTTGTTGCAGACCAGAAAGGTCGGTCATGCGGGGACGTTGGACCCCATGGCGACCGGGGTGCTGGTTCTGGGCGTCGAGCGGGCGACCAAGATGCTCGGATTGCTGACGCTGACGACCAAGTCGTACACCGCCACCGTGCGACTGGGGCGCAGTACGACGACCGATGACGCCGAGGGTGAGGTGCTCGCCGACGTCCCGGCCACGAATGTCTCGGATTCGGACATCGCGGCCGGGGTTGCCGCACTCACCGGTGACATCGAGCAGGTTCCGGCCAGTGTCAGTGCCATCAAGGTCGACGGTCAGCGGGCACACAAGCTCTCGCGCGCCGGTGAGGAGTTCACCCTCGCCGCTCGCAAGGTCACTGTCACTCGCTTCGACGTGACTGCTCGCCGCGATGTCGTCGATTCCGATGGCCGGTTCGTCGACCTCGATGTCGAGGTGGACTGCACGTCGGGGACGTACGTGCGCGCGCTCGCACGGGATCTCGGCGCAGCACTGGGCGTCGGCGGCCACCTGACGGTTCTGCGCAGAACCAGGGTCGGGCCGTTCACGCTCGACCACGCCGTGACGCTCGAGGAATTGGCCGAGAATCCCGCTGTGGGCCTCGATATAGACGAGGCCGCGCGCACCGCATTTCCGCACCGACAGATCGATGCCGCCGAAGCGGAGTCGCTCAGCCAGGGACGCTGGCTCGATCCCGTCGGAATCGAGGGGGTCTACGCGGCTGTCGATCCCACCGGGCACACCATCGCGTTGCTGCAGGAAAAGGGCAAGCGGGCGAGCTCGGTGATGGTGGTGCGGCCGGCAACACTGCGCGGGTACTGATTTCCCGTTCGAGTCGGCCCTGCGACCGAGGGGACTGCACCGCTCAGGTGGCCGGAACCATCCAGATCGCTTCGGCGGCGCGGTGACCGAGATCGATGGACTCCGTGCTGCCGCGTCGGGCGAGTTCGATCGCCACCGTGCCGGCGTAGTCGCGTCGTTCGACCACGGTGATCGGTAGATCGAGCTCGATGCCGACCGAATCGAAGTACCGGAGCATTGCGGGGTCCGAATCGGAGATACGAGCCACTCGTCCCGACTGACCGTCGAGGTACTCGCTCAGTCTGGTTGCGGACGGCGTGTCGATGGATCCGTTGGCCGACGGAATCGGGTCCCCGTGTGGATCTCGTTCGGGGTGGCCGAGTTTGGCGTCTATCCGATCCATCATCAGATCGGATACCGCATGTTCGAGGATTTCTGCCTCGTCGTGGACCTCGTCCCAGCCGTACCCGAGTTCGCGAACGAGGTAGGTCTCGATGAGGCGATGTCGACGGACCATGCCGATGGCCGCCAGTCGGCCCTTCTCGGTGAGTGAGATGGCACCGTACCGGGCGTGGTCCACCATGCCCTGATCGGCGAGTTTGCGAATCGCCTCGGACACAGTGGATGCGGACACGCCGATTCGTTCGGAGAGCATCTTGGTGCTGACGGAGTCTTCACTCCATTCGCTGGCCGTCCAGATGACCTTGAGGTAGTCCTGCGCAACTGCGGACAGCTGTACGCCCTCGTCGGCCGGAGCTGGATCGTCTTTTCGTTGCGCCACGTCGCCGAGCTTAGGCAATCCAATGGAAAAAGACATCTCACCCGGCCGGAGCCACCGTCACCTGTCCTCGGCGGCGCAGAGCGCGCGTGACGATGCCCTGCGCCGGGCTGAACAGGTACGCCAGCACGAACACCAGGCCTTGGGCCAGCACCACGCTGCCACCCGAGGAGACGTCGAGATAGAAACTGGCGTAGATACCGACCAGGGCGCAGCCCACCGAGATGGCGGGGGCAATCATCAGCATGCGGCCGAAGCTGTGGGTGAGTAGGTATGCGGTTGCGCCGGGTGTGATCAGCATGGCGACGACCAGGATGACGCCGACGGCCTGTAGCGCCACGACGGTCGTCAGCGCGAGCAGCGTCAACATCGCGGCCGAGATCACGCTCGGATTGATGCCGACCGCGCGAGCCTGCGTGCGGTCGAACGCGAACAGAGTGAAATCGCGACGCTTGATCACCATCACGGCCAACGCCAGCCCGCCGAGCACGAACACCTGGATCATGTCCGACTGCGACACCCCGAGCAGGTTTCCGAACAAGATGTGGTTGAGGTCGATCTGGCTCGGAAACTTGGAGATCAGGACGACGCCGAGGGCGAACAACGTGGTGAACACGACGCCGATCGCGGCGTCCTCCTTGACGATGGTGGTGTTGCGAACCACCCCGATGGCACCGACCGCGATGAGTGCGAACAGCAGCGCGCCGATGGCGAACGGCGCACCCAGCAGATAGGACAGGGCGACGCCGGGGAGTACCGCGTGCGATACGGCGTCCCCCATCAGTGACCAGCCGATGAGTACGAGCCAGCAGCTCAACACTGCGCAGACGATCGAGGCGGTGACGGTCACCAACAGCGCACGCTGCATGAAGGTGTATTCGAGAGGATTGACGACGAAGTCGATCAGGTACACGGTTCAGCTCACTTCCGAGGTTGGAGAGCTCGCGCCCAGTTCGTCGATCTTCGACGGGTCCATGCCGAAGGCCAGTGCCAGGTTCTCCGGGCGCAACACCTCGGCTGGACTGCCGTGCATCAGGACCCGCTGCTGCAGCAGGATTGCCTCGTCGCACAGTTCCGGAAGGGCGTGCAGATCGTGGGTGGACACCAGGACGGACGCACCCTGAGCGGCCAGTTCTCGAAGGAGTCGCGTGATCGTCGCCTCGGTCTTCTTGTCCACTCCTGCAAACGGCTCGTCGAGGAGCAGCAAGGACGCTTCCTGAGCGATGGCGCGGGCCACGAATGCCCGTTTGCGTTGTCCGCCGGAGAGTTGCCCGATCTGTCGATCGGCGAGCTCGGTGAGATCGACTCGTCTCAGGGCCGCGTCCACCGCAGCTCTGTCTGCCGCACGAGGGGTTCGGAGAAAGTTCTGTTTGCCGTAACGACCCATCATTACCACGTCCCGGACGCTGATGGGGAATGTCCAGTCGACCGATTCGGCCTGGGGCACGTAGCTGACCGTCCCGGCTTTGCGGGCCCGGGCGGGGTCGCCGCCGAAGACCGTGATCGAACCGGCATCGGTCTTGACGACGCCCATGATGGCCTTGAACAGCGTCGACTTACCCGATCCGTTCATTCCGACCAGTCCGCAGACGCGTCCGGGTGCGAGGGTCAGGCTCGCGCCGACCAGCGCCACGACGTCTCGGTACCGAACGTCGACGGCGTCGACGGTCAGCGCGGCACCGTCCCGGTTCGCACCCGAGATGTGCCGGGTCATCGCGTGCCCACCAACGCGTCGGCGATCAGCCGCGCGTCGTAACGCAGCAGGTCGAGGTAGGTGGGCACGGGTCCGTCGGCGGCGCTGAGGGAGTCGACATACAGCTTTCCGCCGAAGCGGGCACCGGTGTCCTCGGCGACCTGGAGCTGAGCCTTGTCCGAGACGGTCGACTCGCAGAAGACGGCAGGCACGTCGTTGTCACGAACGAAATCGATGGTGCGGACCACTTGTTTGGGTGTCCCTTCCTGTTCGGCATTGACCGGCCACAGATACGCCTCCTGCAGGTCGAAGTCGCGGGCCAGATAGCCGAACGCGCCCTCACACGTCACCAGAGCACGTTGCTGCGCCGGAAGCTGGGCCAGATCGGATTCCAGTTCGTCGCCGACCGACCGCAGCTCGGTGATGTACGCGGCGGCGTTGGCACGGTATTCCTCGGCATGGACAGCGTCGAGCGCCACGAACGCGTCGGCGATGTTGGTGATGTAGGTCTCCGCCACGACCGGCGACATCCAGGCGTGTGGATTGGCCTTGCCCGCATACGCGTCGTCGCGGATGTAGACGGGTTCCACGTGTGCGCTGACGACCGCGTGCGGTGCGGGCACCCGCTCGACGAACTTCTCGAACCACGCCTCGAGTCCCAGACCGTTGTCCAGGATCAGATCGGCGCTTTCGGCAGTGCGTAGGTCGCCGGGTGTGGGCTCGTACCCGTGAATCTCGGCTCCGGCCTTGGTGATCGACTCCACACGGAGGTGATCGCCTGCAACGTTCGCGGCCATGTCGGCCAGCACCGTGAACGTCGTCAGCACCAACGGTCTGCCGTCGTCCATCGACGTCGGCTCGTCGTCGCCGACCGCGCGAGCGCATCCGCTCGACGTCGCTACCAGCAGTCCCGCCACGGCCCAGCTCGCAACGATTCGACCCACGCGAGATCCGCGGGATCGAAGAAATAAGTTAGGCACCCCGAAATATTTACCGTGGGGACACCCTTTTGTCCATACCTGCCGCACGCGACACGCCTGTCCGAGGATGACCGAGCGGCCGCCGGGCCGTAGGCTTCGCGGTGTGCAGAGATGGCGAGGTCTCGACGATGTACCTGCCGACTGGGGCCGATGTGTGCTCACGATCGGTGTGTTCGACGGCGTTCACCGCGGACA
This sequence comes from Rhodococcus sp. 05-2255-1e, assembly GCF_002259025.1. NCBI lineage: Bacteria > Bacillati > Actinomycetota > Actinomycetes > Mycobacteriales > Nocardiaceae > Rhodococcus > Rhodococcus sp. 05-2255-1e. The sequence continues at coordinate 107,704 of NZ_NOZE01000013.1, read as the reverse complement.
TGCGCAGTTGATCGGTAGAGCAGTGGCCGCAGCTCGGGAACGCGGCGTACCCAGCGTGCTCATGACCTTCGATCCCCACCCGATGGAAGTGGTCCGTCCGGGTAGTCACCCCGCGCAGTTGACGACGCTGACCCGGCGTGCCGAACTGGCCGAGGAACTGGGTATCGACGTGTTCTGTGTCATGCCGTTCACGCCCGAACTGATGAAACTCACCCCTGAGCGATACGTGCACGAGATCCTCATCGAACGCCTGCACGTTGCAGAAGTGGTCGTCGGAGAGAACTTCACCTACGGGAAGAAGGCGCTCGGGACGGTCCCCATGCTGCGCAAGATCGGCGAACGGTCCGGCTTCGCGGTCGACGGAGTCAACCTGTTGGCCGAGCATGCCGTCACGTTCTCGTCCACCTACATCAGGTCGTGCGTGGACGCCGGGGACGTCGCAGCAGCAGCCGCAGCGCTCGGCCGCCCGCATCGCGTCGAGGGTGTCGTCGTGCACGGCGACGGACGCGGCCGTCAAATGGGCTATCCCACAGCCAATGTCGCTCCGCCGATGTACTCGGCCATACCGGCGGACGGGGTCTACGCGGCCTGGTTCACCGTGCTCGGTCCGGGTCCGATCATGGGGACGGTCACTCCGGGGGAGCGGCACCCGGCGGCGGTGTCGGTGGGCACGAATCCCACGTTCTCGGGACGCACCAGGACCGTCGAGGCGTTCGTGCTCGACGGCGAGGGAGACCTATACGGGCAGCACGTGGCAGTCGACTTCGTCGAGCGACTGCGCGGGATGGAGAAGTTCGATTCCATGGAAGCTCTCGTGGAGGAGATGGGCCGGGACGCCGACCGGGCCCGCTCGATCCTGGCCGCCAGCGCAGCCTGATAGGCTTACTCCTCGGTGTTCGCTGCGGTCCGCGGCGGCTGCACCGGCTTCGATACCGCCCGGATGATCACGCATCGTCCACGGCGGGGCCCGTTGCTTCCTTTCACGCGGACGTCATTGATCAGGAGTAGTACCAGTGGCATTGACCACCGAACAGAAGAAGGCCGTTCTCGGCGAGTACGGCTTGCACCCCACCGACACGGGCTCGCCCGAGGCGCAGGTTGCAATGCTCACCAAGCGCATCGTCGACTTGACCGAGCACCTCAAGATGCACAAGCACGATCACCACTCCCGCCGCGGCCTGTTGCTGCTGGTCGGACGTCGTCGTCGTCTGCTCAAGTACATCGCGAAGGTAGACGTCACTCGCTACCGTTCGCTCATCGAGCGTCTGGGTCTGCGTCGATAATTTCGATCGACGCGAGGATGTTGCCGATGCATGGTTCGACGCGCCGGTGTACACCCGACTCGCAGCAATAGTGCAGTAGCCAACGAGGCAGTGCTTAGACTGTTCCTCGTTGGCTTTCTGTGTTTGTACCGCAGCATCAGGATAGTCAGCACGACCAGCGGATACACGGTATCCGCACACCGCCGTGTATGCCTGTCACGCCGTGGTGTCGGTCTTCGGTAGTGGCTTTTCGGATACGAGATCCGGAGGGCTTCGATCGATGGCCGCCTCCGCGCAGCCGCGTCCCGAGACGAACTCTCGGAGATGGACGGCACAGGTATGCCGCCACAGCCAGGAGGGCTGGTGGTGTGTCCACGCGGGCACGGCAAAGACGAGAGGACGAGAACAGAACACATGTCGGACACCACAACATTGGACGCCGAAGAAGGCGTCTACGAAGCAACAGCGATCATCGACAACGGCTCTTTCGGTAAGCGGAGCATCCGCTTCGAGACGGGTCGCCTCGCACAGCAGGCCGCAGGCGCAGTCGCCGCGTACCTCGACGAGGACACCATGCTGCTGTCGGCAACGACGGCGGGCAAGCACCCCCGTGAGGGATTCGATTTCTTCCCGCTGACGGTCGACGTCGAAGAGCGCATGTACGCCGCGGGCCGTATCCCCGGATCGTTCTTCCGCCGCGAGGGCCGTCCGTCCACCGACGCCATCCTCACCTGCCGCCTGATCGACCGGCCGCTGCGTCCGACGTTCGTCGACGGACTGCGCAACGAGATCCAGGTCGTCATCACGGTCATGAGCCTCAACCCCGCCGATCTGTACGACGTCGTCGCGATCAACGCCGCGTCGGCATCGACCCAGATCGCCGGTCTGCCGTTCTCCGGTCCGATCGGCGGCGTTCGCGTCGCGCTGATCGACAAGCAGTGGGTTGCGTTCCCGACCAACGAGCAGCTCGAGAAGGCCGTGTTCAACATGGTCGTCGCCGGCCGCATCGTCTCCGGCTCCGGTGCCGACGCCGACGTTGCGATCATGATGGTCGAGGCCGAGGCCACCGAGAACGTCATCGAGCTCATCGAGGGCGGCGCTACCGCACCCAATGAGGCGGTTGTCGCCGAGGGCCTCGAGGCCTCGAAGCCCTTCATCGCAGCCCTGTGCACCGCGCAGCAGGAGCTCGCGTCCAAGGCCGCCAAGCCGACCGGCGACTACCCGGTCTTCCCGGCGTACCAGAGCGACGTCTTCGAAGCCGTCGAGAACGCGGCGAAGATCCCGCTCAACGAGGCACTGACCATTGCCGGCAAGGCCGAGCGCGAGAACAAGCTCGACGAGGTCAAGGCTCAGGTCCTCACCTCGGTCGGAGACAGCTTCGCCGGCCGCGAGAAGGAGATCGGTGCCGCGTTCCGCGCACTGACCAAGAAGTCGGTTCGCCAGCGCATCCTCACCGATCACTTCCGCATCGACGGCCGCGGCATCACCGACATCCGGTCGTTGTCCGCCGAGGTCGCGATCATCCCGCGTACCCACGGATCGGCTCTGTTCGAGCGCGGCGAGACCCAGATCCTGGGCGTCACCACCCTCGACATGGTCAAGATGGCGCAGCAGGTCGACTCGCTCGGGCCCGAGACGTCCAAGCGCTACATGCACCATTACAACTTCCCGCCGTACTCCACCGGTGAGACGGGCCGCGTCGGTTCGCCGAAGCGTCGCGAAATCGGCCACGGAGCGCTCGCCGAGCGTGCTCTGCTGCCGGTGCTGCCCAGCCAGGCCGAGTTCCCGTACGCCATCCGCCAGGTCTCCGAGGCATTGAGCTCCAACGGCTCGACCTCGATGGGCTCGGTCTGCGCATCGACTCTGTCGCTGCTCAATGCCGGTGTGCCGCTGCGTGCCCCGGTTGCCGGTATCGCGATGGGCCTCGTGTCCGACGAGGTCGACGGCGAGACTCGCTACGTCGCCCTCACGGACATCCTCGGTGCCGAGGACGCGTTCGGCGACATGGACTTCAAGGTCGCCGGAACCAAGGACTTCGTCACCGCCCTGCAGCTCGACACCAAGCTCGACGGAATCCCCTCGAAGGTGCTCGCGGGCGCGCTGTCGCAGGCGAAGGACGCTCGCACGACGATCCTCGAGGTCATGGCCGAGGCCATCGACACCCCGGACGAGATGAGCCCGTACGCACCTCGCGTCACCGCGATCAAGGTGCCGGTCGACAAGATCGGCGAGGTCATCGGGCCCAAGGGCAAGATGATCAACTCCATCACCGAGCAGACCGGTGCCAACATCTCGATCGAAGATGACGGCACTGTCTACGTCGGTGCAGCGGACGGCCCGTCCGCACAGGCCGCGATCGATATGATCAACGCCATCGCCAACCCGCAGCTGCCGAAGGTCGGCGAGCGATTCCTCGGAACCGTCGTCAAGACAACGGCTTTCGGTGCATTCGTTTCGCTGCTCCCGGGCCGCGACGGACTGGTGCACATCTCGAAGCTCGGTAACGGCAAGCGCATCAACAAGGTCGAGGACGTCGTGAGCGTCGGGTCGAAGTTGCGCGTCGAGATCGCCGATATCGACAACCGCGGCAAGATCAGCCTCGTTCCCGTCGAAGACGACAACGCAGCTGCTCCCGCCGACGCTCCCGAGGCACCCGCCGAGGTCAGCGCTGAGTAAGAAGCAAGCGAGTCGAACGGTACGTCCCCTCGGGACGTACCGTTCGGCCGTTCCAGAGACCAGCGGCACCGACACGGGCGTTCGACGCACGACTCTGCCCGGCGGCCTTCGGGTCGTCACCGAGTTCGTTCCTGGGGTCCGCTCGGCCTCGGTCGGTGTGTGGGTCGGCGTCGGCTCACGCGACGAGCAACCCAGCGTTGCCGGTGCGGCGCACTTCCTCGAACATCTGCTCTTCAAGTCGACGCCGACGCGTAGTGCGCTCGATATCGCCCAAGTGATGGACGGTGTCGGGGGAGAGCTGAACGCATTCACTTCCAAGGAGAGCACGTGCTTCTACGCGCACGTGCTCGACGAGGACGTCGCGCTCGCGATCGACCTCGTCAGCGATGTGGTGCTTCGTGGTCGGTGTAGATCGGCAGATGTGGACGTCGAGCGTCAGGTGGTCCTCGAAGAGATCTCCATGCGCGACGACGATCCCGAGGATCTCCTGGGAGATGCTTTCCTGGAAGCGATGTTCGGTGATCACCCGATCGGGCGTCCGATCATCGGATCTGTCGAATCCATCGAATCGATGACCCGTTCCCAACTGCATTCGTTCCATGTTCGCCGCTATACGCCGCAACGGATGGTCGTCGCCGTCGCAGGCAACGTCGATCACAAGCAGATCGTGTCGTTGGTACGTCGCGCCTTCGCGGGTCATCTGGAAAAGGGCCTGCGGCCGGCCGAAAGGCGTGGTGGCACAGCGCGATTGCGGCAGAATCCGACGCTGAGCCTGACCACCCGGGACAGCGAACAGGCGCATCTGTGCCTGGGCGTGCGGGCGTTCGGACGTCACGAAGGACACCGCTGGGCACTGTCGGTACTGAATTCTGCTGTCGGCGGTGGGCTCAGTTCTCGCCTGTTCCAGGAGATCAGGGAAGAGCGCGGACTGGCTTACTCGGTGTACTCCTCGGTGGATACGTTTGCCGACAGCGGGGCGTTCTCGGTGTACGCGGGATGCCAGCCGGAGAACCTGGGCGAGGTCACCACGGTGATTCGCGAGGTGCTCGCCAAGGTTGCGGCCGAGGGCATCACCGATGCCGAGTGCGCTCGCGCCAAGGGTTCGTTGCGCGGTGGATTGGTGCTGGGACTGGAGGATTCGGGTTCTCGGATGAACCGTATCGGTCGCAGCGAACTGAACTACGGCAATCACCGCGACATCACCGACACGTTGGCGCGGATCGACAGTGTCGGCAACGACGAGGTACGCGAGGTCGCTGCCGTGTTGCTCGACCGGCCTTTCGGTGCCGCAGTGGTCGGCCCCTACAAGAACGTCCGCCAGCTGCCGGCGTCGGTCAAGTCTCTGATTCGCTGACGTTCCTGATCGCGTCGCGCACTGCGCATCGGATCAGGTCCGGCACCGCCGAGGTGTCGGTGATCGGTTCGAACGCTCGGGTGGCGTGGAGCGCCGCAATTCCGTGCACGGAGGTCCACAGTCTCAGCGCTGTGAACTGTGGATTCTCCGGCACGACGGCATCGAGTGTCGAGGTGAGAGCCTCGAACAGGGGTCGCGACTGTCCGCGCAGATTCTCGCCGGAGCCCTCGAGCAGGTCGTGTCGAAAGATGAGCGCGAACATCGCGGGGCGCCGCGCCGCGAACTGCACGTACGCGTGCGCCATCGCATCCAGTGCATCTCGGGGCGAATCCGACTGCTGTGCAGCAGAATTCAGTGCGGTCGAGAGATCGACCAGACCGACTCGGGCCACGGCCGCGGCCAAAGCGCTCAGTGTCGGAAAATACCGTCTCGGTGCGCCGTGCGATACGCCGGCTTCACGCGTGACCGCTCTGATGGTGAGCCCGCCCTGTCCCTCGTTTTCGAGCAGGCGGACGCCTGCGTCCACCAGTCGAGTCCGAAGGTTGTCAGCCACGTAGACATTGTCTACTCTCAGCCGTGACGATGTCCAGCCGAGAGGATCGATCAATGTGGTATCTGCTTTTCAAATATGTGCTGATCGGCCCGATTCTCCGAGTTCTCGGCCGTCCGTCGGTGGTCGGCGCAGGCAATATCCCGAAGACGGGACCGGTGATCATCGCCGGCAACCACCTCACCGTCGTCGACTCGTTCTTTCTCGTCCTCCTGGTTCGTCGCCGAGTCACGTTCATCGCCAAGAGTGAGTACTTCACCGGCCGGGGAATCAAGGGCGCGGCGCTTCGTTGGTTCTACAGCGCGACAGGTCAGGTTCCCGTCGACCGACGCGGGGCAGATGCTTCGGCTCCGGCGCTCGACGCCGCGAAAAGTATTCTGCGACAACGGAAAGTGTGGGCGGTGTACCCGGAAGGGACGCGATCTCCCGACGGCCGGTTGTACAAGGGGAAGACCGGGTTGGCGAGAGTAGCGATCGAGACGGGAGCGCCCGTCGTGCCGGTGGTGATGCACGGGACGCTCGGAATCAACCCGGTGGGCTCGAGGATGTGGCGCCCGGGCAAGGTGCGCATGGTCGTCGGCGAACCATTGGACTTCACGAGATACGCTGGGGGACAGAACAGTAAAGCCATTCTGCGGGCGATCACCGATGAGGTGATGACAGCGCTGGCGAACCTGTCGGGGCAGGAGTACGTCGACGTGTACGCCGCGACAGTCAAGGACGCGGCATGACCTCGGACGTGCAGGCGCGTGGAAGAACAGTCCTCGTCACCGGCGTCGGTCGGAGGGAAGGAATCGGCTTCGCCATCACCCGCAGGTTGCTGCAGGACGAGCGCGCCCGCGTCTTCGCGCAATCATGCGATGCCTACGACGTCAGTGAACCGTGGGGAGTGGGAACGCCGGGAGCGGTGCAGGTTCTCGCCGAGTTATCCACTGCGCCAAACAGACTCGGGCATCTGGACATCGATCTCTCCGATGTCGAAGCGCCTGCCGTCCTGTTCGATGCTGTCGAATCCAGGTTCGGTGCCGTCGACTCGTTGGTGATCAACCATGCGCGATCACAGCTGGGCGAACTGGGTTCTCTGACGGCAGAGAACCTCGACCTGACGTGGGCGGTGAACGTGCGCGCGTCGTTGCTTCTGGTGCAGGAATTCGCGCAACGGTACGTCGATCATCCTGACGGCGGACGCGTCGTGCTGTTCACGTCCGGGCAGGGAGAGGGGCCGATGCCAACCGAGATTCCCTATGCGGTGACCAAGGGTGCCATCGCCGCGATAACACCGACCGTGGCCGATTCCCTGATCGAACGTGGCATCACCGTCAACACGATCAATCCTGGTCCGACCGATACCGGTTGGGCAAGTGCGGATCTGAACGAGTTCGTCTCGCGCCACATGCCGCGCGGGCGGTGGAACTCACCGGACGAGGCCGCAGCGGTCGTGGCGATGTTGCTCTCGCCCGATTCGGGCTCGATCACCGGTCAGGTCATCGGCGCCGAAGGTGGATTCCGACGCTTCACGCCGTGATCACGGCGCGGTGCCTCGGTCAGAGCTTCTTCTTGTTCCGCAACAACTTCCAGGGCACCAAGGCTGATTCGAGCTGGACCGACAGGCTCATCTTGGATTCGCCTTCGCTGCGCTCCTCGAACGTGATCGGTACCTCGGCGAGAGTGAGCCCGTGTTTGACGGTGCGGTAGTTCATCTCGACCTGAAATGCGTACCCGTTGCTCTCCACCGACGCAACGTCGATCGTGCGGAGCGTGCGGGCATGCCATGCCTTGAAGCCGGCGGTGGCGTCCTTGACTCCGAGACGAAGAATCGTGTTCACGTAGAAGTTGGCCCACGCCGACAGCGCCTTGCGGTGCCACGGCCAGTCCGCGGCGACCGAACCGCCGGGGACGTAGCGCGAACCGAGCACGACCGCGGCGTCGGTGCTCCGCAGCTTGTCGATCATCGCCGGAATCACCTCGGTGGGGTGCGACAGATCGGCGTCCATCTGGATTACGATGTCGGCTCCCTCGTCGAGGGCCCGTGTCATGCCGGCCACGTATGCGCGGCCCAGACCGTTCTTCTCGGTGCGGTGCAGAACGGAGACCTCGAGGGGACCGTCGATGGCGAGTTTGTCGGCGATGTCACCGGTTCCGTCGGGGGAATTGTCGTCGACCACGAGAACACCGAGCCCCTCGACCTTCAGCCCGGCCAGCAGCTCGACCAGCTTGGGGAGGTTCTCGCGTTCGTTGTACGTCGGTACAACGACGGTGGTCTTCGGGGCGACTCGTTCCGTACTCACCACCGTATGATCCGTGATTCCGTGTTCCGATCAAAATTTCGGACACGATCGGCCGCGTCGGTGCGGGTTTCATAGGCCCGATGGGGCTATCGGCCTCGGTGCTCGACGAAGGTCTCGCCGCGCAGTATCGGCACGCAGGAACTCGAGCCGACCTCGGCGGCGATGTCGACGTCCTCGGGGTGGCCCATCGCTATGAGCTCCCGCCCCGAGCCGCATCGCCGCAGGCCGGTAGCTATATCCGACGCGGTCGCGTGCCACGCGGTCGCAGCGACCACCGCCTCGGGGGATGGATCGAACAGGCCGGACTCCACGAGCGGTGCCAGCACGGCTCCGGCACCCCACAAGTCCTCCACTGCGGGCCGCAACGACGAATCCGGCCATCTCTCACCGGCGGCTATGACGGCAATCACGCTGTGGGGATGGTCGTCGACGACCCACTGCGCGATCGCGGCGGCGTTGCGGAGCGATGCGCCCACGCACGTGTCGACCCGGGCGGCGAGTGCGTGGGCGATCGTGGAACCGTTCGGCGACGGCAACACGAGTCGTCTCGGTGGCGGTGCGGCGGCGCGCACGGTGGCAGGACACAAGCTGACGTCGCCCGGCGTGGCAACCGAACGGCCGACTGCGAGAACGGCGTCGTGTTGCTCGGCCAGGTGGGTGGCACGGTCGTCGCGCCATCGGCTGGGTACGACCTCGATTCCGGCGTCCATCGCCACGGTCAGAGTGGTCGTGAACGACAGGACGTCCACGACGACGGCGATATCGGCACCGGCGACCACAGCGTCGATCGCGGACAGGCCCCACTCGAAGCGCAATGCGCAGTCGTTCTGAGTGTGGGCGGAGTCGACCGGCATTGCGGAACCGTAACCAACCATGCGTCCGGTGCTACGTTCGGCCCGGACAGCGGAACCAAGGGGAGGCGCGGATGCAGCTGGAGATCGACACGAAAGTGATCGTGTTCGCGTCGGGTGTGTTGCTGATGTGGGCGTTGGCGCTCGGAGTGCTCAAGTACCACCAGATGTCCACGTCGAGCGACGGAATTGCGCACCGATACGTCGACATCGCGCATCGGGCAGCGTTGATGTACTCCTTCGCTGCGCTCGTTCTTGCGGCTCTCGCGCACTACAGCGCCTGGCCGACGGTGGTCGACCTGACCGCAGCGGTGGTGGTGCTGGTGTTCTTCGTCGCCGCGATCGCCGGCTACACCGTGCACGGGATCCGGCGAGACACCGAGAATCAGTTCGTCCATCCCGTTCCGGGGACGCACCTGTTCATGCTCGCTCTGATCGTCGGCGAGATCGGCGGGACCGCGGTACTGCTGGCCGGATTTTTCGCCGAACAATTCTTGGGACGGTCCTAGTGTCGCTCGGTCCCGAGGACGGTTGTGACGCAAGGATTTCCGATTTGTCCGGATAACCGACAATCGCGAAAACAAACACCACCTTTCCTCCGGCGCGGAAACAGTGGATGGCTTAGCGTCGGGAAATGGGAATGTTTCGCACGAAGTCCGTCGACGAGATCGAGAGCGACGTCGACGACGAGGGGTCCGGCAGTCTGCGCAAGCAGCTCGGGTTACGCGATTTGGTCGGTTTCGGGGTCGGCATCGTCATCGGAACCGGAATATTCACGCTCACCGGTGTACAGGCCAAAGAAAATGCCGGCCCGGCGGTCGTGATCTCCTTCGTCATCGCCGGTGTCGTGAGTTTGCTTGCCGCACTGTGTTATGCGGAACTTGCATCGGCCGTGCCGACGGCGGGCAGTGCGTACACGTACGCGTACGCCACCCTGGGGGAGCTGTTCGCGTGGATCATCGGATGGGATTTGATCCTCGAATTCGCTTTGGGTGCTGCCGTTGTCGCTCGAAGCTGGTCCGGCTACCTCGCGGATCTCTTTTCTCTGCCACCCAGCTTGTTCACGGAGGAAGCGCCGGTGAACGTCGGTGCTGTTGCCATCGTCGCGGTGCTGGGCGTCATTGCCGCTGTGGGAGTCAAGGAGTCGGCGCGAGTGACCAACGTGCTGGTTCTGATCAAGGTCGCCATTTCGGTGTTCATCGTGATCGCCGGCCTGTTCTTCGTCCAGAAGTCGAACCTGGTTCCGTTCGTGCCCGAGTCCGTGCCCGCCGAGGCCGGTGGCTCGATGCTCGATCAGCCCCTGATGCAGGCCGTGGCCGGAATCGCACCCTCGGCGTTCGGATTTGCCGGCGTCGTCACCGCTGCAGCGGTCGTGTTCTTCGCCTACACAGGATTCGAGGCCGTTGCCAATCTCAGTGAGGAGGCCGAGCGGCCCGCCCATGATCTGCCTCGTGCACTGATCGGCACGCTCGTGGCATGCACGTTGCTGTACATGATGGTCGCGTTCGTCGTCACCGGCATGGTGAAATACACCGAGCTCGACGACAGCGCACCCATTGCCAAGGCGTTCGATTCTGTGGGTGCAGGCTGGGCGGGTGTTCTGGTCTCGATAGCGGCCGTCGCGGGTCTGACGTCGGTCATTCTGGTCGAGTTGGTGACCATCAGCCGAATCGGCTTCGCGATGGGCCGGGACGGTTTGCTACCCAAGTCGGTTGCGAAGGTGTCTCCCCGTTTCGGGACTCCGACCCGGTTGACCGTCGGCGTCGTGGTGTTCGTGGCGCTGCTGGGGGCCCTGGTACCGCTGAAGGAACTGGCCGAGATGGTCAGCATCGGAGCCCTGTTCGCGTTTCTGCTGGTCTCGGCGGCAGTGCCGATCCTGCGTCGGACCAAGCCGGATCTCGAGCGGCCCTTTCGGGTTCCGCTGTCTCCCGTCGTGCCGATTCTGTCCGGGCTCTCGTGCGTCTACCTGATGGCCAACCTGGTGGTGGAGACGTGGATACGGTTTCTGGTCTGGTTGGCCCTCGGTCTGTTGATCTACTTCGCCTACGGGCGCCGCAATGCGAGGTTGGCGACGGAGGTGGTCGACCGATAGACCTACCGTCGGTCGAGGTAGAGCTCCGCCGTCTCCGTTGCCACGGCCGCGACCGCCGAGGCGAGGCCGGGCTCGAGATCCAGAGCCGTCGCGAGTGGCTCGCCGCGAAGATTCGACGATCGAAGCAACTCCCAGGCCCGCTCGACCAGTCGCACCGAGGTCGGGTGGTCCAATTCCGGTCGGTTGGACCGCAGCGCAGTGGCCGCCCAGTCCGCGTCGAACGTCCCGTTGGGAGGTCCGAACACGCGTTCACCGGACGAATAGCTCGTGGGCTCCATGCTCGACGACGCTAGCAGGATTTGCGGCAGGTGGGACCGTGACCGAACTGCGGCCGATCGACACTATTGAACCGATCGGTTTCATCTGTACGGTGAGTCGATGAGCGAGGGGTATCGCAGGCCTGTGGCGGCCGGGTCGGTCTTAGCGCCACTGCTCGCTGCTGTGCTGCTCGTCGGTTGCTCCGCCGGTGAGGCACCTCGCCCGACGCCCGATGCGTCGTCGTCACCGAACTTCGAGACCGCCACCGGCTCGCTCGTGGTCGGTGACCCGTTCACCGCGCCGACCGCCCCCACCGAAACGGTGCCGCCGGTCGTGCCGGGACTGTCGCTGGAGGGAATTCGTCACCCGTCGGGCTCACCCGTGGCGGTGACGGACGTGGTGTTGCGAGCCTCCTCCGTCGAGTATCGACTGCGCGGCAACGGGCCGGTGTCCTATACGGTGCGCTACGTCGACGAGGCCGTCCGATACGGAACCAGTGAGCCGGTCGCGCTTCCCGGGCGAGCCGTACTCCAGGTCGACATCGCCGGTACCTCGACCGAGCCGGATGTCACCGTCGTTCCGTATGCCGGGCCGGATCGGATTCGCAACGAGCCGGACTCCGCCGTGGTGGCGGTCGACTTCCTGGCCGATGCCGATGGAATCTCACAGTCCTTCGTCGCCGTGGCGTCAGACCGTCCGGACTTCGCGGTGCACAGCACCGAGGAACCGGCCGCCGTGATCGTCACCATCTCCTGAGCTGCCGCCACCCGACGTCGACGACGCGAAAGTACCTCTGCGACGTGCGTTCGGGCCCGGTCCACCGGGGGCCGCGCTACCATCGCGGTGTGTCCGACGCCACAGCGGGAGCAAGTTCGGCAGGTCAGGTGCATGTGCTCGTGTACAGCAGTAACGCGGCCACGCGCGCTCAGGTGATGTCTGCGGTGGGCACCCGGCCCGATCCGGCGCTCGGCGTCGTCGACTTCGTCGAGGTTGCCACCGCGGCCGTGGTCATCGAGCACCTGGACGCGGGTGGAATCGATGTGGCGATCCTCGACGGTGAGTCCTCGCCCGTCGGCGGACTGGGTTTGGCCAAGCAACTCAAGGACGAGATCGACGACTGCCCGCCGGTGCTGGTGCTCATCGGACGCCCCGACGACCGGTGGTTGGCCGACTGGTCGCGCGCCGAGGCCGCAGTTCCCCATCCAGTGGATCCGATTCGACTCGGGCGCGCGGTGGTCGATCTGCTGAGGCAGCACTCGGGTCGCGTCGGTGCCAGGGTCTCTCGATCGCGGTAAATCAGACCGTTTTCTCCGATGCGGGCACCGTCAGCACGAACCGGTGGATCGAGCCGGCGACAACAGCTCCGAGCACGGGGAACACCACGAACACCCACAGTTGTGACAGGGCAGGGCCGCCGGCGACGAGGGCGGGGCCGAGGGACCGAGCAGGGTTGACCGAGGTCGAGTCGATTCCGATGCCCAGCAGGTGAACCACGGTCAGGGTGAGGCCGATCGGGATGCCGGCCGCCACGACGGGGTGAACGGTGGGGGCCGTGGTGGCGAGTACAACGAGTACGAGCAGGCCGGTCGCGATCGTCTCGAACACCGCGACCGACGCCAAGCCGTACGCTCCGGGCGAGGAGCTGCCGAATCCGTTGGTGCCCAGACCGTCCGACGACATGTCGTACCCGGGACGGCCCGATGCGACCAACAGTACGACCAGCGCGCCGATCACTGCACCTGCGGCCTGGGCGGCGATGTAGAACGCAGCCTTGATCGGGGTGATGGCGCGAGCTATCAGGGCTCCGATCGTCACGGCCGGGTTGATGTGGCAGCCCGAGATCGGGCCGATCGCGTAGACGAGGGCAAGCAGTGTGAGTCCGAACGCCAGGGCGATGCCCGGGGTTCCGACGGTGTCGCCCGCGATGACGGCGGTGCCGACGCCGAATATCACGAGCAGGGCAGTTCCCAGTCCCTCGGCGGCGAGCGCCGAGACGGAAATCGACTTCATCGTCTCTCCTTAGTGGTGGCGGCAGCCCGGGTCGGGTGGCCGGAAATGTTCGGTGATTGGTCGTCCCTCGCGGTGTGGACCGCATGTGAGGCAAGAGTGATGTGGATCACATCAATGATTGGGTCCGAGGGTGGGTGGCCCATGCGCGTCAACGGTTTACGAAACTGGACTGCTCGAAATCCCGCGAGATCTGCACCGAACCCATACTGTGTGGTTCAGGTCACATTGGTACGGCCGTCGCATTTACTTTCGCGGCGGCGCGGTCGTCGATCGAGGGAGCGGATGCCCGAATGAACGCCTACGTTCCGATTCTCGTCCTGGGTGCCGTCGCAGTCGCGTTCGCGGTCTTCTCGGTGATGGTCGGCACGATGGTGGGACCCGCCCGATACAACCGAGCGAAGTTCGACGCGTACGAATGTGGAATCGAACCCACGATGCATGCGCCTACGGGACAACGATTTCCGGTGAAGTTCTATCTCACCGCGATGCTGTTCATCATCTTCGACATCGAGATCGTCTTCCTCTATCCCTGGGCCGTCCACCTCGACGTTCTCGGTGCGTTCGGGCTCGTCGCGATGGCGTTGTTCGTCGTGAACGTGTCGGTGGCCTACGTGTACGAGTGGCGGCGAGGCGGGCTCGGTTGGGACTGACCACACGATCTCGGATACGACGACGGAACGATGCACTGTTCTCATTCTGCGGAAGCGAAAGAGCGTGATCGATGGGACTCGAAGAGAAGCTACCCAGCGGATTCCTGCTGACCACCGTCGAGGGGTTGGCCGGGTACGCACGTAAGGGCTCGCTGTGGCCCGCCACCTTCGGGCTCGCATGTTGTGCCATCGAAATGATGGCCACCACGTCCGGCCGTTTCGATCTCGCGCGATTCGGAATGGAAGCGTTTCGCGCGTCCCCCCGGCAGGCGGATCTGATGATCGTGGCCGGCCGCGTCAGCCAGAAGATGGCTCCGGTGTTGAGGCAGGTCTACGACCAGATGGCAGAACCGAAATGGGTTCTCGCCATGGGTGTCTGTGCATCCTCGGGCGGAATGTTCAACAACTACGCGGTGGTCCAGGGAGTGGACCACATCGTGCCCGTCGACATCTATCTGCCCGGGTGCCCGCCTCGGCCCGAGATGCTGCTCAACGCAATCCTGGAGTTGCACAAAAAGATTCAGCAGATGCCGTTGGGTGTGAACCGGGAACAGGTGCGAGCGGCCGCCGAGGCGGCTGCACTCTCGTCCACCCCGACGATCGATCTGAAGGGTTTGCTCCGATGACGGCGCAGCCGCCGGGTGGGATGTCTCAGCCGCCAGGAAAAATGTCTCAGCGGCCACGCGGGATGTTCGGGGTTCGCGGTAGTGGCGACACGTCGGGCTACGGCCGATTGGTGCCGCCGGCGGCAGCGGAGGACACCGCGACGCGGCCCTACGGCGGCTACTTCGATGCCCTCGTCGATCGGTTGGCCACCGTCCTTCTTGCTGTGAACCCCGTCGCTACGTTCGACGCCGCCGTCGAACGGGTGGTGATTCATCGCGGCGAATTGACGCTGCATCTGGTGCGGGAGTACGTGCCTGCCGTCGCCCAGGCGCTACGGGACGACGAAGAATTGCGATTCGAATTGTGTACCGGCGCATCGGGTGTGCACTATCCGGACCTGATCGGCCGGGAGTTGCACGTTGTGTACCATCTGGTCTCCATCACGCACGGCCGTCGGCTCCGACTCGAAGTTGCCGTCCCCGACGACGATCCACACAGTCCGTCGCTGTGCGGGGTGTATCCCACCAACGACTGGCACGAGCGCGAGGTCTACGACTTCTTCGGCATCGTCTTCGACGGTCATCCTGCATTGACGCGGATCGAGATGCCCGACGACTGGGTCGGTCATCCACAACGCAAGGACTATCCGCTGGGCGGAATTCCCATCGAGTACAAGGGCGCTCGCGTCGCGCCTCCCAACGAGCGCAGGTCGTACAACTGATGAGTGCAACGGACGAAACCATCTACGCGGTCTCCGGACAGGACTGGGACGACGTCGTCGAGTTGGCCCGCGGATCGAGTACCGAGCGGATCGTGGTCAACATGGGCCCGCAGCACCCGTCAACACACGGCGTGCTGCGGTTGATTCTCGAAATCGAGGGCGAGACCGTCACCGAGGCTCGTTGCGGGATCGGGTATCTGCACACGGGAATCGAGAAGAATCTCGAGTACCGAAACTGGACCCAGGGCGTCACGTTCGTCACCCGCATGGACTACCTGTCGCCGTTCTTCAACGAAACCGCATACTGCCTCGGCGTGGAGAAGCTACTGGGTATAACCGACGACATTCCCGAGCGCGCCACGGTGATCCGGGTGATGCTGATGGAGCTGAATCGCATCTCGTCGCATCTCGTCGCATTGGCCACGGGCGGAATGGAATTGGGAGCGGTCACCGCGATGCTGTTCGGGTTCCGTGAGCGCGAGCTGATACTCGACGTCTTCGAGGCCATCACCGGCCTGCGCATGAACCACGCCTACATCCGGCCGGGCGGACTGTCGCAGGACCTACCCGAGGACGCGGTCGGCAGGGTACGTGAGCTCCTTCGCGTGCTGCCGGGACGCCTGCGCGACCTCGAACTCATGCTCAACGACAACCCGATCTGGAAAGCCAGAACCGAGCACGTAGGTTATCTCGATCTCACCGGATGTATGGCGCTGGGCGTCACCGGTCCGGTGCTGCGTTCGACCGGACTGCCCTACGACCTGCGACGGTCCGATCCGTACTGCGGGTACGAGAACTACGAGTTCGACGTGGTGACCGACACCGGATGCGACTGCTACGGGCGATATCTGATTCGCGTCGAAGAAATGAAGGAATCGCTCAAGATAGTCGAACAGGCCCTCGACCGCCTGCGTCCCGGCCCGGTCGTCATCGACGACAAGAAGATCGCGTGGCCGGCCGAGCTGGTCTCGGGACCCGATGGCCTGGGCAACTCACAGGAGCATGTGCGGACCATCATGGACACCTCGATGGAATCGCTGATTCACCACTTCAAACTGGTGACCGAGGGAATGCGGGTCCCGGCCGGCCAGGTGTTGTCCTCGGTGGAGTCGCCGCGAGGGGAGCTCGGGGTACACATCGTCAGCGACGGTGGAACCAGGCCGTACCGAGTGCATTTCAGAGATCCGTCCTTCACCAACCTGCAAGCGGTGGCGGCAATGTGCGAGGGCGGAATGATCTCCGACGTCATCGCCGCGGTCGCCAGTATCGACCCGGTGATGGGTGGGGTGGATCGATGACCGCGCAGCCCCAGTCGGAACCGGTTCTGATCCAACTCGGAGCCCGGCCGGACGAACCGGTGCAACTGGCCACGCCGGGTGCACGAACGTCGTATCCCGCCGAGGTGCTCGCCCGGCTGCACGCCGACGCCGATATCGTCGTCGCGCGCTATCCGCAGGCCAGATCGGCCCTGCTGCCGTTGCTCCATCTCGTGCAAGCCGAGGACGGCTGCCTCACGCCCGCTGGAATCGAATTCTGCTCGGAGGTACTCGAACTCACCGGGGCGGAGGTGACTGCAGTCGCGACCTTCTACTCGATGTATCGACGCGAACCCACCGGGACGTACCGCGTCGGCGTGTGCACCAACACGCTGTGTGCTGTCATGGGCGGCGACGCCATCATGGACGCGCTGCGTGATCACCTGGACGTCGAGCACGGAGGTACCACCGCCGACGGCACGATCACCCTCGAACACATCGAGTGCAATGCCGCATGCGATTACGCCCCGGTGATGATGGTCAATTGGGAGTTCTTCGACAACAGCACCCCGTCGTCTGCGCGGGATCTGGTCGATGCACTTCGATCCGGCACCCAGTTCACTCCGACTCGTGGAGCACCGCTGTGCTCGTTCCGCGAGACCGAGCGGATTCTCGCCGGATTTTCCGACGATCGGCCCGAGGCACTCGAAGCGACCGGTAGTGCAGGCCATGCCACCCTGGCCGGACTGCGATACGCGCGCGAACACGCGATGTCGGCACCCGAGGCCGGGGCACGACCGAACGACGATCACCCGGACGTCGGAGCCGCGGCCGCACCGGAGACGGTGCGAGACAAGCCCGCACCGGCACCCTCGGCGACCGTGCCACCACAACCGAACACCACCGAGACCGATCCACCGACGAAGGGAGCGTGACATGGCCCTGACGCCGGTGTTGAGCGAGTTCTGGGACGAGAAGAATTCCTGGACGCTCGACGTCTACCGCAGCCACGACGGATACCGCGGGCTCGAGAAGGCCCTCGCGATGGACCCCGACGACCTCATCGCCTTCGTCAAGGAATCCGGATTACGCGGTCGCGGCGGCGCAGGATTTCCGACCGGAACGAAGTGGAGCTTCATCCCGCAGAACGACGGTAAAGAGCATTATCTGGTGGTCAATGCCGACGAGTCCGAGCCGGGTACCTGCAAGGACATGCCACTGCTGATGGCGAGCCCGCACACGCTTGTCGAAGGAATAGTGATCGCCGCGTACGCAATTCGCGCATCCCATGCATTCGTGTACGTCCGCGGCGAGGTAGTGCCGGTGCTACGCAGGCTGCAGGCTGCGGTCGCCGAGGCCTACGCGGCGGGCTATCTGGGAAAGGGTGTTCTCGGAACGAAATTCGACTTGGAGTTGGTGATCCACGCCGGAGCCGGCGCCTACATCTGCGGTGAGGAGACAGCCCTCCTCGACTCGTTGGAAGGTCGGCGCGGACAACCTCGGCTGCGGCCACCGTTCCCCGCAGTGGCGGGCCTCTACGCGCGCCCGACGGTGGTGAACAACGTCGAATCGATTGCCAGTGTTCCAGTGATCCTGCGCAAAGGAATCGAGTGGTTCCGATCGATGGGTACCGAGAAGTCGCCCGGCTTCACGCTGTACTCCATCTCGGGCCACGTCTGCCGTCCAGGCCAGTACGAGGCACCGTTGGGGATCACGCTGCGGGAGTTGCTCGGCTACGCGGGCGGGATCAGACCGGGACACGAACTGAAGTTCTGGACGCCGGGAGGATCCTCGACGCCGATGTTCACCGGCGAGCATCTCGATGTCCCACTCGACTACGAGGGCGTCGGTGCCGCCGGATCGATGCTGGGCACAAAGGCCTTGCAAATATTCGACGAGACGACCTGCGTGGTGCGAGCGGTGCTGCGCTGGACCGAGTTCTACGCACACGAATCCTGCGGCAAATGCACACCGTGCCGGGAAGGCACGTACTGGCTGGTGCAAATCCTGCGCCGCCTCGACGGTGGAACCGGCACCGAGGCCGACCTGAGGACCCTGCTCGACATCGCCGACGGCATCGCCGGAAAGTCCTTCTGCGCGTTGGGAGACGGTGCCGCCAGCCCGATCGTGTCTTCGCTGAAGTACTTCCGTGACGAATACATCCGTCACGTCACCGAGCAGGGATGCCCCTTCGATCCACACCGATCGACCCTGATGGCAGAGGAGCTGACGTCATGACTGCAGCAGCACACGGTCGTTCCGCGGGCTCCACTCCTGCATCTCCTGAGGTGTCGGTCGCCCCAGTAGAGATGGTGACACTGACCATCGACGACCACGAGATCAGTGTTCCCAAGGGCACGTTGGTGATTCGCGCGGCCGAGTTGATGGGCGTACAGATTCCGCGATTCTGCGATCACCCGCTGCTCGATCCGGTGGGTGCCTGCCGCCAATGTCTGGTCGATGTCGAGGGGCAACGCAAGCCGTTGGCGTCCTGTACGACGACCGTGGCCGAGGGCATGGTGGTGCGCACTCAGGTGACGTCGGAGGTCGCGGGCAAAGCGCAACGTGGCGTCATGGAATTGCTGCTGATCAATCATCCTCTCGATTGCCCGGTGTGCGACAAGG
The DNA here is from genome assembly GCF_002259025.1 of Rhodococcus sp. 05-2255-1e. NCBI lineage: Bacteria > Bacillati > Actinomycetota > Actinomycetes > Mycobacteriales > Nocardiaceae > Rhodococcus > Rhodococcus sp. 05-2255-1e. The sequence continues at coordinate 88,505 of NZ_NOZE01000013.1, read as the reverse complement.
GCGGTGAGTGTCCACTGCAGAATCAGGCGATGGCCGCGGGTCGCACCGAGTCCAGGTTCACCGAGACCAAACGTACGTATCCCAAACCGATTCCGTTGTCGGCCGAGGTTCTGCTCGATCGCGAACGCTGTGTCCTGTGCGCTCGATGTACTCGCTTCGCGGCGCAGGTTGCCGGTGATCCATCCATCGAGCTGCTCGAACGCGGTGCCGTGCAACAGGTCGGCATCTTCGGCACCGAGCCGTTCGACTCCTACTTCTCGGGGAACACCGTCCAGATCTGCCCCGTGGGTGCACTGACGAACACCGAGTATCGGTTCCGAGCGCGCCCGTACGATCTGACGTCCTCGCCGAGCGTGTGCGAACACTGCGCAGGAGGCTGTGCGCAACGCACGGATCATCGTCGTGGCAAGGTCCTCCGCCGGTTGGCTGGTGACGATCCCCAGGTCAACGAAGAGTGGAACTGCGACAAGGGCCGGTGGGCATTCAAGTACGCCAGCGAGCCGGACCGCATCGGCGCACCGATGGTCAGAGACGAATCGGGGGCTCTGGTCGAGACGTCCTGGTCGGCCGCATTGGCGGCGGCGGCAACGGGACTGGCTGCGTCGATCGGGAACGCTGCGGTACTCGTGGGCGGAAGATCGACTGTCGAAGACTCCTACGCATACGCCAAGTTCGCGCGAACAGTGCTGCACACCAACGACATCGACTTCCGCAACCGTGCTCACAGCGCCGAGGAAGCGGAGTTCCTGGCCGGTCGTATCGCGGCGACGGGGCTGGGCGTGACCTACTCGGATCTCGAAAACGCTCCTGTGGTGTTGATGGTGGGGTTCGAGCCGGAAGAAGAGTCACCGCTGGTCTTCCTCAGGTTGCGCAAGGCGCGCCGGACGCGCGGCGTGGTCGTGGCGTCGATCGCACCCTGGGCCAGCCGCGGTCTGCGCAAGCTCGACGGGGTACTCCTGCAGTCGATTCCCGGCGAGGAACCACAGTGGCTCGACGCACTGCACGTCGGTGACCGGGGTACCGAATCGATCGCCCAGCTCCTCCGGAGCCCGGGAGCGATCGTGCTCGTGGGCGAGCGGCTCGGTTCCGTTCGCGGTGCATTGTCCGCAGCGTCGAAGTTGGCCGACGACACCGGAGCGAACCTGGCATGGATTCCGCGACGGGCAGGAGAGCGCGGTGCCCTCGACGCAGGCGCGTTGCCGAACCTGCTGCCGGGCGGGCGGCCCGTCGCCGACGCCGCCGCCCGCGCCGAGGTGGCAGCCGCGTGGGGAGTAACAGAACTGCCTACGGACGCGGGCCGAGATACCGCGGCGATACTGGCGGATACCGGGCCTGACCGCGCCCTGATCACCGCAGGGATCGACCCGGACGATCTGCCCGATCCGCAGGGTGCGCTCGACGCGGTGGACCGATCGGCCTTCGTGGTCAGCCTGGAACTGCGCCACAGCGCCGTCACCGAGCGGGCCGACGTGGTGTTTCCGGTGGCACCGGTGGTCGACAAGCCCGGAACCTTCGTCGACTGGGAGGGCAGGCCTCGCACGTTCGACACCGCACTCGGTGCCGGCGCAGTATTACCCGACCAACGCGTTCTCGACGCCATTGCCGCGCAGATGGGAGTCGAACTGTCGCTACCCGACGCGGCGGCGGCGCGCGGCGAGTTGGCACGGCTGGGAGCCTGGAGCGGATCACGGATTCCTGTGGCCCGAGTGGCACCACGGCGAGATATGCCGACGCTCTCCATCGGCCAGGCAATTCTGGCCACCTGGCGAATGCTCATCGATTCGGGACGGATGCAGGACGGCGAGGACAATCTCGCGCAGACCGGCCGGGCACCCGTGATCAGGCTGTCCGAGACGACGGCGTCGAGCATCGAAGCGTCGCCCGGCGACCTGGTCAGGGTCGAGACGGGCCGGGGCTCGATCACGTTGCCACTGAAAGTCACCGATCTACCCGACAACGTGGTGTGGGTGCCGATGAACTCACCGGGGTCTTCGGTGTACGGCTCACTCGGCGCGGAGTCGGGTGCGGTGGTGAGGATTCGCAGGGATCAGCCCGCGGAACGACCCGTGGGTGCGGGAGTGGAGCCTGCGGAACGACCCGAGGGTGGTGCATCGTGATTGTCGCAGCGCCGACCGATCTGTCGATGTTCGGCACCGACCCGTGGTGGCTGGTGGTCGGCAAGGCCCTGGCGGTCTTCGTTTTTCTGGTGCTCACACCGCTCGTGGCCATCTATGCCGAGCGCAAGATCATGGCGTGGATGCAGATGCGCGTCGGGCCCAATCGGGTGGGTCCGTGGGGACTGTTGCAGTCTCTGATGGACGGGATCAAGCTCGCTCTGAAAGAGGGAATCACTCCGACCGGCGTCGACAAGCCGATTTACATTCTGGCTCCGATCATTTCGGTGGTCCCTGCCTTCATGGCCTTCGCGGTGATTCCGTTCGGGCCTGAGGTGTCGGTGTTCGGTACCACGACTCCGCTGCAGATGACCGACCTGCCGGTGGGGGTTCTGTACATCCTCGCGGTGACCTCGGTGGGTGTGTACGGGATCGTCCTGGCCGGTTGGGCGTCGAGTTCGACGTATCCGTTGCTGGGTGCACTGCGTTCGACGGCTCAGGTCATTTCCTACGAGGTTGCGATGGGGCTTTCGTTCGCTGCGGTGTTCCTGTACGCGGGCACCATGTCGACGTCCGGAATCGTTGGTGCGCAACAGAACACCTGGTACGTGTTCCTGTTGTTGCCGTCGTTCCTGGTGTACGTGACGGCGATGGTGGGTGAAACCAACCGCGCGCCGTTCGACTTGCCCGAGGCCGAGGGGGAGTTGGTGGGCGGGTTCCACACGGAATATTCCTCCTTGCGTTTCGCGATGTTCATGCTTGCCGAGTACATCAACATGGTCACGGTGTCGGCGCTCGCGACCACGTTGTTCCTGGGTGGCTGGCGGGCTCCGATTCCGTTGAGTCTGTGGAGCGGTGCCAATTCCGGGTGGTGGCCGGTGCTGTGGTTCGTCGCCAAGGTGTGGGTGTTCCTGTTCGTCTTCATCTGGTTGCGGTCGACGTTGCCGCGATTGCGTTACGACCAGTTCATGAACTTCGGCTGGAAGATCCTCATTCCCGTCGCTCTGATCTGGGTGATGGTGATCGCGACGGTGCGGGTACTGGGGGCCGGGCGATACGACGTACCTCTGGTCACGTTCGTGGTGTCGACGATCTTTGCAGTCGCCGTCCTGGGTTCGCTGCTGCTCCTACTGCGCCGCCGCGCGCGCACACGAAACCTGCCGCCTGCTGCACCCGTCGCACCGTTCGACGCTGCGGCGGGCGGGTTTCCCGTACCTCCCATTCCGAAGCAGGGCACGAACATCGCGAGCCGGCACGCCGGCGCACGGTCCACCGTGGCCGCGTCCCAGAAGGAGAACGCCGATGCCTGAATTCCTCGGTCCTATAGCAGGTTTCGGTGTCACCTTCGCCACCATGTTCAAAAAGCCCGAAACCGAGCTGTATCCGGAGGATAAGAAGCCGACCGAGGTGCGCTATCACGGCCGCCATCAGCTCAACAGGTACGCCGACGGGCTCGAGAAGTGCATCGGTTGCGAACTCTGTGCGTGGGCCTGCCCGGCCGACGCGATCTATGTCGAAGGTGCCGACAACACCGAGACCGAACGGTTTTCGCCGGGCGAGCGATACGGCGGGGTCTACCAGATCAACTATCTCCGGTGCATCGGCTGCGGACTGTGTGTGGAGGCCTGTCCCACACGGGCTCTGACGATGACCAACGAATACGAACTGGCCGGTGACAACAGAGCCGACCTGATCTACGAGAAGGATTCGCTGCTGGCACCGCTGGAGCCGGACATGGTGCCGCCGCCGCACGCGATGGCACCGGGGTGTTCGGCAGAGGACTACTACCGCGGTGCCGTCACCGGTGCCGAGAGCGAGGCCGACACCGATCGAGGGCCGCTTCGATGACTGCCACCGTTCAGCTCGCGCTCGAGGCAACCTCCACCGGCGAGGCCGTGCAGTTCTGGACCCTCGGTGTCGTTGCGGTCATCGGTGCACTGGGTGTGGTGATGAGCACGAAGGCCGTCTACTCGGCACTGTTCCTCGCGGCCACCATGGTCGTTCTCGCTACCTTCTACATGGCCCAAGGGGCCCTGTTTCTCGGTGTCGTGCAGATCGTCGTCTACACCGGCGCGGTCATGATGCTGTTTCTGTTCGTCCTGATGCTCGTCGGGGTCGACACCTCGGAGTCGTTGACCGAGACACTGCGCGGGCACCGTATCGCGGCCGTCGTCATCGGAATCGGCTTCGGGCTGTTGATCATCGGGGTGCTGCTGCGCGACTCGGCCCGCGCCGGGCGACTCGATTTCGCCGGACTCGACGCGGCCAACTCCACCGGAAACGTAGAAGGCCTGGCCGAACTGATCTTCGTCGAGTACGTCTGGGCGTTCGAGCTGACCGGCGCGCTGTTGATCACGGCCACCATCGGGGCGATGATTCTGGCGCACCGGGAGGCTCTGGGACCGGTGAAGGGTCAGCGGGAGATGTCGCAGGACCGGTTCCGTGACGGCTCCAGGGTGACGCCGCTGCCGAGCCCCGGTGTGTTCGCTCGTCACAACGGCGTCGATCGACGGGCTCTGCTCCCGGACGGAAGCGAGTCGGACTCGTCCGTCAACGCACTGTTCGCCGATCGAGGCATCGAGTACAAGGTGGACGGGGGTGACGTGCGATGAATCCAGAGAACTACCTCTACCTGTCGGTTCTGCTGTTCACGATCGGCGCGGCGGGAGTCATCGTCAGGCGCAACGCCATCATCGTGTTCATGTGCATCGAATTGATGCTCAACGCAGTCAATCTCGCGTTCGTCACGTTCTCTCGCATGCACGGCAATCTCGACGGCCAGTTGTTCGCGTTCTTCACCATGGTGGTCGCTGCAGCCGAGGTGGTGGTGGGCCTGGCGATCATCATGGCCATCTTCCGTTCTCGTCGCTCGATCTCGATGGACGAGAACAATCTGATGAAGAACTGACGGGGGAGCAGAAACGATGTCGATCCTGTGGCTTCTCCCGGCTCTGCCGGCGTTCGGTGCGGCCGTCCTTCTGCTCGGTGGCCGGCGCTGCAACTCGTGGGGCCACCTTCTCGCGACGGCCGCCGCGGTGTCGTCGTTCGTCGTTGCGGCGCTGGTGTTCTCGTCGATGCTCGGACGGGACGAGTCGGACAGAACACTCACTCACACGCTGTTCCGCTGGGTGCCCGTCGACGAATTGGAGGTCGATTTCGGCATGCGTGCCGATCAACTCTCGATCTGTTTCGTCCTGTTGATCACCGGGGTCGGATCACTCATTCACGTGTACTCGATCGGGTACATGAGCCATGACCCGGAGCGGCGACGCTTCTTCGCGTACCTCAATCTGTTTCTCGCAGCCATGCTGCTGCTGGTGCTGGCAGACAATTTCCTCGGCCTCTATCTGGGGTGGGAGGGTGTCGGTCTGGCGTCGTACTTGCTCATCGGATTCTGGCAACACAAGCCATCGGCAGCGACGGCTGCTCGAAAAGCGTTCGTGGTCAACCGCGTCGGCGATATCGGCTTGGCCATCGCCCTGATGATCATGTTCGTGAACTTCGGGTCTGTGCAGTACGACGTGGTGTTCGCGGGAATCGGGAACGCGGGTGATTCGGTGGCGACCGCCATGGCACTGATGTTGCTGCTGGCGGCCTGCGGAAAGTCGGCCCAGGTGCCGCTGCAGTCGTGGCTCGGCGACGCGATGGAGGGCCCGACGCCGGTCTCCGCACTCATCCACGCGGCGACGATGGTCACCGCCGGGGTGTATCTCATCGTCCGATCCGGACCGGTGTTCGAGGCCTCGCCGGTGGCGCGGGCGGCGACCGTCACGGTCGGCGCGGTGACGTTGCTGTTCGGTGCCGTCATCGGTTGTGCGAAAGACGACATCAAGAAGGCGCTCGCCGCCTCGACGATGAGTCAGATCGGGTACATGGTGCTCGCGGCCGGACTCGGCCCGTCCGGTTATGCCTTCGCCATCGTGCTGCTGCTGTCGCACGGATTCTTCAAGGCAGGCCTGTTCCTGGGGGCCGGCTCGGTGATGCACGCGATGAACGACGAGACCGACATGCGACGGTTCGGCGGGCTCCGTGCCGCGATGCCGATCACGTTCGTCACGTTCGGTCTCGGCTACCTCGCCATCATCGGAGTTCCGCCGTTCTCCGGTTTCTTCGCCAAGGATCCGATCATCGAGATCGCGTTCGCGGCCGGGGGAGCGGCAGGTGTGGTGCTGGGCTGCGTCACGTTGCTCGGTGCGGGCTTGACGGCCTTCTACATGACTCGGGTGATGCTGATGACGTTCTTCGGCCCGAAACGCTGGGCGGCGCAGGCACATCCGCACGAAGCGTCGGCGACGATGACAGCCCCCATGATTCTGTTGGCCGTCGGCTCGGTGGCATCGGGTGCCTTCCTTGCGGTGGGTGGACGCCTCGAGACGTGGCTGGAACCGGTGGTGGGATCGGCGCACGAAGAACACGCGATACCTGCCTGGGTCGTGACGGTCGCAGTTCTGGCGGTGGTACTCGTGGGTGCCGGCGTCGCGTACCGGAAGTACATCGCTCGTGACGTTCCCCCGACTCCACCCGAGGACGTATCGGTGCTGACCAGAGCCGCACGCGCTGACCTGTACGGCGACGCCTTCAACGAGGCAGCATTCATGCGGCCCGGTCAAAAGCTCACGAACACAATGGTATTCGCCGACAAGGCGGGTATCGACGCGGTCGTGGACGGGGTGGGGAGATCGATCGGCGGAGTATCGACTCGATCGAGGCGGCTGCAGACCGGATTCGTACGGTCCTATGCGTTGGCGATGTTCGCGGGGGCAGTTCTCGTCGTGCTGATGGTGGTGGTCCTGTGACGTTCCCCTGGCTGACCGTCCTGTGGGTTCTGCCGATTCTCGGCGCGATTGTCGTCGCCCTGGTGCCGGCCGATCGTCCGACAATCGCGCGTGGTGTCGCCGTGGGGTTCGCTACCGGCACACTCGTGGTGTCGGTGGTACTCGCCGTGGCATTCGACTCCGGTGGCGATCGCTACCAGTTCCTCGAAGATCATTCCTGGATAGCGGCATTCGGTGCGCGCTACACGCTCGGCCTCGACGGAATAGGCCTCGTGCTGGTGTTGCTCACCACCGTTCTGACCCCATTGCTCCTCGTCGCGGGCTGGCACGACGGCAGCCGCGTCGCGAACTACGGATCGCGTCGGGTCTCGCACACCTACATGGCGTTGATCCTGGTGGTCGAGTCCATGGTGATCGTCTCGTTCCTCGCCTTGGACGTATTGCTGTTCTACATCTTCTTCGAGGCGATGCTGATTCCGATGTACTTCCTCATCGGTGCGTTCGGCGGTGTTCAGCGAACGCGCGCTGCGGTGAAGTTCCTGCTCTACAACCTGTTCGGTGGACTGGTGATGCTGGCTGCCGTCATCGGGTTGTACGTCGTCACGGCCAGGCCCGACGGCCCGTTCGACGGCGGGACGTTCGATCTACGCGCGATCGCGGATGCGGCGTCATCGGGGGGACTCGGTGTGGATTCGACGGTTCTGAACGCGCTGTTCCTCGGCTTCATGTTCGCGTTCGCGATCAAGGCACCGCTGTGGCCGTTCCACACGTGGCTACCCGACGCTGCAGTGCAGTCCACCCCGGCGACTGCTGTGCTGATGATGTCGGTGGTGGACAAGGTCGGCACCTTCGCCATGCTGCGCTTCTGCCTCGAGCTCTTTCCCGGTTCGTCGCAGACGTTCGCCCCGTGGATCATCACGCTCGCGGTGATCGGCATCGTGTACGGCGCGATACTGGCGATCGGTCAGACCGACATGATGAGACTCATTGCCTACACCTCGATTTCGCACTTCGGGTTCATCATCCTCGGCATCTTCGCGATGACCGGTCAGAGTCAGGCCGGTGCCACGCTGTACATGGTCAACCATGGAATCTCCACCGCCGCATTGTTCTTGATCGCAGGCTTTCTCGTGTCCCGTCGTGGTTCACGCGCGATCGCCGACTACGGCGGCGTCCAGAAGGTCGCGCCGGTGCTCGCCGGAACGTTTCTGATCTCTGGTCTGGCCACGCTCTCGCTACCCGGTCTCGCCCCGTTCATCAGCGAATTCTTGGTGCTGATCGGCACATTCGGTCGCTACGGCGTCGCCGCAATCGTGGCCACCGGTGCGCTCGTGCTGTCGGCGATCTACATTCTCTGGCTCTATCAACGGGTGATGACGGGGCCGGTCCGAGAGGGCAACGAGAAGATCTCCGATCTCGTTCCCCGTGAGGCGTTGGTGGTGATCCCATTGCTCGCGCTGCTAGTCGTGTTCGGGGTGTACCCGAAACCGGCACTCGACATCATCACTCCAGCAGTGCAATCCACGATCGTCGACAGTGCAGGAGGTCAACGATGACCACTCCCGAAGTGCAGTACGGTCTGCTGTCGCCCATGTTGATCGTCTTCGGTGTCGCGGTTCTCGGGGTTCTCGTCGAGGCGTTCGTACCGCTACGTGCTCGTCGCGCAACCCACGTGGGTCTCGCTCTGGCAGGGCTGGTCGGCGCCCTCGCGGCAGTGCTCGGCCTGGCCGGCACCGAGGCAGCCGCGATGAACGGGGCCGTCGCGATCGACGGACCGACTCTGTTCCTGCAGGGAACCATTGTGCTCGTGGCAATTCCGGCCATCGCACTGTTGGCGGAGCGCACCGTCGCCGTCACCGGGGCTGGGGCCGAGCGCCGCATCGACTCGTTCACTCCGCAGGCCTCGACCACGCCGGGCAGCGTGGCAGAGAAGCAGGCCATCGATGCAGGCGTCGCCCAGACCGAGGTCTTTCCACTGGCGATGTTCGCGATCGGCGGCATGCTGCTGTTTCCGGCGTCCACGGATCTGCTGACGATGTTCGTGGCGCTGGAAGTGCTGTCGTTGCCGCTGTATCTGCTGTGCGGACTGGCGAGACGACGACGACTGCTCTCACAGGAAGCAGCCCTCAAATACTTTCTGCTGGGCGCGTTCTCGTCTGCGTTCTTCCTGTTCGGAGTCGCGTTCCTCTACGGCTACGCCGGGACGGTCCGATTGGACGGAATCGCCGACGCCATCACGGCAGACGGTCAGGGCAGATCACTGGCACTGATCGGAACCGCCTTGCTTGCGGTGGGTCTGCTGTTCAAAGTCGGTGCCGTGCCTTTCCATTCGTGGATTCCCGACGTCTACCAGGGTGCCCCCACTCCGGTGACGGCGCTGATGGCCACCGTGACCAAGGTGGCGGCCTTCGGTGCGATTCTGCGAATCTTCGGAATGGCGCTGCCCGGTCTCGAGTCGAGTTGGCGTCCGATGTTGTGGGTGATCGCCATCGCGACGATGGTGCTCGGTTCGGTTGTCGCGGTGACGCAGACCGACGTCAAACGGATGCTGGCCTACTCGTCCGTGGCGCACACCGGGTTCATCCTCACCGGAGTGACTGCGCTGGGTAGTTCGGGTGATGTACGTGATTCGGGGGTGTCGGCCACGATGTTCTACCTGCTTGCCTATGCCTTCAGCACGCTGGGTGGATTCGCGGTCATCGGTTTGGCCCGAGACGAACGCGGTGAGGTGAGCGACCTGGAGCGATGGGCGGGTATCGGTCGCCGCTCGCCGCTCGTCGCCGCTGTGTTCGGTTTGTTCCTGCTCTCGTTCGCCGGGATCCCGCTCACCAGTGGGTTCATCGGTAAGTTCGCGGTGTTCAGCGCAGCCTCGGGTGCGGGGGGAGCCGCACTGGTCGTGGTCGGAGTGGTGTGCAGTGCGATTGCAGCGTTCTTCTACGTGCGCGTAATCGTGCTGATGTTCTTCACCGAATCCAGCGAACGGACCGCCACGGTGGTGCGTCCTACCGCGCCGGTGGCCTGTGCGATCGGGGTGTCGGTGGTCGTCACCGTGGCACTGGGAGTCTTTCCTCAGCCCGTTCTCGATATCGCCGCGCGGGCCGGGAACTTCCTCTAGCTCGTACAGGCCTACTTAGCGGACTTCATTCGCTGCTTCCACGTGTGCGAGCCGGTGCCGACGGGGATTCCACCGATGGCTCCCGCGAGGCCGAATGTCGGCATGTTGACGTAGATCGCTTCACTGTCCTGGGCTGTCGCGGTATAGGTTTCGTGCCATACGCCGACATGGCCGGTCGCAGCGACCGATCGGTTGAAGGCACGCCAGGCGGGGGCATGTGGTGCGTCGGGATCGGAGGCGAATCGCGTCAGGTCTTCCGCGTTGCGCCAGTAACTGACGAGCATGGTGGTGCGGCCCAACCACGAGTGGTAGCCGAGCAGTCCGGAGGTGGGATCCTGCTCGAGGTGGCTGAGCATCCGCGGCATCGCGCGCGCGGCGGGAAGCCAGGAGCGAACGGCAAGGGGATTGTTGATGCGCATTCCGATGAGGAAGACCGTGACGGTGTCGCGGTCGGATTCGACCGTGGTGCGGCCGTCGATGATGGATTGCATGTCGTGTTCCCGTCTGTTCGTTTCGGGCCGAGCACATGGCGTGACACTGTTATAAAACACTGTTGTGATAGATTTCGCAAGTGGCGAGACCCAGAATTCACGATGCCGAACTGCGCACCCGGCTACTCGAAGCCGCAGCGGAAACCGTTGCGCGCCATGGCGTCGACTCGTTGTCGTTGCGTAAACTCGCGGCCGCGCAGGGCACCTCGACCACGGCCATCTACTCGCTGTTCGGCGGTCGAGCGGAGCTGCTGGTGGCTCTGTTCGGCGCGTCGTTCTCGAGTTTCGGTGACGCGCAACGCAGCGTTCCTGTCACCGGGGAATCCGAGGTCGACCTGCGCGAACTGGCATTTGCGTACCGCCGCTGGGCCATGGCCAACCCACACCTCTACGCAGTGATGTTCGGCGGAGTGCTCGGTTCGGTCGACGTATCCGATCAGGCACACCTCGCGGCCGCCGCGATGGATCCGCTTCGGGCGGCGGTGGCGAGCGCCGTCGAGGCAGGCACGATGAGCGGCGCGTCGGTGGACGTGATCAGCCACTCGTTCTGGGCGATCGTGCACGGTCTGGTGTCGCTCGAGTTGTCGATACCCGGGATGGCCGACGACGAGGATCGTCGGGTGATGTTCGACGCCGGGGCGGCGTCTGTGCTGCGCGGGTGGATGCGTCAGTAGGTGCGCGGTATCCCGATGATCTTGGTGGCGTCGACGGTCATGCCCAACCGTGCTGTCGGTGCGAGCGCGGGCAGGGCCGGAAGATCGTCGGGGGTGGATGTGGCGGCACCGATCACGTCGGCACCAGCGATCTCGAAGTCGGAGATCGCTCGCCGAAGATGGCTGGGAGTTGTTGCGAGCACCAGATTCACAGCACCGATCTCAGCGGCCAGTGAGGTGGCGCGCTGCGCATTCTGCACCGTCGAATTCGCAGTGGACTCGGCGTGAATGCGGTCGGCCGCAATCTCGTTGTCGATCAGCCACTTCTTCATCGCTTCGGCTTCGGTGACGCCGCGCTGCGGATTTCCACCGGTGACGATGATGGGTGATTCGGGGGAACGCTCGGCGACCGCGGCAGCGGATTTCAGTCGCTGCACCAATTCCGGTGCCATACTGCCGTCGTCGTTCAGGCCCAGGCCGAGCACCACGATTGCCGTCCTCACGCCATCGGTCGCAGGCGCGAAGTCGATCGCCTCCGTCGCCGCCTCGTCGATGACTTCGATAGCCCGATCCACCGCATCGGCAAGCGGGGGAGACAGGGCGCGCAGGCGGGCCGAGTGCAGCGCTCGCGCGTCGGCATCATCGGTTGCGTTGGCGTAGAACGTCTGCAGTGCTGCGACATTGGCATCGTTCGGTGCGGCGGTGGCAACCGCGTCCAGTGCGGCGAAACCGGCCTCGTAGCGACCCTTGACCAGAGCATTCTGCGCATCGTTGTACTGCTGCGCGTCGGCCGAACGTACTGCGTCGGCAATCGTTGGGGTCGAGATCGGCGCAGCGGGCTCGGCCGTCGCCGAACTGGATCCCATGGCGAGTCCGAACACGGCGATACAAGAGACCACGGCCACGCGAATCGACGGTTGTTGTCGGCCGGATCGCATTGTCGGCTGCCCTCCTGAACGATGACGGGTTTTCGTCACCCTAGCTCAGTTCGGTGCCAGTGTGGCTGGTGTGATCCGAGTTGCTCGAGTTACAGGAATGTACTTCGGTGTCGGCTGAACTCGATCGTCACATCGTGACCGGAGCGCGTCCGCGGTCGGCTGGTTCGATGGTCACCTCGGCGTCGGGAAGGAAAACTCGCTCGGTCGTGGTGGTTCCGTCGACGCCGTCGGTGACCGTCACCGCCACGTTCTCGGCAACCTGCCCAGCGCTTTCGATGAACCCGGTCGCGACACCCTCCTCGATGAGGAGATGATCACCCACCAACAGAAGAAGCTCATCCGCCGTCACCGTTCGCCTGCCGCCCACATCTTCGATTGTCATGAATCCCACCGTAGTGTGAATTGTCCGAATGGGTTGTTGCTGGGGCTTCGCACTCTGTTTCGGGCGGGTCGTTCGGCAGGAGCCACTTCGTGCTCGACAATCGCAGTATGAGCTTCACCGCGCCCACGCCCGATCCCGTCGACGGTCCGCTCGTCGGTGACGACAGACCCATTCTCGAAGGAATGCTGCGTTGGCATCGAGCCACGTTGTCGAACATCTGTGCCGGTGCCGATGCCGAACAGCTTGCGCAACGCCCCTTCTCGCACTCGACGCTCTCCCTCCTCGGCCTCGTCCGGCACCTCGCGAAGGTCGAACGCATCTGGTTTCGAGAGCGACTGGCGTCGATGTCGTTCGATCCGATGTACGACGCTGCGTTGGGTAAGGATTCCGACTTCCTGGGCGCGACGGAATCGAGTGCAGAGTCGGACTTCGCGCGATTCGCTGCCGAGTGCGAGGCCTCGGACGTGGTCGCTGCCCAATACTCGTTCGAGGATCCGGTCGACTGTCGCGGCGGGCCGATGTCATTGAGGATGGTCTACGTGCACATGATCAGTGAATATGCGCGGCACAACGGGCACGCGGACATCATCCGCGAACAGATCGATGGAGTCACCGGCCGCTGAGGCATACCGTAGACACACCAACAGGCCCCCACACGGAAGAAGGTGTCGAGTGACCGACTCCGATGCAGGATTCGACCCGAGCTCACTGCGGCCGTCGTTGTTCATCGACGGGCAATGGCAAGGAGCCGGTGACGGCGGGACCCGCGACATCGTCGATCCGTCCAACGGCAGCGTGGTGGCCGTCGTCGACGAGGCGACACCCGACGATGCCCTGGTTGCGGTTGCCGCGGCGCGGGCAGCGTTCGACGACGGCCCCTGGCGCTCGGTGACGGTGGGTGAGCGCAGTGATCTGCTCAATCGCATCGCGGACTTGCTCCAACGGGACAAGGCGAAGTTGGCGCATATCGAGACCCTCGATACCGGAAAGACGTTCGGCGAGAGTGAGATCGATATCGACGACGTCACCTCGGTGTTCCGCTTCTATGCCGATCTCGCTGTGGTGCAGGCAGATCGACTGATCGACGTCGACCGTCCGGAAATTCTGAGCCGAGTGGTGCACGAGCCCATCGGTGTCTGCGTGATGATCGCACCCTGGAACTACCCGCTGTTGCAGATCTCGTGGAAAATCGCCCCCGCCTTGGCTGCTGGGTGCACCATGGTGCTCAAACCCAGCGAGGTGACGCCACTGAGCACCATCGCGTTCACCAAGCTCGTGGAAGAAGCGGGAGTGCCTGCCGGTGTGGTCAACCTGCTGCAGGGCAGCGGCGCAACGCTCGGAGATGCGCTCACCAGGAACCGCGACGTCGACTTCATCTCCTTCACCGGCGGACTCGCCACCGGCAGGCACATTCTTGCCGCGGCCGCGGAGAACGTCACGAAGGTGGCGGTGGAACTCGGGGGGAAGAATCCACACATCGTCTTCGCCGACGCGGTGGCCGACGAGCAGTCGTTCGCCGATTCGGTCGACAACGTGCTGACCGGAGTGTTCCTACATTCCGGTCAGGTGTGTTCGGCCGGTACCCGACTGATCATCGAGGAATCAGTGGCCGACCGGTTCGTGGCCGCCGTGGCAGAGCGTGCGAAGACCATCGTGATGGGGCCGGGTATGGACCCGGCCAGCGAGACCGGACCGCTGGTGTCGCAGGCGCAGCGCGAGAAGATCGAAGGCTTCGTGGCGACGGGTATCGAGGAGGGGGCCACCTTGGTCATAGGAGGTACCAAGCCGGACGATCCGTCCTTGAGCAAAGGTAGCTATTTCCTGCCCACCATCTTCGATCACTGCGATCGGTCGATGAATATCGTGCAAGACGAGACGTTCGGGCCCATACTCACTGTGGAGCGATTCGACACCGAGGCCGAGGCGCTTCTGCTGGGTAACGATACGAATTACGGTCTCGCCGCGGGTGTTCGGACGTCCGACGCCGCGCGAGGCGAAAGAATGGTGCGTGGGCTTCGTCATGGAACGGTGTGGCTCAACGACTTCGGTGTCTACACGGCGGCCGCGGAATGGGGCGGCTTCAAGCAGTCCGGGAACGGCCGCGAACTCGGACCGTCCGGTATGTCCGAATATCAAGAAGCGAAGCATATTTGGCACAACACCTCACCTACAGCGGCGGGGTGGTTCGGTACCCGATAGAGCACGATGGGAAAGGCCACAGGCATGGCAATACTGAACGACAATTCGAGCGGAATGGACGATTTCGGTTACAAGGAATCGCTCGACCGCAGTCTCGGCAAATTCGCCAGCTTCGCCGCAGGCGTCAGCTACATCTCGATCCTCACCGGCACCTTTCAGCTGTTCTACTTCGGCTTCGGCACCGCCGGACCGGCATACCTGTGGTCGTGGCCTGCGGTCTTCGTCGGTCAGCTCTGCGTGGCACTGTGCTTCATGGAGTTGGCCGCGAAGTATCCGGTGGCGGGATCGGTGTACAACTGGGCGAAGCTGTTGGGCCGCAGGATCGTCGGTTGGTCGGCGGGCTGGTTGATGCTCACGGCATCGATCGTGACACTGGCCGCCGTTGCCCTCGCTCTGCAGCTGAATCTGCCACGTATCTGGAGCGGATTTCAGATCATCGGTGACGGCTCGGGTGCCACCGACTTCGCGGCCAATGCAGTGCTGCTCGGTGCGATTCTGATCGCCATCACCACCACGATCAACGCGCTGGGCGTTCGACTGATGGCGATGATCAACAGTGCGGGTGTGTTCATCGAACTCATCGCGGCCGTGCTCATCGCGATCTTGCTCGCGGCCAACATCACTCGGGGACCCGAGGTGTTCTTCTCCACCAACGGCTACGGTGCCGGTGAGAGCGGCGGCTACCTCGGTGCCTTCCTGGTCGCGTCGCTGGCGTCGGGATACGTCATGTACGGATTCGACACCGCGAGCTCGCTCGGGGAGGAAACCGTCGAACCTCGGCGCACCGCTCCCAAGGCGATCTTTCGCGCCATCCTCGCGTCGTTCGTCATCGGTGGAGCCATCCTGGTGTTCGCCGTCATGGCCGCGCCGGACCTGAACGATCCTTCCCTCGGCAGCCCCGACGGCAGCCTGCAATCCATCGTCGAATCGGTGATGTGGGGCCCGCTCGGCACCGTCTTCCTCATCTGCATCGTCATTGCGGTCTTCGTCTGCTCACTGGCAGTACACACCGCGGCGATCCGGCTCACGTTCGCCATGGCGCGAGACAACGCGTTGCCCTTCGGCGAAAGCCTGGCCAAGGTGAATCCGAAGACGCAGACCCCGGTGGTGCCCGCGGTGACCATCGGAGTGCTGGCCATCGTGATCCTCGTCGTCAACATCGGTCAGCCGCAGATCTTCACGGTCCTCACCTCGATCGCGATCATCATGATCTATCTCGCGTATCTGATGGTCACCGGACCACTGTTGGTCAAGCGCATCAAAGGCGAGTGGCCGCCGGAGGATCTCAAACCCGGCGGATACTTCACGATGGGTAAGTTCGGCCTGCCGGTCAACATTGCGGCGGTGGTGTGGGGTGCCGGGATGGCGCTCAACCTCGCCTGGCCGCGCGAGGCCGTGTACGGAACCCCCTGGTACAACACGTTCGGTGCGTTCGTCTACATCGGTGGCATCCTGGGCGTGGGCCTGCTGTGGTACGCAATCAAGGGGCGCAAGCACATCGGCACTCTGAAATCACATGCCTCCACGGGCAACTAGAAGGAGCGTGCAGTGACAGACACCCAGTTCGATTACGTCGTCGCGGGAGGTGGCACGGCGGGGTGCGTCCTGGCCGCGCGGCTGAGCGAGGATCCTTCCGTCAGCGTCTGCCTGGTCGAGGCAGGTCCCACCGACGTCGGCGACAAAGCGATCCTGGAACTCGTCGAGTGGATGCATCTGCTCGACTCCGGCTATGACTGGGACTACCCCGTCGAACCGCAGGAACGTGGCAACAGCTTCATGCGGCATGCGCGTGCGAAAGTGCTCGGCGGCTGTTCGTCGCACAACTCCTGCATCGCTTTTCATCCGCCGGCCGAAACTCTCGACGATTGGGCTGCGGCCGGCGCGACGGGCTGGGGCGCGTCGAACATCCTTCCTTTCGTTGCGCGCGTGGAGAACAACGACACCGGCCGCGGTCACGACGGACCCGTGCGGATACGCGACGTGCCGCCGCACGATCCCTGCGGTGCGGCAGTGCTCGAATCGGCCGCCGGAATAGGCCTTCCGACAGTCGCATTCAATCGCGGAACGCCTGTACTCAACGGTGCGGGTTGGTTTCAGATCAATGCGGGTGAGGACGGGTCGCGTATGTCGACGTCCCATGCCTACCTGCACCCGATCATCGGCTCGCGGCCCAACCTCGAGGTGCGCACCGACTGCTGGATCAGCGAGATTCTGATCGACGAGTCGCTGACCGCGACGGGTGTGCGGTACCAACGCCCCGACCTGACCGGCTACGACACCGTGTCCGCGCGTCGCGAGGTGATCGTCACCGCCGGAGCGATCGACACACCGAAGCTGTTGATGCTCTCCGGAATCGGACCGGCGGCACAGCTGCAAGAGATGGGAATCACCGTTCGGGTCGATTCACCGGGAGTGGGAGAGAACCTCGACGACCACGTCGAGGGGCTGGTGTTCTGGGAGGCGAGCAAGCCGATGGTCACCACCTCCTCGCAGTGGTGGGAAATCGGGGTGTTCGCGCAGACCGACTCGTCGCTGAATTACCCGGACATCATGATGCATTACGGCAGCGTGCCGTTCGACATGAACACCCTCCGGTGGGGTTATCCGACCACCGACAACGGGTTCTGTTTGACGCCCAACGTCACTCAGGGTCGTTCTAGGGGAACTGTTCGATTGCGCAGCAGGGACTTTCGTGATCGCGCCAAGGTGGATCCGCGCTATTTCACCGATGCCGACGGCCATGACGACGCGGTGATGCTTGCCGGGCTGAAGCTGGCGCGCGCTATCGCCGCAGACGGTCCACTCGCGGGTTGGATCGAACGCGAACTCGCACCCGGGCCCGATGCCGTCACCGACGATGATCTGCTCGACTATGTGCACAAGACCCACAACACGGTCTATCACCCGGCAGGTACGGCGCGGATGGGATCGGTGGACGACACCATGGCCGTGCTCGATCCCGAGTTGCGCGTCAAGGGCATCTCGAATCTACGCGTGGTCGACGCGTCGGCGATGCCGAAGCTGCCGTATGTCAATCCCAACATCACGGTCATGACCATGGCGGAAAAGTGCGCCGACCTGATCCGTGGCGGATAGATCGGAGCTTGCCGACTTCCTCGGCGCGCACCCACCGTTCCAAGGCGCGTCACCTGCGGTACTGACCGACATCGCCGGAGCAGCCGTCGAACTCGACTATGCCAGTGGCGCATGGGTTGTGGGCCCGACGTCGAAGCCCGATGTGGCCGACACCGTGTGGGTGGTGCGTACCGGTCGAGTGGTGATCGTGCACCACGACGACACCTCGCCCGCCGCCGTACCGATCGACACCATCGGTCCGGGCGGCGTCTTCGGTTTCTCGGCGTTGCTTGTCGGCGGGAAGGTCGAATTCTGTGCGCGCGCAACCGAGCCGAGTACCGTTCTTCGGTTGCCCGGAGAGCTGATTCGACCGCTGTTCGCAACGCCGACCGGGCTGGCGTTTCTGGCCGACGCCGTCACCTCGGCCAGCACGCATCGCGGTGGGGCGGCCGAGGGTAGTGCCGGCCGCGCCGTCGGCGAACTGCTCTCGGCCCCACCGGTGTTCGTCTCCGTCGGCACCTCCGTCCGAGACGCAGTTCGGCACATGACCGAGCAGGGCAGCTCGTACGTCCTGGTTCCGCTGCGAGGTTCGCGCTACGGAATATTCACCGACCGTGACCTCAGGGTGCGGGTGGTCGCCGCGGGAATCGGCGTCGACACCCCGGTCGAGCACGTCATGACGTCGCCCACAGAGACGGTCACCGCGGACCGGTTGGCCGGCACCGTCCTGATGGACATGCTCGAGCTGGGACTGCGGCACATGCCCGTCGTGTCCAGCCGAGGCGAGGTTCTCGGCGTCGTCGAGGACTCCGATCTGCATGCCGCGTCCACGCGTCGCAGCTTCGTGGTTCGTCGCGCGGTGACCTCGGCAACGACATCGGCCGAACTCGCCGACGCAGGAAGGCTCGTTCCGGGATTGGTGGCGGACCTGTTCCGGGGTGGGACCGACGCCCTGGCCGTCAGCGCGATTCTGTCCGTCGTGGTCGACAGCCTCGTTCGCCGAGCCGTGGAGATCGAATGGGCGGCGCGGCCCGAAGTACCGCGACACAACTTCGCCTGGATCACCCTGGGCAGCGTCGCCCGTCGGGAGGCGATGCCCTCCTCGGACGTCGACAGCGCTTTGACTTGGTCGGATACCACCGCCGACCCCTACGTGCGTGGACGATCGAACTCGGTGCCGAGAACTCGCGACGAAGTGCTGATGGGCCTGGCCGCTCGGGTACACGCGAGCCTCGACGGTGCCGGGTTGCCGTCCGACACCAACGGTGCGGTTGCGAGTTCGCCGAGATTCGCACGCTCGGCCGGACAGTGGGAAAGTGCCGCGGCCCACTGGCTCAGCAACCCCTTCGGCGATCGTGGCAAAGCAGGAACCACTGGTCGTTCCGCAGGCTCCACTCCGGCTGGGGACTCCGGCCTCATCATGTCCTCGCTGATGATCGACGGCAGGGTGGTGTGGGGCCCGAGGGAGTTGAACACCGTTCCCGAGGCCTATCGCCGACTGCTGGTCGACAACCCCGATGCACTGCGGCTGCAACTTCGCGACGCCCTCGCCGGACGGGCCAGGCTGCGTTCGCTGCGCGACGTGCTGGCGCGGCGCGGCGGCACGTTCGACCTCAAGGCCCATGCACTGACTCCGATCGTCAATCTCGCTCGGTGGGGTGGACTGTCGGTCGGAATGGCCTCGGCCTCGACACCGGCGCGTCTGGCGGCCGCGTCGGGCAACGGGATGCTCTCCGAACGGGACGTCACCACGTTGACCGAGGTGTTCGCGCTGCTTCAACGGCTGCGGCTGTCACACCAGATCGATCAGATGACGGCAGGCCATCGGCCCGGCGATGTGCTGATCATGGCCGATCTCTCACCGCTCGAGCGCAGTCTGCTCACCGACGGCATCCGAGAGATCGCCGCGGTGCAACGCCGAGTCGGGTACCTCGCCGCCAATGTCGGCGTGCATCGCTGACCGGGAAGCACCAGACTGTGTGCCGTGACCACCAATCCCGTGAGCGTTCCCACCCCGTCCACCGTCGAACACAACCGTTTGGCGGAGTCACCAGGGGTCAGTGGGCCATGGCGTCAGTGGGGACCGTACCTGGCGGGACGGCAGTGGGGCACGGTGCGCGAGGACTACTCCGAGGACGGAAACGCGTGGGCGTCGTTTCCGTTCGATCAGGCGCACAAGCGTGCCTACCGCTGGGGTGAGGACGGAATCGGTGGAATCTGCGATCGATTCGGTTTCCTGAATTTCGCGTTCGCCCTGTGGAATCGCAAGGATCCGATTCTGAAGGAACGGCTCTTCGGGTTGGCCAACGAGGAGGGGAATCACGGCGAGGACGTCAAGGAGTATTTCTGGGCGATCGACGGCACTCCGACGCACAGTTGGATGCAGTGGCTCTACCGCTACCCGCAAGCGGAGTATCCGTACGCGCACCTGCGCGAGGAGAGTGCCCGACGCGGCCGAGACGACCGCGAATACGAATTGGCCGATACCGGGATCCTGGACGAGAACCGGTTCTTCGACGTTCAGGTCACGTATGCGAAAGCGTCGCCCGACGACATCTGCATCACGATCTCCATCACCAATCACGGACCCGAGGCGGCATCGGTCGATCTGCTGCCGCAACTGTGGCTGCGCAACACCTGGTCGTGGGGGCGCGACGATCGCGGCGGATCGCTCACCCAGCTGACCCGACCGGAACTGCTGGCCGGCGGCCTCGAGGCCGTTGCCGCCGATCACGGCTTTCTCGGTCGGTACTACCTCAGCGCCGAGGGGACGCCGTCAGTGTTGCTCTGCGACAACGAAACCAATGCAGAGTCCTTGTGGGGGCAGGACAACCTGTCGAAGTACCCCAAGGACGGCATCGGCCGACATGTCGTCGACGGCGAACAGGGTGCGGTGAACCCCGAGCAGACCGGAACGAAGGCTGCATTCTGGTATAGATTCGACGACATCGCCTCGGGCGCAACCGAATCGGTGCGACTGCGCTTGTCGCCCCATAGGCCGGACGAGCAGACGTTCGGTGCGGGATTCGACGCGGTCACCGGTGACCGTCGTGCGGAGGCGGACGAGTTCTACGGCGCAGTGATCGGTGCGGACCTCACCGATGCCGATCGACACGTGGCGCGCCGGGCATATGCGGGGTTGTTGTGGACCAAGCAGCTCTACCGCTACGACGTCGAGCAGTGGATCGAGGGCGACAAGGTGGGAGCCCCGGCGCCGCACTCGCGTCAGGACCCCAAGGGCCGTAACGCCCATTGGCGTCACCTCGCACTGGCCGATGTGATTTCGATGCCCGACGAGTGGGAATATCCATGGTTCGCCGCCTGGGACTTGGCCTTTCACGCTATTCCTCTCGCACATGTGGACCCGGACTTCGCGAAGGAGCAGTTGGTCCTGATGTGCAGGGAATGGGCCATGCATCCCAACGGCCAACTGCCGGCCTACGAGTGGGAGTTCGGCGACGTCAACCCTCCTGTCCACGCCTGGGCGGCCTGGCACGTCTATCGGATCGACGGGTACCGGGATCGCGAGTTCCTGGTCCGGGTGTTCACGAAGTTGCTGCTCAACTTCGCGTGGTGGGTCAATCGCAAGGATTCGGAGGGGTCGAACATCTTCGAGGGCGGGTTCCTCGGTATGGACAACATCGGATTGTTCAATCGCTCCGCTCCGCTGCCGCCCGGTTTCCGTCTGGAACAGTCCGACGCCACGAGTTGGATGGCGTTCTACTGCCAGCAGATGTTCAAGATCGCACTCGAGCTCGCGCGCCACGACAGCGCCTGGGACGACGTCGCGACCAAGTTCTTCTCGCATTTCCTCTCGATCGCGAAGGCGGTCAACTCGTTCGGTTCGCAGCACATTTCGCTGTGGCACGAGGAAGACGGATTCTTCTACGACGTCCTCGTGCAACCCGAGGGCGACGCGGTACCGATGCGAGTGCGATCCATGGTCGGTCTGCTTCCCATTCTCGGGGCCACGGAAATTCCGCCCTGGGTCGAGGCGGAGTGCCCGGACCTCGCGGCGCGGCTGCGGTGGGTTCAGCACCGTCGGCCGGAAATGGTCTCACCGCTGCTGGCGCGTCGGGAAGGCAACGAGGTGCGCCTTCTGCTCACCCTTGTGCAGCCCGAACGTCTCAAGCGGATCCTCTCTCGCATGTTCGACTCGGAAGAGTTCTTGTCGGAGTTCGGTATTCGTTCCTTGTCGGCTTCGTACCGCGAGCCGGTCACGTTCGATGTCGACGGTCGTAGCCTGTCCATCGAGTACGAGCCGGGGGAGTCGCGCACCGGAATGTTCGGGGGTAACTCCAATTGGCGAGGGCCGGTGTGGTTCCCGGTGAATGTGCTGTTGGCGGACAAGCTGCGCGCCTATGGGCGCTACTACGGCGACTCGTTCACCATCGAAATTCCCACCGGCTCGGGAAACCATCGCACTCTCACCGATGCCGCAGACTTGATCGACAACGGCTTGGCAGGACTGTTCCGTCCCGTCGACGGCAAGAGGCCTGCCGACGGTCGGCGGATCGAGTCGAGTTCCGATCCTTTGTGGAGTGAGCACCCGACCTTCAACGAGTACTTCGACGGAGACACCGGCGAGGGACTCGGAGCAACACACCAAACCGGCTGGACGGCGTTGGTTGCGCACCTGCTCAGGCCCCGTCTGCCGCTGTGAGGGCCTGCGGCCCATGTGAGTGGAACTTCGTAGTGGGCTACGAAGTTCCACGCACATGCGGCGCAGCCGCATAGTCTGGCGGGATGAAGATTCGCGGCGCTGTACTCGAAGAAATCGGCCGATCTCGTCCCTTCGCGGACTCGCATCCCATCACCGTCTCCGAACTCGAACTGGGCTCACCGGGTGACGGGGAACTGCTCGTCCGGATCGAAGCCGCCGGACTGTGCCATTCGGATCTGTCGGTGGTCGACGGTAATCGCGTTCGTCCGGTACCGATGCTGCTCGGCCACGAGGCCGCGGGCCGCGTCGAGGAAGTCGGCGCGGGCGTCGACGACATAGCAGTCGGAACCCGTGTGGTCATGACGTTCCTGCCGCGCTGCGGTGACTGCGCGGGGTGCGCCACCGACGGCCAGATGCCCTGCGTCGTGGGAAGCGCGTCGAACAATGCGGGCACGTTGCTCGGCGGAGACATCAAATTGCACCGAGACGGTGCCGAGATCAAGCATCACCTCGGAGTCTCCGGCTTCGCCACACACGCAGTGGTCAGTAGGAAGTCGGTGGTACCGGTCGACGACGACATCCCAGCCGACATCGCAGCGGTCCTCGGTTGTGCAGTGCTCACCGGCGGCGGCGCTGTCCTCAACGCCGGAACTCCGAAGCCGGGGCAGTCGGTGATGGTGGTCGGCCTCGGCGGAGTGGGCATGGCGGCCGTACTGACCGCGGTATCGATCGGTGCGGGTGAGGTCATCGGTGTCGACGGCGTCCCCGACAAGCTCGTCGCCGCAACCGATCTGGGTGCGACACAGGTCTATTCACCTGCGGATCTCGCAGAGAAGGGGATCAAGGCGGACATCGTCATCGAGGCAGCGGGAAACGCCCGTGCATTCGAAACTGCTGTCGCGGCAACGGCTCCCGGTGGAAAGACGATCACCGTCGGCCTACCTGCTCCCGACGCCCGTTCGTCGATCTCACCTCTCGGTCTGGTAGCCGAGGCGCGCACGATCATCGGTAGTTACCTCGGCTCGGCCGTCCCGGCGCGCGACATTCCGACGTACGCGCAGATGTGGCGCGAAGGTCGACTGCCCGTCGAGAAGCTGATCTCCTCGCGCATCACGTTGGACGAGATCAACCGCGGCATGGACGAATTGGCCGACGGCAACGCCATCCGTCAGGTCATCGTTTTCGACTGACCGTCAGCGGTGGGCCGCGGTGGCCACCCACCGCCCGCGACGGCGAGAGATGTCGATCGGATGGTCGAAGCACGTGCTGATGTTGTCCGTCGTCAGCACCGTGTCGACAGGCCCCTGAGCGTGCACGCGCCCGTCGCGGATCAGCAATGCGTGGGTGGTCGAGGTGGGGATTTCCTCGAGATGGTGGGTGACCAGGATGCTGGCGAGCCCGGGATGTTCGGCACGCAGCGAGTCCAGCGCCGTCAGGAGTTGTTCGCGGGCAGCGAGATCGAGGCCGGTGGCGGGTTCGTCGAGTAGCAGCAGCGCCGGATCGGGCAGCAGTGCGCGAGCGATCAGTGCCCGGCCCCGCTCGCCCTGGGAGAGGGTGTGCCACGACGCGTCCACGCGGTGGGCAACTCCCAGCGACTCGACGAGCCGGTTGGCGCGAGCGACCTCGTCCTCGGTGGCCGACCACCTCGGGATCAGATCGGGCGTGTTGGTCAGTCCCGTCAGGACGACCTGGAGCAGAGTCAGCGGGGCCTCGATCTTCAGACGAGGGTCGACGTGTCCGATGTGCGTGCGTAATTCGCGCATGTCCACTCGGCCCAGGCGGTGGCCCAGTACGTGCACCGCGCCCCGCGTGGGATGGACGACGGCTCCCAGCAAGCTGAGCAGGGTGCTCTTGCCGGCACCGTTGGCACCGAGCAACACCCAGTGCTCGCCTTCGTCGACCCGCACGGTCGCATCGCTGAGGAGATAGCGGCCGCCACGGACGAGATCGACGCGGTCGGCGAACAGAACGCTGGACTTCACCGACCGACCGTAGCTGCCGGCGTCGGGGGCCTGGAAGTAGGCTCGGTCTTCGGCAGGACGACAAGACGACGACGAAACGAGTGTGGGAACGACGTGAGTGCAACGGCACCTGTTCGAGTAGGGGTACTGGGGTCACGCGGCAAGGTCGGTCAGGCGATCTGCGCCGCAGTCGACGCTGCCGGCGATCTGGAGCTCGTGGCAACCGTCGACCAGGGCGATCCGCTGGCGAACTTCGTCGACAGCGGTGCTCAGGTGGTCGTGGATTTCACCCATCCCGATGTGGTCATGGACAACCTGCAGTTCTTGGTCGAGCACGGCATCCATGCCGTCGTCGGCACGACGGGTTTCGACGAGCAGCGGCTCGAGCAGGTTCGTGAGTGGTTGGCCGGATCGCCACAGACGGGTGTGTTGATTGCACCGAACTTCGCCATCGGAGCGGTGCTGTCGATGCGCTTCGCTCAGCAGGCAGCCCGATTCTTCGATTCCGTCGAGGTGATCGAGCTGCATCACCCGAACAAGGCCGATGCACCCTCGGGGACCGCGTACCGTACCGCCGCGCTGATCGCCGAAGCGCGGGCGGCAGCGGGCACCCCGAAGAGTCCCGATGCGACGACGACGGAGCTCGACGGTGCTCGCGGAGCCGACGTGGACGGAGTGCGCGTGCACTCCATCAGACTGGCGGGCCTCGTTGCGCACCAAGAGGTTCTGCTGGGGACACAGGGCGAGACGCTGAGCATCCGACACGACTCGCTGGACCGGACGTCCTTTGCGCCCGGTGTACTGCTCGGAGTCCGAGAGATCGCTGCCCGGCCGGGGCTGACCGTCGGCCTCGATCCGCTTCTGGATCTGTGAGCTGATCGACAGTGAACAAAGCGACCAAAGTCGTCGCCATCATTGCAGTGATGGTGTTGATCCTCGGCTTCTACTTCTTCCTGCTCGGACAGCGCGGAGTGACGTTGATCCAGAACGGCGGGGTGGCCAGTACTGCCCTGGGGATCGGGGTCATCCTGCTGCCGATCGTCGGGTTGTGGATCGTGTGGGCGACGCTCAAAGCAGGATTCGACCATCAGCGGCTGGCGTCGCGCATCCGAGAGGAAGGCCTCGAACTCGACGTCGACGATCTGCCGAGGAGGCCGTCGGGGCGCATCGAACGAGACGCAGCCGACGAACTCTTCCAGCAGGTCAAGGCCGAATGGGAAAAAGATCCCGACAACTGGCGAAATTCGTATCGGCTGGCGCGGGCCTACGATTACGCGGGTGATCGCGGGCGAGCTCGCGAGACCATGAAACGTGCTGTGGCACTGGAACGTGCCGAGAGCTGACGGACATGGCGCGCACTCTGCTGATCGTTCACCACACACCGAGCCCGCCGATGCGGGAACTGCTCGAATCGGTCCTCGCCGGAGCCCATGACCCGGAGATCAGCGGTGTGGACGTGCGCAGTGTGCCTGCGCTCGGCGCGACAGTCCCGGATGTGCTTGCCGCCGATGGCTTTCTCTTCGGTACCCCGGCGAACTTCGGTTACATGAGCGGTGCCCTGAAACATTTCTTCGACACCGTCTACTACCCGAGTCTCGATGCGGTATCCGGAAAGCCCTACGGTGCGTGGGTGTACGGAAACAGTGATACCGCTGGTGCCGGGCGGGCAATCGAAAGTATTGCAGCGGGTTGGGGATTGGACAAGGTTGCCGAGACCGCTCACCTGGTGGACAGCGGCAAGGAGTCGCGGGAGCGCTGCTACGAACTCGGCGGGACGATCGCGGCCGGTCTGTCCGACTGACCGCTGCCCGAGTCGGCGTGAACGTCTCGGCACGCTGCGGTCGCGCGAGTACCGACTCAGTCCGACTCGACAGGGGAGTGAGATCGCAGCACGTCGTCGGCCGGGATCGACAACGGAATTTCCAGAAGCCGTTCCGGCCAACTCGGGTACGCGGGTCTGATCCACACACGGTTGTCGTCGAGCTGAGTCATCAACACCCGGCGCCACTGCCAATCGTCCTGCGGTGTCAGCAGATCGGTCTCGGGCTGCAACGGCAGTGGGGCTTTCGTCCAGTGCGGCAACGACAGGGACGCCAGTCCGCGTTCCTCCAGGGCGGCAATCGCGTCCTCCAGCGACACACCCAGCGAAACAGTGATACCCACCGGATTGACGGCATCGACCAGGTATCCCTCGTCGTGTTCGTCGTACGGGGCCGATTCATCCGCGCTGTGTGCGACGGTCCATCCGATCACCTCGCCGTCCGAGGCTCGTTTCACCGGCAATCTGCTACGCCACCGCTCGACATCCACTCACTCGAGGATACGCGGCTCGATGTAGTGAGTTCGGTGAAGAAACTATGTCCGATTGTGAGCAGGCAGGGTCGTGCTCGTGTTTGACTGCAGGGGATAGTCGACATTTGTACCGCTCTCCATACCAAGGGATTTCGATGACCCTCCCCATTCTCGACCGCTCCAGAATCGTTGCTACGCCCGAATGGAGTCGCTGGCTGATACCCCCGGCAGCCCTGTCGATACACCTGGCGATCGGATCTGCGTACGCCTGGAGCGTCTTCAAGAACGCCATCTCACAGCCCGACGCCCTGGGGCTCAGCGGAACGGTCACCGCCATACCGTTTCAGCTCGCCATCGTCATGCTCGGCCTGTCGGCCGCGATCTTCGGCACCAGAGTGGAGAAGAACGGCCCGCGGTGGGCGATGGCCGTCTCACTTGTCTTCTTCGTATCGGGACTGCTCATTTCCGCACTCGGCATGGCACTCGGCCAGTTCTGGCTGGTGATCTTCGGATACGGCTTCATCGGCGGTATCGGCCTCGGAATCGGATATATCTCGCCCGTGTCGACGCTGATGAAGTGGTTCCCGGACCGGCCGGGAATGGCGACCGGTATCGCGATCATGGGCTTCGGCGGCGGCGCCCTGATCGCGTCACCTCTCACCAGCCAACTGATGGTGAACTTCGGCGGCTTCACCGATGGTTCGATCGCCAAGACGTTCCTCACCCTCGGCGTCGGGTACGCGGTGTTCATGGCGCTGGGAGTCGTGCTGATCAGAGTCCCGGCCGAGGGGTGGACACCGAAAGGCTGGACGCCTCCCGCGGCGTCGGCGATGATCTCGACGCACAACGTCTCCGCGGCCAACGCCGTCAAGACTCCCCAGTTCTGGCTCTTGTGGGTGGTGTTGTGCTTCAACGTCACTGCCGGCATCGGCATCCTCGAACGCGGCTCCGGGATCTACCAAGACTTCTTTCCGGACGCCACCTCCCCGGAATCGTTGGCCGCGGCGGCCGCTGGCTTCGTGGCGTTCCTGTCTCTGACCAACATGATCGGTCGCTTCGTCTGGTCCTCGGTCTCGGACGTGGTGGGTCGCAAGAACATCTATCGTCTGTACCTCGGTGTCGGCGCGCTCCTGTACCTGTATATCGCCCTGTTCACCAACACGAACAAGATCCTCTTCATGGTGTCGGCGCTGTTGATCCTGTCGTTCTACGGCGCGGGATTCGCAACCGTTCCGGCCTATCTCAAGGACCTCTTCGGTACGTACCAGGTGGGCGCAATCCACGGACGACTGCTCACCGCATGGTCGGTGGCAGGTGTTCTGGGACCACTGATCGTCAACGCCATCGCCGACGCCGGCGAGGCGGGAACCACCGGCCGGTACCTCCCGGCCTTCTACGTGATGATCGGATTGTTGGTCGTCGGGTTCCTGGCCAACGAAGCCATCAAGCCGGTGGCGTCGAAATTCCATGAATCCGATTCGGCCGACGCCGCCGATTCGACGACCTCGACAGGAGCCAAGGCATGACCACCGCGCGAATGCAGGGAACGATGGTGATCGCATGGCTCTGGGTGTCCGTGCCGTTCGCCTACGGACTGTACGAGCTGATCCTCAAGGCCAAGAATCTCTTCAGCACCTGAACCACCGTGTCGGTGGATCGTGACAGGGTGGCCCGATGCGAGACATGAGCGCTGCCATGGCGCGCCGCACCGCCTTGGCCGCCCAAGGACTGGCGTCGGCCCGATCGCGCACGCGGCCGGCGAGCAAGAGCGCGGTGCACGGAGCCATCGACACCACCGGGTTGTTGCAGATCGATTCGGTGTCGGTGGTGGTGCGCGCGCACTACGCGCCGGTGTTCAGTCGCGTCGGTGCCTACGACAGAAAAATCCTCGACGACGCCGCCTGGACCGACACCACCCGACGCCCGAGGCGGTTGGTCGAATACTGGGCGCACGAGGCAGCGTTGCTCCCGGTGGAGGACTGGCCGCTGATGCGGTGGCGCATGGAGTTGTACCGACACGGTCGATGGGGTGGAGCCGCCCGCATCCTCGATCGTGAACCCACACTGGTGGACGATGTTCTCGCCGTGATCGCAGAGCACGGCGCGGCCAGTGCGGGTGAGATCGAGAAGCATCTCGACGTCGAGAAGCCCGGGCGCAAGGGTCCCTGGTGGGATCGAAGCGACGTCAAGGTCGTCTGCGAGCAACTCTTCGCTGCTGGAGTGGTCAGCGTGCCGGCACGGTCCGGGTTCGTTCGGCAGTACGAGCTCAGCGAACGGGTGCTCCCCGACGCTGTTCTCCGCAGGCAGGTCGACGAAGCGGATGCGGTGCGGGCATTGATCGAAAAGTCCTCTCGTGCACTGGGAATCGGAACCGAGCCGGATCTGCGAGACTACTATCGACTCTCCCAGAAGCAGTCCAAGGCCGCAATCGCCGACCTCGTGGAAGACGGCGTCCTGGAGCAGGTGTCCGTCCGAGGGTGGAACGCGCCGGCCTATGTGCACCGCGACGCCAGAACACCGAGGACTGCCACCGTCGCAACCCTGTTGTGCCCGTTCGATCCGATGATCTTCTATCGGCCGCGTGTGGAGAGAATCTTCGATTTCCACTATCGCATCGAGATATACACCCCGCAGCACAAGCGAATTCACGGGTACTACGTATTTCCTTTCCTGCTGGACGGCCATCTCGTGGCACGCGTCGATCTCAAGGCCGTACGGGCGAACTCGGAACTACACGTCATAGCGGCGTACGTCGAAGGCGACCGCGATCCACGCGACATCGCGCCCCGGTTGCGCGACGTCCTGCACGAGATGGCGGAGTGGCTCGAACTCGAACGTGTGGTGGTGGGTACCCGAGGTGATCTCGTCGCTGCGCTGCGATGACATGATCCGGCGTGCGCTCGGTACGGATCGGTGCCAGTATTTTCGAGCATGACCACTTTTCCGACAGGCATCGACACCGAACTCCCACCCCAGGTCGTCGTCCTGTTCGGGGCGACCGGGGATCTGGCCAAACGGAAATTGCTCTCCGGGATGATGCACTTGGCGCTGTCCGAGCTGGCACCGAACATCCGCGTGGTGGGTACCTCGCTCGAGGAGATGTCCACCGACGAATTTCGCGCCCTCGCTCGCGAATCGATCAATGCGTACTCCAGCCGCAAAGTCGGCGACGAACAGTGGCGGCAGTTCGCGTCGCGGCTGACGTACGTCTCGCAGAAAGCCGGGCCGGCGGCGCTGGGTGCCGCGGTAGCCGAGGCCGAGATCGAACTCGGAGGCAACGCCAGGCGGTTGCACTACCTGTCGGTTCCGCCGAGAGCTGCACTGGCCGTTGTGGATACGCTCGCCTCCGCAGACCTGGTCAAGCGATCGCGCATCATCATGGAGAAGCCGTTCGGAACCGATCTGCAGAGCGCAATCGACCTGAACGCTCGCCTGCACGAGACCTTCGACGAAGAACAGATCTATCGAATCGATCACTTCCTCGGCAAGGAACCGGCGCAGAACATCCTGGCGTTCCGTTTCGCCAACGGGCTGTTCGAGCCGATCTGGAACCGCAACTTCATCGATCACGTTCAGATCGACATCCCGGAGGAGCTCGCCCTCGACGGTCGGGCCGGGTTCTACGAGTCCACCGGTGCGTACAAGGACATGGTCGTCACTCACCTGTTCCAGGTGCTCGCGTTCATGGCGATGGAACCGCCGACGGCACTCGAACCGCGTGCGATCGGTGAAGAGAAGAACAAGGTGTTTCGATCGATGGTCCCGCTGAACCCGAAAAATGTTGTGCGCGGACAATATACGGGCTACCGCTCGGAGGGAGGTGTCGCCCCCGATTCCGACACCGACACGTTCGTTGCGCTGAAATGCGAAATAGACAACTGGCGCTGGGCCGGTGTGCCGTTCTACCTCCGTAGCGGGAAACGTCTCGCCGAAGGCCAACGCATCATTTCGATAGCGTTCCGAGAGCCACCGAAGAGCATGTTCCCTGCCGGTTCGGGCGTCGGAGCGCAAGGTCCCGACCACCTCACCTTCGACCTGGCGGACGCATCGAAGGTGTCGCTGTCGTTCTACGGCAAGCGGCCCGGGCCCGGGATGCGGCTGGACAAACTGAGCATGCAGTTCGCCACTCACGAAACCGAACGCGCCGGCGACGTGCTCGAGGCCTACGAGCGGTTGATTCTCGACGCCATGTACGGCGACCACACGCTGTTCACGACGGCGGAGGGTATCGAACGACTGTGGCAGGTATCGGAGCCGTTGCTGGCCGATCCACCGCCGGTGCGCCTGTACTCACCGGGGTCGTGGGGCCCCAACGCAATTCATCAACTCATCGCGCCGCATGCCTGGCGGCTGCCGTTCGAGCGACAGTGGAGAGAGAAGAAGTAGAGGCGCGAAAAGAAACAGGGGAGTGAGCCCTCAGTTGTTCCAGCCGCGATCCTTTCGCATCTGATCTCGTAGCGCGCCTTGAACTGCTTGGGAGAGCCACGAGTTCAGGGACACCCCGCTGTTGTTCGCTGCGTCCTCGGCTCGTTCCTTGATCTGCTCGACGAGTCGGAGCGTGACGCGTCGTACCTCGCCCGAGACGTCGTCCATGGTCGGATACTCCTCGGCAACAGGCTCTTTGGGCTCGCCGTCGTGGTCCGATGTCGAATCGTTGCGTCGAACGTCTGCGTGTGCCTGCCCACCGTCCAGGCGGACGACCACGGTTCGATCGTCCAGTTCGTTCGACACCTCGGCCGCGAAGTCAGACAGGGCGGTCAGCAGCATCAACCGCGCCGACGCTTCCGCGGTCTTGCCGAGGGCCTCGGCTGTCTGCCTGGTGTGTTCATCGCCCAACGCCGCCGCGGCCATCAAATCGGTGCGCAGCGTGTCGGTGTATTGGCTCAGTTCCATGACGCCAGTGTGACGTCACAAGAGGCGTCAGTCAAGGCGTCAGGTGATGTCAGGTCGACGTCATGACGGCATCAGCGGTGGCGTCGTGCGCGGCAGGGTGCGGTCGTCGCCGTTTAGGGTTGGGCGGTGTCGTCAGAAATCAGAGGTCGAGCTGCGCCTCGAACAGTCGCGCTGAACGTGCAGTTGGTGGCCCGAACCGAGTTCGTCCCACCCGCCGACATCCCGTGGGAGACCGACGCGGACGGTGGCCAGGCGTTGGTGGAATTCGCAGGCAGAGCGTGTTACCAGAGTTGGTCGAAACCGAACCCTCGCACTGCGACCAATGCGTCGTATCTGCGCCATCTGCTCGACGTCGGACACCTGTCGGTGCTCGAGCACGCGAGCGTGAGCTTCTACATCACCGGTATCTCCCGGTCGTGCACACACGAGTTGATTCGGCATCGACATTTCTCTTACTCGCAGTTGTCGCAGCGCTTCGTGCCCGAACACGATGCCAACGTGGTGCTTCCGCCGGCAGTGGAGGGCGATCCCGAGCTCGAGGCCCTGTTCGCGTCGGCGACAGAGGCGAGTCGGGCCGCGTACAGCGAGTTGCTCGCTGCCCTCGACGGCAAACTGGAGTCGGTCACCAATGCTGCCTTGCGGGGCAAGCAGGCGCGGCAGGCCGCGAGATCGGTTCTGCCGAACGCGACCGAGACACGCGTGGTGGTGAGTGGTAACTATCGCGCCTGGCGGCATTTCGTGTCGATGCGGGCCTCGGAGCACGCGGACGTCGAAATTCGCCGCGTCGCCGTCGAATGTCTGCGTAAGCTCGTGGACGTGGCACCCGACGTGTTCGGCGACTTCGAGATCACGACCCAGCCGGACGGAACGGAAGTCGCACGCAGCCCCTTCGTCACCGAGGTCTAGGAATCGCGTTCGAGGCTCGAACGGACCGGCGCGGACCACCGGTGTCAGCGGGGAGTCCCGCTGCGTAGGAGTGGGTAAAGCACCGGGTAATCTGCTGCCATGACCTACGGTGACGCCGCTCCTTCCGTTGCGCCTGTGTTCGGTACGGTGCTCACCGCAATGGTGACCCCGTTCACGGCCGACGGGAAGTTGGATATCGACGCAGGCGTTCGGCTCGCGCATCATCTCGTCGAACAGGGAAACGACGGGCTGGTGCTGGCCGGGACGACGGGTGAGTCGCCCACCACCACCGAGAACGAGAAGCTCGAGCTGTTGCGCGCCGTGATCGCGGCTGTCGGACATCGGGCTCGAATCATCGCCGGGGCCGGGAGCAACGACACCGCACACAGCGTCGAACTGGCCCGTGATGCCGCTCGCGCCGGTGCGCACGGACTGCTCGTGGTCACCCCGTACTACTCCAGGCCACCGCAGGCGGGCCTCTACGCCCACTTCACTGCGGTCGCCAACGCCACCGATCTGCCAGTGATGCTCTACGACATTCCGCCTCGATCGGTCGTCCCCATCGAGACCGAAACGCTGCGTCGGCTCGCCGAGCACCCCCGCATTCTTGCCGTCAAAGATGCGAAGGGCGATCTCAACGCCGGTGCCGAGCTGATCGCGTCGACCGGTCTGCAGTTCTACTCGGGAGACGACCCGCTGAACCTGCCCTGGCTCTCGGTCGGCGCCACCGGGTTCGTCAGCGTCATCGGGCACCTCGTTCCGGCCCGTCTGCGCGAACTCCACACCGCATTCATGATGGGCGACATCGCCCGCGCCCAAGCGATCAACGTCAGCCTCATCCCGGTCATCCGGTCGGTGGCACGCCTCGGCGGCGTCAGCGCATCGAAGGCAGGCCTGCGCCTCATCGGACTCGATGTCGGCGAACCACGACTTCCCCAGGTGCCACCGAGCATCGATCACATCGAATTGCTCGCAGCCGAGCTGCGGGCGGCAGGAGTTCTTGTATGACACGACCTAACAGATCGCGCGGACGCGCAACCCGAAACGCCGGACCGCCGTCCGAGCGTCCCGTTCCCAAGCAGGGCCAACCTTCGGGTGCCCGCCAGGGCAAGCCGATGGTGCAGAATTCCGCTCGGACGCAGCGTCCCGACAAGCGTCGTGAGTTCGACCCGACCGAGCGTCTCGGCACACCGCCGAAGGCTCCGTTCAAGGGCCTACGAGTGGTCGCGCTCGGCGGAATCGGCGAAATCGGTCGCAACATGACCGTCTTCGAGCATCAGGGCAAGATGCTGATCATCGACTGTGGCGTCCTGTTCCCCGAGGACCAGCAGCCGGGCGTCGACCTGATCCTGCCCGACTTCAGGCACATCGAGAACCGCATGGCCGACGTCGAGGCGGTGGTACTGACGCACGGTCACGAGGACCACATCGGCGCAGTCCCGTTCTTGCTTCGACTGCGTCCCGACCTGCCCGTCGTCGGATCGAAGTTCACCCTCGCGCTGGTCGCGGCCAAGTGTCGTGAGCACCGGCTGCGGCCGAATCTCGTCGAGGTGATCGAGGGTCAACACACACAGCACGGGCCGTTCGACTGCGAGTACTTCGCGGTGAATCACTCCATTCCCGACGCCCTCGCGATCGCCATCAGAACCGACGCCGGTCTGGTGCTGCATACCGGAGACATCAAGCTCGATCAGCTGCCGCTCGACGGTCGTCTGACCGACCTGGCCGGTTTCTCACGGCTCGGTGACGAGGGCGTGGACCTCTTCCTGGTCGACTCCACCAATGCGGAGGTGCCCGGATTCGTCACGCCGGAACGGGAGATCGGCGGAGTGCTCGACACCGTCATCGGCAAGGCGAAGCAGCGCGTCATCGTCGCGTCGTTCGCCAGTCACGTGCACCGCATCCAGCAGGTCATCGACGTGGCCGAGCGGTACAACCGCCGAGTGGCATTCGTCGGTCGTTCCATGGTGCGCAACATGCAGATCGCCCAGGATCTCGGCTACCTGCGGGTGCCCGACGGCCTCGAGGTGAATGTCGATACCGCCGCGACGCTCCCGGACGACCGGTTGGTGCTCATCTCCACCGGTTCGCAGGGCGAGCCGTTGTCGGCGCTGTCCAGGATGGCTCGCGGCGAGCACCGTCAGATCAACGTCAAGGCCAACGATCTCGTGGTGCTGGCGTCGTCGCTGATCCCGGGCAACGAGAACTCCGTGTTCGCAGTGGTCAACGGCCTCGCCAAGCGTGGCGCGACCGTCGTGACGCAGCAGAACGCGAAGGTGCACGTCTCGGGTCACGCATCGGCAGGCGAATTGCTGTACCTCTACAACGCAGTGCGGCCGACCAACGCCATGCCGGTACACGGCGAGTGGCGTCACCTGCGGGCCAATGCCGCTCTGGCAAAGGCGACCGGTGTATCCGAGGACCGGATCGTGCTCGCCGAGGACGGCGTCGTTGTCGACATGGTCGACGGGCTCGCCGAGATCGTCGGGCAGGTCCCGGTCGGTCACGTCTACGTCGACGGCCTGTCGGTTGGCGATGTCGGAGATTCGACGCTGTCGGATCGTCTGGTGCTCGGCGAGGGCGGCTTCATCGCGATCAGCGTTGCCGTCGATTCGGCCACCGGCCGTGCAGTGACCGCACCCGAGGTGTCCGGTCGCGGATTCTCCGACGACCCGGCGGCCCTGAAAGAGGCCGGCCAGCTGGTGGAGGCCGAGCTGCAGCGGCTGGCCTCGGACGGAGTGTCCGATACCCACCGGATCGCTCAGGCCGTCCGCCGCGTCGTGGGCCGGTGGGTAGCGGACAAGTATCGGCGTAAGCCGATGATCGTTCCGACGATCATCGCGGTCAAGCCGCAACCGCATTCCTAGAGTTCAGACGAGCAGTCGCCACAGGCCGATGAGGCCGAGGACGACGATGGCACCGCGCAGGGCCGCCGGCGACAGCCGGCGGCCGTAGCGTGCTCCCACCGCTCCGCCGATGAGGGAGCCGACCGCGATCAGACCGGCGGCCTGCCAGCTGATGTCGTCGAATCGAAAAATCGTGAAAGCAACTGCTGCAACGACATTCACCACCAGCGAGAGCAAGTTCTTGGCAGCGTTCATGCGCTGCATGGATTCGGGGAGCAGTGCGCCCATCACTCCGATGAGCAGGATTCCTTGTGCTGCAGTGAAATAGCCCCCGTAGATGCCGACCAGCAGAGTGCCGACGGTGACCAGCGCCATGCGGCCGCGGCCGATGTGGCCGGCCGCCTTGCCGGCCGCCTCGGACCGACGTTTGGCCCAGGCCTGGATCTTCGGTTGTGCGACAACGAGAATCAATGCACCGATGAGCAACACCGGAACGACAGAGGCGAATACTTTTTCGGGCAGATGCAACAGCAGCCACGCGCCACCGAGTGCGCCGAAGAAAGAGGCGGGAAGCTGCCAACGCAGTCGGTGCCATTGCCCGCGAAGTTCCCGGCGATACCCCCAGGTACCCGATACGCTTCCCGCCACCAGTCCGATGGCGTTGGACATCGTGGCGACCACCGGGGGATAGCCGAACGCGACCAGGGTGGGGAACGTGATCAACGTGCCCGAACCGACGACGGCGTTGATTGCACCGGCCCCGAGGCCGGCGAGCAGGATGACGAGAATTTCCGATACCGGCACTGTTGGGAGGTTACCCAGACGAAGGAGTCGGTCTCCCGGCAGGATGCCGCTCCTTCGGTGTAGCCGTAGCCTGAAGTACGTGAGCCTTGCCCAGGATGAACGTTCCCAGCTTGTCAGAACCCTTCTCGACGTCGGTCCCGATGCGCCGACACTGTGCGGTGAGTGGACTGCTGCCGATCTGGCCGCGCACCTCGTCGTTCGCGAACGGCGGCTCGATGCGTCGCCGGGTATCTTTCTCGGTCCGTTGTCCGGATACACGGAGCGGGTCCAGCGTTCCGTTGCGAATCGACCGTTCGCGTCGGTGGTCGAGGACGTTCGGACCGGGCCGCCGATGTGGTCGCCGTTCGCCCTGCTGGATCCGCTGATCAACCTCGGTGAGATGTTCGTGCATCACGAGGATCTGCGCCGCGCGGAAGGGAACTGGACCCGACGGGTTCTGCCCAGCGCGGTCGAGTCCCGACTGTGGCCCCAGGTGCGGTTGATCGGACGAGCAGGGCACCGCTCGGCACCGGTTCCGGTGCATGTCCGCACCCCGGACGGCCGACAGGCCACCTTCAAGGGTGGCTCGGGCCCGGGTGTGACGGTGGTGGGGGAACCCTCCGAACTCCTTCTCTATGCGTTCGGTCGGGACCAGGTAGAGGTCGTGTACGAAGGTTCTGCCAACGATGTCGCCGCCGTGAAGGCGCTCGATCTGAGTTTCTGACGCACATCCGTCGTTGTTACTGGTGTTGCGGATGGTTTCGACGGGGCTGTTGCGACTAGCCTGGGGGCATGGCAGGAAAGACCAGCACCTCCACCGCCAGGGCCGGATCCAGCGGATCCGGCTCCTCGCGCGCGTCCGGTACCTCTCGTAAGTCCGGTACCGGCCGCACGGCTCGAACCGTCACGACACCGAAGAAGCCCACCGCACCGCGCAACCCGGCGACCACGCGGGCAAGCGCATCGTCCCGCGGTAAGGCACCCGCGAGAGGTGCGGCGTCGCGGCGGCCCCCCACGAAGAAGAAGTCCCGCGGTGCGCTCGACGCGATCGGTCGCGGAATCGCGTCCACATGGTCGATGGCGGCACGAGGTGTCGGTGCCACCACACGCACCGTCAGCAAGGCCGCGGACATCGAGCACGGTCACCGACGTGACGGCATCGCCCTCGGGCTCATCGCCGTCAGCGTCGTCGTCGCCGCAAGCGTGTGGTTCAGTGCCGGCGGCCCGGTCGGTGAGTGGATCGAGGTAGGGATCCGTGCCGTCATCGGCGACGCCGGCTACGTCGCACCCGTGCTGGGGGTCGTGATCGCCGTCGTGCTGATGCGTTCCGAGCCTCGCCCCGAGGTCAGACCACGCCTGGTTCTGGGCTCGATACTGCTGGGCTTGCCCGTTCTCGGGCTCTGGCACATGGCGGCGGGGTCACCGACCGACGCCACCGGTCGGTCCGAAGGAGCGGGCTTCGTCGGCTACGTTGCGGGCGGACCCATCGCCGACGGCCTGACGGTGTGGCTCGCCGTACCATTGCTGCTGCTCGCCGGCCTGTTCGGCGTGCTGCTGCTCACCGGCACCACGGTACGAGACGTACCGGACCGGATGCGGGCACTGTTCGGTACCGACAGTCGAGGCGACGAATACGACGAGTACGACCCGGCCGATTTCGGTTCGGAATTCGGCGACGAGGGCTACGGCGACTACGACTCGAACTTCGACGCCAACGGATACCCGGTGCACGGCACCACCGACCCGTACGACAACTACCCGACCGAGGAGTACATCCCGGTCGTCAAGCCATCACGCGCTCGCAAGACCCCGGCACCGGCACCGGAGGCCCCCACCGAGGTCATGACGCCTGCCGCGGCCGCGCCGGTCCCGGTGCCCGAGCCTGCCGCGCCCCCACGGCCGAAGCCCAAGCCGATCGTCAAGGCCGCCGAACCCAAGCCGGCTGCCGACGACGACAAGATCGTCGTCGATCGCGTCGTCGACGGCGACTACACGCTGCCGTCGTTGTCGCTGCTCATCGACGGCGATCCGCCCAAGACGCGCAGCCAGGCGAACGACGCAATGATCGAGGCCATCTCCGAGGTACTCGAGCAGTTCAAGATCGACGCTGCGGTCACCGGATTCACCCGCGGACCGACGGTCACCCGCTACGAGGTGGAGCTCGGACCGGGCGTCAAGGTCGAGAAGATCACAGCGCTGGCTCGCAACATCGCCTACGCGGTCGCGACCGACAACGTGCGATTGCTCGCCCCGATCCCCGGCAAGTCCGCCGTCGGTATCGAGGTGCCGAACTCGGATCGCGAGATGGTCCGCCTGGCCGATGTGCTGACCGCCCCGTCGACACGCAAGGATCACCACCCTCTGGTGATCGGCCTCGGCAAGGACATCGAAGGCGATTTCGTCAGTGCCAACCTGGCGAAGATGCCGCACCTGCTGGTGGCGGGATCCACCGGTTCGGGTAAATCGAGCTTCGTGAACTCGATGCTCGTGTCGCTGCTGGCACGTGCGACACCCGACGAGGTCCGGATGATCCTGATCGACCCGAAGATGGTCGAGTTGACGCCGTACGAGGGCATCCCGCATCTCATCACGCCGATCATCACGCAGCCGAAGAAAGCTGCCGCGGCCCTGGCCTGGCTCGTCGAGGAGATGGAGCAGCGCTACCAGGACATGCAGATCAACAAGGTCCGGCACATCGACGACTTCAACAAGAAGGTGCGGTCCGGCGAAATCACCGCACCGTTGGGCAGCGAACGCGTTTACCGGCCGTACCCCTACATCCTGGCCATCGTCGACGAGCTTGCCGACCTGATGATGACTGCTCCTCGCGACGTCGAGGAAGCGATCGTGCGCATCACCCAGAAGGCGCGCGCCGCAGGTATCCACCTGGTACTCGCCACGCAGCGTCCGTCCGTCGACGTCGTCACCGGTCTGATCAAGACCAACGTGCCCTCACGTCTGGCATTCGCCACGTCGTCGTTGACCGACTCGCGAGTCATCCTCGATCAGCCCGGAGCCGAAAAACTGATCGGCATGGGCGACGCCCTGTTCCTGCCGATGGGTGCGGGCAAGCCGACGCGTCTGCAGGGTGCGTTCATCACGGACGAGGAAATCTCGGCCGTCGTCGACTTCGCCAAGAATCAGGCCGAGCCCGAGTACAACGACACCGTCACCGCCGCGAAGGTCTCGGACAAGAAGGACGTCGACCCCGACATCGGTGACGACCTCGACGTGCTGCTGCAAGCCGTCGAACTCGTCGTCACCAGCCAGTTCGGTTCCACGTCGATGCTGCAACGCAAGCTACGGGTCGGATTCGCCAAGGCAGGACGACTGATGGACCTCATGGAGAACCGCGGCGTCGTGGGTCCGAGCGAGGGCTCGAAAGCCCGCGAAGTACTCGTCAAGCCCGACGAACTCGACGGACTGCTGTGGTCCATCAAGGGCGGGGACCCGGACGAGCAGCCGGCGTCCGAGGAGTTCTGACGGGCCCTGCACCTGCGTGAATGGACCATTGCAGCCGTCTGGGCGGTGCAATGGTCCATTCACGCAGAACGGGTGGGCGAGCAGACTCAGGCTGTGAACGCGCCCATCACCGGTGTCCATTCGTGGAAGTCTGCCGACTCGATGAGGTTCTCGACCGCGAAGGGATCCTGGGCGAACAGTGATTCCACGGATGCGGCGTCCGGGCCGTCCACGAGCAGCAGAGCGCCGCTGTCGTCGGCGAACGGGCCACTGGAGACGAGCGTCTTCTTCTCCAACAAGTCGGCCAGCCACGCCCGGTGTGCGGCGCGATGGGTGTCGCGGCCCTCGGTGGTCGTGGGGGAGTACGTGTAAGTGACGGCGATCAGGGGCATGGAGCTCACTTCCGGATTCGAGGGGTGTCCGGAGAATTCTGTCAGAGCGAAAGCAGCATGCGCGTGTTGCCCAATGTGTTCGGCTTGACGTAGCTCAGGTCGAGAAACTCTGCGACGCCGGTGTCGTAGGACCGGCACATCTCCGCGTACACCTCGGCGGTGACGGGCGTTCCCTCGATTTCGGAGAAGCCGTGCCGGGCGAAGAAATCCACTTCGAAGGTCAGCACGAACACCTTCTGCAGCGCCAGCTCGCGTGCCACCTCGATGAGTTTGGCGACAATCAGGTGGCCGGCTCCGTGCCCCTTGGCTGCGGGGTCGACTGCCACCGTGCGTACCTCACCCAGGTCTGCCCAGAGCACGTGCAGAGCTCCGCATCCGATGACGTCGCCTGCGCGCTCGGCAATCCAGAACTCCTGCACTGCCTCGTACAGCGTCACCAGGTTCTTCTCGAGCAGGATTCGGCCCGCGTAGATGTCGATCAGCCGCTTGATCTCGGGAATGTCGGAGGTTCGGGCTCGACGCACGACCAGGGTGGCGTCGCCGATGGACGTGCCGTCCACGGTGTCGGAATACTCGTCGGATTCGGGATCGGCAGTGTCGCGACTCGCCCGATTCGGCCCAGAAGTCATGTGGTGAACAGTAGTCACCGATGCAACCGATAAACTTTCCGTGTGTCGTTCAGCGAGCAGTGTCCCCGTCTCGACGGGTCGGTGCTGCCCGAACGCCGACACACCATCGAATGTTCGGTCCGCGGCCGAGAAGCGGCTTCGTGACCGGCCCGACAGCGCCGGGCCACGGTGTTCCATCCGGCGGTGCCTCGCGCAGTGCGGGGCTGCCGCACGGCAACGCTGCTCCGGGCGGATCGGACGCCGTCCCGCTGCTCAACATCGCCAACGTGCTGACCGTGCTGCGCATCGCTCTGGTTCCGGTCTTTCTTGCGGCACTGTTCGTCGGAGACGGTCACGACACCTCGTGGCGGTTGGCGGCGACGGCGATCTTCGCCGCAGCGGCCATCACCGACCGGATCGACGGCCAACTCGCCCGCAAGTACGGACTCGTCACCGATTTCGGGAAGATGGCCGACCCCATCGCCGACAAGGCGCTGATCGGCGCTGCCCTTGTCGGGCTGTCGATGTTGGGCGATCTGTCCTGGTGGGTGACGGCGATCATCGGGGTACGCGAAATAGGCATCACCGCGGTCCGTTTCGCCGTCATTCGTCACGGAGTCATTCCGGCCGGTCGTGGCGGCAAGGTCAAGACACTGGTCCAGACAT
The DNA here is from genome assembly GCF_002259025.1 of Rhodococcus sp. 05-2255-1e. Lineage (NCBI taxonomy): Bacteria > Bacillati > Actinomycetota > Actinomycetes > Mycobacteriales > Nocardiaceae > Rhodococcus > Rhodococcus sp. 05-2255-1e. Next base: position 47,291 of record NZ_NOZE01000013.1, on the reverse strand, counting down.
TCGCGATCGGCGTGTATCTGTGTCCGCTGCCCAGCGCAGTCGATCCAGTGGCGGTGGCGCTGATGGCTCTGGCGGTTCTGCTGACTGTGTACACCGGCCTGGACTACGTGGTTCAGGCGATTCGGTTGCGCCGGGGTGTGTCCTCGGTGTGAGTGCATTCGACGGGCGTCCACGTGGCGATGCGGGAAGTTACAGTTCCGACAGCCGTGTCGGAGCCCCTTCGGCGCGTGTCGGAGGCGACGGACATATAGGGTCGGGAACCAATCGGGCCGGCTGGGACGTTGACCCTACGACGGCTCCGAACGAACGATACGAACGTGGTCGTCTCGACGGCACAGTCGTCGGCAACAGCACCAACGAGGAGGAGCGAGATGGCGCTGCTATTGCGTGAAGCACTCGGCGACAGTTTGCGGCGTACTCGCGTCGCACAGAGCCGCACCCTGCGTGAAGTCTCGAACACCGCGCGCGTGAGCCTCGGCTACCTCTCCGAGGTGGAGCGTGGTCGTAAGGAAGCGTCGAGCGAACTGCTCGCAGCGATCTGCGATGCTCTCGCCGTTCCTCTCTCCGACGTGATGAGCGACGTGAGTATCACGCTGTCGGATGCATCCACCGTTGCTGCCCGTGCCGAGGAATCGGCTGTGGCCACCCGCATCGACGGAGATACACGAGTCGTGATTCCGGCACCTGCTGCCAGAGCTCTCGCCGCCGCCTAAGATCGAACGAGTAGCCGAAGTCGGCTGCCGGCCCCACCGAATCACCCGAACATCACTGCACTGACAGGTTCATTTCGGTCACTGCGACAGCAGCCGACCCGTACGCGGCCACCGCGGCGCAACAGATGGAGGCAGGACCACCCCATGGCTAATCCTTTCGTCAAGGCCTGGAAATACATGATGGCGCTCTTCAATTCCAAGATCGACGAGAAGGCCGACCCCAAGGTTCAGATTCAGCAGGCGATCGAAGACGCCCAGCGGCAGCACCAGGCGCTGTCGCAGCAGGCGGCGTCCGTCATCGGCAATCAGCGTCAGCTCGAGATGAAGCTCAGCAGGCAGCTGGACGAGGTCGAGAAGCTCAACGCCAACGCTCGTCAGGCCGTGACGCTGGCCGATCAGGCCGCCACTGCAGGTGACGTCGAGAAGGCCACGCAGTACACCAACGCGGCCGAGGCGTTCGCGGCTCAGCTCGTGACTGCCGAGCAGAGCGTCGAGGACCTCAAGGTTCTGCACGACCAGTCTCTGCAGGCTGCTACACAGGCCAAGAAAGCCGTCGAGCAGAACGCGATGGCCCTGCAATCGAAGGTCGCCGAGCGCACCAAACTGCTCAGCCAGCTCGAGCAGGCGAAGATGCAGGAGAAGGTCAGCGAATCGCTGCGCTCGATGGACAGCACGTTGTCGGCACCGGGAAACACCCCGAGTCTCGATGCGGTGCGCGACAAGATCGAGCGTCGTTACGCAGACGCGCTCGGTTCCGCCGAGCTCGCTCAGAACTCCGTGTCCGGACGCATGCTCGAGGTTCAGCAGGCATCTGTGCAGATGGCCGGTCACAGCCGGCTCGAGCAGATCCGTGCCTCCATGGCCGGTGACTCCCTGCCCACGGGTAATTCCGCCGCCAAGCCGTCGATCGCCAAGGCCCCGGACGCAACGCCCGAGCCGCCGGCACAGGCGTGATCGACCGAACGCGAAGTTCGTTCGAGTAGACAGTAGTTCCGACGCATGAGCAACAAGAATCACGAACCCGGCCGGTCGCGTAAGCGGCCGGCCGTTTCGCTGGACAGGGAGACGGTGACAGCCGCCGTTGCCGAATCCGGAGCGGTGGTCCGGTCTCTGGCCGAGACAGCGCGGGCCGCAGGAACCTCACTGCTCGATGCCGCCGGCCGTCGTAAGGATCCACGTGCCAAGCACCTGAAGAAGATTCGACGGGCTCGCCGGCGAAGTATCAGGTTCGGGGCCGCGTCGACGACCACTGCGGTGAGTACTGCGGGGATCGCAGCCTTGTCGGCTCCGGAATGGACTCTGTTCGTCGGTGGTGGTTCTGCCGCGCTCTTGGCCGTTCCTGCTGTGTACGCCTTCGGTCGTTTGCGGCGACTGCGAGGTCAACCGGTTCCGGTGGGACTGCCCGGCAGGCGTTCGTTACCGCAGCGTGGATCTGCCGCCTTCGAGCCGATGTCACGATTGGCGGGCGCAGAGCAGAGTCTGTTCGAGCTGCTCGGAATTCTGGCGCGATCGGGCACCATCGCCGCCGAGGACGTCGAAGAGATGATCGGCGTTGCCTCGGATGCGGTGAGGGGCTTGGAAGGTGTTGCCGTCGATATTGCGGCCCTCGAACGTGCGGGAGCGGCAAGCGCATCGACACGCACGCATCTACGGCCCGGAATCGAGGCTGCAGCAAGCGATCTCGCTGCCGGAGTGGACCAGTACGAGGATCTCGTCGCCGCTGCAGCCCGGATGACCGGACCGGCCGGGTCCACGTCGAAGAACGTGGTGGAATCTCATCGCCGAGAATTGTTGTCTGCCACCGATCGACTGCAAGGGTGGGCCGACGCGCTCACCGAACTCGACGAAATCCGGTCACGACACCGGTGAGAAGATCAGGGTTCACCCCGATGTGTTCGCCGTGATCGGCTGCCAGTATCGACATAACGCGATACGACCCGGTGCGCGTCACACGGTAGGAGCCGTTCATGTTCTGGAAGATTCTCGGATTCATCGTTCTCGTCTGGATCGCACTTGCCTTGCTGGGCAGCATCATCAAGGGCTTGTTCTGGTTGGTCGTGGCCGGGGCCATCGTCTTCGGGCTGGTGTGGCTGTACAAGGCCATCTCCTCCGGTCACGACCGTTCGTCGCTGAAATACTGACTGCCGACCGCGTTACGTGCGCAGTGGGGAATCCGCTCCGACGAACACTCGCAACGCACGCGGCACGCATTCGATCGTGACGGGTAATTCTGCGATGCGTTCGCCGTCTGCGTACGCCACCATGTCGTCGCAGCGCACGGTCACGTTCCGGGCGCTGTAGACCTCGACCTCCGGAAGGTCGACGTGGGCACCCCGATACAACGTCGGCGACAGCGCAAGCAGTCGCGTTCGACTCACATCCCGGACGACAGTGATGGCGAACAGCCCGTCGTCCACTCGTGCGGTCGGGCAGATGGCCATGCCGCCGCCGTAGCTGCTGCCATTTCCGACGGCGACGAGAACGGCATCCAGGTGCAGCTCGGCGTCATCCAATTCTATTGTGTACGAAAGTGTTCGGAGAGCAGCCAACTGCAATATCATGGCCGCGTTGTACCGCACCGGGCCGGCAAGCCACTGCAGGCGGCCGGCGCGCTCGGTGACCAGTGAATCGAAGCCACTCGACAGGACCGTACCGAACCAGCGCGTCCCGACCCTACCGAGATCTATCGACCTCACGACTCCGTCGACCACGAGATCCGCTGCGCGGGTGGGATCGTCGAGGGGGACCCCGAGCGTCCGGGCCAAATCGTTGCCTGTGCCCGCAGGAATCAGTCCGAGCGGAGTGTCGGTTCCCGCGATCACCTGTAACGCGAGATTGACGACCCCGTCGCCACCCACGGCAACGACGGCATCCGTCCCGCACCCGACGGCTCGCTTCAACAACTCCAGCGCATCACCCGCCGTTCGGCCCTCGACGGTCGAGACGACGAGTTCACGCTCGCGCAGACGCGTCACGGCGCGCCGTGACGCGTGGACTGCTCGACCACCGCCGGCCGTGGGATTGGTCAGAACGGTCACCGATCGCGTCATGCAAGCTCGAATTCGTCGGTCACTCGATCAGCTTGCCAGGGTCGAGGTTTCCTGCGCAGGTCGGCGGCGTTATCGGCACCCGGCAATGGCACCGAAGAATACGGACGGACGGGCCGACGGTCACTGTGCAACATGGTGTCGCTGTTACTGTGAGGTATAGTAACGACACGAAATGTTTCCGAGTGAAGTACTTTACTTCCGACCGTTGTGCGAAGGGTGATCTGTGATCGAGCAGCAGGTGTCGACTCCCGCCTCGGTCGAGTCCTCCCCGGAGGCAACACCCGAGAAGTCGGTGGAGGACACCGTTCTCGACGCCGCACGCTCGTGCATCCTCGAACGAGGAGTCAAGCGTACGACCCTCGCCGAGATCGCACGACGCGCCAAAGTCAGCAGGCCCACGGTGTACCGGCGGTGGGCCGATACCCGAGCAGTGGTGTCGAGCCTGCTCACCCGTGAGATCGCTGCCCTGATTCCCGACTTCGACGCCACCGCGTCCGGACGCGAGCAGATCGTCGTTGCTGTGGTTCAGGCGGGAGATCGAATAAGGCAGCATCCGCTGTTCGTCAAGATTCTGCGGTCGGACTCGGACGTGCTCGCGACCTACATTCTGCACCGCCTCGGTACCAGCCAATCGTTGATCATCGATGCGGTGGCGCGTCTTGTCGAAGCGGGACAACGTGATTCGTCGATCCGCGACGGGGATCCGAATACCCTGGCGACGCTCGTCCTGCTCATGGTCCAGTCCGCCGTCCAGTCCGCCGAGATGGTGTCCGAACGGGTTCCGGGTGGCGAGGTGGTACGCCAGATGGCGGACGCCGTCGACGCCTACCTTCGTCCCGACGAAGCCTGACCGTCGGCACCGCTGCCCGGCACGATCGGTGATCGTCCAGCGCGGCGATGTGGCACGCTGAGCGCGTGCGAATAGCAGTGGTGGCCGGCCCGGACCCAGGACATGCGTTTCCCGCTATCGCCTTGTCGCTGTTGTTCGAGCGGGCGGGTGACGATCCGGTCCTGTTCACCGGAAGCCGGTGGGTCGGCGACGCCAGAGCGGCCGGTATTCGCACGCTCCCACTGGGTGGCCTGCTGCCGCGACCGGAGGACGACGATCTCGATGCCGGGCAGCGCATTCATTCGCGCGCAGCCTTTGTCGCGACAGAACTGTTGCCGGACCTCGAGCGCGAGAACGTCGATCTGGTGGTCTCCGATATTCTCACTGCCGGAGGCGGAATGGCTGCCGAGCGATTGGGAATTCCCTGGGTCGAGCTCTCGCCCCACCCGCTCTATTCGCCATCGAAGGGGTTGCCGCCCATCGGAAGTGGGCTCGCGCCCGGACGCGGTGTTCGGGGTCGTCTTCGCGATACGGTGATGCGCGCGTTGACGGCGCGCTCTATCGCCCGCGGGCAGCAACAGCGCGCCGACGCCCGAGTGAGCATCGGACTACCCGCACGCGATCCCGGGCCGGCTGCTCGGCTCATCGCCACCATTCCCGCACTGGAAGTGCCGCGGCCCGACTGGCCGAGGGATGCCCATGTGGTGGGCCCACTGCTGTGGGAGCCCACCGACGAATTGCTCGACGTCCCCGCCGGCGATACGCCGCTGGTGATGGTGGCCCCGTCGACGGCGTTCACCGGGGCCGAGGGAATGTTGGAGATGGCTCTGAAGGGATTGGACGGCACAGGCGTCCGGGTAGTGGCCTCGGTGCTCGACGGGGGCCCCGACGACGTGCCGGAATGGGCGAATGCCGGACTCGGTCGCCAGGACGAATTGCTGCGCCGCGCCGATGTCGTGGTGTGCGGAGGTGGTCACGGCATGTTGGCCAAGGCGCTCATCCACGGAGTTCCAGTGGTCACCGTGCCGGGCGGCGGCGATCAATGGGAGCTGGCGAACCGGGCCGCTCGGCAGGGGAGTGCCGTACTGGTGCGTCCCGCCACCGCGGGTGCAATTGCCGACGCCGTGTCCGCCGTGCTGTCCGACCCTCGTCATGCGGCGGCAGCGACCTCGGCGGCTGCAGGCGCGCATCACGTCGAGGATCCTGTCTCGGTCTGCCGCGAGGTGCTCGCCGGTAGCGACGCCGAGGGCGGGCGTTAGGCTGATCGATGTGCGTCTGACCGAATTTCGTGAACTGCTCACCGAGGAGTTCGGCTCCGTTCGAGGCAATTCCCTGCTCGCCGATCATGTGCTGTCCGGTATCGGACGGACGGGCGCGCAGGCCATCGAAGACGGTGTCGACCCGCGGGAAGTATGGCGGTCGATCTGTTACGAGTTCGATGTGCCCAAGGAACGTTGGTAGCTCCACCGCATCGGCTCGAGTCGCTCGGCGTGTCGAAAGCCGTGGTAGTTGACTCGAACACGTGTTCGCCTATGCTGATGTCAACGGTTGCTGGCCGGTCTCGAAGAACTTCTTGTCGGTACCCCGTTCTAGCGTTACCGCCAACAAGCTGATCGACAGACACAGCTGAACGAAACGACACAGGGAGCTCACGATGGCTGCATACGACCGCGACAAAGCGCTCGATCTCGCACTCGCGCAGATCGACAAGAATTTCGGTAAGGGCTCGGTGATGCGCCTCGGCGACGAGGTCCGTCAGCCCATCGCCGTCATCCCCACGGGATCGATCGCGCTCGACGTGGCACTCGGCATCGGAGGTCTGCCCCGCGGCCGAGTCATCGAGGTCTACGGTCCGGAGTCCTCGGGTAAGACCACCGTCGCCTTGCACGCGGTGGCCAGCGCTCAGCGTGCCGGCGGAATAGCCGCGTTCATCGATGCCGAGCACGCGCTCGATCCCGACTACGCGAAGAAGCTCGGTGTCGACACCGACGCACTGTTGGTCTCGCAGCCCGACACCGGTGAGCAGGCCCTGGAAATCGCCGACATGTTGATTCGCTCCGGTGCCCTCGACATCCTCGTCGTCGACTCGGTGGCCGCACTGGTACCGCGCGCCGAGATCGAAGGCGAGATGGGTGACAGTCACGTGGGTCTGCAGGCCCGTCTGATGAGCCAGGCGCTGCGCAAGATCACCGGTGCCATGAGCAACTCCGGTACCACCGTGATCTTCATCAACCAGTTGCGCGAAAAGATCGGCGTCATGTTCGGTTCCCCCGAAACCACCACCGGTGGTAAGGCATTGAAGTTCTATGCCTCGGTACGTCTGGACATCCGTCGGATCGAGACGCTGAAGGACGGAACCGAGGCCATCGGTAACCGCACCCGTGTCAAGGTCGTCAAGAACAAGGTCGCGCCGCCTTTCAAGCAGGCCGAATTCGACATCATCTACGGCAAGGGCATCAGCCGTGAAGGCTCGTTGATCGACATGGGTGTCGAGCACGGGTTCATCCGCAAGTCGGGCTCGTGGTTCACCTACGAAGGCGATCAGCTCGGACAGGGCAAGGAGAACGCCCGTAAGTTCATGCTCGAGAATCCCGATGTGCGTGACGAAATCGAGAAGAAGATCATGGAGAAGCTGCAGATCGGTGCGGACGTCACCGCAGAGGAGCCCGCAGCTGCTCCGGTCGACTTCTAACCTGGGTTCGCTGTGCAGCAGCGAGACAACGGCGGCGGCACCGAAGCGCAGGCGAAAGACGTCTGCCTTCGGCTGCTGACCGACCGGGCCCGCAGCAGACACGAACTCGAAGCCAGCTTGGCCAAGAAGGGTTTCACCCACGAGGTCTCCACCGCAGTGCTCGACCGACTCGAGAAGGCGAAACTCGTCGACGACGAGTCGTTTGCGGAGCAGTGGGTTCAATCTCGGCACAAGTACTCCGGCAAGGGCAAACGCGCTCTGAGCATGGAGCTGCGGAACAAAGGCGTCAGCAACGAGTTGGCCGTGAACGCCCTGGATCTGATCGATGCCGAAGACGAGCGTCAGCGTGCTGCGGAGTTGGTGCGCAAACGATTCCGAACGCTGCATCTGCCGGATCCGAACGGGCCCGACGCACGAGTCGAACGCGACAAAGTGGTGCGCAAGTTGGTCGGGATGCTGGCCCGCCGCGGCTACTCGCAGGGAATGGCATTCGCCGTGGTCAAGGAACAACTCGATCGCGTGGGAGCCGACACCGAAGACTTCGACGGCCCAGATTCGATGTGATCGTCCACATCGAGTCCAGGTAGTCGAGAAACAGTATGGCCCGCAACACCATCGGTGTTGCGGGCCATACTGCTGTGCAGCCGAACGGTGCGGAGCTCAGGCCGCTTGACCGCCGTCGAGCGCAGGCACGACCGCGGCGGTGCCGCCCTTACGCTTTCGCGATCGCAGACGCCGCTCGACCACGGTCGCCAGTTTCGTCAACGCCGAGTTGATGATGATCATGATGACGGCGACGATGATCAGCGACGGGAGGTAGTTGCTGTAGAACGCGCCGACCTGCTGACCGGAACGGACTACTTCGACGTACCCGATGATGTATCCCAGCGCCGAGTCCTTCAGTGCCACCACCATCTGCGAGATGATGGCGGGCAGCATCGCGGTCACGGCCTGGGGGAGCAGTACCAGGGTCATGACCTGGCTCTTGCGCATGCCCAGCGCCGAGGCGGCTTCGCGCTGACCCTTCGGCAGTGAATTGACTCCGGCACGTACGATCTCGGCGATCACCGATCCGTTGTACAGAGTGAGGCCGGTGACCACCGCGGCCAACGCCAGGTACTTGACCTTGAAGACCTCGTAATCGGCGTACACCGCGTACAGGAAGATCATCAGGATCAGCACGGGAACTGCACGGAACAATTCGACGATCGCACCGCTGACGATCCGTACAGCGCGGTGATCCGAGAGGCGGCCGATGCCGAGGACGGCACCGAGAATCAGGGCGAACACGATCGACAATGCCGCCGCGACCAGAGTTCCCTGAATACCGGGCAACAGATACGTGGTCCACGTTGTCGATTCGAGGAACGGGTCCCACTTCTCGGCAGTGAGCTGCCCCTTCGAGTCGAGGGCGCGGTAGATCAGAAATGCGATTCCGAGCGAGATCACCGCGACGACGACAGTCAGAATGCGGTATCGCAGTACCGCTTTGGGTCCGGGAACGTCGTACAGAACTGCTACTGCATCACTCATCATGACACCGCCAATCGCTTGCTGATGTAGCCGAACAGCAACCCGGTCGGGAGCGTCAAGATCATGAAGCCGAGCGCGAAGATTCCGCCGACGACGAAGATCGCGGCCTCGTTCTCGATCATGTTCTTCATCAGGAACGACGCCTCGGCGACGCCGATGACCGATGCGATGGTCGTGTTCTTCGTCAACGCGATCACGACGCTTCCCAGCGGGCCGACCACCGCGCGGAACGCCTGAGGAAGAACGACGATCGAGATGTTCTGCGTGAACGTCATTCCCAGCGAGCGGCCCGCTTCGGCCTGCCCCACCGGGACGGTGTTGATGCCCGATCGCAGTGACTCGGCCACGAACGACGCGGTGTAGATGCTCAGCCCGAGGATTGCCAATCGAAAGTTGTTGTCGTCGAGTGACGTCGGTGAGGACTCCGACGCCAGAGAAACGCCCATTGTCTGATACAGCCCGAACGAGGTGAACAGAATGATCAGGGTCAGGGGGGTGTTACGAAAGATGGTGACGTACGTCGCCGCAATTCCGCGCGCAATCGGAATGGGTGATACGCGCATCGCGGCGATGATCGTTCCGATGACCAACGCACCGACGAGGGATGCCAACGTCAGGTAGATGGTCGAGAGGAACGCGTCGATCAGTTGATCGCCGTACTTGCTCAATAGGTTCACGGTGCTTGTTGATCCTCACGGCTCGGCGAGATCGAGCCGTCGTGTCCCGCCCGCGACGAGCGGGACACGACGGCGTGGTCGATCAGTAGCAGTCGATCAGTAGCGGTCGACGGTGGGCGGGCTCGGCAGCGGGTAGCCCGACGCGCCGACGGTGTCGTTGAACGCCTGCTCCCAGGCACCGCTGGTCACCATCTCTTCGATGGCGTCGTTGATCTTGTTGCGTCCGTCGGTGTCGTCCTTGTTCAGGCCGATGCCGTAGTTCTCCGTGGTGAAGGGCTCACCGACCACCTTGAACTGACCGGGGGACTGAGCGGCGTAACCGGCAAGGATGATGTCGTCGGTGGTGACGGCGTCCACGGTGCCGTTGCGCAGTGCTTCGACGCAGGCGGAGTAGGTGTCGAACGGCTGAAGCTGGACTCCCGGGTACTCGTCGGCGATGTTCTGTGCCGGGGTGGAACCGGTGACCGAGCACAGCTTCTTGCCCTCGAGTGAATCGGGACCGGTGATGTCGGTGTTGTCCTGCTTCACCAGGAGCGACTGACCTGCCACGAAGTACGGTCCGGCGAAGCCGACCTTCTCCTTGCGGGTGTCGGTGATGGAGTAGGTGGCGACGATGTAGTCGACCTCACCGTTCTGGATCAGCGTCTCGCGCTGCGCGGACGGGGATTCCTTGAATTCGATGTTCGCCTCGTCGACACCGAGCTTGCCTGCGACGTACTTGGCCACCTCGACGTCGAAGCCGCTGAACGAGCCGTCCGGATTGCGGAGGCCGAGGCCCGGCTGATCGAACTTGATGCCGACGATGAGGCTGCCGTTCTCGGCGCTGCTCGAGATGGTGCGCGCTTCTTCGCCGCCGCCACAGGCGGTGGCGACGATGGACAGAGCGGCGATGGCGACACCGAGGCGAAGCGGTCGGGTGATTCTCACAGTGAATGTCCTTCGGATAGGTCGTACGTACGGGGACGAGCGGTGAATCTGATCAGTGACCGAGGATCTTGCCGAGGAAGTCCTTGGCGCGTTCGGACTTCGGGGACTTGAAGAAGGTTTCGGGATCGGTGTCCTCGACGACGGCACCGTCGGCCATGAAGATGACTCGGTCGCCTGCCTTGCGGGCGAAGCCCATCTCGTGGGTGACGACGAGCATTGTCATGCCCTCCTTGGCCAGCGAGGTCATGACGTCGAGTACCTCGTTGACCATCTCCGGATCCAGGGCCGAGGTGGGCTCGTCGAAGAGCATCACTTTGGGGTTCATGGCGAGTGAGCGGGCGATGGCCACGCGCTGTTGCTGACCACCCGACAGCTGAGCCGGGTACTTGTCTGCCTGGTTGGCGATGCCGACGCGTTCGAGCAGAGCCAGTGCGCTCTTCTCGGCCTCGTCCTTCTTGAGCTTTCTCACCTTCATCGGTGCCAGCATGACGTTCTGCAGAATGGTCTTGTGTGCGAAGAGGTTGAACGACTGGAACACCATGCCGACATCCGCACGCAGTGCAGCGAGGGCCTTGCCCTCGGCGGGGAGTAGATCCCCGTCGACCTCGATGGCACCGGAATCGATCGGCTCCAACCGGTTGATCGTCCGGCACAGCGTCGACTTGCCGGATCCGGACGGACCCACGACGATGACGACCTGGCCGGCCGGCACTTCGAGATTGATGTCCTTGAGTACGTGCAGATCACCGAAGTGCTTGTCGACGGATTTGAGCGAGATCATCGAAGGGGCGCCCGGCGGTGGTGTCGCTGCCGGGGCGTCGGTGGCGTGCGTCATAGGTGGAAACCCTATGCGTAGTTTCCTCGCCGACCGGCGTTTTCGCCCGCAGTCTTCGATTATGTAATGGAAACTTTACTGTCGGCACGCATAGCGCCTGCACAGTCCGCGGAGGGCCCCGTGACCCCGGCGTGTCCGCCCGTGCGATGGACGTACCCTGAAGAGGTGCAAACGAGTGTTTTTTCGACCGTGGACGTGACCGATCGCGGGAGCGTCGACCCCGAGACGGCCAGTGCCCCATCGGCGGCAGGCGCCCGCAGCTACGAGGTGCGCACACACGGCTGCCAGATGAACGTTCATGATTCCGAACGCCTGTCCGGGCTGCTCGAAGAGGCCGGTTACGTGCCCGCCGACGCCGGTACCGACGCAGATCTCGTCGTGTTCAACACGTGCGCTGTACGCGAGAACGCGGACAACAAGCTGTACGGAAACCTCGGCATGCTCCGGCCCGCGAAGACGCGGAACCCCAACATGCAGATTGCCGTCGGCGGTTGCCTGGCTCAGAAGGACCGCAACACCGTCGTGGACAAGGCTCCGTGGGTGGACGTGGTCTTCGGTACGCACAACATCGGGTCGCTGCCGGTACTGCTCGAGCGCGCCCGGCACAACGAGCAGGCTCAGGTCGAGATACTCGAGTCTCTCGACGCCTTCCCGTCCACCCTGCCGGCCAAGCGGGAGTCCGCGTACGCCGGCTGGGTATCGATTTCGGTGGGCTGCAACAACACCTGCACGTTCTGCATCGTTCCGGCGCTGCGCGGCAAGGAGATCGACCGCAGGCCGGGCGACATCCTTGCCGAGGTACAGGCTTTGGTGGACCAGGGCGTGCTCGAGGTGACGCTGCTGGGGCAGAACGTCAACGCCTACGGTGCCTCGTTCGCCGACCCCGATCTGCCTCGCGACCGCGGGGCGTTCGCCGCGCTGCTGACCGCGTGCGGATCCATCGAAGGACTCGAGCGAGTGCGGTTCACGTCTCCGCATCCGGCCGAGTTCACCGACGACGTCATCGAGGCGATGGCATCGACCCCGAACATCTGTCCCACGCTGCACATGCCGCTGCAGTCCGGCTCGGACCGAATCCTCAAGGCGATGCGCAGGTCCTATCGACAGACGAAGTTCATGGGCATCATCGACAAGGTTCGCGCGGCCATGCCGCACGCGGCCATCACCACCGACATCATCGTCGGTTTCCCCGGCGAGACCGAAGAAGATTTCGAGCAGACCCTCGAGGTGGTGCGGCGTGCGAAGTTCGCCAACGCGTACACCTTCCAGTACTCCAAGCGCCCGGGCACCCCGGCGGCCGACATGCCCGATCAGGTACCGAAAGAGGTTGTACAGGAACGGTATCTGCGGTTGATCGCGTTGCAGGAAGAGATCGTCCTGGCCGCGAATCAGGCCCTGATCGGCACCGAGGTCGAACTGCTCGTCGCCACCGGTGAGGGGCGCAAGAACAACGCAACTCATCGGATGAGCGGACGCGCCAGGGACGGCCGACTGGTGCACTTCGCCGTCGACGCCGAGCGGGCGGGCGACATTCGCCCGGGCGACGTCGTCACGACGACCCTGACCGCCGCGGCCCCGTACCACCTGATCGCCGACGCCGGAGTGCTGACGCACCGACGGACCGCGGCAGGCGACGCCCACGAACGCGGCATCATGCCGAAGACGGCCCCGATCGGGGTCGGTCTCGGACTTCCCTCGATCGGTGCCCCGGCACCGCTTCCGGTTCAGACAGGATGCACCGTATGACAGACACAGATGGACCCGATCGCGTCGTACCTTCGCGAACCGCCGAGGAACTCGGACGAACCGAGCGGGCGGTGATGACCGAGCTGGATCCGGGAGCGCGTGCCATGGTCGTGGCCGGGCTGGTGCTGGTCCTGTTGGTCACGTTCGCGTTGCCGCACACCGGATCGGCCACCGGCTTCGACGTGCTGACGGGCAGCGACGCAGCAGCCGCGGAATCGATTGCCCTGCCGTCGCGCGTTTTCGTCGTGCTGGTGCTGACGTTCGGTGTGGTGATGTCGGTGCTGGCGCTGGTCACCCGCGTCTGGGCGCTGGCCTGGGCCGCCCTCGCCGGGTGTGCGGTGTCGTCTGTGTACGGGATGCTCTCGATCTGGACGCGGCAGACCGTGCCGGACAACCTGCAGGGCGGCGGACCGGGCATCGGTCTCGTCATTGCGTGGATCGCGGTGATGGTGCTGACGTTCCATTGGCTCAAAGCCGTATGGAACAAGACCAACTCTCAGCTCGCCGCTCAGGAACAGCGCCGTATCGCGGCAGCGTCGGGCGAGCAGAAGCTACGCCTGTGGGACGGCCACTCGAACCCCTGAGTTCGTGTGGCCGCCCGCACTGCAGGTCACAACTCGTCGACGGCACTTTCCGCGGCATCGGCCCATTCACGCCACTGCTGGGCCTGCGCACGCGCCCGCTCGGCGTCCTTGGTCTTGCCTGCCGCCGTCGCCTTGGCCGCTTGATCCTCGAACTGGGCCACTCGCTCACGGAACTGAGCCGCGCGGGCAACCGCCTCGGGGTCGGACCGACGCCACTGAGACTCCACGGCGTCGTGGACGGACTTCTCGATCGCGCGGAGCTTGCCTTCGAGTTCCTGCATCTTCTCGCGCGGAACCTTGCCGATGGCGTCCCACTTGTCCTGCAGATCACGCAGCGCCGCACGAGCAGCGTCCAGGTCCTTGCTCGGATCGATATGTGTCTTTGCCAACAACGCTTCCTTGGCCTCGGCGTTGGCCTCGAATTCCGCGTCCCGCTCCGACGCCGCGGCGTTGCGTGCCGCGAAGAATACGTCCTGGGCGGCCTTGAAGTTCTTCCACAATGCGTCGTCGGCGTCCCGCGGAGCCCGGCCCGACGCTTTCCACTCCACCAACAGGTCTCGGAATGCTGCTGCAGTGGGACCCCAATCGGTGGACGAGGACAACGCTTTTGCGCGCTCGACCAGCTCCTCCTTGCGGGTCTTGGCTGCTCCTCGCTCCCGATCGAGATCGGCGAAATGCGCTCCACGACGCCGGTTGAAGTTCTCCCTGGCCTTCGAGTACCGCTTCCACAGCGCATCGTCGATCTTTCGATCCACCCCGCGGATCGTCTTCCATTCGTCCAGAATTTCGCGCAGCCGATCCCCGGCATGCTTCCACTGCGTCGATTCACTGCCGATCTGCTCGGCCTCGGCGGCGAGGGCTTCCTTGCGGGCAGTGTGCTCGGCGCGTTCGAGCTCTTTCTCCTGCTTGGCGACCGCCGCTGCGTCGGAGTGCTCGACGACGGCGTGGAGTCGGCGAGCCAGCAGATCGAGGTCGCCGATCACCGCAGCCGTCGGCAGGCTCTCCAGCAGCGCCGAGGCCGCAGCCTTGGTTTTCTTGGCATCACCGGTACCCGACGTCAGCCGGGCTTCGAGCAGTCCGACCTCGGTGGCCAGATCGTCGTAGCGCCGCCCGAAATGCGCGAGGCCTTCCGCTGCGTCGCCCGCTTGCCAGGAGCCGACCTGACGCTCGCCGTCCGAGGTGCTCACCCACGCGGTGCCGTCGTCGTCGACCCGGCCGTACTTGCTCGGATCGCTCGCCGGCGCGACCACGGTGGGCACATGCGCGGCCGTCGGGTGTGGCTTGGCTGCCGAGGAGCCACCGGGGCGGGGTGCGCCGGGACGAGGAGAAGCAGAACTCGGTCCGCCGGGCTTCGGCCCGCCGCCGGGCTTGGGGCCGCCACCTGGCTTGGGTCCTCCGGTCGAAGGTGTAATGGTCGCGTCACCACCGGAATGATCGGCGGGTGCAACCGACGACGGGGCGTCGGGGGTGGTGGGGGTACCGGCGTTCGGGTCGGTCATTGTTCCTCATCTCTGCCGCGCGTCACGGCTGCCTACGATCGCGATCTGGACACCATTGAACTCGGTGACGACCGATCGGACCATTGAAACAGCTCAGACGGTTCGAGGTGGACTCGTCCGGCCAAGTCGCGTCACCGACTAGCGTGATACGTGTGTTCTGTGCCGCGGCCCTGGTGCCCTCTCCGCCGTTACTGGTCCCCGAACTGATGGGCCGGGCAGCAGCCGAGGCAACCGAGCTTCGGGCCGCTGCTGTGTCTGCTGTCGAGCAGCTGTCCGCGGTGGCCGACCGGTGGCTCGCGGTCGGCGTCGACGACGGCGAGGGGCGGTACGACGAGACGACGGTCGGCACCCTGCGTGGGTACGGCGTCGATGTGGAGGTGCGGCTGTCCGGTTCGCCGGCACGGTCCGGGCCGGACCCCGAGTTGCCGCTGGCGGTTCTCCTCGCCGGCTGGCTGCGCGGTGCGGCGGCGGCCGACAGGGCAATCGAGGTCCGCACGGTACCCGCGGACGCGAGCGCACGGTGGTGCTCGCACACCGGGATGGAACTGCGCCGCGAACTCGACGCGTCCGACGACAGGTGGGGAGTGTTGGTGCTGGCAGACGGCGCGAACACCCTCACCCCGAAGGCACCGGGGTCGTTCGATTCGCGCGCCGCGGACGTGCAGCGTCGCATCGACGATGCTCTTGCCACCGCCGACGTCGACGCCCTCGCGGAGCTCGACGAGGGCCTCTGCGCAGCCGTCGGTGTTCGGGGCCGACCGGCCATGCAGATGCTCGCCGCACTCGTGGGAACCGACGACGTCTCGACGACCGAGCTGTATCGGGGCGCACCGTTCGGTGTCGGATACTTCGTCGGGCTCTGGTTCCGTGGCTGACGAAACCGGGGCGACCGCCGAGGATTCGGCCACGACACCGGTGGCAGTGATCGGACCGACCGCTGCGGGCAAATCGGACCTGGCGCTGGACCTGGCCGAGGAGCTGGGCGGGGAGATCGTCAACATCGACGCGATGCAGCAATACCGGGGGATGGACATCGGTACCGCGAAAGTGACCGTGCCGGAGCGCCGCGGCATCGTGCACCATCAGCTCGATGTGCTCGAGGTCACCGATATCGCGACGGTGGCGCGTTACCAATCGGCTGCCGTCGCCGACGTCGAGAACATTCGATCCCGTGGCCGTCGGCCGATCATCGTGGGCGGTTCGATGATGTACGTCCAATCACTGCTCGACGAATGGGCCTTTCCCGCCACGGACCCGGTCGTCCGGGCCAAGTGGGAGGCGGTGCTCGAACGCGACGGAGTCGACGCGATCCACCGCGCTCTGACGGAGGTCGATCCGGACGCTGCCGCGTCGATCCTGCCCACGGACGGACGGCGGATGGTGCGGGCCTTGGAAGTGGTCGAATTGACCGGTCGGCCCTTCGCAGCCTCGGCCCCGGTCATCGGTGAACCGCGCTGGGGCACGGTGGTGCTCGGCGTCGACCGTGAGACCGCAGAGTTGGACGAGAGGATCGATCTGCGTACTCGGCGCATGTTCGATTCCGGGTTGCTCGACGAGGTCGAAGCGTTGCTGGATCTCGGCCTGCGCGACGGAGTGACGGCGTCACGGGCGATCGGATACGCCCAGGCGCTCGATGTGCTGGCCGGGGAGTACGACGTCGACCATGCGCGTGAGCGGACGTTCATCGGCACCAGGCGCTATGTGCGTCGCCAGCGGTCGTGGTTCCGCCGCGACGAACGAGTGCGGTGGCTCGACGGCGCATCGCCCACCCTGCGGTCGGATGCGCTGTCCGCGATCGAACTCGGCTAGGTCGGTCCCCGTAGACTCGCCGATATGGAATTCGCCAAGGGCCACGGAACGCAGAACGATTTCGTCGTGCTGCCGGATCCCGGTGCCGAGCTCGAACTCACCAGGTCGGCGGTCGCGGTGCTGTGTGATCGACGGCAGGGGATCGGCGCCGACGGGATACTGCGTGTCGCGCGCGCCGGGGTGCTGCGGGACGCGGGTGTGCTCGATCGAATCCCGGCCGGTGTCGAGGCCGACGACTGGTTCATGGACTACCGCAACGGTGACGGCACCATCGCCGAGATGTGCGGAAACGGGGTCCGAGTCTTCGCGCACTACCTGCGAGTCCACGATCTCGAGCAGCGCGATCAATTCGTGGTCGGCTCTCGCGCAGGCGCACGTGCGGTGACGGTGCACTCGTACGACGAGACCGATGCCGACGTGACCGTGGCCATGGGCGACGTCACCCTGCTGGGTTCGAGCGCGACGACCCTTGCCGGTGCAGCGTACGAGGGGATCGGTGTCGATGTCGGGAACCCGCATCTGGCCTGCGTCGATCCCGCGCTGAACCGCACCGCGTTGCGGGCGCTGGACTTCACCGCTCCGCCGACTCTCGATTCCGAGTTCTTTCCCCACGGTGCGAACGTCGAGATTCTGACCCGGCTCGACGACGGCGCAGTCGAGATGCGCGTCTTCGAACGCGGCGTCGGAGAGACACGCTCGTGTGGCACCGGAACCGTCGCTGCCGCCGCTGCCGCGCTCAGTTACGAGGGGCTCGAGACCGGAGACGTGAGTGTCGGTGTGCTCGGCGGTCGGGTCCGAGTGGCCATCGACCACGTCGGTGCAACCCTGCGCGGACCGTCGGTCCTGCTCGCCCGGGGAGAGGTCGACGACCATTGGTTCGCCGGTCAGTCCTGACCGTCGCGCCGGCTCCGAGCGAAACCCGCGTGCACACGCTGGGCTTTTCGTGGATCATGGGAGCTGTATGACGAACTCACATGAAACATCACCTGCGGGCGAACCGGTCGACCATGATGCCGACGGTTCACCCGATACCGCATCTGCATGGACCCGCGAGGAGTCCGACGCATGGTCGAGGCGGATGGCGCGCTCACCCCTCGACGACGACTCCCCGTCCTCGGGCGATATGCAACTCGAGGAGCGGACTGCGCTGCGACGAGTCGCCGGACTGTCGACCGAGCTCGCCGACGTCACCGAGGTCGAGTACCGGCAGTTGCGCCTCGAACGCGTCGTACTGGTCGGAGTATGGACCACTGGTACTGCGGCACAGGCCGAATCCAGCATGACCGAACTGGCCGCGCTCGCCGAGACTGCAGGCTCCGAGGTACTCGAGGCGCTGATGCAGCGTCGGGACAAACCCGACGCGGCTACCTACATCGGCTCGGGCAAAGCCAAGGAACTGCGCGACATCGTGCTCGCGACCGGGGCCGATACCGTGATCTGCGACGGCGAACTGACGCCCGCCCAGCTCAATGCGCTGGAAAAGGTTGTCAAGGTCAAGGTCATCGATCGAACCGCACTGATCCTCGACATCTTCGCGCAGCACGCGACGTCACGAGAAGGCAAGGCACAGGTCGCCTTCGCCCAGATGGAATACATGTTGCCCAGGCTCCGCGGCTGGGGTGAATCCATGTCGCGTCAGGCCGGTGGACGCGCCGGTAGCAACGGCGGCGTGGGTCTTCGTGGACCGGGTGAGACGAAGATCGAGACCGATCGCCGACGCATCCGTGAGCGCATGGCCAAGCTCCGCCGTGAGATCAAAGGCATGAAGCAGGCTCGCGACACCAAACGCGAGCAGCGGCTCAGTGGCACGGTGCCGTCGATCGCGATCGTCGGTTACACCAATGCGGGCAAGTCGAGTCTGTTGAACGCGCTGACCGGTTCCGGTGTGCTGGTTCAGAATGCGCTGTTCGCAACCCTCGATCCGACGACCCGGAAGTCGACGCTCGAAGACGGCCGCGCGATCGTGCTGACCGATACCGTCGGATTCGTCCGGCATTTGCCGACCCAGCTGGTCGAGGCCTTCCGCTCCACGCTGGAGGAAGTGACCGACGCCGACCTGTTGCTGCATGTGGTCGACGGTTCCGATCCGCTTCCGATCGATCAGATCAAAGCAGTACGCGAAGTGATCACCGAGGTGGTCCGCGAGCAGGACGCGAAGATGCCACCGGAGTTGTTGGTGGTCAACAAGATCGACGCCGCAGATCCGGTCCAGCTGACGCAGTTGCGTGGCGTGCTCGACGGCGCGCGATTCGTCTCGGCCAAGACCGGTGAAGGCATCGATGCGCTGCGGGATCACCTCGGCGACATACTGTCCGAGCCCGATGTGTTGGTCGACGTTCTCGTCCCGTACACCCGCGGCGACCTGGTCGCCAGGATCCACACCGATGGCCGAATAGTGTCGTCGACGCACGAGGCGGACGGCACGCGCGTCGAAGCTCGTGTGCCGCAATCACTTGCGGCCGCCCTCGTCGAGTTCACCGCGACCGTACCCAGCGCCTGAGTTCGGTGAATCCGCGCGCAGTGGTGCGTGGTGGTGCCGCGGCCGTGGTCGGCACGGCGATCGTGCTGACCTGTGCTTCGACCGCCCTGGCCGCGCCGGTTGACGTTGTAACCTACTGTCTACCAACCGATCCCGGACTCGAAGAGCTGTCCGGTGCGACGGTGCTCGACGGCACCGTGTACGGGATCGGCGACAGCGGTGCCGACGATCGGGTCGCGGTGCTCGACGCGAACTGTGTGGTGCAGCGCTGGATCGACGTTCCCGTCGACCCGTACGACGTGGAGGACATGGCGTCGTACGACGGCTCACTGTGGTTGGCCGACATCGGCGACAATCAGTTGCGCCGCGACACTGTGGCACTGACGCGAATGGACCCGGAAACAGGCGCGGGCGAGCTGTATCGACTGGCCTACCCCGACGGCGCACACGACGCCGAGACACTGCTCATCGAACCCGGCGGTCGGCCGGTGATCGTCACCAAGGAACTCTCGGGTGTCAGCGGGGTATACGTACCGACCGGAGACGAATCCGTCACCGATCTGAGCAGTCCGGGCCCGACGCCGCTGCGCAAGGTCGGCGAGCTGGCTTTCACGGCCACCGAGACGGCCGGTGGGCCGCCGTTCGTGGTCGGCTCGATCCTGGCGACAGGGGGAGCGGTGAGTGCAGACGGATCGACCGCCGTGGTGCGCACGTACACCGATGCGTATGTGTTCCGTCCGCCCGACGGGGACGTCGCGTCGGCGCTGGTCGACCCCACCTCACCCCGAGCCGTCGTCGCGCTACCGGCTCAGCCGCAGGGCGAGGCGGTGGCGTTTCTGGACGACGGTTCCCTTCTGCTCGCGTCGGAAGCCGGGTTCGGACCGACCGACGGAACGCTGCCGCCCATTCTGCAGATTCCGAACGTGACGTCGGTGGAGCTGTCGACACCCGCATCCGTCTCAGCTGCGCCGGCGTCGCCGACCCGCGATCCTGCTGCTCCTGCGGCTCCTGCACAGACGACGACAGCGACGGACTCGGAATGGGAATTCCGAGCTGCCGTCGCTGCCGGGGTGGTGCTGATCGCCGGAGCGGTGGGATTCACCGTCCGGCGATCGATGCGCTCCGGTTAGGCGTCCAGGTCTGCTTCGACGAGTGCTGCAACCTTGTCGAGTGCTGCTTGGTCGTCGCTGGTGACGGTGACTTCGGTGCCCTTGGTGGCGCCGAGGGTCATGATCATCAGGGCCGAACCGGCGTCCACCGGCTCGGAGTCCGCTGTTGCCAGCGTGACGTCGACTCCGGCTTCGGCGACGGCATCGGCGATCAGTGCTGCGGGGCGGGCGTGCAGGCCGATCGAGGATCCGACTGCGACTGTGGTGCTGGGCATGTGCTGCTCCTTGCGTAGTGGGTTCGTTGGATCGTATCGAGCGTCAGACGGTGGCGAGTGCCGGGTCGAGTTCGGCGTCGGTCGGTGCGTTCTTGCCCTTGATGAACTGCTTGGCGGAGACCACCAGGAACGCGGAGACGATGGTGCCCACGGCCAGCGACACGATGAACCACAAGATGTTTCCGATGGCGAAGAACACGAAGATGCCGCCGTGGGGCGCACTGAGGGTGACGTTGAAGGCCATGATCATGGCCCCGGTGACTGCGCCACCGGCCATCATCGACGGGATGACGCGGAACGGATCGGCCGCGGCGAACGGAATTGCCCCCTCGGAGATGAATGCTGCTCCGAGGAACCAGGCAGCTTTACCGTTCTCGCGCTCGGCCTCGGTGAACAGACGCGAACGAACGGTCGAGGCCAGTGCCATGGCCAGGGGCGGCACCATGCCTGCGGCCATGACCGCTGCCATGATGCGCAGTGAGGCGGTGTCGGTGACCGACAGGCCTGCAGTGGCGAATGCGTAGGCCGCCTTGTTGACCGGTCCACCGAGGTCGAAGCACATCATCAGGCCGAGAATGATGCCGAGGATGATCACCGAGGAACCGCTGAGTCCGTTGAGCCAGTCGGTCAGTCCGCTGGTAATGGCGGCGAGCGGCTTGCCGAGCAGCAGGAACATGATGGCACCGACGATGAGTGTTGCGAACAGCGGAATGATGACAACCGGCATCAGGCCGCGCAGAACTGCGGGGATCTTCCACTTGCTGATCCACAGTGCGACGAAGCCGGCGATGAGGCCACCGACGAGACCGCCGATGAAGCCTGCGCCCACCAGCACAGCCACTGCGCCGGCGGTGAAACCTGGTGCCAGACCTGGTCTGTCGGCAATGGCATAGGAAATGTAACCGGCCAGCGCGGGCACCAGGAAGCTGAAGGACAGCGCGCCGATCTGGAACAGCACGGCACCGAGGTAGGCGGCGATTCCGCCCTCGGGCAGCGAAGTGATGGAGTTGTTGACGACGATGTCCTCGGCGACATCCTTGATTTCGTACCCACCGAGAAAGAATCCGAGGGCGATCAGCAGACCACCGGCGGCGACGAACGGAATCATGTAGCTGACGCCGGTCAGCAGGATCTGACGCAGTCGAGTGCCCCAGCCGAGTTCACCGGCAGAGTCGGTGGAGCCGGCAGCGACGGCGGTGCCGCCGACGCGAGCAGCATCCGGGTTGAGAGCTGCGCGGAGCGCTTCGGTGACCATGACGTCGGGCTCGTTGATGGCGCGCTTGACGCCGGAAGAGATGACGGGCTTACCGGCGAATCGCTCACGGCCCTTGACGCCCACGTCGGTGGCGAAGATGACGGCCTCGGCACCGGCGATGAGTGCGGGGTCGAGGGGCGTGCTGCCGCTCGAGCCCTGAGTCTCCACGTGCACCGTGACACCCGCGCGCTCGCCTGCGGCGACGAGTGAATCGGCAGCCATGTAGGTGTGCGCAATTCCGGTGGGGCAGGCGGTGATTGCCACGATGTGCTTGGGCGAGGCGGATGGTGCCGTCTCGGGGGTGGCTGCAGGCGCACTGTGCTTCGCGGTGTCGACCGGCGCAGCTGCAGCGGTTGCGGCAACCGGCTTGGCGGCCGGGTTGATGACTCCGTCGACCAGCGAGACGATCTCGGCGGGCGAGGACGCGTTGCGCAGTGAGGTGACGAATTCGGGCTTGACCAGTGCCCGAGCCAGGCTCGAGAGCAGCTTCATGTGCGCCGAACCGGCTCCGGCCGGTGCAGCGATGAGGAAGACGAGGTCGGCGGGGCCGTCGGGGGCGCCGAAGTCGACCTTGGGGTTCAGGCGGGCGAAGCCGAGCGAGGCGCTCGTGACCGCCTCGGAACGGCAGTGCGGAATTGCGATGCCGCCGGGCAGGCCGGTGGCCGACTGAGCTTCGCGAGCAAGGGCTGCGTCGCGCAGGGCGTCGGTGTCGGTTGCGCGACCCGCGTGGGCCAGCACGCCTGCGAGGCGTTCGATGACGGCAGCTTTGGATTCGCCCAGATCGGCGTCGAGGAGGATCAGATCCTCGGCGATGATCGGCTGATCTTCGGTGGGGGTGGACATGGGGGCTCCTAGAGACGGTTCGAAGAAGGGGAGAGCGTGGACGGGGTGACGGACGTGGAGATGTCGAGCGCGCGAACCGTCACCGAAGTCGGATGGGTCTGCTCGGGCAGGGGAAGCGTGGTGCCTGGAAGTGCGGTGGCTGCCGTTCCGTAGGCGACGGCGCGGCGAAGTTTGTCTGCGTCGGAACAGTTCTCGACGTCGGCCAGAATGTAGCCGGCCAGCGAGGAGTCTCCTGCGCCGACGGTGCTGACGGCAGTGATCGGAGGTGGGCTGGCGTACCAGGCACCGCCCTGGGTGACCAGGACTGCTCCGGCGCTGCCGAGCGTCGCCAGTACGGCACCTACTCCTCGGCCGAGAAGAATGGTTGCGGCGGCGACGGCGGCCGATGGATCACCCTGTGCCGCAGCGCTTTCCAACTCCTCGGAATCGTACCCGGTGAGCTGGGCGAGTTCCTCCGAATTGGGCTTGATCAGGTCGGGTGCCGATTCCGGAAACCGATCCGCGAGAGCGAGCAGCGGCTCGTCGGAGGTGTCCACCGCAACTTTGGCCGTGGTAGCGCGAAGGGCGACAACCAGTTCCGCGTACCACTCGACGGGCAGGCCGGGAGGAAGCGAACCCGACAGCACCACCCACTCGGCATCGACAGCGAGAGTGAGAATCCGGTCTCGCAGCTCGGCGCGTGTCTGCTCCGACACCGTTGCACCGGGCTCGTTGATCTTGGTGGTCGTGCCACCGATTTCGCTGACGGTGATGTTGGTGCGCGCCGGTCCGGACGTCGGAACTGCCGAGTATCGAACGCCTTTGGCGGACATCGCGTCGAGTAATGGATCGCCGACGTTGGCCGGCAGGACGGCCAGCGCCTCTACTCCCGATCCGCCGATGACGCGAGCGACGTTGACGCCCTTGCCACCCGGGTCGACGGCCGAGGACGACGCCCGGTGCACTCCGCCGCGGGTCAGTGGCGTCTCGAGCGTGACCGTGCGGTCCATGCTCGGATTGGCCGTGAGCGTGACCATCATGCGATCACCACCTCGATTCCTTTGTTGCTGAGTTGATTACGGTCTTCGTTCGAGATGTCGCTGTCGGTGACGATGACGTCGATGGTGTCGACTCGGGCGAAACTCACCAGGTGCTCGCGCCCGATCTTCGACGAATCTGCCAGCACGACAACATGGTTGGCGGCGTCGACCATGGCGCGCTTGACCGCGGCTTCGTCGCTGTCGGGGGTGGACAGTCCGTGTCCGACGCTGATGGCGTTGGTTCCGATGAACGCAACGTCCACCCGTAGCCATTCGAGGGCGCGCAGTGCCTCGTCGCCCACAGCGGCCTGTGTCGTTCCTCGAACACGCCCGCCGAGCAATCGAAGACTGATGCTCGGCATGGTTGCGGCCCGGGCTGCGATCGGTACGGAGTTGGTGACCATGGTGAGTTCGCGATCGTGCGGTAGCAGTCCCGCCAGGCGGCCGGTGGTGGTGCCTGCATCGAAGACGGCGCTGCCGCCGACGGGTGGGAGGAACGACAACGCTGCAGCTGCGATCGCGTCCTTCTGGTCTGCGTGGGTGAATTCCCGCTCCGAAACGCCCGGCTCGAGTGTGGTCAGCGCCGAGGCGGGTACCGCTCCACCGTGCACGCGGCGTACCACTCCCAGTCGATCGAGGGTGGCCAGATCGCGTCGCACGGTCTCGGTGGTGACGCCGTAGTTGGCGGCCAGGTCGTTGACGGAGACGCGTCCTTGCGTGCTGATCAGCTCAGCGATGGCGTGCTGTCTTTCTTCTGCGTACACCTGCGTCTCCTTCCCGGTTGATGTTGCTTTATGTTGTTTTACGCCCGTGTGTGTTGACATGTCAAGGGTTTGGAGTAATCTCGGTCACAACATCATCGGGAAGCCAGGTGCGGCACACTCATCTGACATCCGGGACGACAGACGTACACGCAGGATCCGAGGAGGACCACATGACGGGATCGGTCAGCACCGCATCGACCGGACACACCGATGCAGCACCTGCTGCAGATGGGACGTCGTCGATCGGAGCGGAGTCCACGACACTGCGCGGCACACCCGTCGTGCCCGGAGTCGGCTACGGACCCGTCATCCGTCCCGGGGCACGTCCGGCCATCCCGGCCGACACCGGTGAGGTGGCCGAGGCCGATCGGGAGTCCGAGAAGGCTGTGTTCGATGCAGCGGCGAACGCCGTCGCCACTCGATTGCGCGGACGTGCAGAGTTGGCGACCGGGGCAGCGTCGGAGGTGCTGTCGGCGAATGCGGCCATGGCATCGGACCGTGGTTGGCTCGGGGCCGCACGATCCTCGATCGCCAAGGGCAGCACCGCCGTCACCGCCACTGCTGCCGCGACCGAGAAGTTCGCCGCCATGTTCACCCAGCTCGGCGGATTGATGGCCGAACGAGTGACCGATCTGCGCGACATTCGCGATCGCGTCATCGCCGAAATTCTCGGTGTGCCCGAGCCGGGTGTTCCCGTGCCGGCCGAACCGTCGGTACTGTTCGCCGACGACCTGGCACCCGCCGACACCGCGGGCCTCGACCCCACCCTCATCGTCGGCCTCGCCACCTCACTGGGCGGCCCGACCAGTCACACCGCGATCATCGCGCGGCAGCTGGGGATTCCCTGCATCGTGGCCGTCGCAGGTCTCGACGACATCGCCGCCGGCACGCATGCATCCGTGGACGGAACCAGCGGACGCATCGAACTGGAACCGGATGCCGACACCGCCCGCGCGGCAGTCGTCTCGGCCAGGGACGAATTGGACCGAGTGTCTCGGTGGACCGGGCCGGGGGCGACGTCCGACGGACATTCCGTCGATATCCTCGCCAACGTCCAGGACGGAGCCGGTGCCCGCGCAGCGCGCTCCAGCGCAGCCGACGGGGTGGGGTTGTTCCGCACCGAACTGTGCTTTCTGGACCGCGATTCCGAACCGACCGTCGACGAGCAAGCCGAGATCTACGG
Source organism: Rhodococcus sp. 05-2255-1e (assembly GCF_002259025.1). NCBI lineage: Bacteria > Bacillati > Actinomycetota > Actinomycetes > Mycobacteriales > Nocardiaceae > Rhodococcus > Rhodococcus sp. 05-2255-1e. The sequence goes on along the minus strand of NZ_NOZE01000013.1, from coordinate 21,470 downwards.
CCAGGTCCTCGACGCCTTCGCCGGCAAGAAAGTCGTCGTCCGCACCCTGGACGCCGGCTCGGACAAGCCCCTTCGCTTCGCCAACCACCCCGACGAGGCCAATCCGGCGCTCGGCATCCGCGGTATCCGTATCGCCGAAGCCGACCGCGGCATTCTGTACCGCCAGCTCGACGGCATCGCCGCGGCAGCGAAGGCGACCGATTCGTCCCCGTGGGTGATGGCACCGATGATCGCCACCGCGCAGGAGGCACAGGACTTCGCCGCGGATGTGCGCGAACGCGGACTGACCCCGGGCGTCATGATCGAGATTCCCGCTGCCGCTCTGCTCGCCGAGCACATCCTCGAGCACGTGGACTTCCTGTCCATCGGCACCAACGATCTGGCTCAGTACACGATGGCCGCCGACAGGATGTCGGCGCAGCTGGCCGGTCTGACCGATCCGTGGCAACCGGCCGTGCTCGCGCTGGTGGCGCACACGGCGGCGGCCGGCGCGAAGGTGGGCAAGCCCGTCGGTGTCTGCGGCGAAGCTGCCGCCGACCCCCTGCTGGCCTGTGTGCTGGTAGGAATGGGCATCACGTCGTTGTCCGCGGCCTCCGCCGCCGTCGCCCACGTCGGGTCCAAGTTGGCGACCGTGACCCTCGATCAGTGCAAGGCTGCTGCTGCCGCTGCACTGAAGACCGACAGCACCGCCGCAGCCCGTGAGGCAGTGAGCGCGATCCTCGGGTGACGCAATAGTCTCTTCCCATCATGAGAACTATGGGTTGGACGCTGCACGGAAACGGACGAACCGTCGACGCGGGGGCGGTGGTCGCACCGGACGAACGGTTGTCGTGGCCACGCACCGTCGGCATCGGGATGCAGCACGTCGTCGCGATGTTCGGGGCCACACTGTTGGTTCCGACCATCACCGGGTTCCCGGTCTCGACGACGCTGCTGTTCTCGGGCATCGGTACCGCGCTGTTCCTGATCATCACGCGCGGGCGGGTACCGAGCTACCTCGGGTCATCGTTCGCCTTCCTGGCCCCGCTCGGTGCGACCGCAGCCGACGGACCCGCCGCGCAGCTCGGTGCCGTTCTGTGTGTCGGCGTCGTGCTGGCTGCGATCGGCTTCGTCGTCAAATTCGCCGGAGCGCGGGTACTCGACGCAGCGATGCCGCCCGTCGTCACCGGTGCGGTGGTCGTATTGATCGGGCTCAATCTGGCCCCTGCCGCGACGACCTCGTTCGAGGCGCAACCGCTCGTCGCGGCCGTCACCCTGGTGGCGATTCTCCTCGCGACGGCCGTCGGTCCCGGTCTGGTGGGTCGGCTCGGAATCCTGCTCGGTGTCGTCGTGGGCTGGGTATTCGCTGCCGTCACCGGCGGTATCGCGCAACCACGACTCGATGCTCTGAGCGCCGCGAGCTGGATCGGGTTACCCGAGTTCCGTGGCCCGTCCTTCCAGCTGTCGGTGATTCTGGTGGCGCTGCCGGTGGTGATCGTCCTCGTCGCCGAGAACGTCGGACACGTCAAAGCCGTCGCGGCGATGACCGGAAAGAACCTCGACGACGTCGCCGGTGACGCTCTGATCGCCGATGGGTTGGCGACCACCCTCGCCGGTGCGGCCGGTGGATCGGGAACCACCACGTATGCGGAGAACATCGGCGTCATGGCCGCCACCCGCGTGTACTCGACCGCGGCGTACTGGGTTGCCGCGATCACCGCGATCGTGTTGGCGTTCTCGCCCAAGTTCGGTGCGCTGATCTTCACCGTCCCGGACGGTGTCATCGGTGGAGCGACACTCGTGCTCTACGGACTCATCGGACTGCTCGGCGTTCGAATCTGGACCGATGCCAAGGTGGATTTCACCGATCCGGTGAACCTCACCGTCGTCGCCGCAGCACTCGTCGCCGGAATCGGCGACCTGACGCTCTCCGTCGGATCGGTCGAACTCGGTGGTATCGCGTGGGGATCGCTGGGCATCCTCGTGGGATACCCGATCGTCTCGGCGTTGGCCCGAGGGAGAACGACTCGACGACGCTAGCAGGGGCGGTCACGGATCGCGCACGTTTTGGTCATCGACCCCCGGTGCACCGCGAACGTACTGTTGAACCGTGACGTCAGTCGCACCGACGACCGCGCTGTGACACCCCTTTCTCGCGGTCGACGACGGTGCGCACCGAACAAGGAGACCCGCGTGGAACGCACACTTTTCGAGCCCGAGCACGAGCTGTTCCGGGAGTCGTACCGGAAGTTTCTCGAACAGCACGTAGCCCCCAATCACGCGAAGTGGGAAGAGCAGAACATCGTCGACCGCGGCGTCTGGGTAGAGGCCGGCAAGCAGGGCTTCCTCGGGACTGCCGCACCGGAGGAGTTCGGCGGCGGCGGCGTCAAGGACTTCCGCTACAACGCCATCGTCACCGAGGAAACCACCCGCGGCGGCTACAGCGGCATCGGCTTCACTCTGCACAACGACGTCGTCGCGCCGTACTTCATCGAGTTGGCCAACGACGAGCAGAAGCAGCGCTGGCTTCCCGGATTCTGCTCCGGTGAGCTGATCACCGCGATCGCCATGACCGAGCCGGGTACCGGCAGCGACCTGCAGGGCATCAAGACCAAGGCCGTTCGGGACGGCGACGACTGGGTGCTCAACGGCTCGAAGACGTTCATCACCAACGGCATCAACGCCGATCTGGTGATCGTCGTGGCGTGCACCGACCCCGAGAAAGGTGCCCAGGGCTTCAGCCTGTTGGTCGTAGAGCGCGACATGCCCGGATTCGAGCGTGGCCGCAACCTCGACAAGATCGGCATGAAGGCCCAGGACACCGCGGAACTCAGCTTCACCGACGTTCGGGTTCCCGCAGCCAACCTGCTCGGCGAAGAAGGCATGGGCTTCATCTACCTGATGCAGAACTTGCCTCAGGAGCGGCTCTCGATTGCCGTCGTCGCCGCTGCAGCCATGGAATCGGCACTGGAGATGACCATTCAGTACTGCCGTGACCGCAAGGCATTCGGTAAATCGATCGGAAAGTTCCAGAACACGCGATTCGTGTTGGCGGAACTCGCTACCGAAACCACCGCCACCCGCATCATGGTCGACAAATTCATCGAACTGCTCAACGACGGCAAGTTGACCGTGCAGGAAGCTGCCATGGCCAAGTGGTGGACCACCGAGAACCAGGTCAAGCTCATCGACCGGTGCCTTCAGCTGCACGGTGGGTACGGCTACATGAAGGAGTACCCGATTGCCAAGGCGTACATGGATTCTCGGGTACAGACCATCTACGGCGGCACCACGGAGATCATGAAGGAGATCATCGGTCGCGGACTGAATCTCTGATTCTTTCCATCGTTCAGGACCGACGAGAAGGGCCGCAGCATCTGTGCTGCGGCCCTTCTTCGTTGTGTCCGAACAGAGTTCAGAGCTTGCGCATCACGGTGACGACCTTGCCGAGAATGGCGGCATTGTTGCCCGGGATCGGCTCGAACAGTGGGTTGTGCGGCATGAGCCACACCTCACCCTTGGAACGCTTGAACGTCTTGACCGTGGCCTCACCCTCGATCATCGCCGCGACGATGTCGCCGTTGTCGGCCACGGACTGTTGACGCACCACCACCCAGTCACCGTCGCAGATCGCCGCGTCGATCATGGACTCGCCGACGACCTTGAGCAAGAACAGCGATCCCTGACCGACCAACTCGCGGGGGAGTGGGAACACGTCCTCGACGGCTTCCTCCGCCAGAATCGGTCCACCCGCGGCGATCCGTCCGAGAACCGGCACGAACGTCGGCGTCGGCAACCGATCCTGCTCGTCGGACGCTGCCGAACCGTCCACCGCCGCCGCGGCCTGGTCGGCCTGCACCTCGTCCAGTCCGCGGACGTCCACAGCGCGAGGGCGGTTGGCGTCGCGCCGCAGGAACCCCTTGCGTTCGAGGGTGCGAAGCTGATGTGCGACGGACGACGTCGACGTCAGGCCCACGGCATCGCCGATCTCTCGAATGCTGGGTGGGTATCCGCGCTCGGTGACCGAGGCCCGGATGACCTCCAACACCTTCCGTTGGCGCTCGGTGAGCCCTGCACTGATGTCGGTGCCCACCTCCATGGCCTTCGGGGTCGGCTCGGCAGCCGGCTTTCCGGCTGCAGCCTTGCCGACCGTCGAGGATCCGGCTCGCGTGGAACCAGCTTTCGTGGAACCCGTCGTACTGGAACCGGTGATGGACCTCGTCGAGGTCTCGTCCTTCATGCTGTCGGCCTCCTGCTGATGCGGCTGGATTCGGTCTACGCGGTATCGATCCACGCGGACTGGAGTTGATGATGTCGACTCGTGTGGCGTGTGGTTTCTGACACGAATCTAGCGTGTATCAGCTGTTGAATCAAACATCTGTTCGACTCGTGTCGCGTTTTCTACAGACTTTGTCGGAGGCGCGTGATAGAACTTCGAACAAGCGTCCATCGAACGCCTGATCGAACAATCGATCCAACGAGCGAAGACGAGGTTCCGATGACCATCACCACCGATCGTCCCACCACTGCCGGTATGCGTTCGCGATCCGGTGTCGTCGAGCGTCGTCGGCGCTCGCGGCCCGTGCTGCAGAACCACGCGCGTCGGACGCAGAACGGCCCGTGCTTGCCTGTCGTGGACGAGTCCTGGACCGACGTCACCGATCGCGAGATGGCGGATCGAGACTTCGACGACACCTCGGCCCATTTCGCGAGCCAGACCGTGCGCCCACGCTCTCTCGTTCTGTGGATGTTGGCTGTGGTCGTCGTGGCCGGCGGTCTGATCGGCATCGCGAATCTGAGCGCGACCACACCCGACGCGTCCACTCAGCCCGCCGGCGCGGTCATGGTTCACGACGGAGCGCTCGTCGAGTACGCACCCAGCAGATGACCACCGGCACCATGGTGCCCAGCGTGGCTGAGTATCCTCGAAGACTGCCCCGACGCGCACGTTCGTCGTCGGAGTATCGGCTACGACGGAGGCTCCCTCATGCATTGCCCGTTCTGCAGACACCCCGACTCACGCGTGGTGGATTCGCGTGAAATGGACGAGGGTCAGGCAATACGGCGACGCCGGTCCTGCCCCGAGTGCGGTCGACGCTTCACCACCGTGGAGGCCGCCATGCTCGCCGTCGTGAAACGCAGTGGTGTGACCGAGCCGTTCAGTCGGGAGAAGGTCGTCAAAGGAGTTCGTCGCGCCTGCCAGGGCAGAGACGTCGACAACGACGCGCTGAACCTGCTGGCTCAGCAAGTCGAAGACAATATTCGCGCGGCCGGTTCGGCCGAGATTCCCAGCAACGAAGTGGGCCTGGCCATTCTCGGACCGCTACGCGATCTCGACGAAGTGGCCTACCTGCGTTTCGCATCGGTCTACCGCTCGTTCAGTTCGGCAGAGGACTTCGAGAAGGAAATTCACGAACTCCGCAAACATCGAGAGTCCGCCGACGTCGAGTGACCCGCGCGCCGATCAGCGAGACTGATCGGCGATCGCCTTCTCGATGCGCTTCTCCGATACCGGATACGCGGTACGAATTCCCTGCGCGAACAACCCCACCCGCAGCTCCTCGATCATCCAGAACAGCTCCTGCACACCCGAGCTGTTCTTCCTGCTCTCCGGAAGCGAATCCAACAGCCGCCCGTACGAGCCGTACACCCGGTCGAGAACGTCCATCGCCGCAGCGTCGCGGCCCGCGCTGCTCGGCAGAGTGGACAGCCGCTTCGTCGCCGCAGCGAGATAGCGTGGCAGATCTGCCAACCGTCGAGAACCGAATTCGGTGACGAAACCGCGAAAGATCAAGCCGTCGAGCTGTTCTCGGACATCGTCGGCCGGCTCACCCGATGCGCTCTGCAACTGGGCCGACAGAGCCAACGCGGCCGTCAGGACCGGTCGAACCAGTGCGAGAACAGCAGCAGTACGCCGCGGAACCTCCGCGTCCACCAGTGCCCTGAGCTTGTCGAACTCGGCCGGGTCGCGAACCGGGCCGCCGTGCGCGTCCATCGCTTCTTCCACAGCGAGCGCACGGCATTCCTCGAGCAGCGCATCGACGCCGCCGTACGGGTTCTGGCCGAGCGCAAGACGTTCGGTGGTCGGCAGCCCGGCCAACAGCGCCTTCGTTCCCTTCGGTGCCGTGGCGAGCAGCAGAGTGCGGGTGCCCGCGCGCATGGCTGCTCGTTGCTGGGCGGGGGTACTGAGCACTCGCACCGCCACGCCCGAACCCTCGGGTACCAACGCCGGGTACCCGGTGACCTTCTGCCCGCCCACGTCTCGGGTGACCGTGGGTTCCAAGCGGCCCAACGTGCCCGAGGTCCACGCCAGCGTCGGGGCGCGCTCCGCGTCGCCGACCGCACGTGCGACCTGTCGGCCGACCTCACCGGCCAGACCGGCGCGCAGCGCAGTCAGATCCTTGTTGCTGCCGAGCACGGTCCCGGACGGGTCGACCGCGGCGAACGTCATTCGCAGGTGATCGGGTAGCGCCGCAGTGTCGAAGTCCTTCGCGGTGATGTGGCACTGTGCGGCCCGTGAGAGTTCTCGGGCCAGAGCCGTCACGAGTGTTTCGGCCCGCGGTTTCATCACTGCCAACGCTGCCGCAGCGAAGTCCGGAGCCGGAACCACGTTGCGTCGCAATGCCTTCGGTAGCGTCTTGATCAAGGCGGTGACGAGCTCGGCGCGCATCCCGGGCACCAGCCAGTCGAAGCCGACCGGCTGTACCTGAGCGAGCAGTGCGATGGGAATCCGCGCGGTGACGCCATCAGCGGCCGTGCCGGGCTCGAATTGATACGTCAGTGGGAATTGAATGTCACCCTGTCGCCACGCGTCCGGATACGCACCCGTCAGTACCGACGCGGCGTCCGAGTTGACGACGGTGTCTGTAGTGAAGTCGAGCAGGGACGGATCTTGCCGGCGGGCCTTCTTCCACCAGGTGTCGAAGTGTCGCGCGGACACGGCTTCCGGGGCGACGCGGGCGTCGTAGAAATCGAACAGTGCGTCGTCGTCGACGACGATGTCCCGTCGCCGAGCACGATGTTCGAGCTCGCCGACGTCGTCGAGCAGAGCCCTGTTCTTGTGAAAGAACCCGTGCTGGGTCTTCCATTCGCCCTGAACCAGGGCATGCCTGATGAAGAGCTCGCGAGACGCCTCGGGATCGATGCGGTGATAGTTGACCGGGCGCTGCGTCACCAACGGGATGCCGTACAACGTCACCCGTTCGTAGGCCAGCGCCGATTCCCGTTTGATCGACCAGTGTGGTTCGGAATACGTGCGCTTCACCAGGTGCGGTGCCAACCGTTCGGCCCATTCCGGTTCGATGCGGGCGGCCATCCGGCCCCACAGTCGTCCGGTCTCGACCAGTTCTGCAGCCATGACCCAGCGCGGTGGCTTCTTGAACAGACCTGACCCGGGGAAGATCGCGAAATGTGCTCCGCGGGCACCCAGAAATTCACGCTTGTCGCCCTCTCTGAGGCCGACGTGCGAGAGCAGGCCGGACAGCAGGGACTGATGCAGTGCGTTCTCGCTCGACTCTGCGTCGGGCACTGTCCATCCGAGGCCGCGGGTGATCTGGCGGAGTTGTCCGTGCAGGTCCTGCCATTCGCGGATCCGCAGGTAGTGCAGGAACTCGGTGCGGCACATGCGTCGGAACTGGTTGGAAGACAGCTCGTCTCGCTGCTGCCGCAGATACTTCCACAGCTGCACGTACGCCAGGAAGTCCGAATTCTCGACGGCGAAACGGGCATGCTTCTCGTCTGCAGCCTGTTGGTGCTCGGCGGGACGCTCCCGCACGTCCTGAATCGACAACGCCGCCACCACCACCAGCGCATCACGAAGCGATCCGTTGCCGTTGGCCTCGACCAACATTCGGGCCATTCGAGGATCGACAGGAAGGGCGGACAGTTCGCGGCCGATCGGGGTGAGCTCGGCAGTGCCGTCCTTGGTGGCCGGCTTGAGTGCTCCGAGTTCTTCCAGCAAGCCGATACCGTCGCGGATGCTGCGTGGATCCGGCGGCTCGACGAAGGGAAACGCGTCGATCTTGCCCAATCCGAGCGCGGTCATCTGCAGAATGACCGAGGCCAGATTGGTGCGCAGAATTTCCGGCTCGGTGAACTGCGGACGAGACTCGAAGTCTTCCTCCGAGTACAACCGGATACAGATCCCGTCGGCGACGCGTCCGCAGCGACCCGCCCGCTGGCGTGCAGAGGCCTGTGAAATCGGTTCGATGGGCAGCCGCTGCACTTTGGTGCGCAACGAGTATCGCGAGATGCGCGCGGTGCCCGGGTCCACGACGTAGCGGATGCCGGGGACCGTCAGCGACGTTTCCGCGACGTTCGTCGACAGCACGACCCGGCGTCCCGAGTGCGGTGAGAACACCCGATGCTGTTCGGCGGCAGAGAGTCTGGCGTACAGAGGCACGATCTCGGTGTTGCGGAGATTGCGATCGGCCAGCGCGTCCGCGGTATCGCGAATTTCGCGTTCACCGGACAGGAACACCAAGATGTCGCCGTCACCCTCGGACATCAGCTCGTCGACGGCCTGGCAGGTGGCATCGACGGGATCGAGGTCGATCGTCGTTTCTCCCGCGTCGACCGTCAGAGGTCGATACCGCATCTCGACCGGGAACGTACGGCCGGATACCTCGATGATCGGTGCTGCGACCCCGTCGCGTGCGAAGTGTTGCGCGAATCGCTCCGGATCGATGGTCGCCGACGTGATGACGATCTTGAGATCGGGTCGCCGGGGGAGCAGTTGCGCGAGGTATCCCAGGATGAAGTCGATGTTCAGGCTGCGCTCGTGCGCCTCGTCGATGATGAGGGTGTCGTACTGGCGGAGCAGTCGGTCGCGTTGGATCTCGGCCAGCAGAATGCCGTCGGTCATCAGCTTGACGAGGGTCGAATCGGAGGACTGGTCGGTGAATCGAACCTTGTAGCCGATCGATTCGCCCAGTGGTTGACCCACCTCCTCGGCGATGCGCTCGGCAACGGTGCGCGCCGCCAACCTTCGGGGCTGCGTGTGACCGATCGAGCCGCGGATTCCGCGCCCCAGTTCGAGGCAGATCTTGGGAATCTGGGTGGTTTTGCCGGACCCGGTTTCACCGGCGACGATGACGACCTGGTGGGCAGCGATCGCTGCGGCGATATCGTCCTTGCGCGCGCTGACGGGCAACGCCTGCGGATAGTCGAGGGTGGGCACTGCTGCTCGACGTGTGGAGATGACGGCTTCCGCGCGAGCTACGTCGCGTTCGAGCGCGGCGACGGCGTCCTCGGTGCGGGCCTTGTCGAGACGTCGTCGGAGCCGGTTCTCGTCGCGGATGGTGAGCTGTGCAACACGTGCGGCGAGTGCTCGTCGATCACCGGACGAATTCGAGGTAGACATACTCGTACCAGGATATCCGTTACGCGGTACTCACCCGAACTCCGTCCGGGAACGAACCGATGCACTCGCCGAATTCGACGTGACTACTGTGTAGCGCATGTCTTCCGACCTGGATCCAGCCGCCTCCACACACACCTCCGCGCTGTGGCACGGCTTCGCCGACATGGGCAACGTCACCGCCAATGGGCCGTTCGTCGTCTCGCGAGGCGAGGGTGCGTACATCTTCGACAACGAGGGCAACCGATACCTGGATGCCACCGCCGGTCTGTGGTTCACCAACGTCGGTCACGGTCGCCGCGAGATCGCCGACGCCGTTGCCGCGCAGCTGAGCTCGATCGCGCACTACTCCAACTTCGGCGACTTCGTGCCCGAGACCACGTTGGCACTGGCCGATCGTCTCGCCGCCATCGCACCGGTGCCGGGCAGCAAGATCTTCTTCACCTCGGGCGGATCGGACTCCATCGACACCGCGGCGAAGCTTGCGCGCCGCTACTGGGTCGAAATGGGACAGCCGTCCAAGAAGATCATCGTCGGACGGCAGAAGGCCTACCACGGCATGCACGTCGCCGGCACCGCGCTGGCCGGCATTCCGGTCAACAAGGAGAACTACGGCGAGCTGATGCCCGACGCCAGAACAGTGGCATGGGACGACGCGAAATCGCTTCTCGCGCTGATCGAAGAGGTCGGAGCCGAGAACGTCGCCGCCTTCTTCTGCGAACCGGTGATCGGAGCGGGTGGAATCTACTTGCCTCCCGAGGGCTACCTACGTGAGGTACGGCAGATCTGCCGCGACAACGACGTGCTGTTCGTCGCCGACGAAGTGGTGACCGGATTCGGCCGGATCGGCGGTAGTTGGTTCGCCTCCACCCGCTTCGAGCTCGAACCCGATCTGATGACGACCGCCAAGGGGTTGACGTCGGGCTACGTCCCGATGGGCGCAGTGTTCATCGCTCCGAAGATCGCCGAACCGTTCTTCGCAGGCGGAGTCTGGTGGCGTCACGGCTACACCTACGGTGGCCACGCAGGTGCAGCCGCCGCAGCGATGGCCAATCTCGACATCATCGAGCGCGAGGACCTGCTGAGTCAGTCCAAGCGCATCGAAGCCGCACTGCACACCCACCTCGCGCCCCTGGCCGATCACGATCGAGTCGCGGAAGTCCGCAGCGGCATCGGCGCTGTCGCTGCCGTTCAGCTCGCCGACCCGGCGGAGGCATTACCGTTCGTGAAAACGTTGAGAGCTCACGGTGTTTCGGGCCGCGCGGCCGGACAGGGTGCAATGCAGATCTCGCCGGCGTTCGTCATGACCGACGCCGAGATCGAGGATATGGCCTCTCGCATCCTCAGTGCGCTCGGCTGAACCGGAGTCTGCTCAACAGCTGCTTCCCCCGCGAGAGCGGGGGAGCAGGTTCGGGTTCCGGCTCAGCGGAGATTGCGGCGAACCGCCGGTGCAGCTGATCGCGCACTTCGTCGGGCGCATACGCGCGCCGCTTGCGCTCGGACCGCACCACCAACGCCCCGGTGGCCGCAACCCCGGCCATCCCGGCGAGACCGAGAGCTTTCCAGACGTTCATGCGGCAACCGTACCGCCACGAGATCTAGGGCTGGTCCATGAATCCGTCGCGAATCAGCCTCGATACCGCTGTGGATGCCACCAGAACCGGCGACATCTGGATCTTCCGCGGCCACTCGTCGGCGGACCGCGCAATCCAGGCTTTGACGAACAGCCCGGTCAACCACGTCGGTATGGCCGTCGTCCTGGACGACCTCCCGCCGCTGATGTGGCACGCAGAGCTCGGAAAGTCGTTGCAGGACATGTGGACCGGAAATTTCCAGCGTGGAGTGCAGCTGCACGACCTGCGCTCTGCCGTTACCCACTGGGCCCAGCGGTACCAACAGCGTTGTTGGCTGCGGCAATTGGACGGATACGCCGGTCGTTCCCCTGGCTCCACTCCGGCCGTGACGAAGGAGCAGGAAGACGCGCTGCTTCGCACCATCGCGCGGATGGACGGAACGGCTTTTCCGACCACCGCGGCGCTCGCCGGTCGGTGGTTCCGTGGACGCGTGCCGGCGCTCCGAAAGAACGCGCAGGAGAGCGCTGCGCTCGAAACCGCGTACTGCGCCGAAGTTGTTGCGATGACCTACGACTCGATGGGTCTGTTGACGGGAAACAAGAAAGCCAACTGGTTCGATCCAGGAAAGTTCTGGAGCGGCGACCGTCTGCCACTGGCGGAAGGGGTGCGTCTGGGTGAGGAAATCGAAGTGGACGTGCCCGTCACACCGTGATCGAGTCGTCGTCGACGCTTCGGCCCCCGAGCTCTACCCACCCGTCCTCGTCGACGGTGGTCCACAGCTCAGACCCCGCACCCTGGACGATGTTCAGGCCCCGACCGAGCTCGGCAGTGAGCCGGACGGCGGCAGCACCTGTTGCCTCGTCCTCGGCGATTCCCATCATCGGCGCGAACATGCGCGAGCGCAGTTCGGCGCGCTGCTCGTCGGTCCAGGCCCAGATGTAGTGGTGGCCACTGTCGTAGGTGTTCGGATCTGCCGCTGCCACCTCGGCTGTGTCGTGGACCTGATGAAACGTGAACTGCGGAGCCCACTCGGCGCGTGCACGCACCCAGGTGAGCTCGCCGTCGTAGCGGATGTCGAGCGTGGCAGCGGGGACGGTGAGCGTCTGCACCGAGTGTCCGTTGTTGCGAAGCCACCAGGACAATCCGACCGTCGGATGTCCGGCGAACGGGAGCTGCGTCGCCGGGGTGTAGATCGTCGCCGACGCGGTTCCGGGTGACGAGCGATCGACGAACACCGTCTCGCTGAAACCCAACCGGGTGGCAATATCCTGCCTGTCGCTCTCGCCGACAGCGCGCGCGTCGACAATCCCCAGTGGATTGCCGAACCTGCCGTCGGCATCGGTGAACGCTCGGACGACGGACACCTCGATAGCCATGCGGGGACGTTACCAATGCGTCGTCGAGGCGTCACGATCGACGACGAACGGGGACCCGCCGCAGCGGATCCCCGTGTCGACCTGTTCAGCGGAACCTCAGACGGAGGCACCGTCGAGTACGCGGCCGGCCTCGACGGCCTGCGCGACACCCGCGACGATCGATGCGGCGCGAATCGCCTCGAAGATCTTCTCGCGGTCGACGCCCTCGGCGCGCAGAGTCTTCTCGTGCGCCTCGAGGCAGTGGTTGCATCCGTTGACGGCCGAGACCGCGAGCGACCACAGCTCGAAATCGGCTTTCTCGACGCCAGGGTTGCCGATGATGTTCATACGCAAGCCGGCGCGTAGATCGTCGTACTTTCCGTCCAGGTAGCCCTTGGTGCGGTAGAAGACGTTGTTCATACCCATGATCGACGCGGCACCCAGAGCGGCGTTGTACGCCTCGGCCGACAACGAGTCGGCGGCGTCCTCGGCGATCTCCTTCAACGTGGTCGCGGACTTCGACGCGGCGGCCACCGAAAGCAATGTGCCCCAGAGCTGTTGCTCGCTGAGCACGGTGGACCGCACGATCGAACCGAGGTTGAGCTTGAGGTCCTTCGCGTATTCGGGGACGGCGTTCTTCAAATTGTCGATCGACATGTCAGACGCTCGCCGTCAGTAGTTCGCCGGCGTCGATGGTGGGATCGCCCTTCTTCCAGTTGCAGGCGCACAGCTCATCCGACTGCAGTGCGTCCAGTACTCGAAGAACCTCGTCCACATTTCGACCGACCGATCCGGCGGTGACCGAGACGAACTGGATCTCGTTGTTCGGGTCCACGATGAAAGTGGCCCGGTCGGCGACGCCGTCGGCATTGAGAACACCGGTGGCAGCGGCCAATTCGCGCTTGAGATCCGAGAGCATCGGGAAGGGGAGCGTCTTGAGCTCGTCGTGCTGCGCGCGCCACTGGAAGTGCACGAATTCGTTGTCGACGGAGGCACCGAGGACCTGCGCGTCACGATCTTCGAACTCGTCGTTGAGCTTGCCGAATGCTGCGATCTCGGTGGGGCACACGAACGTGAAATCCTTGGGCCAGAAGAAGACGATGCGCCACTTTCCGGCGTGGTCGTCGCTGGTGACGGTGGTGAAGTAGTCGTCGGGCTGCTGCGCGTTCACCTTGGACAGGTCGCCGCCGATGACGGCGGTGAGATTGTATGCGGGGAACTGGTCGCCGATTGTCAACAGTGCCATGTGGTCTCCTCGTGTCGAAATGATCGCGTCGGTTCCGTCGGGAAGCGGTTCGGCTCGGTGGCGATTGTGCAGCCGCACGAGCTCGACCGACCTGGACGAGTGTGCCAAAAATGGGCCGAAAGGTAAACGTGATGAGTGGCACTGGACCGACAGGCGTGCCCGATCGACGCTGTCGGCCGACGCCGTCACTTCCGCGCCCCGCGCACTACCGCCAATTCGTAACGGCAGCAACGCAATTGGTCTCGGCACCGTATCGGGACGGCGAAAACTCGGTACCTGCCCAACCAACCATGTACGCAGGTATTTCGTCCCCGTTCGTACCGCCCGGTCGTGTACTCGGTGGACGCACCCCGACCTTTGCCGCGCAACGCAATTCGATTCCAGAGTGCGTGGAACGGGTCGGCCATAGCCGACTTCGCCACGCTCGCAGGCCTTCTCGCGCACGAGGCGCACGCATCAGCCGGGCGTGACGACGATCTCGTCGAACACGATTTCTCCGGCCGCGTCGGATTCGGCGAGGTCGATGACGGCATCGAGCGACCAGCCGTGGTCGCCGTCCGGATCTTCGAGTACCTGGCGGACCGTGGTGGATTCCGCACCGACGTTCAGGGTGAACAGCGCCGGCCCGCGAGCCGAGGGCCCGGTGCCGATGAACCCGTACTCGGCGAAGAACGGCTCCAATTCCTCCTCCCAGTCCGGCCCGTCGTCCAGGTCGTCGAGCGCGTTCCACTGACGACGCGCCGCCAGATCGACCCTTCGAAAGATCGCGTTACGGGCCAGGATTCGGAAAGCCCGTGGATTCGCCGAGATCGGACGCGGTGCATCGGACCCGTACGCCTCGACCAGGGCTTCCGGTTCGGCACCGGGATCGGTCAGGTTCTCCCACTCGTCGAGCAGGCTGGAATCGACTTGCCGAACCAGCTCGCCCAGCCACTCGGTGATGTCCTGCACTTCCTCGGTCCGCGATTCCGGCGGAACCGTCTGGCGCAGAGTTCGGTACGCGTCGGCAAGATAGCGAAGTACCAGGCCCTCCGAGCGCATGAGGCCGTAGTGACTGATCAGCTCCGCGAAGGTCATCGCGCGCTCGACCATGTCACGGACGACGGACTTGGGCGACAGGCCCACCTCGGAGAGCCACGGGTGAGACCCGCGGTAGATCTCGAAGGCCGGAACGAGCAGCTCGGCAAGGGGTTTCGGCCAGGTGACCTCTTCGAGGAGTTCCATCCGCTCGTCGTACTCGATGCCGTCGGCCTTCATCTGGGCCACCGCTTCGCCGCGTGCGGCATGTTGCTGCGCCATCAACACCTGCCGAGGATCGTCGAGCGTCGACTCGATGATCGACACCACGTCGAGCGCGTGGGTGGGGGAGTCGACGTCGAGCAACTCGAACGAGGCCACCGCGAACGTCGACAACGGCTGATTGAGCGCGAAGTCCGGCTGCAGGTCCACCGTCAGCCTGGCATGGCGCCCGTCCGCGTCCGGCTCGGCCAACTGTTCGACGATTCCGGCCTCCACCAGGCCGCGGTACAGCGACAGCGCACGCAGGATGTGCTTGCGCTGAGCCGGCCGGGTCTCGTGGTTGTCCTCGAGCAGATGACGCATCGCGTGGAAGCAATTGCCCGGCCGCGCAATGACATTGAGCAACATCGCATTGCTGACCGAGAACCGGGACGTCAACGGCTCCGGGCTCGCCGCGATGATGCGCTCGAACGTCGGCTCGCCCCACGAGACGAAGCCGTCGGGTGCCTTCTTGCGCTGTACCCGCTTGAGCTTCTTCGGGTCGTCACCGGCTTTGGCCACGAGCCGCGCATTCTCGATGTCGTGCTCGGGTGCCTCGACCACGACGGTGCCGAGGGTGTCGTACCCCGCGCGGCCCGCGCGTCCCGCGATTTGATGGAACTCACGCGCCCGAAGCTTGCGTGTTCTGATGCCGTCGTATTTGGTGAGTCCGGTGAACAGCACGGTCCGGATGGGAACGTTGATGCCCACGCCCAACGTGTCGGTACCGCAGATCACCTTCAACAGACCGTCCTGCGCCAGTTTCTCCACCAGCCTGCGGTACTTGGGAAGCATGCCGGCGTGATGCACCCCGATACCGTGACGAACCAGTCTGGACAGCGTCGACCCGAAGCCGGTGGTGAAGCGGAAATTGCCGATGGCCTCGGCTATCGCGGCCTTCTCTTGCTTGGACGCGACATTGATGCTCGTCAGGGCCTGAGCGCGTTCGAGTGCCGCTGCCTGGGTGAAGTGCACGACGTACACCGGTGCCAGGTGCGTCTGCACCAGCTCCTCGATCGTTTCGCCGATCGGGGTGGTGACATACGAGAACATCAACGGGACAGGCCGCTCGGTACCGGAGACGACGGTGGTCGTGCGGCCGGTACGTCGGGTCAGATCGTCGCGGAAGAACGAGACGTCGCCCAACGTCGCCGACATGAGCAAGAACTGGGCGTTCGGCAGTTCGATCAGAGGTACCTGCCAGGCCCACCCCCGGTCCGGCTCGGAGTAGTAGTGGAACTCGTCCATGATCACTTGGCCGATGTCGGAGTCGGCGCCCTGCCGCAGTGCCAGGTTCGCGACGATCTCGGCAGTGGCGCAGATGATCGGCGCACCGGAATTGACCGACGCGTCGCCGGTCATCATGCCGACGTTCTGCGCTCCGAAGATCTCGCACAGGGCAAAGAACTTCTCGCTGACGAGCGCCTTGATCGGCGCGGTGTAGAAACTGCGAATGCCTGCGGCCATGGCCGCGAAGTGGGCACCGATGGCGACCATGGACTTTCCGGAACCGGTCGGCGTGGCCAGGATGACGTTGGATCCCGACACCAGCTCGATCAGCGCCTCTTCCTGCGTGGGATACAGCGTCAGGCCCCGGTCCGAAGCCCAGGTGGTGAACGTATCGAACAGGACGTCCGGGTCCACGCCGTCGGAGGTGGCGGCGGAAACGTCGGGTATCAGTTCGGTGAGGAGCACCTCTACAGGCTATGTGTCGGTGACGGCGGTTCCCGAATCGACACCGAACGCCTGCGACGGGAGCGTCAGGTCGCGCTTCGCTCGTCGGACCCCATGGCCCCGAGCACGGCCATCCTGGTGCTCGAGCTGCCGCTGATCATGTCCTCGCCGACGCCGGTGATGAGCAGGTTGCGCCAGCGCACCTCGTCGAAACTGAGCGAGGGAGTCGAGTCGATGAAGTCCTCGAGGACCTGAAGGAAGCGCATCGGATCGTCGCGAAACGGGAAGTGTCCGGAATTGTCGAACACTTCCAGCTTCGAACCGGGCATGGCGGAATGAGCCAGCCGGGCGTGCGCCACCGGGATCACCGAGTCCTGTTCACCCCACACCAGCAGCACCGGCAGGTTCTCGGTGAGATAGCAGCGGTCCAGCATCGTGACCACCTGGCCACGCCAGTCCACCACGGCACGCAACGTCCGTAGGTAGGCCTCGTATGTCGTCGGTGCAGGCAGTTCGCTCAGCACTCGGATCAGATCGGGGGTGTCGTGCAGCATCGACCCCGGTCGCAGTGGGGAGCTGTGCAGTTTGCTCAACAGGCCGCCGGCCAGCTTGACCGCCGGTATCGCGCCCGGCAAGCGCAGCAGCTTCACCGCCTCGGACAGGAACGGCATCGACGCCAGTCGCAGAAGGGGGTGCACGTCCTTGGTCACTCCGCCCGAGGACACCAACGCGAGGCGATCGACCATGTGCGGGAACTGATAGGCGAACTGCATCGCCACCCCGCCGCCGAGCGAATGGCCCACCACGGTGACGTGCTCGATGCCCAGGACGGACAATAGGTCGCGCATACCGTTGGCGTACGCGGCAACCGAATAGTCGGCCCGAGGTTTGTCGGAGCGGCCGTGGCCGAGGAGATCGGGTGCGATCACCGTGTAGCTCTTGGCGAGGTGCGGGATGACCTCGTTCCACGTCTCGGAATTGTCACCGATCCCGTGGATCAGCAGCAGCACAGGGCCCTCACCGGCCATGCGAAAGGCCCGCCGATATCCGTGAATGGTCCGAAAGATCAGCCGCGGTTCCTCGTCGGGAACCGGCCGGAGCTTACGACTGCGCGGAGTAGTGGACATTCGCGCCTCCTGATTCCCTGGTGCGCCGACGCACGGCGCAGTACGGCGTCGCTGCTGACGAGAGCGCAGCAACACAGACGACGGTTGTGTGTTGCTACGACTCTCGCACGAGATCGCGCTCGGGGCAGAGCATCGGGCGTATTGCGGGTTACAGGTATGTTGCGATCCGCCGGGGCTGTCGCATATGACTGGATACCACTGCTTTCGCTGTGACCAGCTCCACAACTACCGGGGAGCTTGTCCGTCTCCGTCGTCGAGGCCGGCCTGCTCGGCCAGGAACCGCTCGAACTCGGCACCCAGCTCGTCGCCGCTGGGGAGCGGCTCGTCACTGGCCAACAGCGTGGACTGTTGTTCCTGCGCGGCGACATACGTGTCGTACTGGCGCTCGAGCGCCTGTACGACCGACTGCACTTCCTCGTTTCCGGTGATGTGCTCGTTGACCTGCTCCCGGACGCGAGCCGCGGCCTCGCCCAACGCTGCCAAAGGCAGATCGAGCTCGGCAGCTTCACCGACGTTCTCGAGCAGCGTTTCCGCAGCCCCCGGGTAGTCCGTCTGCGCGAGATAATGCGGGACGTGTACCGAGAACCCCATCGACTCGTGGCCGTGCTGTGCCATCCGTAGTTCGAGCAAGGACGACGCACTACCGGGCACCTGCAGCTCGCCCGCCCAGCTGTTGCCTTCCTTGACCAACGCCCTGTCGCTCGCGTGCGCGGTGACGCCCAGCGGGCGGGTGTGCGGAATGGCCATCGGAATGGAGCCGAGACCGATCGTGCGCCGCACTCCGAGCTGCTCGGCAAGCAGTCGCACTGCCGTCGTGAACTTCTCCCATCGCAGATCGGGCTCCATGCCTGCCAGAAGAAGGAAGGGGGTCCCCACGTTGTCCTTGACGGCATACAGGTTGAGCTCGGGAGCGTCGTAATCCGAGAAGTGATCGGACTTGAACGTCATGGTCGGCCGACGGGACCGGTAATCGATCAACTCGTCGACATCGAAGGAGGCCACCAGCTCGGTTTCGAGACTCTCCCGCAGATGGGTCGTCGCCAGCTTCACGGCATGGCCGGCGTCGGAGAAACCTTCCAGCCCGTGCACCAGCACGGGCCCGACTCCGTCGTTGGAGAAAATCTGAGGTGCCGGAAATTCCAGCTCGTACATCTTCGACTGTTCGGTCATGGCCGGGCCCCTTTCGGATCGACTCGTCGATGCCTCGACGCGAGCATCGGGTCAGAATACGCGGACCGTCTGCTCGAGCCGCATACACGCCGACGTCGATCGTGGTGAATCACTACCCGACAGAACAACCGCGGAACCGTCGTTCATTCCCGGTCGGCGATTCGGTCCCCGCGTCGACGCATCAGCGGTCGAAATTTGCCAGGGCTCGGATCTTGTTGGTGACGTCCAGTGCGGCGACCTTGTACGCCTCGGACAACGTCGGGTAGTTGAAGACCGCATCGACCAGGTAGTCGACGGTGCCGCCGCACCCCATGACGGCCTGACCGATGTGCACCAGATCCGTGGCTCCCGAACCGAAGATGTGCACGCCGAGAATCGAACGGTCCTCGGTGGAGACGAGCAACTTGAGCATCCCGTACGAGTCCCCGGCGATCTGGCCGCGGGCGAGTTCGCGGTATCGCGACACACCGACCTCGTAAGGAATGGATCCTTTCGTCAGATCGACCTCGGTCGCGCCGACGTACGAGACCTCGGGGATGGAGTAGATGCCGATCGGTTGGACGTCGGTGAGCTGCGCGCTCGGTTCCCCGAACGCGTGATACGCCGCCAACCTGCCCTGATCCATCGACGTCGCCGCCAACGCCGGAAACCCGATGACGTCGCCGACGGCATAGATGTGGTCCACCTTGGTCTGGAAATGCTCGTCGACGAAGATGCGCCCACGGGCGTCGGCTTCGAGGCCCGCGTTCTCGAGTTCGAGGGCCGTGGTCAGCCCCTGGCGACCCGCCGAGTACATCACCGTCTCCGCCGGGATGCGTTTGCCGCTGGCAAGGGTCGTCACCGTGCCGTTCGGCCCGACGTCCACCGCGGTGACTGCTTCACCGAAGCGGAACGTCACCGCGAGATCGCGGAGGTGGAACTGCAGGGATTCGACGATCTCGCGATCGCAGAAGTCGAGCATCGAATCGCGTTTCTCGACGACGGTCACCTTGGTGCCCAGGGCGGCGAACATCGAGGCGTACTCGATGCCGATCACGCCGGCACCCACGACGACCATCGACGCCGGGATGAACTCCAAGTTCAGAATGCCGTCGGAGTCCAACACCCGGTAGTCGTCGAATGCGACGTCGGCGGGTCGCGCGGGGGCGGTGCCGGTGGCGATCACCACGTTGGCGGCCGAGACCGTGATGCGCTCGCCCCGGGCCTCGTCCTCGACGACGATGGTGTGTGCATCCAGAAACTTGCCGACCCCGGTGATCAGCTCGATGCGGTTACGGAGCAGTTGCGAGCGCACCACCTCGATTTCCTTACCGATCACATGCTGGGTTCGGGCCAGCAGGTCGGCGGGAGTGATGTCGGCCTTGACGCGGTAGCTCGCGCCGTACAGCTCTCGCTGATTCATCCCCGTCAGATAGAGGACGGCCTCTCGGAGTGTCTTGGACGGAATGGTTCCGGTGTTGACGCACACGCCGCCGAGCATGTGGCCCTTCTCCACGATCGCCACTCGCTTTCCGAGCTTCGCGGCCGCGATCGCGGCCTTCTGGCCGCCGGGGCCCGAGCCGATGACCACCAGGTCGTATTCCATGGGTGCAGACATCGTTCATAGGTACCGCTCGCACGAGAAGACTGTGTGCCCGCTCGGTCACGAGCGTGTGAATTCCGCGGCTCGTCCCACCGAACGAATGCAGATGTCGCCACGTGACGATGCGTTGTGCGAGGCTGAACCGAGCACGCAACACACGATTTTCAGTGGAGGAATACATGCCGCAGCAGGTCCGCGCCGTCGTCGCCAAGAGCAAAGGCGAGCCCGTCTCGATCGAGACGATCACCATTCCCGATCCCGGCCCGAACGATGTCGTGGTCACCATCGCCGCGTGCGGGGTGTGTCATACCGATCTGCATTACCGCGAGGGGGGCATCAACGACGAGTTCCCGTTCCTGCTCGGCCACGAAGCCGCAGGCACCGTCGAAGCGATCGGCGATGCGGTCACTCATGTCGAGGTCGGTGATTTCGTGGTGTTGAACTGGCGTGCGGTGTGCGGGGAGTGCCGAGCCTGCAAGAAAGGCACCCCCTGGTACTGCTTCGACACCCACAATGCATCGAAGAAGATGACTCTCGCCGACGGCACCGAACTCTCTCCCGCGTTGGGGATCGGGGCGTTCGCCGACAAGACCCTCGTCCACGAAGGACAGTGCACCAAAGTCGACCCCGACTCCGATCCGGCGGTCGTCGGTCTGCTCGGCTGCGGGGTGATGGCCGGACTCGGTGCGGCGATGAACACCGGGAACGTCTCCCGCGGGGATTCCGTCGCCGTGATCGGGTGCGGCGGTGTCGGTGATGCTGCGATCGCCGGCGCCCGGTTGGCGGGGGCGTCGACGATCATCGCCGTCGACCGCGACAAGAAAAAACTCGACTGGGCCCTCGAACTCGGGGCCACCCACACTGTCGACGCCTCCCAGGTCGATGCCGTCGAGGCCATCCAAGAGCTCACCGGTGGGTTCGGGGCGGATGTGGTCATCGATGCCGTCGGCCGCCCGGAAACCTGGAAGCAGGCGTTCTACGCCCGCGATCTCGCCGGGACGGTGGTGTTGGTGGGGGTGCCGACGCCGGAGATGACCGTCGAGATGCCGTTGATCGATTTCTTCTCCCGGGGTGGGTCGTTGAAGTCGTCGTGGTACGGCGATTGCCTACCGGAGCGGGATTTTCCG